>JAEZHM010000023.1 GCA_023416585.1 Bacillota bacterium
TATAACTAGACCGCGCCATGATCACCGGTACTTTGACCGGGTTACGTGGACCGCTTCGCCCGCGGCTGGCTTCGGCTTTCAACCACAGACCCGAAATACAACCATGCCTATTATATAGCGTGTCATCTAAAAAAACAAGAATAATTTTGCAGGAGAACAAATTTCGGCCTGTATTTATGAAGTTTTTTCCACTTTTTCCGTGTTATCAGCCCTTTTCAGGTACTTATCCATCCATGCGGTGATCTCGGTGAGGCGCCGGATACGGTTTTTTGGCTTGCCGGAGCGGGATAATTCGTGGTTTTCCCCGTGAAACACACACAGCCGTGAAGGTATCTTAAAATGACGCAGGGCGTAAAACATTTGTATGCCTTCCGCCACGGGGCAGCGGAAGTCGTTGTCGCTGTGAAGGACCAGGGTGGGTGTTTTGACCCGGTCGGCATATTTGAGCGGAGACTGCCGCCACATCTGTTCCACGTCTTTCCAGCAGGAAGAGGCCATTTGATCTTCGCCGAAGATATCGCCTATATCGGACATATTGGAGAAGGAGATCCAATTTGCAATGCTGCGCTGTGTTGCGGCGCTTAGGAAGCGGTTGGTATGGCCGATAATCCAGTTGGTCATGAAGCCGCCGTAGCTGCCGCCGGTAACGCCCATGCGCTCCCCGTCCAGAAAATCGAAGGTGCTCAAAGCCGTATCCACAAAGGTCATGATATCCCTGTAATCCGTTTCACCATAGCGGCCCCTTAAATCGGCAAAATCGTTGCCGCCGCCATCTGAACCGGTGGGATTGCAGAAGATGACCGCATATCCGTTTTGTGCCCAGTATTGCATCTCATGGAACAGCACTGTGCCATACGCGGTCTTTGGCCCGCCGTGGATGTCAAGAATCACGGGAACTTTCTTATCCGGTGTAAGGTCCATAGGCGGGATAACCCAGCCGGTGATGATATTTCCGTTTTCGTTGGGGAAGGTGATTTTTTTCGGCGCGGAAAGCTGATACCCGGCCAGGGATTTATTCAAACGCGTCAATTGTGTTTCTGTACCGTCAAAACTTAATTCATAGGCTTCCATGCCGTTTAAGTCCCGCATGCACAATGCGTACAGTTTCTCATCCCCTATGGCACATTCCGCAACCAAACCGCCTTCCCGTGTGATTTGCCGGATTTCTTTTCCCGGCTGCCAGATAAAGACCTGCGCATCATGGCCGACTGTAGCGATGAAGGCGAAACCGCCAAGCCAGGGGTATAGCTTGTAGGAATCGTTGCCCATTTTCATGTCGCTGCCTACGCTGTTGCCAAATGCGAGTTGGTTACCATCATTGATCAGGTGCGCCTGACCATCCGAAATGGACAAGGTATAGAAGGCAGCGTTTTCATTGACGCCGTATTGTCCGCATAGGCCTGCCGCCACGGCCGCCTTATCCTCCGTAAGGAAGGCCGCGGCCTGATGGGAAGCCTGCGGCGCCACCTTCAATTCTTTGGCTTTGAGGGTAGTTAGGTCCAGCAGCATCAACTGGTCAAACAAGGACGCCGAATCGATATATGTACTCGCTGCATACAGCGCCTGTTTCTTTTCGGGAGATAAGCCTAAAAGCCGGGCCTGGGTGAATTCCACTGTAAGGGGGGTGATATTCCCCTTGTCATACAGGTAAAGACGGCTGCGGCGCTTGTTCACCATGCCTTCTCCGTTTGCCCAGAAGGGAAGCTCATCCATCACGTCGCAGCTTTCCCGGTCTTCCTTCAACTTGGACAGCGCCTTTTCCATATCGCCGCCGCATTCAATCTTTGCCGCCTCCAGCTCATGGTCATACAGCGCAGTGAACAGGAAACGGTCTTGGGTAATGAACTCGAAATCCCCAGCGGCGTAAGGCAGGCGTATAAGTTCCCTGGCCTCGCCGCCTTTTTGCGGCAAGAACTGGAGAACGGTGAGATGCTCGCCCTTCTTTATTTTTTCCTTATCCTTTTCCGTACGTACGGCAGGAAAGATGATGCCGTCATCCACTGGATAGTATGCAGCTACGTCCCGGGAAGATGTAAGCCTTAACACTTCGCCATCCTTCAGGGCATACAAGTCGCTTACATTCTTGTTTTCCTCAAGATCAGCATGCTTTACCAAAAAATACAGCGCGCCCGACGCCCATTTCAGTTGGCAGGGGAATTGCGCCTTTGTGAAAAAGTCCAGCTCCACATGTTCCATACGCTGCCCTCCCTGGGTTTTTTAACCATTATACCAGCTTATCAGATCAATGTACAAATTGTGTATAGGAAATATGCTTTCAGACGATTAAAAAAAGTGGGAGGCGTACTGCCTCCCCTGCCCAGAGAAATGTGTTTGGCTTAATGCTTCAGCTTGATGACCACCGCCTCCTCCGGTTTAAGAACGGAGGTACCCGCGTAATAATGGATGCTTAGTTCCTTTATGTTTTCTATATCTTCTGCAGTTACCCGGGCGACGCGCCTTCCCTTGTACTCGCTGCTCCAATATCCGCCCGCTTGTAATAAACCCTGGGCTAAATCCACACTGCTGAAACTGATAAAGTTCAGGTTCAGGGGCTTACTGCCTTCCCCGGCCAAATCAAAATATATGTAATCAGCATAACCTTCCAATGTGTAGGAAACCAGGAAGCCATCTTTTTCTATGGAAACCGCCTGTACATACACGGTTCCGCCTTCCTCCAATTGCACTGTGGCGGGCAGGCTGTCTAAGGGAACATAGGCGGTACGCAGAAACTGCCCATATCCGCCATCCAGTTTGATATGTTGGACCGGAACAAGATGAATCTCGTTTGCGGCTTTGCCAAACAAGAACCATTTCTCATTGCGTGTCCAGGCGGGATGCTCAAGGCTGGCGTTGGAATTGAAACGCAGTATATCCGTGTATGGGGACAATAGTTTGCCGTTACTGTCTGCAAAGGTATAGCTAAAATAGGTGCCATTTCCGATATTTTCATTGTTAACGACAATGCGGATGCCAAAGGGCGTATATGCAATACGCTCGATCACCGCGGTCAAGCCGTATTCCCTGTCTTCCGGCGCAGCAAAGGGGTTGCTTTTTACGGAAAGCGCAGGGGAATAACTTATGGTAGGGTCCTTCCGGCGGCTGTAATTCAGGGTAAAGGGAATAGCCGGTGCCAAATGCCCATCCTTGTTTTCTGTTGCAATTGCCAGCTCCTGCCCTATGGGAAGCGGCTTCTCCAGTGAATAGGCGGCCATGCACATTATTTCCCGGTCACTTATCAAGTGAGCTTCTTTCAGGAACATATCCAGGGAATCAACAGTACTTCCATTAACATACAAGGAGACAAAAGGCACTTCCACATTCAGATTGAACTGCATTTTGCCATCCGGAAACGGGATGGGGGCATCATACGTCATTTTGAAGTACAGCGCGTAAAAGTCGTCGGTAACGGCAATGTTTTGAAGGGTAATGGTGCGGGAGATGGAGCCTTGCGTTCCGCCGGTGGACTTAAAGACATAGCTGCCTTCGATGGCGCCTGTGATCCCGGTCACGGCTGATGGATCGGCGATGCTGCTGCTTTCAAACCCTTCAAAATACGGGATGGGCGAGCCGTCTCCCAGTGTGACCGTCTGCCCTTCCGCCAGCGCGGTGCCGGCTCCCATAAGGCATAGGCAGACAACCAGGGCTATCCACAATCTCTTCATTCGTTTGTCCCTCCTTGCTTTGTCAGGGGAATATTCAGTGTATCAAAGCGCTCCTTGGTCATGCCATTATAGAACTCCAGTGCTATGCTTTTTGGGACGGTTTCAAAAGCACGGTAAGCGGTGACAAGCTCCATGCCGCCCTCTCCGATAGGTGTTAAACCTGACTGGCTGTTGCCCTCGGGATAAGGCTTGCCGCTTTCGTCAAGCCAGTTTATCCAAATGCCGTCCTGCATGTTTATGATCTGCTTGTCGGTGGCACTTTCTTTCAAACGATATTGGGTAGTCAGGTAGGTGGCTATGGGAGTCTGCTCCAAAGCTATGGATTCTACTGTCAGCCCGGCCAGAGGCAGATCAATGGGCGTGTCCGCCCGAAACACGGTGCGAACATCGGTTAAGGTTACGTTAAACTTCAATGTTCCCGTTTCCAGCCGTTGATCATGAGGCAGGTCTTCCCGGTACACGTTGTAGGCAGAGATGAAAAGCTCCGGCGCGGCATCCCTGGACCCGTCTGCGGACAGGGAAAGGGTGTAAAGGATATCCTCCCCGTCATAAGTGATTTCTGTAGCGTTTATCTCCATGTACGGCAAGCTTTCCAGGCTTGAAGATATGTTTACCTGGAGTATATCCCGGTTCGATTCGAAGGCTTTATTTGAAAATGTTTGCCCCTCCTCCGTGTTAAAATGCTTCCACCAATCCATCCCCCAGGAAGGTTCCGCATTGCTGTCCATCAACAAGATCTTGGCGGGATCGTTGGCATGCACGCGTATCAGGGCGTATACCTGCCGGCCGTCGTATATGACCTCCTCTACGGTGAAAGTGGCGGAAGACAGCATACCGCCGCTTTGAGTAACTGTGTGCTGTACCAGTGTGTATGCATCCGGCTGAAGAAAAGTACGAAGTCTGCCGGTCAGCGTTTGCAACAGGCCAAAACCGTTAAGCGCCAAGGCGGAAACCGCCAGCATTAGTACCACAAAGGCAAGGATGGGCAGGAACCGGCGCTTGATCCTAATGCCTCCGTTCTCCATTTTTTGAACAGTCTCTTTGACGCGGCATGCAAAGCCGGCCGGTACTTCGCCATAGGCTTGTTCCCACGTACTGTTGGATATTTTCTCCACGGATGTCACTCCTTCAAAAGCAGGTTTTTCAGTTGTTTTCGGCCGCGGTCCATCCGCGACAGTACCGTACCCTTGGGACAGCGCAGTATGGAGGCGATTTGCGCAATTGTGAAGCCCTCCATGTAATGCAGCACAATAGGCAGCCGCACGATTTGCGGCAGCTTGGTGAGCGCCTCGTGCAGATCGTCATCTTCCCCGTGTTCCGGGGCGATGGATTCCGGGATCGTTTCTGTGGGTATTTCTCGAAAACGCCTTCGCCCTATGCTGTAGCACTCGTTGATGAGGATGCGTATCAGCCAAGGCTTAAGCTTTGATTCTTCCCGCAGGCTTCTTGCCTTGCGCCATGCCTTTTCGATAGCGGCCTGTACCGCATCTTCGCGGTCGGCCTCCGAATGAAGCAGGCTGCAGGAAACCTGGTACAGCGTTGCGGTCAGGGAAATAATCCGCGTTCCTAAGTCCTGGTCCGTCATGAAGTCCTCCTTGAAAGTCTATAAGGCCTTATACCTTTAAGACGGTTGAGAACAGGCCGATATTCGCAGGGGGCGGAAATATTTGTATTTGTCGTTCATGAATTTACTTCCCATTGGCAAGCGGTTGAACGCAAAAAAGATCGCGCCGATGATGTCATGGGCGCATTTGGAGAAGTTGTATATGAAATGGCATGGGCATTGAATAACGAAAATTACTGATTTGGAAGGTTTTCAAAAAAATCGTTCTTTGCCATATCAGGGCCGACAGCGGAAAAATACAAGCCAAACAGGCTGTTGTCGTATATACTTACTTTCTCCATGGTATATACGTCTTTTTGTTGGGAAATGTGAAGTCTGAATGCGGCGTCTGCCATCTCAAAGGCTGTTTTACCTGAAAATGCGGGAAGGGGTTTGCGCCAATCCATGGATATTTGCTGTTCAGGGTATAAATGCAAATACATCTTTGGAGTTTGCCATACACCAAAGCTCTGCACGCTTTTGCTGTCGTAGGCCGGGTCGTGCGCCAACAGCAAGCTTTTTTTGCATACGTCTGCTGCCGCCTTGTGGGCTGCATGCCCGTATTCACCCTTTACATCATGGGTGACAAGCACGTCCGGCTTGTACTTGCGAATCAGGCGTGTAATCCTTTTTTCAAGCACTTTTTCGTCCCATTGCATATACAGCTTTCTCAATATTAAGCCAAAATGATCTACCATGGTTCCCATCTCCGGATAGTCACGCACGCCACAAAGCCAAAGGCCATTGAGCAACTCGCTTTTGCGCTTGGAATGCGTGTTCGCCAGGTATACGACAATAACCTTTTTCTTTTGCTCACCTGCATAATAGGGAATCGTTCCGCCCATGAACAGTAGTTCGTCATCGGGATGGGCGGCAACGACCATCAGATCTGCCTTTCCCTGCGGTTTTTTCCAAACCTGCACCCATTCAGGCAATGCGCCCAGACCCAATAGCCTTATTTCTGATATGCCAAGGGATTCCTTCCCCTTGCCGGTACCGGAGAAAATGCGAAAATGATGAAGACCGGGCAGCGGTACATATTGATGGTAAAACGCATCTGTAGGCTTGTAGACCGATTTCCACGCGCCGGATGCATCCTGCGCTTGAATTTCCCATGCAGTCAACATGCCGCCAAAGCAAATGTAAATGCCATAGCATGGCTTGTCTTCCGGCAGCGTCATCTCCACCCAGCATTCCGGACTGCCATGCCAAAAGGTATTATAGCTTGAATCCGTCAACCAAGGGATCTGTTCTCTGCGGCGGGACGCACGGAAGGTACATGATGAGGTAAGCTCTGGCGCCGTACTTTCTTGCGCCATTGCGCCAGCCGTCATAAGAAGGAAGAGGAACAGAAAGGATAGGGTAAGGTATTTCCGCCATTTTTTTCCGCAAAGCATCTTATTCCGAAAAATGCATTGAATCATACCGCATATGCTCCTATGAATAATTTTCTTTTGTAACGCACATATAGACCTGCCATGCTTTTTTTGAGGAGTATGAAGCGATGGCCATCTTAAAGAATACAAATAATTTGCAGACAGGATAGTGAGAGAATTAGACGAACAGAATGATGGGAAATCAGGTGCAATTTTTTGTCAATCATGATATAGTATAGCATGGCTGTCAAGCCGATTTACTAAAGGGGGTTATACCTTGTCCTCCGACCCAATATGGGGCAATTTACTTTTGCAGCTGGCACTCATTGCCGTCAACGCATTCTTTGCCGCTACGGAAATCGCCGTGATTTCCTTGAATGAAAACAAAATCCGCCATTTGGCGGAGGAAGGGGATGCAAAAGCCAAGCAACTTTTGCGCCTTGTACAAGCGCCCAACGGTTTCTTATCCACCATTCAGGTGGGCATTACCCTGGCAGGCTTCCTGGGCAGCGCCTTTGCGGCTGACAACTTCGCCTCCCGTCTTACAGATTGGCTTGTGAATGATCTTCATGTCGCCATATTGCCTCGTGATACGCTCAATACGCTGTGCGTGATACTGATCACGCTTATTTTGTCTTATTTTACGTTGGTGCTGGGGGAACTGGCGCCCAAGCGCGTCGCATTGCAAAGGCCGGAAAAGGTGGCTCGTTTTACTTGCGGCGTCATATCCTTTCTGGCCAAGGTGACCAAGCCAATCATTGTGTTCCTGTCTGTATCCACAAACGGTGTGCTTAGGCTAATGGGCATCAATCCCCATCAGGAGGGCAGCAACGTTACCGAGGAAGAGATCCGCATGATGGTGGACATCGGCGAGGAAAAGGGCGCCATTGAAACCAATGAGCGGGACATGATCGAGAACATCTTTGAATTCAACAATTCCTCTGCCGAGGATGTGATGATCCACCGCACCGATGTGGCCTCAATTTGGATACAGGACACACCGGAGACCATCGTCAAGACGATCCTGGAAACGGGGCTCAGCCGTTTTCCCGTGTATGAGGAAGATATCGACGACGTGCTGGGCATCCTGTACACCAGGGATTATCTGCTCAACGAGCACGCAAATCCCCCCAAGCCCCTGCGGGAACTACTCAGGGAAGCGTATTTCGTGCCGGAAACGGTGCAGGCTGACGTTCTCTTTAGGGAGATGCAAAGAAGAAAGGTGCACATGGCCGTTGTGGTGGACGAGTATGGCGGCATGAGCGGCATCGTGACGATGGAAGACCTGTTGGAAGAAATCGTAGGCAGCATCTACGACGAGTTCGACCCGGCTGCCAAGCAGGAGATCACGCCCATCGGCGAAAACCAGTGGCGTGTGGCAGGCACTGTGGAACTGGAAACGCTGTCCGAGGCGCTTGATATAACGCTGCCCTTGGAGGAGGAGTATGATACCCTTGGCGGGCTGATTTTCAGCCAGCTTACGACCATCCCCCAGGATGGCAGCCACCCCGAGGTGACAGTCTTCGGGCTTCACATTTTTGTGGAGGAGCTTCTGGAACACCGGGTGGAAACGGCTGTCATTACAAAGCTTCAGCCGCCGGAAGAATCAAAGGAGGAACAGGACAATTAAGTCCTTTGGCCAGTTTATGAACCGAATTGAGGTTGCCGCAGCCATATTCCGCCGGAACGGGCGGATTTTTCTGTGCCGCCGGGGAGAAGGCGGATCCTGTGCCTATTTATGGGAGTTTCCCGGCGGTAAGCTGGAAAAAGGGGAAACGCCTGAAGAATGCCTGATACGGGAGTGCCATGAGGAACTGAAGGTTGGCATTGAAATCGATGGCTTGTATGATCAGTTTGATTATGACTATTCTGATAAATCCATCCGCTTTTACTTTTACGATGCCCGCATTATAAGCGGGGAGCCGGATCTTACGGTGCATTGCGAAGCCAAATGGCTGTGGCCCAGGGAGCTCATGCAATTTGAGGCGTGCCCTGCGGACAGGGAGTTGATTGCGAAACTTTCCATGGAGCTTCCCTTTGACCATTACATTTGGGACTTTGATGGCACGCTGTTTGACAGTTACCCTCAAATCGCCACGGCCATCCGGGACGCCTTTGGAAACTTTGGCTGTTCCGTAACATATGAGGAAGCCTATGCTTTGACCAAGGTATCGGTAGGCCATGCACTTAAGGTATTGAAGAAACGGTTTAAATTGGATTTGCCCGATGAAGAATTGAAAGATAGTTACAGGGATTTTACAAAGGAGGATCCCAATGTGGGTTCTCCACGCCCGTATGCCGGCATTCCCGAATTACTGGAGGCCATTGTACAAAGGGGCGGAAAGAACTATCTGTTTACCCACCGCGGCCTGTCGGCTCTTACGTACCTGGATACGTGTTCCCTTACTCATCTGTTTGAGGATACCATAACCAGCGCGGACGGTTTTGCTTTAAAGCCTGCTCCGGATGCAGTGCTGGCCCTTATTAAGCGCCACCAAATGAAAAAAGGCCGCGTGGTGATGGTGGGCGATAGAGATATCGATGTGCTATCCTCCCAGAACGCGGGGTCTTTCGGCTGCTTTTTTGATCCCGACCACTTTTATGACGGTTACCCCATCGAGCTGATGGCGCATTCCGTGGAGGAATTGAGGAAAATGTTGCTGGGGGAATAATATATAGAATTTTTTAAGGGGAGGGTGCGGGGAGGCTCCGAAGCCTGACCGCCCCCGGTGGGGGCAAAGTGTCAGGCGAAGGAGGCCAGCGAAACGAGCCGTGAGAGTGGCAGCGAATCACGGCGATGATTGAGATGGCCGGAGACTTTTCGCAAAAAGGCCCCTCCCCGCATACTATAATTCATTTGTTCCCGTCTCTCCCGTTACTGTGCCGGGGGGATCATGGTGAGGGAAATGCGATTCTTCTCTTTTTCCACGGACACGACCCAGACCTTGACCACATCGCCAACCTTGACGGCTTCACCGGGATGGTTCACCCTGCGGCGGCTTAATTGAGAGACGTGGACAAGCCCGTCCCGATGGACGCCGATATCCACAAAGGCCCCGAAATCAGCTACATTGCGAACTGTGCCCATCAGTTCCAAGCCGGGTTTCAAATCATCCATGGTGAGTACATCGCTTCGCAAAAGAGGCGGGGGCAGCTCGTCACGCGGGTCACGGCCGGGCTTTTCCAGTTCCTTGACGATATCCTTCAAGGTAGGCAGGCCAATGTCCAATTGTTTGGCTGCTTTTTCCGGCCCCAGCTCTTCTACTTTTTTAGTTAGGCTGCCCGGTGCGGTGCGTACGGTCAGACCCGCCAATTTTAGAAGCGCTTCCGCGGCTTCGTAAGATTCGGGGTGGACGCCTGTATTCTCCAGCGGGTTTTTGCCGCCGGGTATGCGTAAAAAGCCGGCGCACTGCTCAAATGCTTTGGGTCCCAGTTTGGGCACTTTTTTGAGCCCGGCTCTGGTGGCAAAAGGGCCGTTTTCCTCCCGGAAGGTAACGATATTCTGCGCCACGGTGCTGTTGATGCCGGCAATGTGGCTTAAGAGTGAAGGGCTGGCGGTGTTTACGTCCACGCCTACAGCGTTTACGCAATCCTCCACCACGCCGGAAAGCGCCGCGTCCAGCTCCGTCTCCTTCAAGTCATGCTGATACTGGCCAACGCCTATGGACTTGGGATCGATTTTCACCAGCTCCGCCAGGGGGTCCTGCAGGCGGCGGGCAATGGATACGGCGCTGCGCAAGGATACGTCAAACTGGGGGAACTCCTTGGCGGCCAGGGGGGATGCGGAGTAGACGGAAGCACCTGCCTCGGAAACCACCATGTAAGACAGGTTTTCCCCTGGCATATCGTGCAGGACGTTTACGAAGAATTCTTCCGTTTCCCGGGAAGCGGTGCCGTTGCCGATGGCCGCTACCTGAACCTTATGTTTACGGACCAGCTTCTTTACCGTATCCTTGGCCTGTTCCACACGGCCATGGCTGGGCAGGGGATAGATCACCGCAGTATCCAGAACACGGCCCGTTTCATCCACCACTGCCGTCTTGCAGCCGGTGCGGATGCCGGGGTCCAGTCCTATGGCAGCCTTGCCCTTAACCGGAGGCTGCATCAAAAGCGGCTTTAAATTCTGGGCGAATACCTTTACTGCAGCCTCCTGGGCACGGCTGGTAAGATCGCCGCGAAGCTCATTTTCCAGCGAAGGGGCGATCAGGCGCCGGTAGCTGTCCTCCGCTGCCAATTGCACATATTGGGTGGTAATGCTTCCGGGCCGTACAAAGGGCTTGGCTACTTCCGCAATGGCGTCCACTTCCTCTACAGCAAGGGAAGCTTTCAAAAATCCTTCCGCTTCGCCCCGGTTCATGGCCAGAACACGGTGGGAAGGCATGAGCCGCATCAATTCCTGATGGTCGTAATACATGCGGTACACGGAATCTTCTTCACCGGCCGCTTTCACCTTTACCTGGCAGGTGCGGTTGTAAAGCTCCTTCAAATGGGTGCGTATCCCGGCATCGTTGCTAAAATCCTCAGCCAGTATGTCCATAGCGCCGGCAAGGGCAGCTTCTGTATCGGGCACGCCCTTTTCTTCGGATAGGTAGGGCGCAGCCAGATCGTCGGCGCTGCCGGATTTAACGGATTGCATCAATAGTATATTGGCCAACGGTTCCAGCCCCCGCTCCCTGGCGATGGTGGCCCTGGTGCGGCGCTTGGGGCGGTAAGGGCGATAGATATCCTCCAGCGCGCCCGTTGTTTCCGCTTCGTTAACGGCTTTTTGCAGTTCCTCCGTCAAAACACCCTGCTTTTCCAGCGATGCGAGAATTTCATCCCGCCGTTTTTGAAGAGTGCGAAGCTGCTCCAGGCGAAGCGAGACATCCCGCAGAACCTGATCGTTCAACTCTCCGTGCTGCTCCTTGCGGTAACGGGCGATAAAGGGAACTGTATTTCCTTCGTCCAACAGGCGGATCACCGCCTCCGCCTGCCAAGGCTGGATATGAAATTCGGTGGACAAAGCATTTGAAAACGTCATTTGAATCCTTCATTCCTTTCGCTGCGCTTAAGAACAAAGAAGGGTATAACCCCTCCGCGCATAAAGCTATCCTTTATTGTAGCCCAAAATGGCAGGAACTTTCAAGCCCTGTCCCATATTGGGCTTGTACGGCCTTGCTCTTGATAGCAAGCTCATAATACTTGCTGCGCGTATACCTTGAATGTAAATACTCCCCCGAAGAAATTGATTTCTTTTTCGTGCAAAAAGGTAAAGCCTGCCTTCTCCAGGGACTTCCAGGAAGCAATATTGCTTTTTTTCGCCAGACCATACACCATAGGCAGGTTCAAAAATTCGTTTGACCAGTGAACAAATGGTCTTATTGCCTCTGCAGCGTATCCGTTGCCCTGATAATTTTCTGCGATGGAATATCCTATTTCTATACCTTCCTTTATGGGGCACAATAGAATATCCCCGATCAAAATATTCGTTTCCTTTAATACGATTGCGTACACCAGCGGATATTTCTTTTCGGCGTAATTCTGCATGCACATATTGATCTGCTGAAACGCTTCGTCAAATGTTTCAAATACCTCATCAGGCAATTCATTGCGTTTACAGGTTTCTTGACTATATTGCATAACCAATGGCGTATCGTCATGATTGAATTCCCGTATTATCAAGCGATCTGTTTCCAGTAGAATCATGTTGTATTATCCTCCGCGCCTTTTAGTAAATCCGGGATGAAATCTTACGGTTTTTTCAAAACATTATATCACATTTTCCATACTGACCCAATTTCGTTTGTATGAGGATGCTCTTCCAAGAAAAGCTCCCTCTCCGAAAACCTTATATGCCAAATCCGTTGCGCCAGGCCCTTCCCTATGGTAAGATAAACCGTACAATATTCAGGCAGCCCAAAGGAGAATGGCCTATGGATATGAAATCTCGCATTGCCGCATTGATTGAGACCGGTTTGAACGCCGCCTGGCCCAACGTAGAGAACCTGCCCGGCCGGGAGGAGATCGCTGGATTTCTGGAGATACCCCCGGAAAGGGAAATGGGTGATTACGCCTTTCCCTGCTTCCGCCTGGCCAAGGCGTTGAAAGCCGCGCCGCCTATGATCGCCTCCCGGCTGCAAGCAGCCATCGACGCGCCAAATGTGGCACGCCTAAATTGCGTAGGAGGCTATTTGAATTTTTTCCTGAACAGGGAGAACTTTGCCAAGGAAACGCTGCAAGCTGTGCTGGATGCCGGGGAAAAATGGGGCGCGACCAATGAAGGTGCAGGCAAAACCATCTGCCTGGACTATTCCTCCATCAACATCGCCAAGCGTTTTCACATTGGCCATTTGAGCACCACCATGATCGGCCACAGCCTGAAGCGCATTTTTGACTTCCTGGGCTATACTACCGTGGGCATCAACCATTTGGGCGACTGGGGCACTCAGTTTGGTAAAATGCTCGCCGCCTACAAGCATTGGGGATCCATCGAGGCGGTGGAGCAGGGCGGGGTCCAGGCCCTTGTCGACTTGTATGTTCGCTTCCACGAGGAAGCTGAAAAGGACCCATCCCTGGAAGATGAGGGCCGGGCCTGGTTCAAGGCCATTGAGGACGGGCAGGAGGAAGCCCTTCACATTTTCAACTGGTTCAAAGATTTGACGCTGCGGGATACGAAAAAGGTGTATGACCTATTGGGCGTTTCCTTTGACAGCTATGCAGGAGAAAGCTTTTACAACGACAAGATGGACAGGGTTGTGAAAGAACTCAAGGAAAAGAACCTGCTTACCATAAGCGACGGGGCATCCATTGTGGATTTGGAAGAATACAAAATGCCCCCCTGCCTGATCCTGAAAAAGGATGGCGCTACGCTGTATACCACCCGGGATATCGCGGCGGCGCTGTACCGCCAGGATACGTATCACTTTGACAAATGCTTGTACGTGGTGGCCTATCAGCAGGATCTGCACTTCCGCCAGTGGATCAAGGTTGTGGAATTGATGGGTTACCCCTGGGCCAAGGATTTGCAGCATGTGGCCTTTGGCATGATCTCCTATGAAGGGCAGACGCTGGCCACCAGAAAGGGCCATGTTGTTTACCTGGAAGACCTGCTGAAAAGGGCCCAGGAGAAGGCACTGGCCATCATTGAGGAAAAGAGCCCACAGCTAGCAAACAAAAATGAAGTGGCGCGGCAGGTGGGTATAGGCGCGGTGATTTATGCCGACCTGCAAAATAACCGCATCAAGGACATCGACTTTTGGTGGGACCGGGCGCTGAACTTTGACGGAGAAACGGGGCCTTACGTGCAGTACACACATGCCCGCTGCTGCTCGCTCTTGCGCAAGGCGGAAGATGTTTCGCTGCCTGAGCCTGACTATACGGCTCTTACCGACGATGAAAGCCAGGAGATTTTGCGCCAGCTATCCCGCTTCCCGGATACGGTAAAGGAAGCGGCGCTACGCTATGAGCCTTCCATCCTCACAAGAGCGGTTACCGACCTTTGCCAGGCTTACAACAAGTTCTATTACGAACACCGCATTCTGGATGATGGCGATGGATTGGCTGCCGCAAGGGTGAAGCTGACCGAGGCCGTCAAAAATGTGGTCAAGCAGGGGCTGTATCTGATCGGTATGGAAGCGCCGGAAAGAATGTAACAGGTAGACACCATAATACAGGCTGTCATGCCAGTCGCATTATGCAACCTATATACAAGGGAAATGACCTCCGAAGGTTACCAAAGGGCGACCGGAAAGCCCTTTGGTCGCGCCCGCAGGCACGAAATCCTTACTTTGTATATGATGATGCAAAATATGCGTTTGGCATGACAGCTTCTTTTATGTACCAAAAACCTACCGGAGGGTATTTGCCTCTAACCTTATGACAGGCCTGTCAAGTCACATAAGTACAAGGAGATGCATGAATGACCTCGGAGGAGTTTGAGCAGCGAATCGTAGCCATGCAGGACACGCTGTACCGGGTTTCCTACAGCCTCCTAAACAGAACGTGCGACCGGGAGGACGCGGTGCAGGAATGCATCCGCCGGGCGTGGGAAAAACGGGAACAGCTGCGTACGGATACGTACATGCAGACATGGGTGATCCGCATCCTGTTAAGGGAATGCTACCGCGCCGCAGGAAAAGGCAGGCGGGAGATCCCTGTGGATGTGCTTCCCCAAAGGGATGTATCCCCAATCCGGGACAATACCCTTCATGACGCGATATTGAACCTGCCGGAAAAGCTGCGCATCCCCATTGTGCTGCACTATATGGAAGGCTATGAGCTGAAGGAAATTGGTTCCATGCTGCGCCTGCCCGTTGGAACGGTGAAAACGCGTCTGCTGGGCGCCAGAAAAAAGCTCAAAGCTATATTAGGCGAGGAGGTGTAAAGGATGAGCAACAGGGATTGGAAGGCCGCGTTCGGACCTACGCCGGAGGCATTCAAACATAAGGTGTCCTTTACCCTTCGCAAGGTGAAGGAGGAAAAACCCGTGAAGAAAATCAAAATGGCAACCGTTGTTGCCATGGCTATGATTGTTTTGCTTCTGGCCGCCGTGGCCTATGCTGCATCCACTCAGTGGGGATTGTTCAGTTTCATGGAATACCGCTATGACAAGCAAATGCCGCCGGAAGCGAAAGACGCAATACAGACAAATATACCTCAAACCGGCGGGGATGAGACGGATGTGGTTCTCAAGGTCAGGGAGGCGCTGTATGATGGTGCGACGCTTCATGTCATCATTGAAGCGCGGCCTAAGGCTGCAGGCAAGGTTCTTTTGATGGCGTTTGACGAGATGCCGAGTGACCTTGTTTCAAACAACGGCCCCGTATACGAAGGAGACGAGCGCACCTTTAAACAGGTCGCGGCCGAAGAGGAGAAGAGTCTGATGCGCATAGGCCTTGGCCTCAAGGTGAATGATTCGCATGTGGACGGCAGCGCCGATTGTCTGGCCGAGGAAGACGGGACGCTGGTGATACGTTTGTCGGGTTCGCTTGCTGCGCAAGGCGATACGATCCCGCTGGTATGCGACTATTCCATAAACAAGTTGATAGACGGGCAAATAACCGACAAGTTAATAAAGGGACAGTTTACTTTTGACCTGCCGGTGAACGTTCACAAAACGCAGCGGCAGTATTCCGGCCCGGTGGCGGTGGTTAAGACCGGCGTGACTGTGGACAAGATTATTCTGACAAAGACCGACGCCGGCATCTATTCGGAGCTTACCTACTCCATTTCCCCGAACGCAACAGAAGCGGATGCAGCTTTGGCCAGGGGTGGGCTGTGGTTTGAATACCTGGATGGTCAAGGACAGCACATCGAGATGGGAGCTGATATGGTGGGTGGAGGCATAGTCGGCGTCACGCTCCCGGACGGCACCAAGAGCGATACGCAGTTTGTGCAAGCAATATCATTGGATCTTAAGGAACTGCCGGACAGCGTTACCGTGCGCGGCTACGATTGCTGGGAAAAGACAAGGTTTGGCCAGCACACCTTTACGGCAGACAAATAACGTAATGCACGCCTTGTATGCGTTTACCGGCAGCGCCATATATGACGGCGGCTGTACAAAAGAAAAAAATCACATATTGACTTCAATAAAATTTTGAATCTCCGTCCGCGCATATTCCGGGTTTTGCGGGGTATGCTAGCATTGGGGCGGATGATCCGTAAGGATCGTTTCGAACCGGCGCATGAAGGCCTTTCATTCCTTTTTTTCGATGTAGACGTGGAATTGAAAAGCGCCTGTGTAGATGTGAGAGAGAAAAGAAGCTGTGCGTGTGCCCGTTCGATTGCGGCAAGTGAACCTTTCCGATTTATAAGGTGGTTTGCTTTATCCCGCAGGCCCTGAAAGGATATACCGTAATGGTATATCCTTTCTTTGCGTTTATGGATATTTATGCCACAAAATTTTGTTGATATTGAACGATTGTATACTGAATACTCATCAATATCGCCTAAAAACATGCCATACATTACCATAATTGGGATGATGATGTAAAACTTTTAGGGGAAAAAATATCACAAAACCTATCACAGACTGTTTAATTTTTGGAGTGCATTCTGCTTTATTTTTGGGGTTACATGGGTGTATATACCTAAGGTTATTCCTGGTGCGCTATGGCCTGCAACCTCCTGGGTGTAGTTGACAGGTACATCATTCTCTGCACACTCTGTGATGAACGTGTGGCGTAGAATATGGCTCGAAATACCTATACCCTGCAAATGTGTTTCTATTCTCTGCCACATCTTTTCGAACATGTACTTTGTTGGTGGCTTTGTGCCCTTGCCGAAAAGGTATTCTTCGTCATTGCCATGTTTTGCAAGATACGGTTTTAACCTGTCTTGAATGGGGATATCCCTCACGCCACATTCGCTTTTGGGGGGTAGGATGATAGACTTGTTGTTTACCTGACATTGCTGGCGTATCTGTATCTTGTCTTGGATGTGCTTCCATTGCAAGCCCAGTGTTTCACTTTTCCTTGGGCCTGCAAACATGCAGATAGCTATGTAGAGTGCATCGGTTTCATCCATGTCAGGCATTGCCTCAATAATTTTTAGTCGTTCTTCTTCTGTCAAAGCCTCTCGTCTCGGAAGAACCCTGCCGGGATTGCGGATACTTCGATGCTTCACAGGATTTACGGTTATTAAGCCTTCCTCCACCGCTGATGCAAAAATAGCCTTAAGCCTGGCTAAGTGCGTACTCAAAGACCCTTTTGACATTTCACGCTTCATGTTGAGATACTGCTGCACCGTATGATGCGTAATCTCTTTAAGTGGCATGCCGCCAAAGTAAGGGTATAGGTGTGCATTGAGGATAGTTTCATAAGCTTTGTAGGTATTCTGTCGATAAGAATCACGTTGAAGTGAAAGCCACTCTTCTGTGTACTGTAGAAACGTCGGGGTATCTTGTATGCTTGGTGCCTCTGTCTTTACATGGACAGCCGGTTCCTCAAGCTTGACGAGTTTATATCCAAGCCGTTCCAACATATTATGTTCCGCATATGTGAAAACTACGTTGTCATAGAACGTCGTCTTACCCTTACCTGTCACCCATACGGGTATAGGTTTACCATCTGGCGTATAGCCGATAATCAACCTATCTTTATACTGTTTCGCCATCTCACCTTCTCCTTCCGCTGTAGAAGGCAAGAATGGCGTGTCTGTGCTTGTGAATATGGTGTTTTCAAGGTTCATCGATTCTAAAAGCATACCCAGTTTAACCAGTGCTTTTTCTGCGCCATTTTGAGCCGCATATTTAAGCAACAAAATCATATCATCCTACGTCATGTTGTCAAGTCCTCCCTGCATTCAGTTCCCAATACATATAAGACTCGAAAACCCCCAAAAAGCCCCGCCTTCGGCATTAAATATTTTTTAACAATATATTGATGAACGATAGGCATTGATCTACGCAGAAATGAAAAAGTGTTCAAACGTAAAAGGGTGGACGCTGTTTGCCTCCACCCAAGCTAAATGCACTATATCTTTTCTGCCTTGCGTTCTCTTATCCGTCTGTTGATCGTCGCTGTGCTCACGCCTGTTGCTTCGGCTATTTCCTTTATGCTCATCGTTTGAGCGTCGTAGAGCTTCAAGGCTCGATCGACAGCCTTTGCATCAGCCTTTGGTCTACCGCCCATCCTTCCTCTCGCTCTTGCTGCTTTTAGGCCGTCCGCTGTGCGCTCTGCAATGATATCCCTCTCAAACTGAGAAAGAGCGGATAGCATTGTCAACATCAACTTCCCTGTAGCGGTGGAGGTATCCAACTGCTCTTTGAGTGAAACAAGGTGTACATCCATCTTCTGCAAGCGTTCAACTATCTCTAACAGGTCTTTAGTGCTGCGCGACAGACGGCTGAAACTGTCAATTACAAGTGTGTCACCCGATCGCAGGGTATCAAGCATCTTTTCCAGCTCTGGCCTTGCCGAGGTTGTTCCGGTCATCTTCTCGCGGTAGATGCGCTCACATCCCCGCGCTGTGAGGTTGTCCATCTGTCTATCCAAATTTTGATCCGCTGTTGAGACACGAGCATATCCAATGGTCATTGTGGTGTCCTCCCGTCCTTGATGATGGAAATTGTATCAAAAACGGTAGTTTATGTCAATGTGTTTTTGATATGAGTTATGATATCGTATTTCAATGCTTTTGTGCGATGTTTTCCCTCTTTTAAATAATGTATCACAAACGTTCGTTTTTGAAACAAAAGATAAAGAGAGGTAACAAGAGATTTTGTATAGCCTTGTTATAGGATAGTCGCATATTGATTGTAGTAAACCGCATGAAAACGTGGATAACAATTGCGCTATGCATCAACGGCTGTTTCTGTGAATAAGCGAATATCTCCGTTTTTCCTTGGGATTTCTCATACGCTCTATGGTTTTTCGCTGTGTTTGCTCACACATTCGTATGTTATCCTTTTTCCATGGACACGCACGCGCAAAAGAGAAGTTGATAACGCTATATCATGTTTCTGGGTTATCACTTATCCTGCATGAGTATCCAACCAAAGCCGGATAGTTGATAGCGTATAACCTCTTCCTTTGTAGGCCTTCGGTAAGCTAAAGAATATCGCTCCATTAAGTCTCCTTTGATGCGTCCCCATACATTAATGATGCGCTTTGAACTGTACCCGGTAGATTCAATAACAGCTTCTGTTAAATTTGATAATGTTGCATAGCCATATGAGTTCAATCTGTCCGCAAGTGTTCCCTCAAATGCAGTTGCGATAGCCATCTGCTTTGGGCTTATCTTTCGGATATCTTTGTAAGCTCGATTAGCCACATTTTGCCCATATGCGGATATTATTGCAGCCTTGCTCATGCCACGCATGGAATAACCACTATCAATCCAATGTTTTGCCATACGTTCTGCTTGCATGATTCGGTCTTCTGTATATTCCGGTATGGCATATCTCATCATAGGATTGAAATACGCTGCTGATAAACCATATTTTTTTGCTTCCGCTCTCTGCAACAGTGCTTTCTCTGCTGTAGCTGATGCTTTGGTTGGCCTTGGCTTCCTTTTCAATAGAAGGCCCCATGCTGCCAGCAAAGCCAAGTAACGCTCCCATGTATCCAACCCTCCACCAAACAAGGTAACAAGTCGCCGCATATCAATTGCAGCCCATGCATTGCCATGAGCATCAATGTCGGCATATCGCTGGATGGAAGAGATATAATTCATCAAGGATGCCAGTTTTCCGCGCATATCACCGCGTGTAGTCATCATCATATATAGGGCGGGGGTAGTACTTGCATCAAGCTCCTGGAGCCTCCTACGGGCATTTAATACACGCTCGCGGTAAGCATTGCATCGAAGGTCATATTGAACTTGGTTTTCATCGTGACTATTCATAACATTAACTACTCATTAACCAATCTGCTTTGTTCCCATTCGTGTTGAGTCCTTGCAGATTCTTTCATCTGAAGATAATCTATCCGTTCATTTTTGTTTGCATATCCTTTTTCCACATATGCCCTTTGTTGCATCATGTATTTATCTTGCTGTACCTTTAGTACATCTTGAATTTTTAACATGATTTCTGGGATTTCATCATTAGAGTATTCTTTGCCTGTGTATAAGTGCCTGATTTTACCTGGTATTACTGACTTTTCGCCGTTAGTCTCATCTTTTGTGCAAATCCATCGATCATTTTGATACTCCCAATAACTGTAACCATATCCCTCAGCTCTAAAAATTGACAGAGGTATTCTACGGCATTCGCTTTGATCATCACGACCGTGTATGTAGGGCAATAGTTTTTGATCTTCTTTATGCTTATTATAGAATTCCTGTAATTCTTCAAGGCTAAACATGTAGTATCTATGCGTCAATTGGCCTGGAGTGCGTGTAAATTGTTTAACGATTTTTTCCTTTATTCGAATCTTGTTTGCATCAAGTTCTTCAACAGTTTGATATTCACCACAAAGCTTGGTCATATCTATGTCCCATCCAAAACCATCGACAATGGCGATATACCTGTTTTGTGGATTGGGGAACAGTCCCCATCCAGGATTACCGCTTCTGTTTTTTGTTTCAAAGATAATCGTATTTTCTCTGAAACCACGCGGGAATTGTCCGCCTTTTCCATTGATTTGCTTAACATCTATTCCGTATACATAGAATTCATTCTGTTCGGGTTTTGAGCGGTTCACATCAAAAACGAGAATATCCGTAAGATCGCCCATGTCGATATGTGAATGTATAGCCTGAACCAACTGCCCTTGTTCAATAAGCCTGTTTATTATCTGTAGTTCGGCTGGGAGAGCCGCAAATATGTCTTTTCGGTATTGTATTTCTCGTTGTTCGTTGTATCCCTTGCTCATCATTCGAACCTCCACATTCAAGATACCTATAGTCACATCTGATCATGTCCTATGCTTATTAGCCTCTCATGCACCAATGGCAGAAGGATTTTGTCTACTTCATTGCGGAAGGTTTCTTCTTCGATATACTTTGTGCAAAATTCTTGATTTTGCTGCAAACGACCAATCACAACATTCATAATATTGTTGTCGTATGCTACGCGAAACATCTCCATAGGATTATTCGCACGGAGGCGCATCTCTTGGCTTTTGGCCATATCCTCAACAAATTGCTCGATGACCTTATCTATCTCAGTAAATTTAGTTCCAAGGCGTTCATTGAGCTTGGCTATCAGTTCACTAAGTGTTGCCTTCTCTTCCTCTTGAGGCAATCCTGCACCATGCCTCCCACCGGGAAGCTGCCCGTCTTCCTTGACCAGTTCAATCTTGCCTTCGAAAATTTTCTGAAGGCGATAATATTGAAGCAACACGTCATTGTCCAGATTCGGTGTTTTTTCCTTGTCGTCGGGCGGTAGTTTGCGCAGCAAACATTTTGCATAAGCACTGAACTTATGTAAATCAATATCCTCCAGCCGTATGATGTGGCAGATAAAGGAATACAAGCGAACAAATTTATGAAGCCCCGCCTTGAATTCCTTTTTTTCCTCATCTGTTTTTAGCGCCTTATATCTGTCTACAGCAGGATCAATGTAAGGACTGATCTTGCCGAAATCCAGCTCAGTCTGTTTAGCTGTATCCTTGAAGAATATCTTAGCAAAACTGTTGATCTCAGCATCGGTATAAACATGATAGCCATCCAGTGTGTTCTTTATGTCATAGATCAGGTTAGGATCGGTAACATCGTCAATGTCCGTACGCTGATAGAAGGGCTGGAAAGCCGCAAGAATCTCTTCCTTAGTATTAACAAAATCAAGTACGAAGGTGTCTATCTTTCCGGGCATGGTTCGATTCAAGCGGGAAAGGGTCTGAACCGACTTGACCCCTGTCAGTATTTTATCGATATACATAGTATGGAGAAGCGGTTGATCGTATCCTGTCTGATATTTTTCCGCAACCAGCAAAATCTGATATTCTTCGCTATCAAACTTTTCGGGCAGCTCGCTTTCGGAAAATTTATTCAAACCAGCCTCCGTATAATCAAGCTTGCCGTCCTTCACTGTGCCAGAAAAGGCTACCAACACACCAAGATCAGTATATTTCATTTTCTTGATGTATTTCTTAAATTCAAAATAGTACCTCACAGCATGTAGACGTGATCCTGTAACCAACATAGCCTTTGCATGTCCGCCAATCTGATGTTGCGTAACATTGCGAAAATGTTCGATAATGATCTCCGTTTTTTGCGCTAAGTTGTGTGGATGTAGGCTAAGGAACTTACCCAGTGCCTTGTTTGCTTTGCTTTTCCCATATATCGGGTCTTCATTTATCTTTTTACCCATTTGAAAATAGGTTTGATATGTCGTATAGTTTTCCAAAACGTCAAGAATGAAGCCTTCCTCGATGGCCTGGCGCATGCTGTACACATGAAAAGCATGGGGTAATCCATCGTCACCCTTTGTGCCAAACATTTCAATGGTCTTCGATTTAGGCGTGGCGGTAAAGGCAAAGAAGGATAGGTTCTTCTGTATTCCGTGGCTTGTCATTTCGCGGGCTATTTCATCCTCGCTATCGGTCGTACGAGATTCTTCCTTGGCTTCTGCTTCCGCATACTGATGCAGTTTTAATTCAATGGCATCCTCACCCTGCTTTTCGATCTCAGACAATGCTTCCTTCAACTTTTCGCTGGCCTTGCCTGTCTGGGAAGAGTGCGCCTCATCCACGATCACTGCAAACCTTTTGCCTGCCATGTGTTCCACTTTGTCCAGAATAAATGGAAATGTCTGCAAGGTTGTGATAATTATTTTCGCACCCGTGTTTATCGCCTTTGCAAGCTGGGGGGATTTGGACTCTTTTTCCTCAACACGAACAACTACACCATCAACATGTTCAAACTGATAAATAGTATCTTGAAGCTGCCTGTCCAATACACGGCGGTCTGTGATTACTACGGTACTGTTGAATATTACTTGATTGTTATCATCGTGCAATGTTGATAGGTGATGTGCCAGCCATGCAATGGAATTGGATTTGCCCGATCCCGCTGAATGCTGGATCAGGTAATTGTGGCCGCTGCCATTCTTCTTAGCATCTGCCAGCAACTTGCGCACAACGTCCAGCTGATGATAGCGCGGAAAGATCATGGTTTCCTTTTTCTTCTGTGTCTTCTTGTCTTCTTCTACACTTAGGTGCATGAAACGTTCGATGATATCAATAATACTTTCGCGATTTAGCACATCCTCCCAAACGTATGCTGTTCGGAAGCCGTTTGGATTCACAGGATTACCTGCACCACTATTGCTTCCAATGTTGAAAGGGAGGAAATAGGTACTCTTGCCCTTAAGGCAGGTGGTCATATAGGCTTGCTCGGTATCAAGTGCAAAATGAACAAGAGCGCCGCGCTTAAATGCAAACAGAGCATCTTTATTACTGCGGTTTTCTCTATACTGGTGAATTGCATCTTGAAAGGTTTGCCCTGTCAGCGGATTCTTTAGCTCCAGGGTAACGATGGGGAGTCCATTGAGAAGCAACACGGTATCCACTGAATCCATGGGCCGTGATAAGCTGTAATGCACCTGCCGCATAACGGTGAGGATATTGCAATTATATCGATCCATGGTGGTCTTGTTCATCTCACTGGCTGGCTTAAAAAAGCATAGGGCCACATCCACACCCAAGTCTTTCACGCCATGGCGTAACACGTCCAGCGTTCCGCGGTTTTTCAGTTCATCAACCAAACGTTTAATGAAGTTCTCTTGCACCTTATCTCCATGACGTTTATATAGGCTTTCCCACGCCTTAGATTGAGTAGACTGAATAAAGCGGAATAGTGTCTGTATGTCAAGAGCTTTCTCAGCATTAAAGGTAGAGTGGCTACCCTTTTCGTAGCCGCCAATTGTGATTAGGCTGTATTCCATAGCGCTTTCAAAGCTTTTTTCACTCGTATCAATAGCCATTAAGCCTAATCTCCTTTCACAACTTTTGTCTTGCCTGTGACGGTCTCGCTGATAATGGCCGCGCGGTATTCTTTTAACAAACCAATTTGCTTTTGATTCTCTTCTGCTAAGTTATCAATAAGTGTTGTTTTGGCATCCAAGAATGACGCAATCCTCATCTGTTCTTTTATTGGAATAAGCGGTAGCTCAACTTGCTTGAAATTGTTATAGCGAAGTGCTTGCCCATCACGCACTAAGTTTGATGTGCTTTGCAAAGCACGAATATATTTGTGGGATTTTAGTAACCATCGAAAATACGGGGCATAAACCTTCTCATTATCTGGTATCAACATGACGTATGCCGAACTAATTTTGCCACGCAATCCGCTCCATTCAATTCCACCTTGGAAGCTTCGCATGCTTATTACGAAATCATTTGGTTCTACATGTTTCAAAATATCATCACCAGTAATAACTTGTACAACTCGAGTACCTTGCTCCATATAATCCTTTTGATAAACAATGCCGTACTTTTGAGAAGCAGTAAGCTGTTCGTCATCAGGAAAAGCTCTATCTTTTCTCAATGCAAACAACCATCGGCTTTGGGACATTTTCCAGTGTAACGGAATCTGCCCAATCCACTCCGCATTGCTATCCGTCAAAGGTACGTTAGGATCAATCCCTTTTGTCACAGCCTCACTGATAATGCTCTGCCTTGTTTCTTTCAGCAATTCGATTAGCGTTTCCTTATAGGCAATTATTCTGTCAATCTGGACGGTTTTGCGGTTAAGATAAGCAACAATAGCATGCTGTATTGGTATCGGAGGGTAAACTACATATTGGTTTCCCAAGACCTCCATTCCAATGTTTTGTTGTGTTCCATAATTCCAAAATAGCTCTACTTGGCATCTGAACTCCGATGACTGTAAATATTGAAATAAGTATGTATTTAAGACAATGGCTGGATCACTTCGAATTAGAGCTAAAGGAGACCAAACACTAAATTCTTCATCAGTGTCTACTAAAGCAATATTTCCTGTAGTTGCGCCGGATTTTACTAATAGAATATCTCCACGTTGTGGCTTACACTTTTTGCAAAAGCGCTCATGGTCAGAACGAGATATATAACCTCGTTTTAGGTTAAAATTTACTCTAAGACTTTTGATAGCTTCTGCTGATACAAAAGGAATCCCATCATCAATAAGTTCTGGCGTTTCATGCGGGCCATCGGTAATGGGGCTTTTAAGTACATGCTTTAGTTTTACTCTTGTCCATTGGTTTGGCTGTACATTGAAATATTTAGCGTTGCTGATTTTGTAGTTATCATGCAATTCCACACTTTCACCCCCTCATTCATACAGCCCGGCAATCTCAGACTGTATCTTTTTTTCCAATTCCTTAATTTCTCCTAAAATCATGCTACTGTCCCTTAAGCACGCATATTTGTAAAACTGACGTGTAAAGGGAATCTCATAGCCTATTTTTGTCTTGCTCTCATCGATCCACGCATCGGGAATA
The DNA here is from genome assembly GCA_023416585.1 of Bacillota bacterium. Classification (GTDB taxonomy): domain Bacteria; phylum Bacillota; class Clostridia; order Christensenellales; family Aristaeellaceae; genus JAEWAH01. Next base: position 25,489 of record JAEZHM010000023.1, read on the forward strand.
TAAGGTAGTATCTCATTCTTGAAGTGTTCATGGATGTCTTTTTTCAGTGGCACGATTTCAGAATCACGCAGGCTGGGATCAGGTCTTGGGTGATTGCATTTGTCCACAACCACCCCACCCCTCTCACCCCGTAGTGGTCTTTCCACGGTTATTTTGCTATAGCCGAAATCTTCATTACTAAAAATTTTACTGTATTCATTTGTTGTAAAATTGGAATAAATATCAGTAATCTTAGCAATATGTTCCTCGGTTATCTGATTGCGCTTGTTGCCAAGAGATTTACGCATCTTCTCGTAAAAATTCTCTGAATTAATTAGCTGTATTTTGCCCTTACGTAGTTTACTCTTGCGATTTGTGACAATCCAGACATAAGTTGAAATTCCAGTGTTATAAAACATCTGATCGGGCAATGCCACAATAGCATCCAACCAGTCGTTCTCGATAATCCAACGGCGAATCTCGCTTTCACCGCTGCCTGCATCACCTGTGAATAAGGGTGAACCGTTGAATACGATAGCGATGCGACTGCCGCCTTCCTCTATAGGTTTCATTTTGCTGATCATGTGTTGCAGGAATAGGAAAGAACCATCAGAAATGCGCGGCAATCCTGCGCCAAAGCGCCCGGCATATCCCTTTTTCTCCGCCTCGTCGCGAACAGGTTTTTCATATTTTTTCCATTCTACGCCAAAGGGTGGATTACATAACATGTATGAGAATGTCTTACCCGTAGTACCATCCTCGCTAAAGCTATTGCCAAGGAATATGCGGTCGTATTGTTGTCCTTTGATAAGCATGTCTGACTTACAGACTGCGTAAGTCATAGGATTAAGTTCCTGACCGTAGCAGTCCACATATATAGTTTGATTCATGGATCTTAAATAGTCAGATCCAATTGCTAACATACCACCCGTTCCTGCTGCTGGATCGTATAGGGAGGTCATTTTTCCGTGCTCACTTAGTTCCGCACCATCTACTGAAAAAATTAATGAAACCATTAGGCGTATGACCTCACGAGGGGTAAAATGTTCACCGGCTGTCTCGTTGGACATTTCGGAAAAGCGGCGGATCAGTTCTTCAAATATATAACCCATCACGTCGTTTGGTACTCTTTCGGGGCTCAGATTAATTTCATCAACATACTTGGAAACGATCAAATAAAGTAGCTTTGCCTTATCAAGCCGCTCGATCTGCGTATAAATATTGAAGGCTTCCATAATCTCCTGAACATTCATTGAAAAGGAGGTAATATAGTCTCGTAAGTTTTCGGCAATGTTAGGTGCATCGTCCTTCAATTTGGCAAATGTGAAATTGCTACGGTTAAAAAACTTCATCCCCGTGGCCTGTTCAAAAAGCTGTTCCTTTACCTTTTCACTGAAAGCTGAGGTTCGGTCTATTTCCAGCACCCTGGCCTTTGTAGGTAAAAGTACACTGTCTAAACGGCATAGAACAGTAAAGGGTAAAATAACATCTCCATATTCGCTTTGTTTGTAATCACCACGAAGAAGATCAGCAATTTTCCATATGAAGTTAGTGTACTCATTAATGTTGATAGTGGCTTGTTGATTCATTTATTTTCCTCCAACCTTTCTTGGTTCTCTTTCATCATTTGACGTAAGTACATTTGGATATTTGGATTTTCTTTAAGGAACATCAGTATGTCCAAAGGTGGTGTTCCCTTAGCCTTTGCATAAAGATCAAAAATCGCTTCTCGTTTTTCATCTGATGGTTTGAATAGCTTTATAAGGTCAAGCAGCAATTCATCAGAAGGGAAATTATACCCATTCTCAATATCACTGAGAGATGCATTGGTTTTGCCAACTGCTTGCGCCGCTTTTCGTTGTGATATACCACAACATTTTCTTGCCGTGCGGAGGCTATTACCAAGAGCAATCTTGCACTCAGCTGTTATTGCCATGGACACGCCCCCTCATCTTGATAGATGATAATTATCAGCTATCATTATATTATTCATTCCATCTATTGTCAATTCACTTGTACCATATGCTTATTCGTTATGATTTTGAATCTTTAGTGATCATTAAAAAACATCACAAAAATTATCACAAAACACGCCATTCTTGCCGTTTTTGGTTCAGTTTCTACTATTACCCTTTTTGGAGTGCTTCAGCCCATTCCGTAATGGTATATCCTTTCTTTAATAAGTTCTTTTTATAACTCCTCATAGTCGGTCATCGATAGACCGCGCTGTATTATGCTGGGAACATCGTTGCCGAGTTTGATGCGCAATGCAGGAAGCAAATCATCGGTCGTTGCCGGATATTGAAGTTCAGCGAGCGTTTGCAGGATTGTGAGTATCGTCTCCGAGCCGAAACGCTTGTATATTTTATAGAGCAACGCCACCCCGCGAATGTGAACACCCGTATAGGGGCGCAGCTCGCCGATGGCCGGTTTTATCGTTTCGGTATCTTTATAGTTTTGGTTGACTTGCTCAATCTTCTTAGCAAACAGAGTGTTGTTGCCACAATGCAGGAGATACAGCAGCAATGCCCACTCCGCACCTGTTTCGTTAAGCCAGTCTTCCCAAGTCGTGGTGTTGGCGTTGAAGAACCAATTATGACCAAGTTCGTGTCCGTGCAAACAGATTACATCATCGCACATTGTGGAATGGTCTTCAGACGCTTTCTCAATGACCATCAAGCCCGCGCGGAAATACGCGCCGCCACCGCTTGGAAAATCAAGAGGCACGATGCTCATTTTTTTAATGGGATTAGGCGGAAAAACCGCTGTGTAATAATCCATAATCTTGCCATAGCTTTGCGAATGGCAATCAGCAAACGGCTTTTCGGCTTCATTCAAGTAGTAAAACGCAAACCCTCCAACGCTTTCTGTATACAATCCGTCATTGCGCAGCGCGATTATGTTTCCCTCGTCATAGCCCTCGCTGCCATAAATCCACAACTTCTCCGCATTATCATAACGGGCGTTGATAATAGTATAATCCTCCATATTCGGCAGCCGGTACGTTGATTCGCATGGTACAGACAACTCAAACGGACACCATGCCGAGTATGAGCTTAATGCGGTGCGCCGCTCTTCAATGATATTGCACCACCCCTCAACACCGCCGTGATATGTAACCGTCAGGGCGCTGAACGGAGCACCGCCCGAAACGACATATTCCTTGCTCTTGAACGCCCAGCGCGGCTTCCACTCTTTTGCAACAGAGCAATTAACAGCTTTGTCGGCAGCTATGGAACCAAGTGACATAGTTGAACTCAGTGAAAAACGGAATTCGCTGACAGGCACAATAAAAGAATAGATCGCCGTAACATATGCCTTACTATACGCGTAATCAAATGTGACAGTTAAGGAACACTTGTTGTCTGCCGATATGATCTTGTTCGCCATATAACGCACCTCGCCCATTCGTTAATCTATCAAGCGAATTCTTTTTTGATTGTCGTATTTGTTGTATGCAATATAAACCATAAGTCAAAACATGTCAAGGAATGTGCATCAGGTAGCTTAAAAATGAATTGCAATTCAATTTTTCAAAAACTTCGCTTAGGTATTGACAACTATATCGCCTCCCGATATAATAACATCGTCTTCCGTTATATCGGGAGGCGATATACTTGGAGGTAAAGGACATGTCGGAAACCATTGTACTGACGGAGGCGGTGTACTACATCCTGCTATCCCTGTTTGAACCCCTGCACGGCTACGGCATCATGCAAAAGGTGGAGTCGTTAAGCCGCGGCCGGGTGAAGCTGGCGGCCGGCACGCTGTACGGCGCCATCAACACGCTTTTGGAAAAGCGGTGGATCAAGGCGTTGCCGGGAGATGTAAGCAGCCGGAAGAAGGAGTATGTCATCTTGGAAGAGGGAAAGCAGGCTGTTTTCGGCGAGATCAGCCGCCTTCGGGAGCTTATTGACAACGGGGAAAAGATTACGGGAGGGAAAGTGCAATGATTCATACGGTAAGGCGGCTATATTTCGTATGGGATTTTGAAAAGCAGATGCAATGGATCAATGAAATGGCGGAAAAGGGGCTGCATTTGAAGAATGTCGGCTTTGGAAGATTTGATTTTGAGGAAGGCGAGCCGGGCGGATATGTATACCGGATGGAATGGCTCAGGCATCGCCCCGGAAGCGGCGAAAGCGTATCCTACATCCGCTTTTTGGAGGAGACTGGTGCGGAATATGTGGCTTCCTTTAAGCACTGGGTGTATTTCAGGAAGCAAACAACGGAAGGTGCGTTCGACTTGTACAGCGACCTGGATTCACGGATCAATCATCTGAAGAGGCTCATAACCTTAATGCTTTGCCTGATTCTGCTGCTCGTGCCAGCCATCGCGTTGAATGCTTGGGTTTGGTTAAGACTCAGGGAAACGCCGAGCGCTGTCATGGCGGGAGCGCTGACCGTCTTTCTGCTGCCCATGACATCCGGGCTTTATAAAATTGCCAGGCAATACAGGCAGCTTAAAAACGAACGCATCTTGCGGGAGTAAAGAAAAGGGGGAATGGATAGGCGTGAAGAGATTGAGCCGCGCGGGTGAGAAAAGCCAATACCGATCATAGACTGTGACATGCCGTCGATTTTTATTGCCGGCATGTTCGTTTTTCACGACTTTCCCTGTGGATGAATCCGAGGCCGGGCCATACACACTGAAACGCCTCGTATATGCGGTTGAAATCAATTGAAACACAGCGTGATTCATTTGTATCAGTAAATGAACCTCCCTGCATGGCAAGGGAGAGTATTCGGAATAATGGAAGCAGAATATGCTCTCCGATTATTGCGCGGGCATTGGTCATCTGATAAAGTAATGGTATTGATTTGACACCTTATTATCAAAGCAGAAAGGCTGAAGCATATGACGCCCACAGTTGTGCGGATGCGGGTTATTCCAGTGGCGGGGCGCGATTCCATGCTGCTAAACTTATCCGGTGCACACGGCCCGTTTTTTACAAGGAACGTTGTTATCCTGGAAGACAGTATCGGTCATACCGGTGTAGGTGAAGTGCCTGGCGGTGAAAAGATCACCAATACATTGAACGACGCAAAAATGTTTGTTGAAGGCGCTTCCATAGCGGAATACAAGCGGGTAATGCACAGCATGCAGGTATCCTTTGCGGACCGGGATAAGGGCGGACGCGGCATACAGACATATGACCTGCGTACCACCATACATGCGGTCACTGCTGTGGAGGCGGCCATGCTGGATTTGCTGGGCCAATATCTTCAGGTGCCGGTGGCGCAGCTGCTGGGTGACGGAAAACAGCGTGATGCGGTAAAGGTATTGGGCTATTTGTTCTATGTCGCAGATCAAAAAAAGACGGATCTGCACTACCATACGGAGCCGGACAGCAACTGTGAGTGGTACCGAATCCGCTCAGAGGAAGCCATGACCCCTGAAGCGATCGTCCGGCTGGCAGAGGCTTCCAAGGCCCTGTATGGTTTCAATGATTTCAAGCTCAAGGGAGGCGTGCTGGAAGGCCACGAGGAAATGAAGGCTATCAGGGCGCTGAACGAACGGTTCCCGGACGCCAGGATAACGATCGACCCCAATGGCGGATGGCTTTTGAAGGACGCCGTTAAGCTTTGTAAAAACATGCATGGGATCCTTGCGTATTGCGAGGACCCGTGCGGCGCGGAAAGCGGATTTTCGGGCCGTGAGATCATGGCGGAATTCCGGCGGGCAACCGGATTGCCTACGGCAACCAACATGATTGCTACCGACTGGCGGCAGATGTGCCATTCCATTGCCCTGCAGTCAGTAGATATTCCTCTGGCAGACCCGCATTTTTGGACCATGGAAGGCTCTGTCCGCGTAGGCCAGCTGTGCCATGCGTTCGGGCTGACATGGGGAAGCCATTCCAACAATCATTTCGATATTTCCTTGGCGATGTTTACGCATACCGCGGCTGCCGTGCCGGGCGATCCCACAGCCATCGATACCCATTGGATCTGGCAGGAGGGCAGGGAGCGGCTTACTGTTGAACCGTTACAGATAAAGGATGGCTATATACAGGTGCCTGACAAGCCCGGTCTGGGCATTGAGCCGGATATGGATCAAATCGAGGCAGCCCATCAATTGTACCTTAAGCATTGCTTGGGTGAAAGAAATGATAGTTCGGGTATGCAGTATTTGATTCCCGGCTGGAAATTTGATCCGAAAAGCCCATGCATGGTGCGCTGATTTTTATTAGCGGTTGGGAAATAAACTTGCTAACGTGAAATGCCATATGCAAAGCCTTGATTGATTAATAAAGCGGCATACCGGACTTTTCAAAGAATGCGTCCGGTATGCCTTTTTTTTTTCTATATAGTAGGACTCACCGTACCATACAGGGTTTTCTGCTGTCGAATTTCCAGCCGGGAATCAAATACTGCATGCCCCGGTTGTCGTCCCGGTCGCCGCCGGGCAGCTTTTTGAACAGCTCATGGGCCTCCATGATTTTGTCCATGTCCGGCTCGATGCCCAGTCCGGGCTTGCTGGGAATGTGTACCAGGCCATCCTTAACCTGATAGGGTTCTTTTGTCAGGCGCTGTCCTTCCTGCCAGATCCAGTGCGTATCCATGGCTGTGATTTCCCCCGGCGCGGCGGCGGCACACTGGGCATAAATGGCAAGGGATACATCAAAGTGGTTGTTGGAATGGCTGCCCCAGGTCATGCCCCATTCGCTGCAGAGCTGGGCGACCCGCACAGCGCCATCCATGGTCCAGAAGTGGGGATCCGCCAGGGGAATATCCACCGCGCCAAGCACATGGCTGTGGCCCAGCTGCCGCCAGTCGGTAGCAATCATGTTGGTGGCGACCTGCAGTCCTGTAGCCCGTTTGAATTCCGCCATGATCTCACGGCCCGAATAGCCGCTTTCCGGCCCGCAGGGGTCCTCCACATAGGTGAGTATGCCGTGCATATCCCGGCACAGTTCAATGGCTTCTTTCAAGGACCATGCACCATTGGGATCAATGTTGATCCTGGCGTCCGGAAATGCCTTCTTCAGCGCCTGGACAGCTTCCATCTCCTTATGGCCTTCCAGCACGCCGCCCTTGAGCTTGAAATCCTTGAATCCGAAATATTCCTTGGCAGCCTGGGCCTGGGCAACAATGGCCTCCGGTGTCATGGCCATGCGGCGGCGGATGCGGCGCCACGGAATGTTGGAATCCTCTTCACTGATGTAGGTATCGGACGATTTGGCCTTATCCTCCACGTAAAACAGGTAACCCAGGATGCGTACTGCATCCCGCTGCTGGCCGCTGCCCAAAAGGGCACATACGGGCAGATCCATGTACTGGCCCAAAAGGTCCAGGAGCGCAGCCTCTACAGCGCCTTCGGCGTGGACAACGAAAGAGAGCATTTTTTTCAGGTCAAGCCGCTGCAGTCCTTCGCCGTCCTTGTACGCATCGGCATCCCGGTTATGCCCCAGCTCGTAGACGATTTTCCGCCATTGACCGATGGGCTGACCGATGACGCGGGCTTTGTATGAATGAAGCGCGGCGGTAATCTTGTCGCCGCCATGGGTTTCGCCAATGCCGGTATGGCCTGCGTTATCCTTAATCAAAACTATATTCCGGGCAAATACCGGGGCGTGGCAGCCGCTGAGGGAGAGGAGCATGCTGTCGTAACCGGCTACGGGGATCACCTGCATATCAGTGACCACCGGGGTCCCCTTTATGGACATGAATATCACCCTTTTCCTTCATTAATATTTTGGCTAAAGAAAAAATGTATTTATCATAGCTTGAACGTATGCTCGATCCCCAGCTTTTTCATCCGTCGCCATAGGGTGGATTTGCTGATCCCCATGGCCTGGGCCACCCGGATACGGTTCCCCCCGAATTCCTCCAGCATCTGAAGGATGTGCTTGGCTTCACGGTCGCCGTATACCACAAGGGGAACGGGCGCGTCAGGCTTGCCCGGAGATTCCTTTGTAAGGAATGTGCGCGGCTGGTACCGGCGCACGATCTCCGCATCTACCACCTTGTTTTCCGACAAAAGAACCACTTTTTCAATGAACAGCCGCAGCTGCAGGGTGTTGCCGGGCCAGGGTAGCGCGGAAATCAGCTCCCGTGCGTCTTCGGTAAGTACGATATACTTTCGGTAGAAGGCGCAGTATTGTTCGACATATACGTTTAGCAGCCGTGGAATATCCTCCCGCCGCTCACGAAGGGGCGGAAGCTCAATTTCCAGCTGGCTGAGCAGGCAGTACAGCGGCTCGGAAAACTTGCCTTCCCGCACCAGGGGATACAAATCATCCGCGGCGGAGGCGATGACCCTCACATTCACGGGCAGAGCCCTGGTATGATTTTGCTGCCAGATGATGCTGTCCCGCAGGCCGCAAAGCAGCTGATACTGGCAGTACGGCTCCAATTTCTCGATGTGGTCAATGAACAGCGTGCCTGTATGGGCGATTTTCAGTGCGTCATTGTCTCCTTCGCCAATCAGCAGGCTCTGCTGTATATTGGGAGGAATGCTGGCACAGTCGAACACCACAAAGGGATTTTTGCGGCGCATGCTGGCGTTGTGGATGCATTCGGCCAGCATGCGCTTGCCGGTGCCCAATTCGCCCAGCAGCATGACGGGTAAATCAAATTTGGCGTATTGCTCCGCCAGCCGCTGTATGTTTTTCATGGTCTGGGATTCAAGGGCCAGATCCTCAAAGCGGCTCTTGGCATTGTAACCATTCCGCGTGCGGTCACGGCGGATGCCTTCCTCAAGCTCTTCCACCGTGTGGAACTCCTGGAAGGAGAGGATCGCCCCCACATTGTCCCCGTCCACGGAAATGGCTGCCAGGTTGGCAACCAATGATATATTGCCCTTGTGCAGAACCATGGCATATTTTTTGCGGCCTTCCCGGAGTACGCTCAATATGGCTTCGCTGTCCTGGGTGTCGAACATATCGGAGACGCAAGCGCCTACAAGCTCATCCGCCCGCTTGTGAAAAATGCGTTCTGCCATATAGTTTGCAACTGTTATAACACCATCCCTGTTCAGGCGGAAGATGCCGTCGAAGGAATAGTTGAGAAGCGTGGATACCTCGGCGGTATTTTTCTTTTCCATTTCAATGGCGTACAGCACACGCTTGGCCGATCGGAGCGCTGTTTCCAGATCATCTTCACCAGACCTTAGAAACAGCGAAGGTATTCCCAGCTTTTTTGCATGCTCCAGGGCAATTTCCCCGCCGATGAGCACATCCACGCCGTCCTCATGCGCCTTAATGACTGCTCCTTCTATCTTGCCGCTGTCATCCACAAAGTAGTCCCGGATGGACACGTTTAAAAGCGGTCCGAATACCTGGGTCGGGGTGAACATATTGGGAAAGCCCACGAATCCGATGAGGGGATGCTCCTTCTTTACCATGGCTCTGGCCTCTGCGATCAGCCTGGCCAGGCCCTGGCCCGAAAGCCGGATCTCAATCAGGGAAATATCCATTGATTTGAGAATGAGGTTTGCATGGTTGCCGCGGGCAATGGCTACCAGCGCGCCTTCCCTCTGGGCCTGGGCTATGCGCTCCAGTACGCTTTGTGACGATTCGTGATATACGTCGACCTCCAGGTTCAGGCGTGACGCGACAGCCTGGGCCTGGACATACATTTCCTCTGTAGGTACGATCATCACAATTCTGGCCATGTGCCCTCCTCCGGCTCCTTATCGGCCGATGGGTTCCCCCGTCAGTTTTTCGTAGAATTTTATAAGCGCGCTGTGGTCGCTTTGGCCTTCACCGTCATGGTGCAGCACCTTCATCATTTCCATCACCTGGCTGGTGAGCAGCGTCGGCGCATCCACGGCTTTGGCGGTGTCCAGCACGTTGCTCAAATCCTTGATGTGCAGATCGATGCGGAATCCCGGCTTGAAGTTGCGGTCCATCATCATGGGCGCCTTGGCATCCATCACGGTGGAACCGGCCAAACCGCCCCGGATGGCACGGTAGATGGCATCCGGCGATACGCCGGCCTTCTGGCCCAATGTCAGCGCCTCGCTCACCGCGGCAATATTCACGGCTACGATGACCTGATTGCACAGTTTGGTTACATTGCCCGCGCCGATCCCGCCGCAGAGCACCACCGACGCGCCCATCTTTTCCAAAACAGGCTTCATGCGGTCAAACACTTCCTGCTTGCCGCCCACCATGAACGACAGCGTGCCGTCGATGGCCTTGGGCTCTCCGCCGCTCACCGGGGCATCCAGCATGTCCACGCCCAATTTCTCAAGCTCCGAAGCGATCTCCCGGGAGGCGATGGGATTGATGGAGGACATGTCCACCACCAGGGAACCCTTGCGGATGCCTTGGCATACGCCGTTTTCCCCAAGCACCACCTGCTTGACCTGGGGGGAGTTGGGAAGCATGGTCAGCACTACGTCGCTTATCCCGGCCAGGGATGGGATATCCGCCGCCCGTGTGGCCCCGCAGGCGCAAACATCCTCCGCCGCGGCATTGTTCAGGTCGTAGACCGTCAGATCATACCCGGCTTTCAGCAGGTTTTTTGCCATGGGTTTGCCCATAATGCCAAGACCGATAAAACCGATTTTCATCTGCAATCCTCCTTATCCGGGATGCTGCTGCATCCTGGATGCAAGTTTACTGTAGAAATAGTATACAAACTTCTTGTTTTCAACGCCAGCCATAAAGGGTAATAAAAGCTGATACGCAGCGTTCCTTTCGCGTGCTTTGCATTCAAGCGTTTCATATTATGCACTTGTTGATTTACTGATGAAACGTTTGTGCACAGTATAGTTCATGATCCGTATTGTGTCAAGCAGACATCAAGCATCCCGTTGCGACGGTATTATGTTTGGCTGCAGCCGGCGTATTCGTTGTTCACGTCTTTTGAAAACACGTCCCATTGAACGCGCGGCATTTTATGCCGCTCTGAGCATAGATGAAAGGAAGCTCTTGCAACTGACTGAAACGAAAATGAAACAGAAAAAGCATACGTGTCAAAAAGGGTGCACTTTCTGAAATTGATTATAAGACATATTGATGACGGTGGCGGTAAAAACATATAAATGGCATATATAACACATTGAAAGGCGTATCCAGCCAACGTATAATGAAGCCAGAAGCTGCGCTTTATGCGGCAAACAACCAAATATACTCTGGGGAAAGGAAGCGTACTGTCATGAAAAGAATCCTGGCACTGTTCCTGACGATCCTCATGCTGCTCTCCATCACCGGGACGGCAGCTTTGGCGGAAGAGGTCACCTTTGAATTCGCGGCTCCCTTTAAAATCACCCAATGGGACCCTCAGAATGAGAACAAGACAATGGCCTACTCCCTGTCCAAGCTGACCTACAATACCCTGGCCACGCTGACGGCCGAATTCAAAATCGAGCCGGAACTGGCTACGGAATGGAAAAGCTCCGAAGACGGCCTGACCTGGACCTTCAAGCTTCGTGAGGGCGTGAAGTTCCACAACGGCGAGGATTTCAACGCCGACAGCGTCGCGGCCACCATGCAGCGCATGATCGATAACCCCACCTTGGTGCAGGCCGCCTTCTGGTCGGTGCTCAAGGGTGTGGAAAAGGTTTCTGAGTATGAAGTAAAGCTGATCCTGACCCAGCCTTGGGGCGCCATCATCACCCAATTGTGCGACACGCCCATGCTGCCTGCCAAGGCGCTTAAGGAAAAGGGCGATGCGCTGTTCGTGTTCGATGATAACAATAAGCCCATCGGAACCGGTCCCTGGAAGTGCGACAAGTGGCTCGCCGGCAGCGGTGACGCCGAATTCGTACGCAATGACGAGTATTGGGGCTGGGGCGATAAAAAGTCCAATATTGACCGCATCATCTACCGCGCCGTCATTGAGGATACCTCCCGCGTCAACGGCATCCTGGCGGGCGACCTGGATATGATAGACAGCGTGCCTGTTGAGCAGGTGAAAATGCTCAGCGAAGCCGGCGGCATCACTGTTCAGGACATCCTGGGCACCAACATCGTGCATCTTGGCTTCCGCACCAAGCCCTTGACGGATGAGTACCGGGTATTCGGTGATGTGAATGCCCGCAAGGCCGTGCAGCACGCGCTGGACCGCCAGGGCATTGTGGAATTCATCGCCGGCGGCGGAAAGCCTGCCAGCTGGCCCTGCCCCGATACCGTGCTGGGCTATGACGCGGAAAAGGCTGCCGTGCCCGAGTACAGCGTGGAACTGGCCAAGGAATACCTGGCCAAGACCGATTACAAGGGACAAACCATCCGCTTTATCGTGCCCACCGGCGTGTTCGCCCGCAGCAAGGAAGTTGCCCAGGCCATCGAAGCCAACCTGACCGACGCGGGCTTCACGGTGAACATGGAAATCATGGAAAACGCCACCTTCCAAACAGAGCGCGCCTCCGGAAACTATGATCTGTACCTGCAGCGCTATCCCTTCCCGGCTGGCGATCCCGACAGCGTAGTGACCCAGCGCTGGCTCAATGACGCCCACAAATCGGGCTATGTGAATGAAGAGCTCAACGCCAAGATCCTGGCCGCCAAGGGCGAGTCCGATCCTGCCAAGCGTGAGCAGCTGCTTAAGGAAATGTTTGCGATTCAATGGGATGTGCTTGCGCCCCACATGGCCGTTTACCAACAGGTGACCACCGTGGCTTACAAGTCCACCGTCACCGGCCTGAAGGTCCGCCCGGACAACGTGTTCGACTATTCCCTGATTTCTTACGCCAACTGAGCCTTTAAAAAGGCTCCGGACGAATGCAGAGGGAGGGCGTGTGGATTGTCTGCACGCCCTCTTATGGAATCGCCAATAAGGAGGGATCCTTCCCTTGTTGAAGTTTATCATGAAACGGCTGGGATACACCGTTATTGTGCTCCTGGGTGTGTCTGTCCTGACCTTTCTTTTGCTGAAGCTTACGCCAGGCTCACCGGCGCGCCTTTTGCTGGCGGATACCGCCACGGAAGCGGAGATTGCGGCCAAAGAGCATGAGATGGGGCTGGACCTTCCTCTTTATCAGCAGTATTTCCAATATATCACGGGGGTTATTAAGGGGGATCTGGGAACTTCCTATTTCTTCAAAATCCCCAATGCAAAGCTGATCTTTTCCTGCCTTCCCGCCACGGGATACCTGACCGCAGTGGCCATGATCATATCCCTGGTGATCGCATTGCCCCTGGGTGTGGTAGCCGGCCGGAAGCGCGGGTCCATGACCGATTTGTTCGCCATGCTCTTTGCCATGCTTGGACAGTCGGTTTCTGGCGTGGTGCTGGGCCTGATTTTTATGCTGGTGTTCGCCGTCAACTTAAAGTGGCTTCCCGCCATGGGCTATGGCGGACTGGCCTATGTCATCATGCCCGCCACATCCCTGGCCATGCAGATGGCGGCGCTGGTGACCCGCATGCTGCGTTCGGGCATGGTGGATGTTCTCCAGGAGGACTACATTACCGCTACCTATGCCAAAGGCATCAGCGAATGGGAGATTGTTACCAAATACGCGCTGCGCAACGCCATCCTTCCGGTCATCACCATTATCGGCCTGCAGGTGGGCACGTTCCTGGGCGGCGCCATCGTTACCGAACAGATTTTTACCTGGCCGGGCATTGGAACGCTTACCGTACAGGCCATCGGCAACCGCGACCTGTCGCTGGTTCAGTCCATTCTGCTGGTGATTTCCGCCTGCTTCGTGCTGGTCAACCTGCTGGTTGATATCATCTACACCATCGTCGATCCCCGGATGAGCTTCAATTAGGGAGGGATGTCTATGAGCAAGCATGAACTATGGCGGCGTATGAAGCGCAGCAAGTTTTTTGTCATCGGTTCCATTCTTGTCATCATGATCATTATTCTTTCAGTTTTGGCTTATGTCATTGCTCCCTTTGACCCGCTGAAGCAGACGCTGCGCAATAGGCTCAAGGCGCCTACCGGCGAATGGAGCAACAACATATTCGGCGCCGATGCCCTGGGGCGCGATATTTTATCCCGCCTTTTGATCGGCAGTCAGGTCTCTTTGAAAATCTCCTTTACGGTGGTGATTCTCACCGCCATCATCGGCACCATCATGGGCATCATTGCCGGGTATTTCGGCGGCTGGGTGGATACGGTGATCATGCGCTTCAGCGACATACAGGTTTCCATTCCACCCATGGTGCTGGCCATCGCCGTCATGGCGGTGCTGGGCAACAGCACATTCAACCTGATCGCTGTGCTGGTGTTTACAAGATGGGTGCAATACGCCCGGGTGGTACGCGGCAACGTGATGATGATACGCAATATGGATTACATTCACGCTTCCACCGTATTGGGCGCTTCCAAACCACGCATTATGTTCACCCAAATCCTGCCCAATGTGCTGACCCCGCTGATCATTGTCATGAGCCAGGAATTCGGCCGCACCATCATGACCGAGAGTTCCCTGAGCTTTCTGGGCCTTGGCGTGCCGCCGCCCGCACCATCCTGGGGCGTGATGATCGCCGAGGGCCGGGAATACCTCTCCACCGCGCCATGGGTTGTTATGGTGCCCGCCATCGCGCTGATGATCGCCGTGCTTGCTTTCAACTTCCTGGGCGATGGCGTGCGCGATGTGCTGGATCCCAGGAACAAGAATTAGCGCTGCGGCGATGAAGGGGGGAACTCAACTTGGAACCGTTGCTTACCATTAAAGACCTTCGGGTGAAATATGAAACAGGCCGCGCAGTCGCGTATGCCCTCAACGGCGTCAACCTGTCCATAAACCAGGGCGAGGCGCTGGGGCTGGTGGGCGAAAGCGGAGCCGGCAAAACAACCACCGCGCTGGCGACGCTGAACCTGATACCCAAGCCCGCCGGAAAAATCACCAGCGGAGAAATATTGTTTGAAGGCAAAAATGTGCTGTCTATGAACAGCAAGGAACTGATGGCGCTTCGGGGCAACAAGATTGCCATGATCTTTCAGAACCCGTTGACTTCCCTGAACCCCGTGTTCAGCGTTGGGGAACAGATCGGTATGGTGCTGCGCAAGCATAAAAACCTATCCGCGCAGGAGGCCGTCCGGGAGGCGGGAAGGCTGTTGGAAGTGGTGGGTATCCCAGGGCAGCGGGTCAATGATTTTCCCCACCAGTTTTCCGGCGGTATGCGCCAGCGGGTGGGCATTGCGGCCGCCTTGGCCTGTAATCCTGCCCTGCTGATTGCGGACGAGCCTACCACGGCACTGGATGTAACCATTCAGGCGCAGATTCTGGAGCTTATCAAGGAACTGCTCACCAAATACTCCAGCTCCCTGCTGATGATTACCCACAACCTGGGCATCATCGCGGAGATCTGCCAGAAGGTGGCTGTGATGTACGCCGGCCGGATTGTGGAATTCGGTACTGTGGATGAGGTTTTTCTGCACCCCATGCACAGCTATACCAACGGGCTGTTCAATTCCATACCCAAACTGGAAGGCCCCAGGGAGCGCCTGGTATCCATTCCCGGCACAGTCGCCAATCCCGAGCATCTTCCGCCGGGCTGTCCCTTCCATGAGCGCTGCTCAAATTGCGGGGAACGCTGCCGGACAGAGCTGCCTCCCATGATCAAGGTCAACGACAACCATTACGTGGCGTGCCACTGCGCGTAAGGAGGGCGGTAATATGATGAAGGAAACAAGACAGCCCTTGGTTCGCGTCAAAAACCTCAAAAAGTACTTTACAACCAAAAGCGGCGCGCAATTGCACGCGGTAGACGACATCAGCTTTGATATTTATCCCGGCGAAACGCTGGGGCTGGTGGGTGAGTCCGGCTGCGGCAAGAGCACCGTGGGCAATGTACTGATGCGGCTGCAAAAGCAAACCGGCGGCGAAATGCTCTTTGAGGGAAAAAGCGTATTTGGGGCCGCGGGGCATGAGCGCCTGGAAATGTGCAAAAAGATGCAGATCATTTTCCAGGACCCCTATTCCTCCCTGAATCCCCGCAAAACCGTCCGCTCCATCCTGATGGAAGCATATAAGGTTCACCGCACGGGCAGCCGCCAGCAGATGGAAAAAATGCTGCATGATCTGTGCGCTGACGCCGGCATCACCCAAGACCTGCTGAACAAATACCCCCATGAATTGGACGGCGGAAAGCGTCAAATCGTGGGCATCGCCAGGGCGTTGTCCCTTTCGCCCAAGTTTGTGGTCTGTGATGAGCCGGTTTCCTCGCTGGATGTTTCCATTCAGGCCACCATCATCAATCTGCTGGTGGATCTGCAGAAAAAGCGGGATCTGAGCTTTCTGTTCATCTCCCACGATTTGAGCGTGGTCCGGCATATTTCCAACCGCATCGCGGTAATGTACCTGGGCCAGATTATCGAGATTGCCCAAACGGATGAAATATTCGGCAATGCCCTGCATCCCTACACCATTGCGCTCTTGTCAGCCGTGCCCAAGGTGCGCATCGGCCAAAAGATCCACCGCATCGTGCTCAAAGGTGACGTGCCCAGCCCCATAAACCCGGGCAAGGGCTGCCGTTTTGCACCGCGCTGCTGGATGGCGCAGGATATTTGCGCGGAACAGGCGCCAGAGCTTCGGGAAACCGAACCCGGCCATAAGGTGGCATGCCATTTCTGCCACGAAAGCCGGGAAAAGGCCGAAGCTATCCAGCGCACATGACGCACGTTGCTTATGGCTGCGGCGGTAAGGAGAGTAAAGTATGATATTCATGCCTGAAGGTATTATCATCCCGGTGGTCACCCCCCTTACGCCACAGGGGGAGTTCAACGAACCGGCATACAGGCGGCTTATTGAGTATTTTTGCGAAAACGGCGTGCATGGCATTTTTCCCTTCGGAACCACCGGCGAGTTTTATGCATTCGACAATGGCATGTACCGGGAAATTCTGCAAGTCACCAAGAATGCGGTCGCCGGCCGTATGCACATCTATGCCGGCGCCAACCATATCACTCCCCAAGGCGTGATTGAGCTGGCCGGAATCGCCCGGGAAACAGGCGCTGATGCCTTGAGCGTATTGACGCCCATGTTTATCTCCCAAACACAAAACGAGCTGTATGCCTACTATCGCACCATTGCCGATGCCACGGACCTGCCTATCATCATATACAACAATAAGCCAAAGACAAACATTACCGTCTCACCGGAAACGGTGTCACGTCTGTCCAAAATTAGCAATATCGTAGCGGTCAAGGACTCTACAGGCGATATGACCAACACGGAGGAATACCTTCGCCTGACACGGGATAACCCCTTTTTCCGTGTGCTCATGGGGCGGGATACACTGATTTACGCGGCGCTGTGCTATGGCGCTGCCGGCGCAATAGCCTCCTGCGCCAATGTGGCCCCCCGTATCGCGGTGGATATTTATGAAAAGCACCGGGCAGGCGACAATGCCGGCGCTCTGGAAGCGCAGTTCCGGCTGGCCGCCCTGCGCATCGCTACCAACATCGGTACTTTCCCCGTAGTTCTGAAAGAAGCCCTGCAAATGATCGGGCTGGATTGCGGCCCCTGCCACGCGCCGATTGAACCGCTGGGCGAAGCGGAGCGGGCAGAGGTCCGCAAAGTGCTCCAGTCTTTAAATCTGCTTTGACGCATTGAGGTAATCCTTACCCGCTGTAAAGCATGCCGTATCGTTTAAGCGGCCTTGGCGTAAGAAGATATATACTTGCGCCAAGGCCGCGCAGTATTTAGCCGAAAATGCCGACGCCTATACGGTTGTTCCCCTGAACGCGCAAGTGCAGCTTAGTTCTCCCGGGGGTGAAGGAAGCCATCGCCCTATAACTCGCTTCTCACAAACGTGTTGGGCCATGAGCTGAGGTCGGGCAGGGAAAAAAGAAACCATGAATGTCTGCAATTCCGCTCCGGGCGTTCCTTGTCCGGCACTTGTAAAATGTGCGTGCTGTGTGTATAATGAAGTGTATGCTCTGTGTCACGGACCGTGGGATGTATCGGATGTCCTGCAAAAAGGCAGTCGATACATCCCTTGCCCAGTTTGGCTATGGGGAGCAAGCAACCCAAGGAGGTGACCTGGCTTTAAGCCAGCGGTATGGCGGACACAGAAAGAATGCTGATTACCGGCGGTACTCCGCTGATGGGGGAAACCAGGGTAAGCGGCGGGAAAAACACATCGGTGGCGGTGATTCCTGCGATCTTACTCAGCAGCGAACCCTGTACCATCGAGAATCTGCCGGATATCGAGGATGTGAACGCCTTAATTGCCATCCTCCGTTCCTTGGGTGCCAAGGTCACGTATGAGCCCGGCAAGTTTATGACGGTGGATCCCAGACCTGCGGAGGGGATTCACGTTTCCTACCAGCACACGCAGCGGCTTCGTGCCAGCTATTACCTGCTGGGAGCGCTCCTGGGCCGCCACCATAAGGCGGAGGTGGCCTATCCCGGCGGATGCGATCTGGGCAGCCGGCCCATCGATCAGCATTTGAAGGGGCTTAGCGCCCTGGGTGCGGAAATTGAGGAACGGGGCGGCATGGTATACGCCCAGTGCCAGAAATTAAGCGGCGCCGACGTGTTCTTTGATCTTGTAACGGTGGGCGCGACCATCAATATCATGCTCGCCGCCGTAAAGGCCACCGGCACAACACTCATTTACAATGCGGCAAAAGAACCGCATATTGTAGATTTGGCAAACTTTTTAAACAGCATGGGCGCCAACATCAAGGGCGCCGGCACGGATATCATCCGCGTCCGGGGTGTGGAAAAACTTCACGGATGCACTTATACCGTGATTCCTGATCAGATTGAAACAGGCACGCTGATGATCGCTGCCGCCGCCACACGTGGCGACGTGGTGATCAGGGGCTGTATTCCCACCCATATGGAAGCTCTTTCCGCAAAACTGATGGAGATGGGCGTACGTGTCACCGATAGTGACGATGCCATCAGGGTGCGCACCATCAGCCCCCATCGCGCGGTGAATTTCAAAACGCAGGTGTATCCCGGCTTTCCCACAGACCTGCAGCAGCCCATGTCCACGCTGCTCACAACTGCCCACGGCACCAGCGTCGTGACGGAAACGATCTATGAGCAGCGCTTTAAGCATTTGGATGAAATAAGGCGCATGGGCGCCCGGGTGCGCGTAGTGGACCGTACGGCGCTGATCGAGGGAGTCCCTCAGCTGTTTGGCGCGCCGGTAGTTGCCACCGACCTTCGGGCCGGCGCGGCGCTGGTGGTGGCTGGGCTGATGGCAAAAGGCATTACGGAGATTTACGAACCCGGTCATATTGACCGTGGGTATGAGCATATTGAGCAAAAGCTGTGTGCCCTTGGGGCCGATATCCGCCGGGACAAGATATAGCGTTCCGGAGGGCTGTAGGGAGGTGACGGCTTACGACAAGCGCCTTTGAATTGCTGGGCTTGAAAAGCGATGCGGATGCCCAGCAGGTGCGCTCTGCTTACCGCGCAAAAGTCAAAAGCTGCCACCCCGACCAGTTTACCGACCAGGAGGAGCAAAAAAAAGCCCAGGATCAGCTGATCGCGCTGAACCTGGCATATGAAGAAGCGTTAAGGCTTGCCTCGGAAAAAAGGGTGGGGTTCAACCTTATCTCCCAGGAAGAGGCCAAGCGCTACGCCATCAAGCTGATGGAGCAGGGCAACCTGGAAAGCGCCCTTCGGCAATTGTGCCGTGCGGAATCGAAGGATGGCGACTGGTTCTATCTCCAAGGCCAGATTTTAATGGGCATGCGACAGTATGAAACGGCCCACCAAAGCTACCGGGAAGCGGTGAGAAGGGAGCCGGACAATCTCAGGTTTCGCCAGGGTGCCTTGGATGCGGCGCTGGCCATCAAACGCCACAAACTTTTGCATTACCGGGTGGCGGGCTGGATCAAGGATTTGCTGAACAAATGATGAAGGCGTGTTTTTCAAAGGAAAGACATGCCTTTTATATTGAAGGATTTTCTGCCTGGCTTTCCTTCCTGGCGCGCATCATCTGCGCAAAGGCGTCCCGCTCCTTTTGCAGTTCCTTAAGCAGGTCGCAAAAACGCCAGTCCCGGTTGTTGGGCGTAAGCACGGCTTTCAATATGGATGACCCAGCCCCGGAATCCCTTAAAAGGGTGAGTACCTCCCGCAGGCGCTGCTCGGAAAAGCCGCACAACACCATGGCGCTTTGAGGGAAGGATTCCAGCATCGGCGGGCAGATCTCCGCTTCATCCAGACCGGCCAGTGCGCCCACACTCATGCCTGCCTCCTGCGGTTGTATTTCCTTGAGCGGAATATTCGCTTCCCGCAGTACGGCCTGCACCTTGTCGCCCTCCAAGCGGTAGGCGGAAAGACCGTATAACAATACCAGCTCGTTTGGTTCCATGGCGGCCTACGCTTTCTTTTTGAATATTACCAGTTTGCTTGCAACATAGTTGAAAATGATCACCAGTACGTTCATGATCAGCTTGGCGATAAATTCATTCATGGAGAATACCTGTATGAGCAAAGACAAACCTGCCAGGTCAAACAGCAGCAGGGAGAGCACCCGCGCGCCGAAGAAGGAAAGAACCTCCTGAATAAGCTCCCTGCGCGTAAGGTTCCGGCTCCTGAACACATACAGTTTATTGCCCACATAGGCAAAGGACACAGCGGCGATCCATGCGATGACACTGGCTACGGAATACCAGTAAAGCGGTGTGCGGAACCAAAGTATATATTCTGCGAGAATACGTTTGGGCTGTACCGCAAGGATAAGCCCACCGTAGACCAGCAGGTTCACGATGGTGGTCAGCACGCCGAACACCAGGTACAGTATAATCTCCCGCCGGCGTTCCTTGTCATTGAACAAGGTTTTTATTTTTTCCATGATCTTGCCTCTATTCCGCTTCCCCTGTGTCGCCCCTGGCATAGCCTACCGACAGCAGGCTTACTATGGGCAAGGTGTGGGGTTTTTTAAGTTTTACGGAGGTATAGGTAAACTCCTCTTGATTGAAACGAACGATGACGATATTTTGCTGCACTATTTGGCCGTCTATGAGCAGTATGGCCTTGATGCGCCGGCCATGATCCATGGAGTAGCGCAGGAACTCATCCATGTTTTACCCCTCTCAGCCGGCTTGGCGGTACTTTTCCGGCACCATATAAATCGATATCTCCCCGTTATCGCTGGCATAACTTAGGGGAAACAACGTTTCCAGGCCCATGAAATCTATTTCAAGGTTATCGCGTTCGTAGCTGGAGATCATGATGTACTCCACCTTATATTTTTTGAGCACATCCAGGTTGTTTTCCGGGTTTTCGTAAAAGCGGATAATATCCTGTTTTCTTGTGGTGGTATCAAATCCGTGGAAGTACAGCCATAGGTCGGTCCCGCATATGATGGTGCGCCCGGCCAGGGAACTGACGGGGTTCAAGTGCTGCGCATACCCTGTGAGGAACACCGCATGAGGCGGTGTATCCGCCTCAATATAGGCGGCAGCGTCAATATCCTCCTTGGAGAAGGATTGATAGTCGCTGATTGTTTCCCGGGCAAGGGTCAGCCCGGCACTCAAAAATAGGAATACTGCGGCAAAGGCGGCCAGAAGGTAGCGCCCCCGAAGTCCCTTTAAACGGTCAAAGAGCGTTACGGCGTAATCTGCCGCCAAGATGGCGCCGATCATGTACCATATATAAAACAGTTTGTTGTTGTCATATTCGTTGGGCTGGAAGCGGATGAACTCCGCTGCCAGAAAGATTATGAATGCTCCGGCAGCCAAAAAGCGGTGCCGAGGGTTTTTCTCCATCAGCGCGCACAAAAGCAGGATCACGGGAATGCCGATGTTTTTCAGGTAGAACCACAGGTAAAAATCGATCATTCCCTCGCCCTTTGGATTGTTAACCCAGTTAAACTGGAACCTTATAAAATTATCGCTGCCGGAGGCCTGTTTGAATGTCCAGGTAAATAGCTGCGGCGCGGCCAGCAATACCGCAATAACCCCGTATATGAGCCATGGCAGAAAGCTTCTCTTCTCTTCATTCTTTGGCGTATGTAAAAGCGTGTAGAGTAAAAACCCTCCGCTCATCAGCCCCAGCGCCAGGAAGGAATGGGTGTGGATGAGGGGAAGCCCACCGGCCCATACACCCAGCAATACCAGATGGCGGATGTTTCCCGCACTTTCCCGTTTGGATGGGGCAAAAGCGGTAAACAATAGATAAATGCAGGGCAGCACCATGGTCCAGCCGCCAAGAATTGTGCGCTGGGGGATCATAAGGTCGGCGATCACATTGCTCCAGCGCAGGTTGTAGGGGTCGGGATAGTTGGTAGGCGTCTTGTAATAGCCGTCCATCACCTCGTGCAGCCGCTCTTGCCAATCGGGAGCCGCCCGGTCAAAAGTGTACAAAAAGCCCAGCCCGCCGTTCAAAAAGAAAAGAAGCGATGCCAGGATCACGGCACGGCGGCTGCCTGCCATCTCCCGGGCTACAAGCAGATATCCCGCAAAGCACAACGCCATCATCAGCGTGCCGGGTACGACCAGGGATAATTGCAGGGAAAAGCCAAACATGTACAGCGTGGTGGAGAGGCTGTCCATCAGGAAGGGATAAGATAGCAGCTCCCCTGGAAGAATGCTGTAATCCGGGGGAAAGGAAGCGTCGCGGAGGCTGGTGAGGATGGCCGTATGCAGCGGAAGATCGCCGTAGGTGCTTTGGCCTACATGATAGCTTCCGTCCGCGGCCGGGCGCAGATTGTGGGTGTATTGCAGATAGCCGCCAAGTATGGTAAGCGGTAACGCCACAAACAGAAGAATTTTGAGAAATGAGGCTTCTTCCTCGTCCCATCTTTTCAGGGGACGCTTTTTATCGCGAAGGAAATAGGAACCGGCCGTAAGAAGGACCAAAGGGGCCAGCGCCACATAATGGCCTGTCCTGCTGAACTTCAAAAAAAAGGCCATGATAGCCGGCAGCCACATGAGCAGGAACAGCCCCAGGGAAAGCCCCAGCCACCAGCGGGTAAGGGGTTTGTGGGAGGGCAGCAGGAAGCGGACGATGACCATACCGCAGAGAAGGTATAACAATAAAAATGCCGCGGCAGCCATTACATCACCTCCCTATAATTATTAACTATGGTTTTACACCTTCAGTCGCCGCGGCGACAGACATCCCGTCTGGCTCAATCGTCGCACTACTCACTGCGTTCGCATTGCTCGTTTCGCCAGCCTCCTCCGCACCGCCAACTTCCGCCACTGGCAAGGCGGTGTGAAGGAGCCTGAAGAGGGAGCCGTTTGGAAAGCCTTCCCCTTGAGGGGAAGGTGGCGCCGCAGCGCCGGATGAGGTGACCGGCACTATCGTCTATACAGCCATTTCCACCTCATCAGTCTCCTTTGTCGACAGCTTCCCCTCAAGGGGAAGCCTTGGCTTGTCCTTCATATACCCTATTTACATGTTGATCTCTGCAAATATCTGCTTATTTTCCCCATTATGAAGTGTTTGAGTGAGGTTGCGGGGAGAATTTTTTCAAAAAGTTCTCCCCGCATACTCTAACTAAAACTTCATGTTTACGAACTCCGCAAGCACCTTCAGCGCGCCGTCCATGTCGCGCATATCAATGGTTTCGCAGGCGGTATGGACATAGCGGCAGGGGATGGAAACGGTGCCCACGGGAAGCCCGCCCCTGGCCTGCTGCATGGCGCCGGCATCGGTGCCGCCAAAGGGCAGCACTTCCCGCTGGGCGCTTACGCCGGCCTTTTGTGCGGCTAAAAAGAGGGCATCGCGAACCACGGGACTGGAGATGCTGGCGCGGTCCATGATCTTCACGGCGGGGCCCTGGCCCAGCTTCAATGCGGGAATCTTCGTCTCGGGGGTATCGCCCCACAGCGTCACATCCAGGGCAACGCCAAGATCGGGTTCCTTTGCAAATGCGGCCGTGTGGGCGCCGCGGCAGCCTACCTCCTCCTGGGTGGAGAAGACGGCGATCATGGTGTTATTGGTATCCTTGACTGTCTGCAATAGGGATACCAGCAGCGCGCAGGCGCAGCGGTCATCCATGGCGGGGGCGGACACACGGTTCTTGCCCAGGCGGAACGCTTCGCCATTGTAGACGGCCGCATCGCCGATGTTCACCATTTTGATGGCTTCCTCCCGGCTTTCGGCGCCGATATCAATGAACAGGTGTTTCATGGCCTGGGTCTCGCCTTCGGGCACGGGCTGGCTGACAAGCACGCCCTGTACGCCATTGGCGAAGGATACGCGCCGGGCAAGCGATACGTGAATGTTGATGCCGCCAAGGGGCATGACGCGCAGGAAGCCTTCTTTTTCGATATCGGTCACCACAAAGCCGATGTGGTCCATGTGGGCGCTGATCATGATGCGCTTTCCGCCGGGCTTTCCCTCTTTGACGGCGATCAGGTTGCCCATCACGTCCGTCTCGAAGGAATTCACATAAGGCTTGATCAGGGGCTTTATCGCGTCCGCCACGGTATGTTCCGCGCCGGTGGGGCCTACGGGGGCCAGGAGCGTTTTCAAAATTTCAAACATACGTATTCTCTCCTTTGCGCATCACACAGTGGGATGCTTCAAAAAGTCATGTGCCAGCCGGTACTGGGCATCTACGTCGCTTTCCTTCACCACTGAGGAAGGGCTATGAATGTAGCGGCAGGGCACGCTCAATACACAGGTGGCTACGCCGGCCCGGGATTTGTGAATGGCGCCGCTGTCATTGCCCCCGGAAACGCTGCGCTTTAACTGATGGGGGATCTTGTTTTCCCTGGCGGTGCGCAATATAGCCTCATACAGCGGCCGGTTTACCAGAGATGCATTGTCCATGAAGCTGACGGCTACGCCGTCCCCTGCGCGGCACACCTGCATGGTTTCCTTAACGTCGCCCATATCGTTGCAAGTGGTGCCTTCCAGCACCAGCGCCATGTCCGGGGCAGCCGAAAATGCTCCGCCTGCGGCGCCGCGGCAGCCCACCTCTTCCTCAGAGGTGAAGAGGCAGGTAACATCGCCTGGATACGTATCCTCCAGCACTTTTAAAAGGCTCAGGCAGCCCACGCGGTCGTCCAGCGCCTTGGCGCAGAGGAAGCCGTCGCCAAAGGGGGTATAGGGCGTATCGAATGTTACATAGCTGCCCTGGGGGCATTCCGACAGCGCCTCATCCTTATTCTTTGCGCCGATGTCCACATAGATGCTGTCGTACTGCAGAACTTTCTTACGGTCATCCGGCGACTGCAAATGGATGGCCATGGCTCCGATAACGCCGGGAACGGCCTTGTCCCCCACCAGTACACGCTTGCTGATGACCACCCTGGGGTCCACGCCGCCTACCGGCTGGATGCGCAAAAGCCCCTCCTCGGTGGCGGAGGTGACAATGAAGCCTACCTCGTCCATATGTGCGGCCAGCAGGATGTGGGGCATATTTTGATCCGTGCCTTTTTTGAAGGCCGCCACATTGCCCATGCGGTCGATGGTCACAGAATCGCAATACGGACGGCAGGCCTCCATCAGCGCTTTGCGGATCTCCTGCTCATGGCCGCTTACGCCGCGAATCAGGCAAAGTTCTTTCAAATCCATAGGTCATCCTCCCAGCCGGCGGTAAGCTCCGCAAGGAAATGGCTTAGAAGCCGTCCGCCTTCCGATAGTACGCCAAGGTCAATGGTTTCCACGGTGGTATGCATGTACTTGAGCGGCAGCTCCAGCAAAATGGAAGGCACGCCGGAACGGCTGATTTGAAGCTCGTCGCAGTCGGTGGAGGTGCTTCTGGCATCCACTTCTGTCTGCAGGTTCACGTTATGCTTTTTCGCTGTATCCAACAGCCGCTTTACAAGCTTGGGCTGCAAATAGGGGCCAATCGCCGTGACCATGCTGCCCAGGTCACTGGTGGTATCCGGGCGGCTGCCGGGAATGGTGGCATGGCATACATCCAGGGCGATGGCCAGATCTGGTTCAAGATTAAAAGCTGCTGCCCTGGCGCCCCGGCTGCCTACCTCCTCCTGGGTGGTGGCCACAAAGTACACATCGGCATCGTGCTGCATTTTCTTGAGCTTTTCCGCCGCTGCCAGCATGATGCCGACGCAAGCCCTGTCATCCATGGTCTTGCAGGCGAAACGGTTGTTTTTAAGCTTCGTGGCGGGGGTGTTGAATGTGATGTGGTCGCCAATCTGCACCAATTCCCGCACCTTTTCCGGTGGCAGACCTACATCCACAAACAGGTCTTCCCGAAGGTAATTCTTTTTTTGTTCCTCGTTGGTAAGCAAATGCGGCGGCTTTGCCCCAATGGTTCCGAACAGCTTCTCTTTTCCGTAGACCCATACCTGGCCGCCTGGCAGGATACGGGGGTCCACGCCGCCTACATTACCCATACGGATGCAGCCGTCGTCCTCGATTTTTACAACCATCAGGCCGATTTCATCCATATGGGCAGCCAGCATCACCTTGGGGCCCAAGCCCTTTTTATGGGCGATGACGTTGTACATGCAGTCGATAGACACCTCGTCGCAATAAGGCTCGAACTGCTTTTTCACATATTCCGCCACCGCCTGTTCGTTGCCGGAAAGGCCGGGCAGCGCCGATACCTCGGCAAGGAAGGCCTCGATTTCCATGGGATTCCTCCTTTGATCATCGCGCCGGCCGGGCGCGGATGGTCATAGTATAGCATGATGCGGTGATTTTCTCAAATATATCCATACTGAATCAAGGCATGCTTTTCAAAGAAGGAACTCAAAATGAAAAGGTGCTGTTTTTGCGGCAGGAATACACCCTTTGCGGAAAGAATAGAATAAGGATACCGCGTTTTTTGACCGTCTATTATTTTGCAATTGTCTGGAGCGTGAGAGCGTAATGTCCCAGGGACCCCAGAAGCTTAGGCAGCTGGCCGGGGAAGATGAGTACAACGCCGGCACTCTTTTGTATCAGCGGGGCGGCGTGAGGCCCATATCCTCCGGGCCGGAATCATTGCGCTTTCTGGTGGCCGGAACGCCACGCCGGGAAGTAGTGCTGAAGGCCGATGCGCCGGCGCAGTGCTCCTGCGAAACCCAGGAGCGTTTGGGTGCCTGCCGCCACGTGGTGGCCGCCACGCTGATGGCCCGGGAATCGGGCGCCTGGAAGGATATTGAAAGGCGCAAGGCAATGCTTGGCGGGCCTCTTCTTTTAAAGGCCATGGAGGGCGCGCTGCCCGAAGCCGGCACCGTGCGTATGGAAATCACGCTTCTTTTGGAGCGGGACAATTTGGGCCAGCCTGCTTTGCGCTTAGGAATACGGGTTGGGGAAGACCGGTTGTACGTGGTGCGCAACCTGCCTCAATTCCTGGACGCCATCGACAACCAAACGTCTTTGTCCTTTGGGAAAGGGTTTGTTTTTCATCCGGAATGGATGCATTTCACCCCGCGGGAAAACGGCATACTGGATGTGCTGAGGGCGCTGTGCCAGGCGCAAAAGGAAGTGGGCGTCACCCAGCACGGCATGGAGGCCCGTACCATGCGGCTGCCGCCACGCTTTGCATTGGTTTTGCTCAATTTATTAAAGCATCTGCCCTTCCGTCTGGCGTTAAACGGTGTGGCGCACCACGTGGCCCAGGTGCAGGAAAAAGAGATTCCCCTTGCCTATCAGGTTGCCGGTGGCGCAAGGGGTATTATTATCACAGCCCAATTGCCTGCGGAGTGGATGCCTCTCACGCCCGACTGCGCCTACGTATGGTTAAGCGGGGAAGTGATGGCACTTAACAAAATGCAGCAGAGTGTCGCCGCTGTGCTATTAAAACAGGAAGATGACGGAAACGCAAACTTTGAGTTTTACGGCAAGGATGCGCCGCGCGTCATCAGTGAACTGGTGCCCTGGCTGCAGTTGACCGGTGTGGTGGAACTGGACAGCGCGCTGCAAAAGCAGATCGTGCGCACGCCTCTTCATGCCAAGGTATATTTGGACAGGGTGGGGCAGGAAGTGGTGGCCCGCACCATATTCGCCTATGGACCCCATGAGATTGATCCCTTTGCGGCCCCAAATCAGGAGTCAGTGGATAACGAGCCCAGGCTGCTTATGCGGGATGCCAGCGCAGAGCGGGCTGTGCTGGACGAGCTGGCCAATGCGGGCTTCCATGTGCGCAAGGGCCGGGTGTACCTAAGCGGGCAGGACAGTATTTTTCAGTTTGTGTCCGAAGGCGTACACCGCTTGATGAATCTTTGCGAGATTTTTGCCAGCCAGGATTTTAAACGCATGACGCCCCGCAAGCCCAGATTCCAGGGGAATATGCGCGTAAACGGCGGGCAGCTTTTATTGGAATTTACGGAGGACGGCCAGCCAAGCCAGGAGATACTGGCCATTTTTCAAGCGCTTCATCTGCGGCGCAAGTATTTTCGTTTAAAGGACGGGTCTTTTCTGGATCTTGGCGCCATGGAGGTATGGCAGGAGACTGCCGACCTGCTTACGGAAAGCGCTCAGGCAGAAAACATCGATATGGTCTCTGGGAATGCGCTGTCCCTTAACGCCTGCCGCACCGTATACTTAAGCGCGCTTCTCGCGGAAAAGAATCTGCCTATTCATGCGGAGGACAGCGTGCGCGACACGGTGGCCGCTCTCACCGCGCCGGAAACCAGGGCGTTCCTGCCATGCCCCCCACCCATAGGCAAGCAGCTTCGCCCCTATCAGGAACGCGGCTTTTACTGGCTGCAATCGCTGTACAGCCTGCGTATGGGCGGCGTGCTGGCGGACGATATGGGGCTTGGCAAAACCATTCAGGTGATCGCGCTCATTTGGTGGGCCGCAAAGCAGGAAACAAACCGCCTTCCCACCATTGTGGTCACGCCTACCTCCCTATGCTACAACTGGCAGGCGGAATTCCGGCGTTTCGCCCCAAGCCTTTCCATTTTGCTTTTGTCAGGCAGCCAGGCAGCGAGGGCCGAGCAAATCGAGGAGATCAAAACAACCGGGAAGGTGGATGTGGTGGTCACCTCCTATCCGCTCATCCGCAGGGATATATCACTTTTATGCGACATCCCCTTCCGTTTTGCCATACTGGATGAAGCCCAGTATATCAAGAATGCCGCGAGCGTTGGTGCGGTGGCGGTAAAGCAGCTTCAGGCAGAGACACGGCTGGCGCTGACCGGCACGCCCATGGAGAACAATACAGGGGAATTGTGGTCCATTTTTGATTTTGTTCTGCCGGGATATCTTTTCAATTATGCCCGTTTCATCCGCCAGCATGGCGACGGGCGCAACAGCGAGATCTTAAGGCAAAAAATAAGGCCTTTCCTTTTGCGCAGGCTGAAGAAGGAAGTGCTGACGGAACTGCCGGACAAGCTGGAAACAACGCTGATTGCGGAAATGACCTTGGAACAATCCCGTGTTTATCAAGCCGCGCTTTTGCGCCTGCGCGGCCGGGTGGACGATCTTCTTCGCACCAAGGGCATCAACCGTGGCCGCACGGAGGTGCTGGCTGCCATTACGGAACTGAGGCAGATTTGCTGTCATCCGGCACTCTGCCTGCCGGACTATTCGGGGACCAGCGGAAAGCTGGACCTGCTGCTGGATATTTTGCCCGGCGCGCTGGAAACGGGGCGGCGTATACTGCTGTTTTCCCAGTTTACCAGCATGCTCAAGATTTTGCGCCGCCATCTGGAGGCAGAGGGCATACAATGCCTGTACCTGGACGGGGAAACGCCACCTGCCAAGAGGCTTTCGCTGGCAGATGGGTTCAATGCCGGGGAGGGGCAGGTGTTCCTCATTTCACTCAAGGCTGGAGGCACGGGGCTGAACCTGACCGGGGCGGACATGGTGATCCATTACGATCCTTGGTGGAACCCTGCCGCCGAGGATCAGGCCACCGACCGGGCCCATCGCATCGGCCAGACGCGCAAGGTGGAAGTGGTGCGTTTGATTACCCATTTGAGCATTGAGGAGCAGGTGGCCCGCCTTGGCAAAAAGAAACGGGCGCTTTTCGACCAATTGATCACCGCCGGGGAAGAGATGCCGACCCAGCTTTCGGAGGCGGATATCCGGGCGCTTTTCGCATAGGATACGGCATTTTGGAGGATACAAAAGTGTGCGGAAGATACTATCTTATGCTGGATGTAAACGACCCTGAAATGCGGTCCATTCTGGATAAAATGAATGGCATGGAGTTTGCGCAGGGGGAGATTTTTCCAGGCCAGATGGCGCCGGTGCTGGTTCCTGACGGGCAGGGAAGCTGGACGCCGAGGCTGATGCAGTGGGGCTTTCCCCACTGGGAAAAAAAAGCCCCCGTCATCAATGCGAGACAGGAGACGGTGGCAATTTCGTCTTTCTTCCGTCCCGCTTTCCTGGCCGGGCGCTGCATGATCCCCGCCAACTGGTTTTTTGAGTGGCGGCATACGCCGCTGGGCAAAAAAACAAAGGACAAGATGGCCATCGGCCTTCAAAAAAGCCGCATGATGTATATGGCGGGAGTATACAAGAAGCTGGAGGATGGCCGGGAAGTGTTCACCGTGCTTACCCGCCCGGCGGATAAACAGGTGCGGCCCATCCATGACAGGATGCCTGTCATGCTGACTGATGAAGAGGATAAGAAGGCATATCTTTCCGGTCCGGCGGAAGCGTTTGTGCTCCTGACAAACATGGGTGATCCCAATTTGGATATTGCTTTGTCATCGAAATAAATTGGAAATGTTTCGAATACATAGGAGAATACACGGCTGATCCCGTGAAATAGGGGTGCTCTTATGAAGGATTGGGATGCTGCAGCCATTGCGCCAGCTGATATATTGCTGCCTGGCCCGGAGGAAGACCAAACCGCCTGGGCGGTAGTGGCGTGCGACCAGTACACCTCCCAGATGGAATACTGGCGGGAAGTAGAGAACATTGTTGGAGAAAAGCCCTCCGCGCTCCGCATCACGCTGCCGGAGATCTACCTTGCGCAAAGCGGGGAACGGCTGCCCGGTATCCATGAGGCCATGGAGGATTATCTGCGCAAGGGCATATTGCGGGAAAAAGTTAAAAGCGGCTTTGTGCTGACGGAAAGGACGACGGAAAGCGGCTCCCGTCTGGGCCTTGTTGCCGCGGCGGACTTGGAAAGTTATGATTTTGATGTGGGCTCCCGGTCCATGATCCGGGCTACGGAGGGGACGATCCTTTCCCGCATTCCCCCAAGGCTTGCGGTCAGGAAAGGCGCACCTTTGGAAAGCACCCATGTGATGCTTTTGATGGATGATATGGAAAAGACGGTGATCGAGCCTCTGTATGCACGTCGGGGTGAGTTGAAAACTTTATATGATTTTCCGCTGATGCTTGGCGGTGGTCATTTGCGGGGCTGGGCGGTGACGGAGCCTACTCTTTTGCGCGGAGTCTATGATGCCATTATTTCACTTAAAGCGAAGCTGCCTTGTGATAATCAACTTTTGATGGCCGTGGGGGACGGGAACCACTCCCTCGCCACCGCGAAAACCCATTGGCAGCAGTTGAAAGCGACTCTTTCCCCTGAGGAAGCTGAAAACCATCCCGCCAGGTATGCGCTGGTGGAGGTGGAAAACATTCATGATGAAGCGCTGCACTTCCATCCCATCCACCGGGTGGTTTTCCATGCGGACGGGGATAAGCTTATGCAGGAATGGGCGGCATACTGCCTGGATCGAAGCATGAGCCTGAATGATACTGCGGCGGAACCTTGTGATCAGGCCGTAGCCGTAATATACGGCGGCCGGGAAAGCGCCGTATTCATTTCCAACCCTGAAACTTCCCTGGCTGTGGGCACGCTGCAGAAATTCCTGGATGAATATTTGCGCCGCCACAAAGGGGCGGAGATAGACTATATCCACGGCGATGATACCGTGCGCAGCTTGTGCATGCAAAAGGATACGGTTGGTTTTCTGGTGCCGGGTCTTGATAAACCGGCGCTGCTGCCCGCTGTGCGCAAGGACGGTGCGCTGCCCCGAAAGACATTCTCCATGGGTGAAGCCCATGAAAAGCGCTACTATATGGAATGCAGAAAGATTTTATAGAGAATATGAAGCAAAAGACCAAATGAGGAGAACACATGAAAATTCTTTCCATCGTCTCAAGCTTCAGGATAGACGGCAACACCAGCCGCCTTACATCACTGATAGAGGAACAGCTTCATTTAGAGGCGGAGCGGCTTAAAATCAGCCTGGAAGTTGAGAGGATCGACCTTAGCCGTCAGGATGTGCGCACCTGCCGGGGATGCAGGCTTTGTTTTGACAAGGGCGAAGATAAATGCCCTCTCAAGGATGATCTGCTTTCCATACGGGACAAGATGCTTGAAGCGGACGGCTATCTGATTGCAAGCCCTGTGTATGTGGAGGATGTGAACGGCTCCCTTAAAAACTGGATCGACCGCTTGGCTTTTATCTGCCATCGACCCGCGTTTGTGGGCAAGAGCGCGTTTTTGATCACCACTTCGGGCGGAGGCTCCTCAAATCACGCCCTGCGGACCATGAGCTCGGCTTTACACGCCTTTGGATGCCGTGTGGCGGGAATGAAAAAGTTCCGTACCGGGGCTTTGATGGAGAAGGAAGATATCCGAAGCAATTATGAAAAAAATATCCGCAGGATTGCGGAAGCGTTTTTGAAGGACCTGCTGCGGGGTACGGATGCAAATCCCGGCTGGTATTCTCTTATCGCTTTTCGTGTACAGCAAATATGCTGGTCAAGGGCTGATTATCAAAAGAGCAATCCGCATGATTATCAATACTGGAAGGAAAAAGGCTGGCTTAAGCCCAGATGCACCTACTATATCCCTTTGAAAAAGGGCCTGTGGAAGGCAAGGCTTGCCAGGCTTATCGGCGGCGGGGTCGCGAAACTTTTTGCTTAGATTCTCATGATGCAAGCATCACCCCGTGGGATGAAAATGTTTACATGGTTTACTTTAAGCCTTCCCCTTGAGGGTAAGGTGGCGCATAGCGCCGGATGAGGTGTCGACTCTGAATGTCTGTACAGTCATTACCACCTCATCAGTCGACTTCGTTGCCAGCTTCCCCTCAAGGGGAAGCCTTTTGGGGAGCCTCCCTCTTGGAGGGAGGTGCCGCCCGCAGGCGGCGGAAGGAGGTAAAGAGCCGCGTCAGCATTCTCATCTGACAGTAGTACTATCAAAGCATTCATATGTTGAATTGGTAATGTTTAAAAACGCGCTTGATATTATGATCAGGCGCGTTCGTTTGCATCTGCCAGCAATATCGCTATTTCCTCCGGCAGCGGCGCGGTAAGGGACAGGCGCTGATTGGTTACGGGGTGCAAACACTCCAAATGACAGGAGTGCAGTGCGATGCGGCCCGGCAGCTCGGATGTTTCATGGCCATAGAGAAAATCGCCAACTACGGGGCAGCCGATATACTGCATGTGCACCCTGATTTGATGGGTACGGCCGGTGGTAAGGCGCAGTTTGACAAGGCTTCGCCCTGCGATAGATTGCAGCGTTTCATAATGGGTAACGGATGGCTTCCCATCCGGAGCAATGCACCGTTTCACGCCATTTGGACCGATTTTTCCAATGGGCGCATCGATGACGCCGGAGGACGGCTGCGGTACACCTTCCACCACCGCCATGTATTCCCGAATAAATTCCGTCGTGTGCAGCTTCTGCTGCAGACGCTGCTGTGCATAGGCGTTTTTGGCAATGACCATCAGCCCGCTGACGCCCTTGTCCAGCCGGTTCACAGGACGGTATACAAAAGGACCGCTTGACTTAAGATAGGCCGCCGCATAGTTTTCCAGCGTATCCGTCCCTTTAAGTGAGGAAGCCTGGCTTGGCAGGGGGGCAGGCTTTATTACGATGAGCAGGTCTTCATCCTCATAGGCGACAGACAGAGGAACGTCCTGCGGAAGGCGCCGGGTTTCAGAATCCTCCTTGAGAAGAAGAGTGACAACCTGGCCCACCCTCACCTTTTGATCGGCATGTGCAGGTACACCGTCCACCAGCAATCCGTTCTGAAACTTGATACTGCTGAACAAATGGCGGCTAAGCTTCAAACGGGCGAATACCACATGCTTGAGCCGACGGCCCTCATCGCATGATTCGATGGTTATGGACAACCGGCGCATAGATCATTCCTCGCTGTCAATTCTTAAAAATCTTTCTTAACATTATCTTTCGGATTTCTTTCGACATAAGCAATTACCATCGCTTGACAAACAATTATGCACATTATACCATACTGTCATAACAGGAAAAAGCGCCCGGCAAATGCCGAGCGCTTTGCGGAAAAGGTTTATTACTCCGCCGGTGTGAAGGTGGGGATGACGCCGCCTTTGAAATTCTCATTGGTGAGCAGGAAATCGTACACCTTTTTCGTATGCAGCACGGTTTCAAGCGCCTTGACAAAGTCTGCATCCTTATCTGCGGACCGGACCACCACATAGTTGGTATAGGTCTTGCCGGCATCACTTTCGGCGGGCTCTACGAAAATGGCGTCTGTGGAAGGGCTTAAGCCTGCGTCCAGAGCGAAGTTGCCATTGATTACGGCAAAGTCGGCATCAACCAGAGTGGAGGGCAATGTGGAAGCGTCCACTTCCTTGATGTCCAATTTCTTGGGATTATCCGCAATGTCCAGCACCGTCAGGCTGCTGTCGGGGGTGGTGCCTTCGGGCAGGGTGATCAGACCGGCTTCCTGCAGCAGAAGCAGCGCGCGGGTCTCGTTGGAAGGATCGTTGGTAACGGTGATGATTCCGCCTTCCTTCAATTCATCCAGCGTCTTGGTTTTTCCGGGATACAGCGCGTAGGGCTCGTAATGCACTCCGATGGCGGGAACGAGCTGCTCATTTTCAGGCACGGTAACATTGTAGGCGTTCAGGTAGGGCAAGTGCTGGAAGTAGTTGGCGTCAAGTTCGCCCGCAGCCAATGCCGGATTGGGCAGGGGATATTCGGTAAATACCACGATCTCCAGATCATAGCCTAAGGCTATCAGGTCGTCCTTGACCAGTTCCAGCACTTCAGCATGGGGGGTGGGGGTGGCGCCGATCCTGATCTTCGTAAGCGTCTGGGCGGATGCGGCGGACAGGGACAGCACGATAGCCAGGGCCAGCACAAGGGACAACAGCTTCTTCATATACGTACGCTCCTTTGCGTTCCTTATTTTCGAGTGGATGGCAAACCGTTGGATATCAATAGTTTCAGCCGCTGCACATTCGTCCGCCCACACTTTGGACGGGGCTGGGATTGCCGGAATACAGATACCGCATACCGTTCGCCTCAATTCCTATTAGTAAAGTATGAAATAGATCATAACGCATATTCCCTAGTATGTCAATAGGAAATACGAAAGTTTTAAATAAGCAAAATACCGGTCGAAGTATTTTCATATGGACTTAGGAACTATTGCCGTCTGCTATACGTACTTCATAATGAACGGCGTTTATATCAATGTTCTATCGTTTTATTGAAGGCGAGGGGGTACCGTTATGAAAGTATTTGCAAAGCGCCATATCTCAAAAAGAAGTCTTGCTGTTCTGCTTGCAGCAGCGCTATGCCTTCTTCCCGTTATTTCTCTGGCCGATGCTACGTACCTGACTGTAAAAGGCGGTACCCTGAACCTAAGAGATAGCGCAAACCTTACATCCAAAGTGCTGGGGAAATATCCCACCGGTACCTGGGTCATGGTGTTGGAAGAGGGCGACACTTTTCACAAGGTGCAGATTGGCAGCAAAACGGGCTTCATGATGAAAAGCTATTTGACCGGCGGCAATGATTCGGTGATAGCAGCGCGTTTTGTGCGTACCAATACAGGCGCAGGTGTGAACCTGCGTATGTCTCCCGCTGATTCGGGTACTGTGATTGCCGGGGTCGCCGAAGGCACCAAGGTGGATGTGCTGGTGAAAGGCATTGAGTGGTATAAAGTGAGCGTGAACAGCCAGACGGGATATATCGCATCCAAGTATCTGGCTACCGAAGCGGCTGGTGCATCCCAATACGCCGTAGTGAACAACCCCAAGAATTCGCAATATCTGAATCTTAGGGAAACAGCCTCGCAATCAAGTGTGGTTCTGGGAAGATATAAGAATTTTACACCCGTTTCCGTGCTTTCGGGCGGTGATACCTGGTGCAAGGTGCAGGTGGGCGAAAAAACGGGGTATATGATGAAAGCCTATTTGAAGATGACCGCTGCGCCTTTTGCCGCCACGCTCAGCAACCCCAATGGGGGAAGCGTTGTCAACTTCCGTTCAGGGCCAAGCTTTAGCGCTTCCGTAGTAAACAAGCTGCCGGTGGGCACCGGGGTTACGGTGCTGGACAAGGGAACGGACTGGACGCTGGTTAGTGTGAGCGGCGCTACAGGATATGTGAGCACATGGTTTTTAGTATATTAGCATTTGCGTATAGGGATAACTGAAAAAGGCCTGCCCTTCCATAGAATTGCTTGGAAGGCAGGCCTTTGTTTTTCCCCATAAATAAGGCTGCCCAAGGGATGAAATCCCTTGGGCAGCAGGGTCCGTGGAGGCTTAGCCTTCACGGCTTCTTTGTTATAGGTTTTCGTTGGTATCAGTAGGCTTGTTCTGGTCGGTGGGGTTGCCTGTATGGCGGGCAGCCCTGGGCTGACGGGAAGTGCCTGTGTCAGATGCGGTGGCGTTCCCTTGTGCCTCCGGCCTGTAGGATGCGGTGGACTGGGCTCCTTGCTGCGTGCCGGTCATTGGCCGTGCAAACGCTCCGGGCTGTTGGCCAGGCCTTGCAGCAGGCGTGGTCCCGGGCTGGCCGGGCCTTGCGACCGGCGGGCGCTGGGCCATGCCGGAAGGCTGGGCACCCGCAGGCCTCTGGCTATAGGGCGAGGGGGAAGATGCGCTGCCCGGCGTTTGAGGCTTTGGCGCTCCGGTGGGAGGAGTTGCAGGCCTTACCTGCGTGCCGGAAGCGGGCGGAACCATGGGCGCATTGGTGGCGCGGGCATAGGGCCTTGCGCCGTTTTGCGGATTCTGCTGCATGGACGCTTTGCGCTGCGCTGCCCGTGCGGCAGCCTTTCGCTGGTTGGACTTATGCAATGCGTATGCATACAGGCCGCCAAAGCCGCCGAGTAAGGCTACGCCCAATCCCAGCCATACAAAGCTGGGGCTGTCCGACTGCGTTTCCACCGGCGGATCTGTGGGCAGGGGCTCAAAGGTCGCAAGGGGTTCCGGCGTGGGGCTGGCTGTGGGGGTAGGAATGGGTTCCGGCGTCGTGTAAGGATCAAAGGGTTCATAGGTGGCATTTAGTCCTGTGTTGGGATTGGTCCAGGTGCCAACGTTCCAATCCTCCGGGGCGGTGGGGGGGTTACCGTTGTTGTTCCCGGTATTGTTGTTGTTATTGTTCCCTGTATTGCCTGTAGCGCCCTGTGTGTACTCGGGGCTCTGCAGGAATTCTTCCAGTTCGGCCAATGATAGCACATGGAAGAAATCTCCGGAGATATAGCCTTGCTTGCCCGCCTGGTTCACTTTATACCAGGTTTTTCCGTCTGCTTGAGTGCTGCCCAGCACCAGGGCAAAGGCATACTTATTCAAGGTTCCGATCTTGCTCCCACCAGGTGCGGAGCGGAAGTTGACGCCGTCCTTGGTTACATAGCCATAGCTGGAGGCGCTGTTCTGATCCAGCGGCGGCAGGGTGTTGGCTGGTGTGGGCGTGGGGGTTTGCAGGGAGTTCAGATAGTCTGTCGTTTCCTGCTGGGAGAGCCAGCGCAGCTGGTCAGCCCGGATATAGCCCCACTGGCCTTTGTACTGCACAATATGCCAGGCTATGCCGTTTAGGTATTCCTGACCGCTGACATACACCACCGTATTCTTGGCCAGCATGTTTACCAGCATGCTGTTGGGATCGGCCGCGCCGCGCACAGGCACATTGTCGCCCAGGGTGGCGGCATAGCCGTGCTGCTGCACGGGCGCCGGGCTGGGGGTGGGAGTTTGGGGCACAGCGGTGGGATGGGCGGCATTGTACTGGTCGATGTAGTATTTGGCTTCCTCCTGGTTAATACGCCGCAGCGAGTCATCCTGCACGTAGCCGGTGAGGCCGTCCAGCGTTTCCACCAGGGACCAGGGCACTGTGCCCTGATATACCTGATTCACAACTTTGACCAGGGTGTCCTTGGGCAGTGTGGACAGAATGTCCTGATCGGAACTGCCCACCGCTACCCGAAGCGCCACTTTCTTGGTGGTCAGGGCGTAGCCGGCATACTGGGGCACGGTGGTCGGCGGGGTGGTGGGGGCGGGCGAGCGGGTGGGCATGGGTGAGGGCAGCGTAGCCTGGTAGCCGTCGCTTTGCGCCTGGGTCATCATTTCAAGATATTTTACCATGATGTAGCCATCCTGGCCGTCCACCCTTACACGGGTCCAGACATCATTGTTTTCGCCGTACTGCGACTCGAACATCCATACATGGGTACCCTGGGGCAGTTCCTTGATGCGGTTATCGCCGTTTGTCGTCGGAGAGCTGCGGAAATTGACCTTGTTGTTGGTCACGCCCCAGCGGTCGATGGGATTGCCTACAGGGATGGTCTCCGTTACGTCCGGAACATAGTTGAATGTAACGGTGTTTGGCGAGGCTACACCCTGGTCATTCACCGCAACTGTTACAGAAGCGGCGCCCTGCAGTTTATATTCGGTGGGAGTCTTGTCGTTACGGGCAGTTACCGGTCCGCTGGGGGCGGTAACTGGTACCTGCTCTGTAAAGAAGACAGAACCATCCTTGCTGTAGTTTACGGTGACCTGCGCGGTGACGGGGGTAACCGTCTTCGGAACATATTTGAAGGTGACCTTATTGGGTGTGGCGACGCCGTTGGCATCCACAGATACGTTAGCGGTGTCGGGGCCATCCAACTTGTATCCGGCGGGAGTTTGATTGGTGTCAGCGTACACCGGCTCGCCAGGGGCTTTAACTGTTACTTCTTCAGAATGGAAGGCAGCGTTGTCCTTGATATACTCAACAGTGACCTTTGCGGTGACCGGAGTTACCTGGATTGGAACATATTTGAAGGTGACCTTATTGGGGGAAGCTGTTCCATTTGCATCTACAGTCACGCTGACGGAAGATTCACCTTCCAGCTTATAACCTTCAGGTGTTTTTTCGGAACGGGCAAGTACCGGTCCACTGGGGGCATTAACATAAACATCCTCCGTAAAGAAGACAGCGTTATCCTTGGCGTACTCAACGGTGACCTTTGCGGTGACTGGGGCAACCTGAATAGGTACATATTTGAAGGTGACCTTATCTGGTGTAGCTTTCCCTTGCGCATCCACAGTCACGTTGACGGAAGATTCACCTTCCAGCTTATAACCTTCAGGTGTTTTTTCGGAACGGGCAGGTACCGGACCGCTGGGGGCATTAACATAAACATCCTCCGTAAAGAAGGCAGCGTTATCTTTGATGTACTCAACGGTGACCTTGCCAGAGACCGGGGTTACCTGGATTAACACATATGTGAAGGTTACCTTATTTGGTGTAGCAACACCGTTTGCATCCATCGACACATCGACGGAACTGGGGCCATCCAACTTGTATCCGGCAGGAGTTTGATTAACATCCACCGGGACAGGTTCAGTTTTGTCTGCCGTGATATCCTGATAATCCGTATAGAAAACTTGGCCATCCTTCACATAGTCGATTTGTACCTTGAACTTGGCGGCTTCCTTCGGGGGATCATAAGAGAAGATAACGGGAGAAGGGCTCGCTTCGCCGTTTCCATTTACGGTGACATATTGTACGGCATCGCCTTTGAGGGTATAGGTCTTCCCATTCTTTTCGAGAGTGGGGGGGGCTTGAACAGGGTTCTCCTGGCCTTCCACAGCGGTAAATTTTGTACCACCCAGATCCGCATCATCGGTGCCCTTATAGATAACATCAATTTCTTTTTGGGCAGGCTGCCTGGGAGGATCGTAAGAGAAGATAACGGGAGAAGGGCTCGCTTCGCCGTTTCCATTTACGGTAACATATTGTACGGCATCGCCCTTGAGGGTATAGGTCTTCCCATCCTTATCAAGAGTGGGGGGAGCTTGAACAGGGTTCTCCTGGCCTTCCACAGCGGTAAATTTAGTACCGCCCAGATCCGCATCATCGGTGCCCTTATAGATAACATCAATTTCTTTTTGGGCAGGCTGCCTGGGAGGATCGTAAGAGAAGATAACGGGAGAAGGGCTAGCTTCGCCGCTTCCATTTACGGTGACATATTGTACGGCATCGCCTTTGAGGGTATAGGTCTTCCCATTCTTTTCGAGAGTGGAGGGAGCTTGAACACGATTCTCCTGGCCTTCCACAGCGGTAAATTTTGTACCGCCCAGATCCGCATCATCGGTGCCCTTATAGATGACATTGATTTCTTTTTGGGCCGGCGGCTTTTGCGTCGGTACCGGTTCCGGGGGGACAACATTGGTAGAGACATACAAAATGTAGGAATCTGCCGTTGCGTTTCCGCTAAAAGCGGTGATATAGACTGCATTTGATTCCAGGCCCTGCGCGTTTTGGACATTCGTCAAAACATCGCCGTTGCCCGGGGCAAAGGTATAATCAGGATGATTTGGATGGTTTATGCTGAGTGTCAAACCATCTAGCGGCGTGTTACTATCGACCTGCACCCAGAAGGTGTTGCCGGCCTGATTCCACTTCATAGGAGCAGCTGTCCTGCTCTGGGTGTTACCACTGCCATCCTGCCAAGAAACCGAAATCTGAAGATCGCTCCAGTCGGAAGCGGCCATAGCGGGTGTTGACACCCATGGGAAGGCCATGAACAAGACCATCACAAGGGATAGCACGCGCCGGCCAAGGGTTTGACTGAGATTTTTTTTCATGGGTGAATTCCCTCCTCATTATGGTGGGCCATGTATACGATTGTAGTATTCTTCCGCCGTGTTGTCAATTCATTGGAGGTTGGAAAATGTTGCGGTGGAAGGCTTTTGGCAGGATTGCGCTGTCTTCTGGCGAATAACGATAGGTATACGCGCAAATGAATTCGCGCCCGGGGAGGAATCCTAACATGGGGGATGAAGCATTGCGGGAGACCCCTTTCCAAACAAAGACTGTATTTGATGGCAAAATCATATCCGTAGAACACTGGCAGGTGAGGCTGCCCGACGGCAGGGAAGCGTTGCGGGAGGTTGTAAAGCACCCAGGCGCCGCCGCTGTCGTTCCGGTAGACGAGGACGGGTATGTGACGCTGGTGCGCCAGCACAGGGTGGCCATCGACCGGATGACCTGGGAAATTCCCGCGGGAAAGTTGAATTTCGCGGGGGAAGATCCCTATAGCTGCGCCGTTCGGGAACTGGAGGAGGAGACCGGGCTCCGGGCAGGCAGCTTAGAACTTCTCACCCGTGTGGATACGACACCGGGCTTTTGCACGGAACGCATCGCATTGTATTTGGCCACAGACCTTACCCAGCACGAAACCCACATGGATGAGGATGAATTTCTTGCGATCAAGCGCATTCCCTTAAAGGAAGCGGTGGAGCAGGTGATGACGGGTAAGCTAAGTGATGCCAAGACGGCCTTGGGCATTTTGATGGCCTTTCACCGCCTGCACGGGTGAAAAGGTTGTTTCATACAAATAACGAATGATACGGGACTACGCTTCCCTCAATTGAAGGAATTTGTAAACATCAAGGCGGGCACGCTGTAATAGACAGAGTGAAAGGAGGTTGGGTAGATGGACAAACGGCGCGGCAGTTCCATTTTCCTGATCATGATGATCCTTCTTTTGATCATCGGCCTGGTGGTGCTCTTCTGGGGTGCGGCAACTTATGTGAAGCCGCGCGTGCCCTTTGGCGGGCCGCCGGCATTCCTTCTTAACATAAAAACAGAGGAGCATTTGGCTTGATACCAACAAAAGAAGTGCCGGAAGGGCTTGAAAACATCATGCAGCTTTTTGACAGCGTATTTTCCCGACTCCCTGAGCTTAATACAAACAGGCTGAAGCTGCGTGCCATGCGCATGAGCGATGCACGGGATATTTACGAATATTCCTGCGACCCCCAGGTGGCCAGGCATGTGCTGTGGGAGGCACACCAAAACATTCATCAAACACGTGCCTATATCCGTTATGTGCTGCGCCAATACCGAGCTGGTACGCCCAGCAGCTTCTGCATTGTGCTGAAGGATACGGGAAAGGTGATTGGCACCATCGGCTTTATGTGGGTGAGCAATGAAAACCGTTCCGCCGAGGTGGGATACAGCCTGTCCAGATCCTATTGGAACCAGGGTATCATGACGGAAGCGCTGAGGGAAACACTGCGTTTCGGCTTTGAAACGCTGAACTTGAACCGTATCGAAGCCCAGCACGAGTGCGACAACCCGGCCAGCGGCCGGGTGATGGAGCATGTGGGCATGCGCCGTGAGGGAACGCTCCGGCAG
Source organism: Bacillota bacterium (assembly GCA_023416585.1). Classification (GTDB taxonomy): domain Bacteria; phylum Bacillota; class Clostridia; order Christensenellales; family Aristaeellaceae; genus JAEWAH01. The sequence goes on from JAEZHM010000023.1 coordinate 67,506, forward strand.
CGGCTGTACAACAAGTCCCGCTTTGTGGATGTGGAGCTGTACGCCATACTTCGGGACGAGTGGCGTAAACTGAGCAGCCATTGATTATTTTGTATTCAATAAACCAGTTCCTTTGTTTAAAGATCAAAGGAACTGGTTTTTGGTTTGAGGAAAACCGTCCTGTTTATTGGGGATAGGTACTGCTAAAGATCAGCTTCAGGATAGATGGCGGCAGATTTGACATCAGCCCCATCAATTGCCCCATGACTATAGGATATGCTTCCTGTCCCCATGCTTCCAGCTCTTTATCAGTCATTTTTCCCAGGTGTACGCTGTACCCCGGTATCACGGGCAAGGCCTCCGGCGGGCAGGATGCGGTTGTATAGTTGATGGTGCATACCGGTCCATTTATGCCCTGCGCATACAGACCGACGGCGCCCTCGGCCTTGGCATCAGAACCGTATAAAGAAGCTTTTTCGGAGCCTTTAAGGCTAAATCCATAGACCGTGCCGGTGGAATTGACTTCTATGCCCAGTGCCCAGTCGTCCTGAGTCTCTTTGCCGTTTGCGGAGGTTTTTCCATCAAAAGCCAGGGTAAAGTGAGTCGAATAGCTGCCGGTTTGCTTTGTGTTAAGCACTGCCTGCCAATGGCTGGATTTGACGGTGGCATCGCCTTTTTTGAATGAAGCTGTATCCTTTTCCAAAAAGGACGCAGAAATGTTTATATCATCTGACGATGCTTCCAGCCCGTACAGTGTGGATATGCCATCGGTTTCCGTTTTGATGTACTTGCCTGCTGTCAGGGTGCTTGCCGTGCCGCCAATAATATCGGCCCTGATTTCCAATGCCGTTGTGATGCCTCTGGAGTTTATATATTCGGTGATGACGACAGGCTTCTTTAGAAAAACGCTGGCCGTCTTTGCAAACTCATTCGGCATGGTCAGCAGCATTTTGAGGAATTCTTCCTTGTCAAACGAAACATCACCTGCTCCGGATGATGTCATGTTGTACAAGATGGCCAGGTTCTCATCCTGAACCGCCCAAGCCGCAATCATGTGAAGAGCAAGCCTTAATTGTTCATTCGATACGGAGTACTCCTTTTTTGTGACGGCTGTATCATGTTTTTCACTTTTAAAAACGCCAGTGGTAACTTTCGGATTGGACATAATGAAAGAAGCCCAGCCAGTCAGAGGATCTACCAGATCTGTCTGAAAATTGACGGGATCGAAACCCAGCGACTCTACGTAAGACACATCATCCTTCAAGATAACATTGGAATTTGTCAAATACGAATAAAGTTTGTTGACGGATTTCAGATCCTTGTTCAGCGTATCTGCCGGCATGTCTTCCAGCAATTTGCTAAACAGGGAAGTAAATTCTTCCGGCGTAAAGGAGAGTGTCTGATCCCCCAGCAGGCTGCTCATAATATGTAACTCTTCGCCTTTTGCCAGAGAAGTTGCGGAAAGGGCGGGCTTGTCCTGTAAAAACAGTGTAAAATGATTCAGTACATCCTTCCCCTGTTTTTGCCCTGATGTTTCTATTCTAAGGGAACTCATAAGGTCGACAGCCACCGCCAAGTCGGTTTCCAGATTCATTGATGTTCCGGGGGTGAAGGTCACGGTGGTTTTTATCGCACGGCCCTCATTGTAGGCCTGATCCAAAAAGGAGCCTGTTGCGCTTTCTCCAAGGGAAAGGGCGGGAGAAGAAAGAAGCAGAATTGCAAGAACAAGAGAGGCCAGCTTCCGTATATTCATATTTTCTCCTTTCACCGTGCCGGTTCCATACAATGCCACTATTATACAATTGAATACCGTGTTTGTCAGCCATATATTGACAACTTCATAAAAATGCCGGTATTTATTGCAAGTATCCTTTCTGATGGTCTGAACTACTCTTTGAAGAAGAACGTGGTTTTATATTGCAGATAGGGAATTTTGGCAGCTCATGACAGATATGCACGAAGGAAAGATTTGCGCCGTACCGAATGGATATTACATAACAAGTTTACGAAAGAAAAAGCCGGAGGTGCGCATCCTGTATGACGAAGATGGCCTTCATAAGGCGGCTGGCTGCTGTTTTTATGGCATCCGTACTTATGATCCCTTTGTTTCCGGCCGCAGCATATTCGCGAGGAGCCCCCTCTTTCACCATCATGGTGTATTTATGCGGCACCGACCTGGAGTCTGAGGACGGTTCGGGCACAAGCGATCTGGAAGAAATGATGTGTGCCGGCCTTGAAGCTGATGGGCCTGTGAAAGTGCTGATCGAAACCGGCGGTACAAAAACCTGGAAGCTTGATGGGATCGACAGCGATATGAACCAGCGCTGGCTTGTAGATGGCGAAGAATTGCAGCTTGTGGATGAACAGGATCAGAGCAGCATGGGGGATGAAGAAACGCTTCAAAGCTTTCTTGCGTATGGCGTTACGAACTTCCCTGCGGACCGGTATGGCCTGATCCTGTGGGATCACGGCGGCGGATCGGCCAGCGGCGTATGCTTTGACGAGCTTACGAATGACAATCTGACCATCAGCGAAATCAGCAGCGCTCTTGAAGGTGCAGCCGGATTGATGGACGGCGGAAAATTCAGCTTTGTGGGTTTTGACGCGTGCCTGATGGCGACATTTGAAATGGCAAATTATCTTTCGAATTATGCCGATTACATGATTGCCAGTGAGGAGTTGGAGCCGGGCGCCGGTTGGGATTACGTCACCTGGCTCAGCGCGCTTGCCAAGGATCCTGCCATGGATATGGAGACGCTGGGCAATACGATCGTGGACAGCTTTGTCGATACGAATCTGGAATATGACCCCGACGATTACGCCACCCTGAGCATGTTGGACCTTGGAAAAATGGACAATGTGACCAGGAAAATGGAAAATATCGGCGCGGGCTTAAGCCAAGCGCTGGAATCGGGAAAACTCCGCACCATCTCCCGGCAAAGGCAGAACATGCGCACCTTTGGGAACTTTGACGGCGACAATACCAGCGATATGGTGGATATACTGCAGTTTGCCAAGGTTTTCTCGGAGCTTTCAAATGTGGACACAAGCGGTTTTGAAAGCGCGCTTGATGATGTGGTGGTGTACAGCCGCTATTCCGACAACCTGGATAACGTAAGCGGCATGTCGGTCCTTGTGCCGTTTGCCACCAGAAAGGAATTTCCGTCCTACGGCCCGGATTACGATTTCAGGCAGATGTATCCCTGCTTTACTGATTTTATCACCGGATACACCCAAATGCTCAACGGCGGTGATTATGTATTCACTGCCGCGTCAGCCGCTCCCCAGAAAATTGCTGCCCAGGGGGAAGCAGAAGAGGCGATGCCTGTTCCGGAAGGCTATGATGATGAAAGCGTGTATGCCTATTCCCTTACGCTAAGCGAAGAGGACATGGAGAACCTTTCTTATGTGGAAGGGAACCTGATGATGGATGTCAGCGAAGGCGATAATGAGGCCTACATTGATTTGGGATATCTTCAAAATGCGGAAATCGACTGGGAAAACGGCATGGTATACAGCATGTTCGACGGTTCCTGGCCCATGCTGGAGGGGCAGCTGGTTTGTATGACAGATCAGATTGTCACGGAAAAGACGCGCCGCAGCATGATAGACGTCACCGTTAACGGCGAGGAATGTTACCTGCTTGTGATTTTCGATGAGAAACGGCCTGGCGGCGAGGTGGTCGGCTATACGCAGGGCTACTATGAAAACGGGCTCCCGGTAAGAGGCTATGAAAAGCTGAAGGCCGGAGATGTGATTGTACCGCTGTATCAGTTGATTACCTGGGACCAGAGGGACAACGAGCAGAGCGAGACGTTTGAGGGGGACCCCATTACCTATTTGGGCCAGCCGCTGCAGTTTGGCTATGAGGATCTGAACGGTAGTGATTCCAGCTATGTATACGCATTTTGCCTGAACGACATCTTTGGTGAATACGAATTTTCAGATTTCATCAGCTTCGATATGTGATGCATGAAATGCCGGGAAAACGAAACTCGTTTTCCCGGCATCTTCATCCGTTAGGGAATTGCTTTGGCGGTTCAATCAGTAGGTGGTCGTCCCGTTGATCATGGTCAGCACGGAGGGCGGCAGGTTCTGCATGATCACTCCCATCTGCATCATCATGCTGGTGGAAAGCTCCTGAGACCAGGCCTGCAATTCTTCCGCGGTCATTTTGCCCGGGTGTACGCTATTTTCGCCAATGGCGGGAACTTCCACAGGTTCGCCGGTGAGGGAGGAGTACTTGATGGAAACAACGGGCGCACTCTGGCCTGTGAGGTAAACATCAAGCTTGCCGTCCGCCTTGATATCCGCGCCGCTGGGAACGGTATTCGTGGTGTTGTCAAGCAATACGCCCTGCACTTGGCCAAAGTTGGTAACTTCAGCATTCAGCTTCCAGGAATCCTTGACGCCGGTGCCTGCGGTTTCCTGCTTGCCTAAATAGTCCAACTTCATACCAAAGGAGCTTAGACCCTTTTCTTTCACATCGACGGCCACTTGCCACTGCTCATTGCTTAATTCGGAATCTTTCGTGGAGAATTTAAACGCAAATGCGTCTGTGCCGGAGGCTACGTCAAGGGTCAGTTCGGTGTTAACGCCGTCATCCCCAGTCTTTACATAGTAGCCTCCCAGAACGGTATCCTGGGGTTTTGTCTTGTCTTCGCCGAAGAAGCTGGCTGTTAGTTCCAAGGCTACCAAATCACCCTGATCGTTCATCCAGGTGGTGACGGTGAAAGGCTCAGGAATGGAAGGAGCGGCTTCCTTCAAGAACTCCCCGGGCATTGCTTTAAGCTGCGCCTGGATGTCCGCCTTGGACTCAATAGCAGTTCCCCCATCCGGATACATGGTGGAAAGGTAAGAGAGGATGGTATCCAGGTTCACGTCCTTGCCGGCCCAGGTCGCGGCGATGGTCAAAAGATCGGCAATCTGCTCCGCGGACAGGGAATATACCATTTGCACAGCGGCAGTATCATGCTTTTCACTTTCAAAGGTACCCTTTGTGGTTTTGGGTTCGGACATCAGTTTGGTGAACCATGCTGTCAGGGGTATCACCAGATCGCTTTGCAAGCTTTGCTCGTCAAACTTCGGCAGTTTGGGCAGCTCCCCCTTCATGAGCGAGACGTACAGCTCCATATAGGCCTTGTAAGCAGAAATCATGGCCTCATCGGCGCCCTGCGCTTCCATTTGGGTGATGAAAAGCTGCATATATTCTTCGGGTGTGAAGGAGATCGCCTTGTCGCCAAACAGGTTGCTTTGAATGTGGACTTGCCCCTTTTCTACCTGTTCAGTATAGGTGAGCGAGGGTTTGTCCTGAAGGAACAGGTCTGCCTGAATTAGGACGCCGCCCTCATTCTGTTGGGCGACGGTCTCCAAGCGCATTGTCTTGAGCAGGTCGGCTACGGGATTAAGCGACGTATCCTGCGTGAGCATTTTACCTGGTTCAAAGGTAATGGTGGTTTTTACACTGCGGCCGGCACCCGCCGCCATATCCAGAGCGGAAAAAGGCGTACTTCCCGCTAAGGAAAGAACGGGAACGGCAAGCATCGCCAATACTAGGAAGAAAGCGGTCAACTTGCGGGTTTTCATAAGAATCTCCTTTCTTTTCTCCATATCGCATACAAGCAATACAGTCAATGCCATTATATATTCAAAATATTGCCTTGTCATCCATATACTGTTTGAATTATTCAGGATGGCGCTTCAAAGCATCCCTTGCCATGTATAAAGCATTATACCATGTGGATTGTTTTGAATTGAAGAGGAGTATGGGAAAATAGGGTTATGTAATAAATGGAAAACCTGGTCTGAAATGATGCACAAAAACAGTGGCTATTTATCCGCAAAAAGATACAAAATGTGCAAAATGATCGCTATTTTCCACAAATCTGCGCAAACGGTCATTTTTTCATGCGTGTTTGTGCGTGTTTTTGACCTGATACGGGTGGTGCGCGCAAAAAGTCTGTGTTACAATAAAGGTACAGAATTATAATAATGTCCCTGAAGAATGACTTCGGAAGAATTGAGGCGATCTTATTGCATCTGGATGTTCTGATTATCGGTGCCGGCGTGGTTGGCTGCGCACTTGCGCGCGAGTTGTCCCGTTTTGAAATGAGCCTTGCGGTGCTGGAACGGAGGGCCGATGTGGCGGAAGGCGCCAGTAAGGCCAACAGCGGCATTGTACACGCGGGGTTCGATGCCAAGCCGGGTACTTTGAAGGCAAGGCTTAACGTGGAAGGCGCAAAAATGTATCCGGAATTATGCAAAGCGCTTGGCGCACCTTATACACAGCCAGGCGCGCTGGTGCTGGGGTTTACGCAGGAGGATACGCATACCCTGAAAGAACTGTATGACCAGGGAATTCAAAACGGCGTGCCGGGCCTCAGACTGCTTTCCCGGGAAGAAGTACTGGCATTGGAACCCAACACAAATCCTGATGTGACAGGCGCGCTTCTGGCGGAAACAAGCGGCCTTACTAGCCCCTATGAATTGAGTTTCGCGCTGGCGGACCACGCGGCGCTGAACGGCGCGGCCTTTTACATGGAAACGGAAGTAGTCAATATCTTCCGTCAGGGTGAATCGTGGCATGTGATAACCGATCGCGATTCGTTCACTGCAAGCGTGGTTATCAACTGCGCGGGAATCCAGTCCGCCAAGTTGCATAACATGATGTCCGATAAAAAATACACCGTCATCCCCCGCCGTGGCGAGTATTACCTCATGGACAGAATGGCGCACCTGCCGTTTACCCGCACCATGTTCCAATGCCCCACCAAAATGGGCAAGGGCATTCTGGTCAGCCCAACGGTGCACGGGAATCTGCTGCTTGGCCCTTCCGCCGAGGATATCAACGATGACGCGGATACTGCCACTACCTCCATGGGGCTGAAGGATGTGCTGGATAAAGCACGGCTCACCTGGAAAAACGCTTCGCCCAGGGGAACCATCACCACCTTTTCAGGCATCCGCGCCCATGAGACAAACGGGGATTTCGTGATCGGCCCCGTGGATGGCGCACCCATGGCCTTTGAGGCGCTGGGCATTGAAAGCCCGGGTCTTTCCGCCGCGCCGGCGATTGCGAAAATGCTGTGCGGCCAGGTGGTTTCCGCACTTTCCGCAAAAGAAAAGGAAGCATACCTGCCTGCCACTAAAAGGCCCAAGCCTTTCCATGCCATGAGCCTTGCGGAAAGGGCGCAGTCGGTGCGTGACAATCCTGAGAACGGAAGCCTGGTCTGCCGCTGCGAGCAGGTTACCGAGGCGGAAATACGGGAGGCTATCCGCCGTCCTGTGGGTGCTCACACCATCGACGGGGTGAAACGCCGCACCAGGGCCGGTATGGGCCGGTGCCAAGGGGGTTTTTGCAGCCCCAGGGTACTGGCGATTCTTTCGGAAGAACTGGGCATTCCCTATACCGAGGTAACCAAGTGCGGCGGTGAAAGCCGGCTGCTTACGGGCACCATCTCCGAAGCCGCACAGGAGGGAAACCTGAATGACTGAACTAATGAGCCGTGATATGATCAATGTGGACGTGCTTGTCGTAGGCGCGGGCCCTGCTGGGCTAGCCGCTGCCATCGCCGTAAAAGAGGCTGGGATCAATAATTTGCTGGTGCTGGAAAGGGAACAAAATCCCGGCGGTATCCTACGCCAGTGCATCCACAACGGGTTTGGGCTGCACCGCTTCAAGGAGGAACTGACAGGCCCGGAATACGCCCAGCGTGACATCGACAGGGCAGATGAGTTGAACATACCCGTGCAATGCGGCACAACCGTGTTGACTGTGGAGGAGGACCATACCGTCACCGCCATCAGCCGGGAGCATGGCCTGCAGGTGTTTCATGCCGGGGCAGTCATACTGGCCATGGGCTGCAGGGAGCGGCCAAGGGGCGCGCTGGCCACGCCGGGCACCCGCTGCGCCGGCATCTTTTCGGCTGGCACCGCGCAGAAATTTGTGAACCTGGAAGGCTACATGCCGGGCAAAAGGGTGCTGATCCTGGGTTCTGGCGATATTGGCCTCATCATGGCCAGGCGCATGACGCTGCAGGGCGCCAAGGTTCTGGCCTGTGTGGAGATCATGCCCTTTTCCAGCGGCCTGAACCGCAACATCGTGCAATGCTTGCAGGATTTTGATATTCCTCTTATGCTCAGTCACACTGTGGTAGATATTCGGGGCAGGGACAGGCTTACCGGCGTTACCGTGGCCAGGGTGGATGAAAACCGCAATCCCATCCCCGGCACAGAGAAGGATTTTGACTGCGATACGCTGCTTTTGTCCGTAGGGCTGATCCCTGAAAACGAGCTGAGCGAAGGCGCGAATGTGAAGCTTTCCCCCGTAACCGCCGGGGCCGTGGTGGACGATACACTGCAGACCAGCGTGCCGGGCATTTTCGCCTGCGGGAATGTTCTGCACGTGCATGACCTGGTGGACCATGTAAGCGCCGAAAGCCTTCGTGCCGGGAAAGCGGCAGCGGATTATGTACAGGGGAAAAAGCCCGCGGGCAGCGTAGTGAGCGTGCTGGATGGTGAAGGCGTCCGTGGCGCCGTGCCCCAAAAGCTGCATATCCCTGCGGAGGGAGAAACGGCTGCGCCCGTGGATATCATGTTCCGGCCCGCCAAGGTGTATGAGAATGCTGCGGTAGTTGTGCGCGCCGGAAATGTGGAATTGCTGCGCAAAAAAAGCCGCATCCTAACCCCGGGGGAAATGGCCGTGGTCACCCTGACGGAGAAGATGATACAGGGTCCTTCCGCTCAGGATGTCGTGGTGGAGATTGTGCCCAAGGAAATGGAGAAAACGATATGAAGCAAATGATCACATGCATCAGCTGCCCCGTGGGCTGCCGGATGGAGGTCGAAACCCAGGATGGAAAGGTTGTTTCCATCACCGGCAACTCCTGCAAGCGTGGCGAGGTATATGGCAGGCAGGAAAGTGTTTCGCCAGAGCGTATGGTTACGGCGGTGGTTAAGGTGGAAGGCCGACGCATGCCGCTGAGCGTAAAGACAAAGAAGCCCATCCCGAAAAAGGACATCGCCCGCTGCATGCGGGAGATTCATGCACTGAAACTCATTCCGCCTATACAATTGGGGCAGGTCGTGCTGGAGAACGTATGCTCAAGCGGCGTTCCGGTGATTGCCACAAAGACAGTGGAATGATGGCTGCCGTTCGTTTGGGAGAGGCATTTTACCGCCAGGATGTGCTTACTGTGGCGCCTGAGCTGGTGGGCAAGCTGGTTTGCAGGCGTCTGGATGACAGTACGGTCATGCGCGGGCGGATTCTGGAGGCGGAGGCTTACCGCGGCGAGGAGGACATGGCCTGCCACGCCCGCTTTGGCAAAACAAGCCGCTGCGCGCCGCTGTATGAAGCCGGCGGCTTAAGTTACGTGTACCTGATCTATGGGCTGCATTGGCTGTTCAACGTGGTGACAGGGGAAAAGGATGTTCCCCAGGCTGCGCTTGTCAGGGCTTTGCATCCACCTCTTGACGGGCCGGCCAAGTGGACGAAAGCATTTTCCATCACCAAGCGCCAAAATGGTCTGGATCTCATTCATGGGGAGGAAATGTGGCTGGAGGACGACGGCTTCCGCCCGCAGATAAAAACGCTGCCCAGGGTAGGCATCGATTACGCCGCATCGCCATGGAAGGAAATCCCCTGGCGGTTTGCGGATGAATTAATGAAAACTCGAAAATGACTTGTCATTTTCGAGTTTTGTATTTTTATGACAAATTGGTTTAGTTTGGTTGACGCAGGAGGTGTTGTGCTTCATAATAAGATGATCAACTCATTTGGGTGTATGATATGGCTGATATTAACATCTCAACCGTCAAGAAATCATTTGCGCAGGACCGTGTTGTGCTGGACGGTGTGAGCTTTCAGGTTGACCGGGGCGAGCGCGTGGGGCTGCTTGGTGGGAACGGCGCGGGTAAGACGACACTTCTTAAAATCATCACAGGCGAACTTAAGCCTGACGCAGGCAGTGCGTTTGTCCAAAAGGGGCTGAAGCTGGGCTATGTGGCGCAGCTTAATAACTATCAGCCTGGCACAACGTGCGAGGATGTGCTGCGCGCGGCGTTTACCCGCGTGTTTGAGATCGGCGCGGAGATCGAAAAAATCCACGCGGGCATGGAGACGGGCGACGCGGAGCGGTATTCCAGGCTCATGGATGAATATATAACCCTCGGAGGTTATGAGTGGGAGACGGAGCTCAACAAGGTCGCGAATGGACTCGGGATCGATGCGGGGATGCGCCAGCGCTACTTCGCCGATCTCTCCGGTGGGGAGCGCACGCGGGTATGCCTGGCACGGCTGATCCTCGAGAAGACGGATGTCCTCATCCTTGACGAGCCAACGAACCATCTGGATACGCGCTCCATGGAATGGCTGGAGGACTACCTCTTAAGCTACAAGGGTTCCGTACTTGTCGTCTCGCACGACCGCTACTTTCTGGACGTTGTGGTCACACGGATCGTGGAGCTTGAAAATGGGAAGCCAAATTTATACGGTGGCAACTATACCTTCTACTTAGGGGAAAAGGAGCAACGATACCAACAGCAGCTCATGCGTTATCAGCGGGAGCAGGCGAAGGTCAAGCAGCTTACGTTTCAGGTACAAAGGCTCAAGGCGTGGGGTTCGGTATACGATAACCCGGCGCTACATAAGAAGGCGCGGGCGATGGAGAAGCGCATTGAGCGTGTGCAGGAGACCGACCGGCCGACGAAACAGTCGCGTATGGATATGGGGTTTAACTCCGTTGAGTTCCGGGCGGACAGGGTGCTCTGGACGGAGGATCTTGGAAAGGCGTTCGGCGGGAAGACCCTGTTTTCCAAAGTGAACGCTGCGATGCGCGGGAACGGCGAGAGGATCGCGCTGCTGGGACCTAACGGCTGCGGCAAGACTACGTTTTTGAAGATTCTGATGGGGCTTGAAACGCCGGACTCGGGCGAGGCGTGTTTTGGGCCGTCCGTCCGCTTTGCATACCTTCCACAAGTGGTTGAATTTTCGCATCCGGAGCGGACGCTATACGATACGCTTCTCTATGAGGCGAACTGCGAGCCTCAGGAAGCGCGTGACCGGCTGGGCGCCTTCCGGTTCCGGGGTGAGGATCAGTTCAAAACCGTATCGCAGCTTTCCGGCGGTGAGCGCGCGCGGCTAAGGATGTGCCTGATCATGATGTCGCGGGCAAATCTCTTGATCCTCGACGAGCCTACGAACCACCTCGACCTTGCCTCGCGCGAGTGGATTGAGGAAGCGGTGTCGGAGTTTGAGGGAGCGCTTTTGTTCGTCTCCCATGACAGGTACTTCATCCGGCGGTTCGCCGACCGCGTGTGGGAGATTGAGAACGGGAATTTCCGCGACTGGCCGTGCGGCTATGAGCGGTACAGAAGGCTCAAGGCCATGGAGCAGACCGCGCTGCCGCCCGAGAAAGAGAAGCCGCAAAAGCCCGCCGCCAAGCCATTAGGGCGCGACCAGCGGGCAGAGCGCAAACTGAATGTGCTGGAGCGGGACATCGCCCGGGCGGAGGAAAAGCTTGCGGACTTTGACAAGAGGGTAGAGGAATGCGCCAGCGATTATATACGGCTGAACGAGGTGCTCTTAGAAAAAGCAGCGCTCGAAAACGAGCTTCAGGACATGTATGAGCAGTGGGAGACCGCCGCGGCGGGGCTTGAGGGAGGACATGAATAGGAAGGCGCCCAAAATAAATTTTGTCTCTCACAATTTGCCCTATGGGAAAGACCGATGTAATAGATGTATGCAATGAAACAGTACATACATTTTGATCCACAAAAGCAAAAGGAGGGCCGTGCGGACAACTCCGCCAGCGCGAAAAAGGGCATGGAATTCAATATTCATGGACTGGAAAAACGCTATCCCGGCGGCAAGACAGCGCTTAACGGACTGGAGCTCAACCTGACGGCTCCAATGTTCGTAGGTTTGTTAGGACCCAACGGTGCGGGCAAGAGCACCCTGATGAAGCTGCTGACCCTGGGCCTTTTGCCCAGCGCTGGAAAAATCCTGCTGGATGGTGCACCGCTTAAAAAGCAGCAAAGGCAGCTGCGCCAAAAGCTGGGTTATCTGCCGCAGGAGTATGGGCTTTATGAGGAACTGACCGTATATCAGTTTTTGGACTATATGGCATGTTTGAAGGGCCTTGGCAGCAAGTCAAAGCAGCATATCGAGCGGGTACTGCCGCTTTGCGGGCTGGATGAGCGGAAGCGAAACAGGATCGGCTCGCTGTCGGGCGGGTATAAGCAGCGGGTAGGCATCGCACAGGCACTGCTGGGCGATCCGGAGTTCATCATACTGGACGAACCCACCGTGGGACTTGATCCTGAGGAGCGGGTACGTATGCGCAATGTGTTTGTAGAAACCGCCCGGGACAAGATTATGATCTTGTCAACGCACATTATTGAGGATGTGCAATCGGTTTGCAACCGGCTGATCGTGCTAAACCGGGGCCGCATCTGTTACGATGGCGCACCTGATGGGCTGATTGCACAGTGTTTAGGTCACGTGGGCATATACGAGTGCCGTCAGGGTGAGGCTGACCACATGATGCGTAATGCACCCCAAACCGCAGCCATGCGTGTGACCTCAAAGATCGTAACTCCGGAAAAGACGGTGTACAAGCTTGTGGCCGATGAACTGCCCGGCTTTGCCGAGGCAGTGCGGCCCAGCCTGGAAGACGCTTACATGTATGCCATGGCGGTCGCGGAGATACAGCCATGAGAATATTGCAATTGACCGCGCACGAGATCATCCGGCTGCTGCGCACCTTGCGAAGCTGGCTGTTCATTGCCATATATGCACTGACACCCGTGATCTTTTGCACCGACATGTTTGGTCTTGGAGGAAGATACTTTTCCGGCACCATGACCACTGTGCTGATGCTTCAGCCTGCCCAGTTCGCGCTGAAAGTCTCAGCGTTCGCGGCGGCGCTTCACACCTTGCTGGAGATGCAGCGGGATAGGCGCGCGCACTGCGATACATTGATCGAAAGCGTCGTAACCCCTGCAGGCTATGCGGTTAGAAAAGTCCTGGCTCTTTTAGTGGTGATGGTTCTGTCGGCGGCAGCGGCTGCCGCGGCTCTGTTGCCATACACCGCGCTCATGATGGGCGGGCTGTTCCGGCTCAATACCTTTTTACGGGTGTGGGGACTGGTCTATTGCGGCGGATTGGTGATCACCATGATCGCAACCGCAGGCGTGTATATGATCACCCGCAGTCTGGAAGCCGGCTTTGTTTTGATGGCCGGGCTGATCGCTTTAGACATCACCCGGCAGTATAACAGCGATTTCCGCTTGCCCTGGCTTAGCACACAAGTCAATTCAATTTCGGACATCAGCGGAAGCATTAGCCAAATCCGCATGATCGCCTATTCAAGGCTGTTATGGCTGACATTTAGCCTGGCATTGTTTTTTCTGGGGCTTAACAGCCTTCGGCGCTATGGCTTAAACTGGCTACGATCCTTTTTGCAAAATGTAAGGCGAGCGGCGCTGCCGCTGCTGATGGCCGCGATGGCGGCAGCCGGCATATTGCTGTTCACACAGCAGCCCTTTATTGACAACGGTCCAATGCTTACCTACGAGGAACACATAGACCCTGAAACCGGGCAGATCACCATGCAGGATAACTCGGAAAGCATGAGCGCGAAGGCCGATTATAACTCACAAATCTATGCCTCCAAAGGCAAGGCGGATATTTTCATTGGCGAAGACCGGCTGGAAGGGCAGGCGGAATTTGAGCTTCGATGCACCAGCAGTAAGGAGCAGGACATGGCCCTTTTGTTGGCGCCTGGGCTGGAGATACGCGAAGCGCTGCTGGATGGCCAGCCTGTAGCCTTGACCAGGGAGAAGAATGACAGCTTTATGGCCTCGGTATGGCATGTGAAGCTTAAGGGCCCGCTTACCGGCCAGACTTTGTCGCTGCACTATGCAGGCGCGCCGAGGAACCGTCGGGACTTTCAGCAGATTACCTACATGATCACTCCGAAGTTCGTGTTCCTGGACCGGTTTTTGCCGGAGCTGTATTCGGGAAATAACGTTTTGCCGGTAGAGTGCACCGTCACCATGTCCGACACATTAACCCCTTTCGTGACAGGACAGATCATTTATGAGCTGGCTCCCCTGCGCAAAGGCTGCAAAACCTACCGGTTCTCCACCCCTGTTTGGCGCTGGCTTATCGCCGGTGATTACATTGTGGAGAAATTTAACGTCGGCGGGCTGGACGTGCAGTTTGTCTACTTTCGCGAGAAAGCAGGCTTCATGCGGGAATCCATGGCGGCAGATACGCTGCGTGACGTGATCGAATATTTCACCAGGCGATTTGGACCCCTGAATTTTAACGGTATGCCCCTTGTGCTATTGGAGCTGGACGGCAGCATTGCTGCAGGATGGGCGATGGAGAATATATCGATGTTTGGCGAGACCATGTTCATGAACGGTGCGTACAAGGCCGCGCCGGGAAGTGCCAACGTGGAAGGGGGAAGCGGGCTGGGCCTGGCGGTGCATGAGATCGCACACCAGTGGTGGGGCTTTGGACCGTCTAGCGTGTACACCGCTGAAGACGGGATATCGCCCTGGAGCGGTGAAGGTCTTACGTGCTACAGCTCCTACCTGTATATGAAGGAGCGCTTCGGTAAGGAGTATGCCTTAAGCGAGTATGCCGACCTTTGGCAGCGCAACGCCCACCGGCTTCAAAACGCCTTCTATATGGTAGACCGTGAAAACTACGCCCGCCTTGCCGAACCGGATGCATTGAGGGTGCACTATATGTACGCAGGCCTGACCCGTTACGACCTGATGCCCGCGCTGCTGCTCAAGGCCGAAAGTCTTACAGGCGGCGAGGATGCCTTTGTGGCCAGGTTGTCCAAGATGTATATGGAGCGCCATGGCGATTTTACAAAGCCGCTTGATTATGAAACCTTCCTGCAGGAATTGGGGCTTACGAAGGGGGTCATGACGCTGGATGAATAGCTCGAATGTGATAAAGACGGGGCTTTATGAACTGCGGCGGGTCCTGCTCTCCAAGCCATACCTGCTGATGAGCGTATTTGCACTTGCCTATGCGGTCTTCCTGCTGCGAACCCAGACGCTGTTTGGCTATAACGACACCGCTCCGTTTTCCGAGTGGACTTTTCTTTCCTACCTGCTGAAGCTGTCACCGTTCCTGACCTCCATTCCTTTGCTCTTTGTGGCACGCCAGACCTCGCCAAAAGAAAAAGCGGTGGAAGCGCTGGCTTCGGCGACATCGATGCCGGTCTCCGTCCGCCATGCGCTTATGACCGCCGCTTTGGGGCTGGGTTATCTTTTGGCTGCAATACTGGCAGTGGCGGCCTACTTCGTGTTTTGCTTTTGGGTGTTTTCCGTTACGCCGCGTATCGGCTTTTTGCCGCTGGCAGTGCTTGCCCTTGTGCCTCAGGCGATCTTTTTTACCGGGCTGGGGCTGTGGATGGGCCGCTTGCACAGCAATCTGGTGTACGCGCTCATTGCGTTTCTATTCTTCGCAGCATTCATTGATCTTGCGCTGCCGCCATCATTCGACCCGCTTGGCAATTCGATGCTCTCGCAAGCGGCACGCGCACTGGCACAAAAGGGTGTAATCCCCTTTTCTCTGCCATACGGGTATCTTCATTCCCGTGCCGGAATAACCGCGCTGGGGCTGGCTCTTTGCACAGGCTGCATGATGAGTTATCGCCGGTGATATATTTACCCGCCTTTTGTCTGCAAGCAAAAACCCGGGAGCTATTTTCCATAAGGAAAGTATCTCCCGGGTTTTTCTTAAGAACTTTGGAGGAGTAACGAAGGGCTGTGTGCGAATGCAAGCAAATGTAGGGTTTTGTTTGCAGAAAGGTTATTGTTTTTCGAACATGTCCTTGCCCACGCCGCATACGGGGCATTCAAAGGTTTCGGGCAGATCCTCAAAGGGAACGCCGGGCTCCAGGCCATTGTCGGGATCGCCTACGGAAGGATCGTAGACATATCCGCAAACGGTGCAGACATAAATATCCATGTTCATTACCTCCGTTTTTAGGATGGAGAGGTTCTTCCCCTCTTCTTCCTGATTATACCATGATCATAAGGAAAATGAAACGGGAAATTATTCTATTGCCTATGTTAAATTGAAAAGCAGCCCGCCGTACAGGTTGAACAGCACACCCCATACCATGACGGCACCCACCAGAAGCTTGGACTTGCCGGGATGGCGGAGCGCTAAATAAAAGAGCGCCGGGCACAGGTCGATCAGATACCTGGCGCCAAACTGCCAGCCCCCGAAGGTGCGGTGCAGGAGCAATAGGTTGAAATGAAGAACTAAGCACAGGGCAAGCAGGACATCCAGCGTCCTGAACCGCTTTTTGCAAAGACCCTGAACAGCCGCCCCCAAAGCCAACAAAAACAGGGGATTAACAAGATAGAACGCAAACCCGTTAAAACGGGGAAAGTTCAGCCGGCCCTCCTCAATCCAGGGCAGGCGAAACACGTTTTTCAGGTTTTCCGGGAAATAACTCAGGGAAAACTGAGGGCCGTATTCCTGAAATTCAGGAAGGTACGTGTGCCCGAACTCGAAGAAGGAGCCGAATCTGGCCATGTTGTAAAGCCCGTATCCCAGCCCCACAAGAATAGCCGGAACACAAAGATAAAGAACGCGGATGAGGGCACGCTGTATAGGCATCCGTATCTTGTTCCTGCCTTGAATATTCCGGCAAGCCATCCATAGCCCAGGCACAATATATACCGCCTGAAAGGGGCGGCAGCCCACCGCCAGCGCCAGGCAGAAAAGCCCTGTACTCCATGCGGCGGATGTCTTGCATAGCAAAAGCCTAAATACGCACAGCGTCAAAAGAAAGGATAGTGCCTGGGCTTGGTACCAAACACCGCCAAACCAACAAAGGTACAAAAAATTGCAGCCGGCCACCAAAAAGGCGGCCCATACGGCAGAAGGGCCATCCGCCTTGTTTAGGCGGCGGCATAGGGAATAACCTACAAGGTAGCTGGACAGGAAATAAAAAAGGTTGACCATGCGGTTGGGTGTGGCATAGTCAAAGAAAAAAGTCAACAACCACAATGGAAGCGTGGGCACCGGCGGAAAGCTTACATAAAGCTTGCCGCCATACACAGCCAGCTCCAGATCGTGACTTAACTCACTTGGTGTGATGCTCAATTGTCCCGCCCTCCAGGCCATTGCCTGCAGGGTGTAGGAATCCTGGGGATCGTGGCTCAAGGGATCGATGGACAACGCCATCAGGCACAGCCGCCATAAAAGCAGCAAGGCTGCAAACCCCAAAATCTCTCCACGCCGCTTTTGAAGCGTGCGGTAAAGGGATGTTGCGTAACGCATAGCGCTCCTCCTAAGGTTAGTGGCAGGGTTTGCTTTCGCCTCTTCGTTGAATGGACGGCAACGGTCGATAAGGAAAGGATGGGCCCATGAAGGATTTCTTATCTTTTATCGTAGATCTTGTGGCAAAGGCCCATGACTATCTGCTGCACTTGAATGACAGCTTTGAGCTGTATTTAAGCGACAAGCAGCTTCACTTCCTGGTAATGGGCATCGTAGGTTTCCTGCTATTTCTTGTAGTGCGCTGGCTGTTTGCAAAGCTGCATACAAACGCCGTGGCCTGGGTGTATACCCTCACCGTGATGGGCACGCTGGCTTTTGCCATTGAAATCGGCCAATACGTGACCCATACCGGCAATATGGAGATGGCGGACATCGCCATGGGCATGTGGGGTGTACTGGCATTCGGGGCTGCCTATACGGTGCTGCATTACATCATAAAGGCCATCCGCAAAAGGAGCGGCAATCGTCAAACAAAGTCATAGCGGGCGTGTCTTTACGGCGTATTCTCCTGTTACAGGGTTCCTTGAGGAGTAATCCGTCCACAAGAGTCGCTCGCTGTCTTCATAGAGAATGCAGGCACCAAGCTTTGTGCCGGGCGCATGTTCCTTTTTAAGTTGGTTCAAGGCCTGACCGAGCCTCTCATCGGGGATGTGCAGGCATTCCGGCAGCCGCCCAGTGTTATCGGTTGAAAGCCTGTCAAAGGCCATGGCATCCCGCAGGGCTCCCTTGGATATATTGGGCAGCTTTTGCATGAAGGCGAAGAAAAGTTCCGTGATTTGGTTAAGGGACAGGCTCCCTTCATGAGATGCCAGGACATCACCCATCAGCATAAACAGGTCAAAGGGGTTTATACCACTTTGGCGAAATACAAGGTCCAGCGCGCTGCGGAACTTTCCGCTGTTATACAGCTTGTCCAGCGCTTCCTCACACTTTTTTAGCCGACAGATATCCTCAAAGGAAAGCCACTTGGTTTGAAGGACCTCATAGGGCGGATTCGGATCGTTTATTATGCCGTAATCTTCCCGCTGCGTTTTAAGGCGGCTGCCGTGCAAAATTTTGAGAAAGCCCAATTGCAGCATATGAGGCCGCAAGGCAATGGCCTTGTTCACCGATTCGCCGAAGGTTGCGAAGTCTTCATAGGGGAGCCCGGCGATGAGATCCAGGTGCAGGTGGATATTCTGCCCCGAGATCAGGAAAGCAATGTTTTGACACAGCTTGTTAAGATCAGTTTTTCTTTGGCATGCGTCAAGCGTCTTGGCATGAAAGCTTTGCAGCCCGGCTTCCATTTGGAATAGCCCCGGCGGTGCGCTTTTTAACAGCAGCAGCGTCTTATGATCAAACAAATCTGCTGCTACTTCAAAATGGAAGCAGACGTTTTGAAATGTCCCTTCCCGGTGCTTTTCTATCAGAAAATGAAATAGTTCATAAGCTCTTTCGCGATTGCAGTTGAAGGTGCGGTCCACCAGTTTGACTGTTCTTGAGCCGGATGATGCCGCTGACAGCAGCGTTTCCTTTGCCTGATCCATGTTAAGAAAGATTACGCCTTCGTCCTGCCCAGACAAACAAAAGGAGCAATGAAAGGGGCAGCCACGGGAGGTTTCCGCATAAACAATTCGATCTTTCAAATTTTGAAGGCATTCCTTTGTGAACGGGGAAGGGGCAGAAAGCGGCAGGGGAGAGGGCGGGCTTTTTACGATGCGGCCTTCCCTGAGAAAGCTAAGGCCCGGAATATCGCCCACATCCCGGTCTTCCTCCAGGCGTTTGCATAGTTCCGCAAAGGCATATTCCCCGGGCCCCGTGATCACGTAATCCGCCTCGGGGATTTCCCCAAAAATGCTTTCCGGCCGGCTTCCCGCCTCCGGCCCGCCCAGCACGATCACTGTTTCAGGGGAAATGAGCTTAACGCATGCTGCCAGGGAACGCACCATCCCTATATTCCATATATAGCAGGAAAAGCCTGCCAATTGAGGTTTTGTTTCCATAAGCGAGGCCACTGCCTTAAAAAAGGGCTGGTTGATGTTCAGATCAAGAACACTGCAGGGCTCCGTCACGCCATACTGTTTAAGCCCCGCCTTTAAACACCAGGGGGCCAGGTTTTGGTGGATGTACTTGCTGGCGATGCCGACCAAAGTTATACGCATGTATCCTCCATCCGGATCAACCGGGGTGCTGGTCCATCCTATAAATTGTACCATGGCCCGGCAAATAATTGCAATTGCGCGCTTAAGTCGTGTACGGTATAATGTATGAACAGACATATGTTCATTTCTGTATAGGAGGAACTTGGAATGAGTAAAGTATCGGCCGAACCGGCCGTAGCGCTTTCATGGGAAAAGACGATGCTTGGGCATTTGAAGGGAAGCTTTTCCGACTGGATGGCGGGTATGCTGGCATTGGTTGCAATCAGACTGGCCGCCTTATCGCCTCTTTTGACATTGGTTTTTTGCAAAGAAGGCAGTTCGCTTCGCTATCTTTCACTTTTGACGCCCGTTCTGTATCTTTTTGTTGTTTTGCCGCTACGCTATAGCATGGGCGAGGCCATGCACTATGCATTGAAAGGCGACAGCTTTGCCACGCCAAGGCTTGTTATGTTTCATGGTTATGGCAAAAAGCTTGGCGCTGTTCTTATGCAGGCGCTGCACCTGCTGCCCTGGGCTTTGCCGCTGATAGCGGGGCTCTTTGCCGGCTGGTATATGATGTACAAGGTGGAGGACGGAACCATGGTCCTGCGCATGGTAATCAGCCTGGGCAAGATCTTCGGGGAAGAACACGGCTTCATGGAAGGCGCTTATCTGATCGTGGTCTTTTTCGTGCTTTTGACGCTTCCGCTTTTATATGGCATGGTGCGCAACGGTATGCTCCGCTTTCTTTGGAAGCAATCCGGCGGCAATTACGCTGTGGCCCGCAAAGAGATGCTGCGGCGCTTGAAGGGCCGCCGGGGCGGGCAGTTTTGCGTGGCGGTCATTCAGGGCCTTCTGCTGCTGCCGGTGCTTTTGCCGTCGGGATATATGGGATACCGCCTGCTTCGTGATTTTGTAAAGAGCATGCGTTTAAATCTATCGCAGCTTGCTGAGCCGCAAATGCTTTGGGGATTGTTGGCTGTGCTGATCCTGCTGTATTTGCCGCTGCTGCCGCTGCGCAAAGTGCTGCAGGCATACTTTATCCATCTTCCGGAGGATGATAAATAACATGGAACGGTTGGACAAGCTCCTTGCCTTGCAGGGGCTGGGGTCAAGGAGCGATGTCAAGGAGCTCATCCGCCGCGGCCGCGTATTGGTCAATGGCCGGCCATGTTTTGATCCGGGTCAAAAAACCGATCCGGAAAAGGACGAGGTGCTTGTGGATGGGCAGGCGGTCCATATGGCCGTCCTGGGATACGGCATGCTCAACAAGCCTGCCGGCATACTTACCGCTGCCAATGACCGCAGGGCAAAGACTGTTGTGGACCTGCTGCCTGAAAGGTACAAGGCTATGGGGCTCATGCCCGCAGGCAGGCTGGACAAGGATGCCCGTGGACTTTTGTTCTTTACCAACGATGGGCCGCTGGCCCACTTTCTTTTGTCGCCCAAGCGCCATGTGGCCAAGGAATATCTGGTTCAGGTGAACGGACCGCTAAATAATGCGGATGTGCTCGCTTTTAAGAATGGGCTGGCTCTTTCCGATTTTACCGCCCAGCCCGCCAAGCTTGACATACTGGAGACGGGACCGCAGGAATCGAAGGCCATGGTCACGCTGAAGGAAGGCAAGTTCCATCAGGTCAAGCGCATGTTTTTATGCCGGGGGCTTACGGTGGCGGATTTGCAGAGGGTTTCTTTTGGCAGCCTGCGCCTGGATGAAGACTTGCCGGAAGGCGGTTTCAGGGAATTAAGTGAAGTGGAGATTGCCGCCCTTCGCCGCGATGCTTACGGAGAGGAACAATGAAATGCCTGACCATTATTTTACTGTAACTCCCGAAAGCGCCCACCGGCCGGGCGAATGCCAATTTGCGTACAGGGGACATGGTTTGACATTTGAAACGGATGCCGGTGTTTTTTCCCGTGACGGGCTTGACAAGGGCACGGAGCTTCTTCTCCATGCGCTGCCGGATCTTTCGGGGGATGTGCTGGACATGGGCTGCGGCTGGGGTGCGGTGGGTATATCTGTTGCAAGGGCATATCCCAGAGTCCGCGTGACGATGGCTGATATCAACTTAAGGGCGGTGGAACTGAGCCAAAGAAATGCGCGGCGTAACGGCGTTTCTGCGCGGGTTCTGGAAAGCGACGGCTTTGAAGCGATTGAGGGAGAGAAGTTTTCTTTTATATTGACCAATCCCCCCATCCGGGCCGGCAAACAGGTGATTTACGGTATGTTTGCAAAAAGCGCGGAACATCTTCTTCCCGGCGGCTCCTTGTTTCTGGTCATCCGTAAGCAGCAGGGCGCGCTCTCTGCCCTTTCTTATTTGAACACCGTCTTTGCAAAAACGCAGGTGGTGGAGCGGGGCGGCGGGTTCTTTGTGATACAGGCGGATATTTAATTCATACAAAGGAGGCCTTTTATTGGAATTTTCGTTCGATTATTTTGACCAAGGCATAGAAAGAAAGGGCACCCGAAGCGAAAAATGGGATTTTGCCCTTACGGAAGGCGCCGCGGAAAACCTGTTGCCCATGTGGGTGGCGGATATGGATTTTGAAAGCCCGCCAACAGTGCAGCAGGCGATTTTGAGCCGTGCCTCCCATGGCACCTATGGATATACCGGGGTTGCGGAGGATGACCATCAGGCGGTGCTTGATTTTTGGGAGCGCCGCCATCATGTATCCCTTAAAAAAGATCAACTGCTGATGCTGCCCTGTGTGGTGACCGGGCTGAAGGCCTGCATCCAGTCTTTTACCCAGCCGGGGGACGGCGTAATCATACAGCCGCCGGTATACGGGCCTTTCTTTTCTTCTATTACTTCAAATGACCGCATCGTGGTGGAAAATCCCCTGGTGCAGGATGAAAATGGCCATTGGCGCATGAATTTGATTCAATTGGAGGAACAACTGAAGGCGGGGGCGAAGTTGATGCTTCTGTGCAGCCCCCACAACCCGGTTTCCAGGGTGTGGAACAAAGAGGAACTGCAAAAGTTGTTTGCTGTGCTGCACAAATACCACACGCCCCTTGTGTGCGATGAGATACATGCCGATTTCTTCTATGCGCCCCATACGTTCGTACCGGCCTTATCCTTGACATACGACAATCCAAATGCCAAGGTGGTGACGCTGGCGGCTGCCAGCAAGACATTCAACCTGGCTGGACTGCAGCAGGCAACGCTGTTTACAAGGCACGGGGAAATGCTTAAGAAAATCGAAAAGACGCTGCTCTCCTGCGGTATAAGAAGCGGCAACATCTTCGCGTTGGAGGCTACAAGGGCTGCCTATGAAACCGGGGATAAATGGCTGGATGGGTTGATCGCCTACCTGGACGCCGGAAGGCAGCTGCTTCATGATCTGCTTGCAAAGCATCTTCCCAAAGTGATACTGTCTCCGGTGGAAGGCACCTATCTGGCCTGGCTTGACTTGCGGGCGTATGGCCTTGGCAACCAGGAGATCATGCGGCGCACACAGCGCATAGGGCTTGCACTGACGGACGGTACATTTTTCGGCGAGCAGGCCGGGGAAGGCTTTATGCGCCTGAACTTCGGCTGTCCACATAAGAACATTACGGAAGCGGTCACCCGCCTAACGCGGGCGTTGGAAGGAGAATGAACATGGATTACACAAAGCTGGATCAGATCATTGAATCGCTTCGGGAGCCTCTCATTCAAACGCTGCAAAAGTGGGTGCGCATCGAAAGCGTGAAGGGGGAGCCGGCGCCTAATGCTCCCTTTGGTTTGGCTGTGCGTAGTATGCTGGACACAGCGCTGGCGGATTGCAAGGATCTGGGCTTTGAAGTGCGGGATATCGACGGCTATGCCGGGGATGCGCAAATGGGCCAGGGGGATGACGTTCTGGGCATCCTGGCGCATTTGGATATCGTACCCGCGGGGGATGGCTGGAAGACCGATCCCTTTGGCGCAGATTTGATCGACGGGCGCATATATGGCCGTGGCACCAGTGATGACAAGGGCCCGGCGGTGGCCGCGCTGTATGCTATGAAGGCGGTGCAGATGGCCGGCATCAAGCTTCAAAAGAAGGTTCGGCTGATTTTGGGCTGCGATGAGGAATCGGGCATGGACGACATGAAGTATTACCAGGCTCATGCAGACATGCCAAGCACGGGCTTCAGCCCGGACGCCTGCTTCCCTGTGATCAATACGGAAAAGGGTTTGTATCATTTAAAGCTTTCCGGCCCTGCCGCCCAAGATGGCCTGAAGGTTTTGCGCATTGAGGCCGGGCAGCGGCCCAATGTGATCCCCGGCCTGGCCGAGGCGTATGTGGCAGGGGACGCCGGAACAGTCTTAAAGAAAGTGGAAGAATTCGCGAAGGCTGAAGGTTACCCCGTGACGGCTGAATGTATGCCGGACGGCCGGGTAAAGATTTCCGCCCAGGGCGTGGCCGGCCATGCCGCCATGCCGGAAATTGCGAAGAACGCGATTTTAAGGCTTTTGAAAGCGTTGGAGTATCTTGGCGTTAAGGGCCCGCTTCTCCGCCTTGCCCAGGTGATCGGCCTGGAATATGACGGCACGTCCCTGAACATAGCCGTCAGCGACAAGCTTTCCGGCGCACTGACGCTTAATCTGGGCATCCTGAAAGCGGATGAGAAAAACGTGGAGGCGACCATTGACATCCGCTATCCTGTCATGGCCAGCCCCGAGGCGATTTTGAAGGCCATTACCGCCGCTGTGGCCCCGGCCGGGATGTTAGTATCCGAATCCACTTTCAAACAGCCCCACCATGTGCCGGAAAGCAGCGTACTGGTGCAGTCGCTTCTTAACGCCTATCATGAGGTTACAGGGCGTCCCAGGCAGGCCATCGCCATCGGCGGCGGCACGTATGCCCGGTGCTTGAAAGAAGGCGTTGCATTCGGATCGCTCTTCCCGGAGGATGAGGAGCTGGCCCATCAGGCTGGGGAGTATATGACGATTGAGGGCCTGATGGCCAATGTGAAAATTTTTACCCGCGCGATTGTGAAATTGGCCGGAGCATAAAGATACGCCGGGGGAGCCCATGATCATGGACTCCCCCCAACATTACCTGTCAATCTTATTTGCTCCATGGGGGCATCCTGGAAAAGGGGGCTTTGCATGATATCGCTTCGGTCTGTGTCACTGGAAGGAAACCTTGGCGCATACCCCTTTCACTGCCCCCAGGTGATGTCCCTTGGGAAAAGAGATTTCACATCGCCAGTGACATTGCTGGTGGGGGAAAACGGTACGGGAAAGTCGACGCTGATGGAGGCATTGGCACGCAAGCTGTCCCTGCCGGCCATTGGCTGGGAGGATGCATCAAGGGATGTGACGCTTCGGGGCCTTGACCCATTGTGCGATGAGATGCGGCTTGCTTTTGGCGTAAGGGTAAGAAAGGGCTTTTTCCTTCGGGCGGAGGATTTTTTCAATTTTGTAAAGCGCATCGCCATGATGCAGGAGGATATGGCGCTGGAGCTAAATCGGGTGGAAGAAGAAAACGCACACCGCAGCGCTTTTGCCAAAGGCCAGGCGAGAATGGCCTATGCATCCTCCCTGTCGGAGCTGAACAGCCGGTATGGCTTGGAGCCAGACGGCCAATCGCACGGGGAAAGCTTTCTGACCATGTTTAAACAGCGCGTAAGACCCGGCGGCATCTATTTGCTGGACGAGCCGGAAGCGCCTTTATCACCCATGCGCCAGCTGGCCTTGGTTTCCCTCATCATGGAGCGGGAGGCGGACAGCCAGTTCATTATCGCCACCCATTCTCCCATCCTGATGGCGTATCCCGGCGCGGACATATGGTGCTTTGACCAGCCGCCTGTGACTTCTGTAAGATATGAGGACCTGGGGCACGTGCAATTGATGAAGGATTTTCTCTCCCATCCCCGGCAGTACATGGAAAGGCTGCGGCGGGAAAAGGAAGAGGATGGATGAACCCTAAAGGCTAGTTGCGAGCACACTCCGAAGGGCCGTGGCAGCACCCCAAAATGCGCTGCGGCCTTTTTGCTTGTTCATTATATTGTTGCGTCTTTCTTGATTGTTCATTATAATAGTAAAGCAACAGTTCAAAAACTTCGCAAGAAAATGGCGCAGCCATTTTATCGAACATGTGCAGCATGAAATAAGCGGGATACATCGTTGCATTAAGGAAGATGCCCCGCTTCTTAAAAGGAGCTATCCTTACTTCTATGATGCAAAGACGGCAGCCGGACAACGTAAATAACAGACGGTGGGCGATCCTTGTCATACTGCTATTGGCAGTTGTTTTGGCCGTTGTCATTATTGGTTCCATCCGTCGGCTGAGTAAGCCCTCTGAATCATCAGCCGTCCGCCTGCCCTGCCTTTCCAGTCAGAACGTGACGCCCTTTGGGGAGTATGTGCTGTATTATGACGGCGTGTCCATCTTCTGCATCACAACAACCGGCTCGGTGCGCTGGTCTTACCAGATTGGCGCAGACGCTTCATTTTCCGCCGGCGGCAGCTCTGTGGTGGCCTGGGCTGGCAGCCAGATGTACATTCTGGATCAAAACGGACACCCTACTTATAGCGACAACCTGGGCCAGCAGGTGCAGTTGGCCCGTATCGGCAAAAGATATGCCGCCGCCGTCATCGGGGATGATACGGAGCCCAGGCTTGTAATACGCGACTTGAGCGGAGCGCCGGTGGATGAGGAGGCGGAAGCCTTTACCGGCCGCCTGATGCTGGATGTGGGCTTTTACGGCGGGGATGGGCAGTATATTTGGACGCTGGCGCAGGATGTGTTCGGCACGGTAGCCAATACGGTGCTCAATACCTTTGAGGTAGGCCAGATGAACACCGGGGAGATTTCCCTGGGGGAAGCAATGGCCTACAAAGTACTCTATGACGCGCAGAAGCTTCGGATCATGAGCACAAGGCAGCTTCGCACATTCAATTACCAGGGCAGGGAGGATACTACGGCGACCATTCTGGTATTCGGCTGGAAGCTGATCGCCAGCGAAACGCCGGAAAAGGGCGACATACTGATGCTGCTGGCTCCGAATAACCAGACCACCAGCCAGTACAGCATCCGTGAGATCAGGCTGCTCAGCGGCTTAAGTGACAGGCGCTACACGCTGCCGTCTGCCTGCGTGGGGGCTGCCGTTTTCGATAAAACCGTGTATGCCTTTTCGTCAGATTACATTTACCGAGCAGACATGGGTGCACAGCGGTTTTCTGCGTTGAACCGGCCGCAAAATATGGAGGCTCCGACAGATCTTATAGGCATGACGTCGAACGGCCGTGCGCTGCTAAGCTGCGGAGATACGGTTTATGCCGTTACCATGCCCTAAGGCAGGAGAAGGGCTGAAGGAGGAATCCCGATGAACATAGTGGATTATGTCATACTGGCCATCATCGCCCTGAGCATCCTGTGGGGCTTTTACAGGGGCTTCATACAGTCGGTGCTCAGCATGGGCGCCGTGATTCTGGCGCTGTTAGGCTCCTTTTTGATTTACCCCCAGGTCGCCAACATGATCCAGAATAATCAGGATATTGCAAGGTCGCTGATCCATTATACGGACGCTTCTTCCAGGCTGGGTAACCTGGAACTGTCCGTGGCCCAGGTAGGTACGCTTTCGCAGGACACCATCGGCACCATCATGCAAAACATACAGCTCCCGGCGCCAATCAATACTATTTTGCAGTACAACCTGGAGCATCAGGTCTTTTCCAAGGCCGGCATCAGCACGGTGGCCGAATATGTGAACCAAACCATTGTGGCTGTGTCGATCAATATCCTCAGCTTTTTCCTGTGCTTCCTGGTGCTTTATTTGGTGATGTCCATTCTTATCAATATGCTTCGGACCATATTCCATTTTCCGTTGCTCAAACAGCTGGACTGGCTGGCCGGGGGTGTGTTCGGCGCACTTAGAGGTGTGGTGATCTGCTATGCCGTATTTGCCCTGGTACCCCTTCTGATGACCGTGGTGCCCTTCGAGCAGTTCAGCGAGCTGATGGAACAAAGCACGCTGGCAAAGGTTTTCAATAACGGCGATCTTATCATGTCCATTATCAACAGAAGATTTTGATATAGAAACGGAAACCGTCCTGCTGTAAAAACCGGCAGGGCGGTTTTTGGTTTGGCTAAGAACCTGAGGAGGATTTATTTATTCCAGAGTCCTGCCGTTGTACTTGCGATTTGTATCTGTTATAATAAAACTACTTATGCGCAGGAGGTGAAGGAATGCTTATGGTTCAGGATATCGGCCTGGAGGCAGAGGCCTTGCAGTTAAGCCCGCTGCAATTGGCGTATATCGGCGACACCGTTTGGGACCTGATGGTGCGCACAGGCCTTGTGCATACGGGAAAAAACCTTCACAACATGCACTGCGCAGCCGTTTCGCGTGTAAATGCCAAGGCGCAGGCGCAGGCGCTGAGCCGTTTAAGCGATAAGCTTTCCATGGAAGAAGCGGATATGGTGCGCAGGGGGCGCAACGCCCATCCCCGCCATGGCGCGCCCAAGAACCAAGACCCTGCGGCCTACAGCCAGGCTACGGGACTGGAAACGCTGATCGGATATTTGTATCTTACGGGACGTCATGAAAGGCTTAAGGAGCTTTACCAAATGGCACAACAAGAGGAAGCCGTATCCTAAAGAAGCCTTTAAGGAGGATTTTCATGGCCCAATGCCATTTGAAGGTTGCTCTTGTTCGTCACACCGCAGACATGCAGGAACTGGTTGCCCTGGGGGCGCGCCTGTGCTATTCCCGGGCTGATGTGGACACACTACAAAAGCGCATCGAGGAAAAGGATCAGACGGCTTTTATACAGCGGCTGATGGACATGGGCCACGATTCTGTGATGGAGCACGCTTCCTTCACCTTTGCGGTGGAAGGAATCAGCCGCATTTGCCTGGCGCAATTGACAAGGCACCGCATTGCCAGTTTCAGTGTGCAAAGCCAGCGGTATGTATCTTATGCGGGCGGTTTTTCCTACGTCGTCCCGCCCAGGATCGAAGCGCTTGGCGAAGAGGCCGTGAAAGAGTATTCCCGGCAGATGGAGCAGATGCAATCGTGGTACGATCTGTGGCAGCAGCGGCTTGGCGCAGGTGAGCAAAGCAATGAGGATGCAAGGTTCGTGCTTCCCGGTGCCTGCGAGACAAGGCTGATCATGACCATGAACGTGCGGGAGCTGCACCACTTTTTCGCACTGCGTATGTGCAGGCGTGCCCAGTGGGAGATACGGGCGATGGCCGTTCAAATGCACCGCCTGTGCATGGAGGCAGCTCCGCTGCTGTTTGATAAGGCGGGGCCCGGCTGTTTGCGTGGTGCTTGCCCGGAAGGGGAAAAGACCTGCGGGAAAATGGTTCAAATACGAAAAGAGCGGGAAGAACTTTTGCAATCTATAGGCCAGCAGCCATAGTGAGCGTGGTTGAAATTGAGGAGGACCAATAATGGCATTTTACAAGGATTATTCCAAAGACAGGAAAAATGACCACGCGGCTAAGGGATCCTGGGACGATGAGGGGACCCATTACAGAAAGCCGGCAAGGGGAGATAACGCAAACCGTTCGGACAAGCCGGCGTTTTCCCGCACGGGCAGAAGCATAGGTGGTGCGCAGCCTAACGGGGACAGGTCCGGCTACCGGGGCAGGCAGGACGGTGCGGGGAATAATCCCGCTTACCGCGCAAGGCCTGACGGCGCGCAAGGGGAAAAGAAGCCTTACAGCCGTCCCGCGCCCAGGAGCGATTACCGCCCCGCGGGAGAGAGGCCGGCTTTCCGCAGCCGTCCTGAAAGCGGGGATGGAGAAAAGAAATCTTACGGCCGTCCCGCGCCCAGGAGCGATTACCGTCCCGCGGGAGAGAGGCCGGCTTTCCGCAGCCGTCCTGAAAGCGGGGATGGGGAAAAGAAATCTTACGGCCGCCCTATTCCAAAGAGCAGCTATCGTCCCGCGGGAGAGGGGCCTTCCTATCGTGCCCGCCCTGAAAGCGGCGAAGGAGAGAAACGCGTGTACGGCCATCCGGCCCCTAGAAGCGATTTCCGCTCCAATGTGGAAAAGCCCGCATTTCGGGGCCGCCCCGAGCGGACTGATGGTGGGAAACGTGCCTATGGCCGCCCAGCCCCTACGCGTCCTGTGCAGGAAAGCACAGAACCCGCCTACAAGCGTTATGAGTATAAGCCCCCCGTCCCGGCCCCCGTCCCGAAAGTGGAAGAATCCATTGATCCAATGGAAAATCTTCTTTCCGGGCGCAATCCCATCAGGGAAGCCATCAAAAGCGGCAGGGATATTGAAAAGATGCTGGTTGCCAAGGGCGATTTGAGCGGTTCCGCCAGGGAAATTGTCGCCATGGCCAGGGAAGCCCGCATTCCCGTGCAGGAGGTGGACAGGGCCAGGCTGGATGAGATCACAAGAAACCATCAGGGGATGCTGGCCTTCGCATCGGCTTACCAATATTCCACGGTGGAGGATATGCTTAAGGAAGCTGAGGAAAAGGGCGAAGATCCCTTCCTGATCCTGCTGGACGGCATTACGGATCCCCATAACCTGGGTGCCGTCATCCGCACGGCGGAGTGCGTGGGCGCCCATGGCGTAATCGTGCCCGAGCGCCGCTCCGTGGGGCTGACTCCAGCTGCAGTAAAGGCTTCTGCCGGGGCCGTGGAACATGTGAAGGTGGCCAGGGTAGGAAACCTCAGCCGCACGCTGGAAGAACTTCAAAAGGCCGGGCTGTGGATCGCCGCGGCCGTAACTGACGGTGAGAATTATCAAAAGGCGGATTTGAGCGGGCCCCTGGCTTTGGTCATCGGCTCGGAGGGTGAGGGAATCAGCCGCCTGGTGCTTGAACACTGTGACAAAACCGTGGCGCTGCCCATGAAGGGGGAGATAGGCTCCCTGAACGCATCTGTAGCGGCCGGTATCCTGATGTACGCGGTACTGGCGGCAAGAAACAAAGGATAAATCGCTTTGCAAAGGACAGGGAATGGGATGACGGAGCAAAACCGCAGCATGTCCAGAGATGAAGGGGAAGGCTTGGGCACCGGAGGGGAGGGCATTTTTGCCTCCCTTACCGATGAGGAGATCGTGACGATGGCCCAGGAGGCCGACGGCACCGCCCTGGAATATCTTCTGAACAAGTACAAAAATTTTGTTAGGAGTAAGGCGCGCAGCTACTTCCTCATCGGCGCTGACCATGAGGATATCGTGCAGGAAGGCATGATCGGCCTGTACAAGGCCATCCGTGACTTCAAGCCCGATAAATTAAGCTCCTTCCGCGCCTTTGCAGAGCTTTGCATCACCCGTCAGATCATCACCGCCATCAAGACCGCCACCAGGCAAAAGCACATTCCCTTAAACAGTTACGTTTCTTTGAACAAGCCGCTTTATGACGAGGAATCAGACCGCACGTTGCTGGACGTGATCATCGAGGGCCGGGCCACCAACCCTGAGGAGCTGCTCATCAGCCAGGAAGATCTGATGAGCATAAGGGATAAGATCGACGAGGTGCTGTCCTCCCTTGAGCAGGAGGTTCTGGCCGCTTATCTTGACGGGGAAAGCTATCAGGAGATCGCCGAAAACCTGGGCCGCCACGTGAAATCCATCGACAACGCGCTTCAAAGGGTCAAGCGCAAGCTGGAAAAATTCCTGGAAGAAAACCATTAGGGCTGCATTTTCAAGGAGAACGTGTACAGTTGGTCATACTTCATTTTCAGCGTCAGCCTCGCTTCCCCGGTTTTCAGGTTGTATATGACCGACCAAAGCGTTCCCGGCTGGGAGATGCGGCCCAGCAGGCTCATCGCCTCTTCTTCGCTGAGTATCCCCCGGGATTTTTCAAGCGTTAACTCCGCCAGATCATAGCGGTCCTGCCCCACGCCCTCGCGGTTTTTTCCGGAGAGTATGAAATTCGTGACAACCTGCCAGGGGTTGTCACTTTTTATGACTGTTATCTCTCCATCAACAAACTCCACAACGGCAGAGTTTCCATTGCCGTCTGCAATCATAAAATGCGATGCACCGTCATGGAAGAGCAAATTGTAGCCTCTGAGCACTTCCACCGCTTCTTCCACGGTCTTTGCGTGATCCAGTATCAGCCGCACGGCAGCTACTTCGTCAATGGTCTGCTTATTTAAGTCTGCGGTTGGCTCAGCATGGGGGACGGATAGTATAGCCAGCGCCACACCATACTCGTTCATGCCGTCTATCGTTATTCTGGGAGCGCTTAGCAGCGCCCTGTCCGAAAACAGGGAGCCCTTAGGTGGATTGTCTTTGCTGTAGCCAAGGTAATACAGGTCGCAAATGCCAAGGCCCGCGTATTTTTTAGGGGCGGATGTACCCACCATGACGATCGGGTGGTTTGCCAGCGCGTAATCCAGATTCCGGCAGAAAAGCGGCTCCCCCTTTTCGTTCCTTGCCAGAAAGCTGCTGCACTGCATGATGCCGCTTACAGCTTTAATATTCGGATTGTCCACCGTATAATTCAGTTGATAATCCCCATAATAGGTCATCGTGTAAAGGGGATAATCGTCTACTTTTTGGAGGCTCAGTATGGTGCGGGCCTCATCGATGCGGGGCCAGACAAAAAGGATTGCCACCGCGAAAAGAAGGAGGACGGCGGGAAGTACCCATTTGGTAAAAAGCCGTCCGTGCCTTGCTTTTCCCATTAGTGCCGCTTCGCTCATGATATTCCCTCCGGTTTCAATATGTATTTTGCTTGATATTGATTTTATTGTGACGGGTAATCATGCCATTCATATTCTAACATTACTGCCTGAAATTGTATATCACGATGAGCAGCGCAACTGCAGATGCCTAACATCCATGTTTCCCATGAGCCTCGCGGACGCGGCATTGGCAAAACGCTGTTTTTCATGATCTGTGAAGAGACCCGGAGGCTCGGAGTGAATAATCTGTACATCTCCGCCCATTCCGCGTAGGAGCCCCAGGCATTTGATAAAGCCGTGGGATGTGCTGAAGCGCTTTAGTATGATCAAAAGCTGGCGTAAAAAGAGCCCGGCTAATGCCAGATGGAATTTGCGCTTTAGCATAGGCCAGAGTTCTTTATGAATTTTCGCTGTTGACAAAAATGC
Organism: Bacillota bacterium; assembly: GCA_023416585.1. Lineage (GTDB taxonomy): Bacteria > Bacillota > Clostridia > Christensenellales > Aristaeellaceae > JAEWAH01. Next base: position 99,932 of record JAEZHM010000023.1, read on the forward strand.
TGGGAATCGTTAGAATAAACTTTGACTGGCACGAGATGTGCGGACATGCGGGTGTAGCTCAATGGTAGAGTTCTAGCTTCCCAAGCTAGCTACGTGGGTTCGAT
>JAEZHM010000146.1 GCA_023416585.1 Bacillota bacterium
CTATAAAGACGATGCTGCTACAGCCGCAACATTTGAAGGCGATTGGCTAAAAACGGGTGACTACGGCAAGTTTAAAGGCCGGAAACAGCTTACCGTTGTCGGCAGAAAAAAGAACCTGATCGTATTGAACAACGGCAAGAACGTACACCCGGAAGAAATTGAGGCAACGATTATCCATGAGCTCCCCTATGTTAAGGAAGCGATGGTCTATTCCTCCATTTATAAAGTAAAAGAAACTCTCATGCAGACGATTGCCGCAGCGCTCAAGATTGAGGTGGAGGAGTATTTCGGAAAAATGGACAGGGAGACTGTTGAGAGGCTGGTCGCCGAGGATATCCGCCGCGTCAACAAACTTTTACCCGGCTACAAGCAAATGCACCAGCTGTTTATTACGCAGGATGATTTTTTAAAAACAACCACCCAAAAAGTCATTCGTCACAAGGTGATCGAAGAGCAGAACAAATCCTTCGGAGATGGGATTATTTTATAAAAAGGCAGGCTAAAGTATGTTTGAACGGCTTCTTACCATCCTTTCTGATTACGTAGAACTTCAACCGCAGGACATAACCTTAAAAACAGAGCTTCGAACGGGGCTTGGGCTTAATTCGCTCGAATTCGTTCATCTGGTCACAGTTTTGGAGAAAGAATTCCACATAGAGATCCCCGACCGGGATTTGATAAATTTCCGAAATGTCGGCGATGTAGTAGCCTACCTCGAAAAAGAAACCATCGCGTGTTGAGAAGCCTAATGTTTCTATATATTCAATCAAGCAATTTTCCACTTAGGAGGCCTTCATGAAACCATACATCGTTTTTCAAGATGTCTATAAGAGATACAAAATGGGAGAAGTGACGATTGTCGCCGCAAACGCAGTGAATTTCGGTATTGAAAAAGGCGAATTTGCCGTAATTTCCGGCGCCAGCGGCGCAGGAAAAACCACCGTACTCAATATGCTTGGCGGTATAGACAATTGCGACGAGGGCGATATCATAGTTGACGGCAAGAAGGTCAGCTCGCTATTAGAATCGCAAATGATTCAATACCGAAGGATGGACATCGGTTTTGTTTTTCAGTTTTATAACCTCATACCAAACCTTACGGCAAGCGAAAACGTGGAGCTTGCTTCGCAGATATGCGAAAGCGACCTGGACTCCAAAGACGTTTTAGTAAGCGTAGGTTTAGGCGAGCGCGTGCACAACTTTCCCTCTCAGCTTTCAGGAGGCGAGCAGCAGCGCGTCGCCATTGCCCGTGCACTCGCTAAAAAACCTAAGCTTTTGCTTTGCGATGAACCCACGGGAGCGCTTGATTATACCACAGGCAAAAAGATACTCGCATTATTGCAAGACACCTGTAAAAAGCAAAAGATGACCGTTGTTTTAATCACGCATAACTCGGCAATCGCGCCGATGGCTGACCGCGTCATTCACATGCGAAACGGATCGGTTGCATCCATCGATGTTAATCCATCGCCCGCATCCGTGGAAGATTTGGAATGGTAAATCGAAGTCCGTCTTAAAAAAGGAGCAAACATGAAACTAAAAACCCTTTTTAAGGATACCTATAGGGAGATCCTTCGCTCTCGCGAGCGGTTTATTTCGATTTTTCTCATTACGTTTTTGAGCGTCGGATTTTTTGTGGGCGTTAAAGCGACAGCACCGAGCATGCGCGCAACGGCCGAGAACTACTTCAACTCCGCCTCATTGATGGATCTTGAAATTATTTCCACAGTGGGTTTTGACGATGGCGACGCGACAGCAATTCGCGCGGTCAAAGGTGTCACAAATGTAATGCCATCCTATTCGGCTGACCTGGTCGTTCTTGAGGAAGGCGGAAACAGCGTGGCTCGTGTAGCCGCAATCAACAGCGACGAGGATGGCATCAACAGAATCAAGCTTGTTTCCGGTCGCATGCCCGAAAAGCCGGGAGAATGCCTTGCTGCTGCGTATCGCATGCGCGATACGGACGTTGCCATCGGCGACATCCTTCGGTTTTCCGAAACCACGGGTTCTGTCGCCACGGATACCATCATCTCCGGTACAAACTATACCGTTGTAGGGCTTGTAGAATCCCCGCAGTATATCTCTTATTCCTATGGCACGTCCTCTATCGGAAACGGCATAATCTCTTATTACATCATGCTGCCTGCAAGCGAGTTTAAATATGCCCGCTACACGGAGCTTTATGTCATGTTGGATCGCGCAGTGGGTGTCACCGCTTTTGACAAGAGATACGATTTTGAAACCTTACAGGCATCTTCTGAAATCGGCGATGTCGGGCAAGTTCGCTATAACCTTTTCCTTGATGATGTTAAATTGCAGCTTGCGGATGCGGAAAGTGAGCTCAATACGCAGAAATCAAGCGCTAATCAACAGCTTTTGGATGCTAAAGCAGAACTCGATCTTGCGAAGCAAGAGCTGGATCAAGCAAGGGCAGAACTCGACAAGGGCTATGAAGATTACGACAATGCCGTACAAACTACAAACGCCGAGTTTAAAAAAGCCGAGTCGGATTTGCGAACCGGGAGAGCGCAAATTACAAAGGGCGAAAAACAGTTGGCTTTAGCCCAATCCCAGTATGATGCAGGTGAGGCGGAGCTTAGTGATGCGCGCAGGCAGCTTGACAGCGGCTGGGCGCAATATAACCGCGGCGAGGCAGAGTATCAGCAAAATGAACAGAAATACAACGACGGGCTTAAACAATACCAAGATGCCAAGAAGGAATATGACCAAGCGAAGGCCGCTTACGATACCGCAAGTGAAGCCGTAGCGATGGCGCAAGCTGCACTCAACGGTGAGGATGTCGACCAAGAGGAAGCACAAAGAATTTTCGAAGAGGCACAAGCTGCACTCGACGCGTATATGGAAGGCGGAGGAACGGATCCTGAAACAATCGCCATGCTGCAAGCGCAAATTCAGGCAGCGATAGATCGAATAGAAAACTCCGAAGACCAACAAGAGCAAGCGCGAATAGAGCTTGAAAACGCTCAAAAACAGCTCGAGGAATACGAAAAGCAACTTCAAGAAGCTGAGAAGGAACTAGATGCCGCAGAGCAGCAGCTAAACCAAGCCCGTATGCAGCTCGATGATTCCAAAGCGAAGCTTGATGCAGCAAAAAGTGAGCTGCAAAGCGGCGAGGCGCAATACGATGCCGGCAAGGCCAAGTTGGATGATGCGAATGAACAGATCAAAATAAACAAAATAAAACTCAACACCGCCAGAGCCGATCTTGCTGCGGGCGAGGCGGAATATAAAAGACTGAAGACTTCAGCTGCCGAGCAGCTTGAAGAAGCAAAAGTAAAGCTCGAGTCAGGCGAGGCGGAATGGGCTGCCGGAAAAAAAGAATATGATGCGGGCTACACCGAGTATCTAGCCGGTGCAGCCGAAGCGGAAAGCAAAATTACAGACGGTTCCAATCGAATCCAGAATATAAGAAACATGTTCAGCGAAATTGAATCCGGAAAATGGTATGTGTTCACGCGTGATGATATTATACAAAGCTACGCAGGATTTAACCAGGATGCGGAACGAGTTGATGCCATTGCGGCTATTTTCCCGGTGTTTTTCCTACTTGTTGCAGCGCTCGTCTGCCTTACGACCATGTCGCGCATGATTGAGGAGCAGCGTGTACAGATAGGTACGTACAAAGCTCTCGGCTACTCGTCTGCACAAATTGCCGGTAAATACATGGTTTACTCCGCCATCGCCTGTATTATAGGCAGTGTGCTCGGGCAGTTAATTTGCATTGAAATTTTACCGAGGGTAATCGTCGGCGCATATTCTGCTTTGTATCGCCTGCCCGACATTGAAATAAGAATACCCTGGGGGATGTCCATACTCTCTGTAATCGTTGCCTTAATATGTACGGTTATGGTGGCATGGTATTCCTGCTACAGAGAATTAAAATCTGTAACTGCCTCGCTCATGCGGCCTAAGATGCCCAGAAGCGGCAGAAAAATATTTCTCGAGCACTGGACGAAGCTCTGGTCAAAGATGAGCTTCTCCCAAAAGATTACCGCACGAAACCTATTCCGCTATAAGCTGAGACTCATGATGACAGTGCTTGGCATATCAGGCTGCATGGCGCTGATCGTGGCAGGCTTTGGTATGCACGACGGCGTGAACCCGATCGTAGATAAGCAATACGGGGAGATCAATCGCTACAAAATCATGTTTACGCTATCCAAGGACCTTACGAGCGATGAAGCAAGCTCTCTGGGTCAGCAGCTTGCATCCGACGACCGCCTAAGCGCGGAGATGTTCTCCAAGGTCACTTCCGTTAACGTGGACAACAACGGGGCGACTATCCGCAACGTATTTGTTCTCGCACCAGAGGAAACATCGCAGATGGATCGGTTAATCACCCTACGAAGCCCGAAGAGCGGAAATCCGCTGAAACTTGGCGACGAGGGCGTAATCATCACCGACAAATTGTCGGAAGTGCTTGGATTAGGTGTTGGGGATACCATTGCGTTTAGCGTAAACGATGTGGAGTATGCGTTGCCTGTTGCCGCTGTCACGGAAAACTACATCTACCACTACATTTATATGTCCCCTGCACTTTATGAGAAAACCTTCCATACAGATGTAAGGTTTAATACCATCGCATGTGCGGCAAATGAGAAGATGACGGACTTCGACGGGTTTGTGTCCGACTGGCTGAGCAAAAACAGCGCAATCCTCTCAATCGTCAACATCGATTCGGCAAGGAAATCCTTCGAGGAAACCATCAACAGCATCAACATCATCATCCTCGTCATGCTGATTGCGGCAGGGGCACTCGCGTTCGTGGTCGTATACAACCTGACCAACATCAACATCTCTGAACGCACACGCGAGATTGCAACCATCAAGGTGCTCGGCTTCAAGCACAGTGAAACCAATCTGTACATTTTCCGAGAAAACTTCGTAATGGGCGCAGTCGGCATTTTGCTTGGCGGCGTAATCGGCTACTTCTTGGCGCAATTTATGCTGAAAACCGTCGAGGTGGATATGGTCAAGTTCG
>JAEZHM010000151.1 GCA_023416585.1 Bacillota bacterium
TAATCCATCAATTGAAGAATTATCCTTGTTAATTGAATCTGATTTTAGTTATAAGATAGATTTATAGTGATAAATACTGAGGCAATCATCAGATTTATGGTTTGGTGGTTGCCACTTTTTGTTTTCAAAGTAGTTGAAGATTCTCATAGTACTTACATTCGTGAGTGCGTAGCCGGACATCTGTGATGGATGTTCTGAGTGGATTGGGGACACTCCACAACAAGTAATCGCACAAGGGCTAGTCCTGTGCATTACTTTCCAGTTAGTAAAATGTGGTCAAAAAAACGACCAATAAAAATATTATGAGCAAAAATGTTGTTTATTTCGAGAAAATGAAATATAATAAAAATCGGGTTATTTTGCCAAAAAGGAGGTTGAAGCTATGGATTACTTAACAGTGAAAGAAGCAGGAGATAAGTGGGGAATCACAGGTCGAATGGTTACGGTGTATTGTTCCAAGGGAAGAATACTTGGTGCTGTGAAAAAGGGTAATCTATGGTTAATTCCACAAGCTGCTGAAAAGCCCGTTGACTTAAGAAAACAGTAAAGGATGGACTTATTAGCATATGTTTATAGATACAAAATTACTGAGTAATAACGTACTTAATTTCATTGATTTGTTTGCAGGTGCGGGTGGCCTTTCAGAAGGGTTTATTCAGGCTGGTTTTAACCCAATTGCACATGTTGAGATGAATCCTATGGCATCAGCAACTTTGGAAACGCGATCGGCTTATCATTATCTAAAAAAAGAAGGAGACGCATTACGTTATTATTACCAGTATGAACGTGGCGAACTTTCAAGAGAAGAACTTTTTACACATGTTCCAGAAGAAGTTACTTCGACAGTTATAAACGCAGAGATGACAGATAAAACAATTAAAGATATATTCAATCGGATCGATGCAATTATGGAGCATGATGGGATAAATCATGTTGATGTAATAATAGGTGGCCCACCATGTCAAGCATATTCTATAGTAGGAAGAGCTCAAAGCAGTCATATGATTGTTCCCATGGAAGAAGATCCGAGAAATGAGCTATATAAGATGTATACTCGCTTTCTAAAAAAGTATACCCCGAAGATGTTTGTTTTTGAAAATGTCGCAGGAATCAAGTCAGCCAGAGGCGGGAAGGCATACAAAAACCTACAAGCTCAACTCAGAAGAGTAGGATATGAAATCGAGTGTAGAGAGCAAAATGCGCAAGACCTTGGTGTTCTCCAAAAAAGAAAAAGGGTCATCATTATTGGATGGCAAAAGGGAACCGAACATTTTTACCCGGAGTTCGGGCAGAACAGAAGTAATGCAATAGTTAATGATCTTCTTGCCGACCTTGCTCCAGTGGTTAGAGGTCAAGAAAATAATTTATATAGATGTCGATATGAAGATTGTAGTGATTACTTAAAAGAAAGTGGAATTCGAACTCCGGAAGACGTTGTGACACTTCATGTTGCCAGAACTAATATTCCAAGGGATGTGCAAATATATCAAAGAGCAATTGAGGCTTGGAATAATGGACATCAAAGAATTGACTATAGCCAACTACCAGAAGAATTAAAAACTCATAAGAATCAGACTTCGTTTAAGGACAGGTTCAAAGTGGTTGAGGGAGATGAGCACGCTTGCCATACTGTTTTGGCGCATCTGGCAAAGGATGGACATTATTTTATTCATCCAGATATAGAACAATGCAGATCAATTACGGTAAGAGAAGCTGCAAGACTACAGACATTTCCAGATAGTTATTTTTTTGAAGGAAATAGAACAAGCAAATTTGTCCAAATAGGAAATGCAGTTCCGCCAATTATGGCAAAAGTAATTGCTGAGGGGATAAAGGAACAACTTAAATGATTATGAAAGGGGAAGTGCAACGGTGGGCGTTATCGAAAATTCATATGCAGAAATTAAACGCCAAGAACTGGCGCTAAATCCCTATAGCTGTTTATCGCTGGCTGATATAGATTTAAATCCGCATCAGGTTGAAGCATTCGTATTTGCACTTGCATCTCTTGAACAAGGTGGTGCAATTTTGGCAGATGAGGTTGGATTAGGTAAGACAATTGAAGCAGGTCTAGTTCTTAAATACTTACTGATGAAAGGCAAGCAAAAAATATTATTGATTATGCCATCAAACTTGAGAAGGCAATGGCAAATAGAACTCGATGAAAAGTTTGGTATTGATTCATTGATTGTTGATAGTTCAAATATTGAGGATTATAGAAGAGAAGTCAAAGAGAAAACAGCAGTAATTATTGCATCTTATAATTTTGTAGCTAAACGCAAAGAACAGCTGGGATTAGTTTCATGGGACTTTTGCGTGTTTGATGAAGCACACAGAATCAGAAATGTTCATAAAAATGGAATGAAAATGGCATCTGCCATATATCAGCTTACAAAGGACATTCCAAAGATTATGCTGACAGCTACTCCGATGCAGAATACGCTTTTGGATCTATATGGGTTGGTACAGTTTATTGATGACAAGGTATTCTACGATAAAGCTGTATTTAATGAGAGATATGTAAAGGAAGAGATGTATGACGAGTTGAAACAACAGCTAGGGCCAGTCATACAGAGAACACTTAGGAGTGAAGTGACGGATTATCTTTTATTCCCTGAGAGAAAAGAGGTAACTGTAGATTTCTCTTTATCAGCACCAGAGATAGAACTTTATGTCATGATAAATAACTATCTCAAGAAAGAGGTGCTGTATGCACTTCCTAATTCGAGAAGGACACTAATTACTTCGGTCATTAGAAAGCTTCTTGCGTCCTCAAGCGTAGCTGTTGCGGAAACATTTGAGGCATTAAAGAAACGATTGATTATTCTTAAGGAATCGTCAAGAGAGGAATCTGTTTCAGAGAGTTTAGATTACTTTTTTGCTTTTTTAGATGATGAACTTGATGAAGAGGAAGAGCCGGAGCGAGAGGAACTATATACAAGAGAAATGGTTAATGAATTTATCCAGCATGAGATAGATGAAGTAGATTCCATTACTAAAAAAGCTAATAACATCTCATATAATGCAAAAACAACAGCACTAAAACAGGCAATTTATCATGCATTTGAGTCTCAGATTAAAGATGGTATTGATGAAAAAGTGGTAATTTTTACTGAGTCAGTAAGAACTCAGCAGTTTCTATTTGATGAACTTACAAATAATGGTTATAAGGGCGACGTCCTTATGTTCAACGGTAGTCCAAGCGACAACATTACAAAGATAATTTATAAGGCATGGAAAACAAAAAACTTTGGAAAAATAATTGGTAGTCGGAGTGTGGAAATAAAAAGTGCAATTGTTGAAGCATTCAAAGAAGATTACAAGATTCTTTTGGCTACAGATTCAGGATCCGAAGGTCTAAATCTTCAGTTCTGCAATTCAGTTATTAATTATGACTTACCATGGAATCCACAAAAAATTGAGCAACGTATTGGTAGGTGCCACAGATACGGACAGAAACACGATGTAGTAGTTATCAATCTATTAAACACAGAAAATGTTGCCGACCGGAGAGTATATGAGATCCTTTCACAGAAGTTTGAACTATTCCAAGGTGTGTTCGGCGCATCAGACAAGGCTATTGGACTATTGGAGAGTGGTGTGGATTTCGAAAAAAGAATCGCTCAGATATACCAAGATTGTAAGAATGCAAATGAATTCATAAAGGAGTTTGCGTCTTTCGAAAAAGAAATTGATAGAAAACGTAATAAAAAAATGGACGCATTACGGGGGATTTTATCAAAGAAGTTAACTGATGAGCATAAACAGGATTTTGCAAAAATACTTGATGAAATAGACGCATATAGAGAAGAACAGAAATACTGGAGTACTATCTCTGATTTTGTTAATACAGGAACATATCCCAAATATTTTGAGACAGTTCAAGTTCTAGATATTGAGATGTCGCATGGTTACTTAATCCTTGGTGGATGGTACCTAGATAATTTGATTAAATCGTCGATATGCGTAGCATGTGATGGTATAAATGTATATCAGCTCTCCGCTGAAGAGGTGAAGCAAGTTTTAAGTTGTTTAGCAGATATATCAGTTACCGAAACTCTGGCTGATAACAAAGTTCTTGGAAAAGTTTTAGAAGAAGCAGACAAGCTCTTATATGACAAATATTGTTCGTCAAAAATACAGGACATTGCTGCATACAGATTAAAGATGAGTACTTGGTTAACTTATCGCAAGGATGAATTTTTAATGCAGATGAAGGATACTTCTGAGGAAAGAGAATTGGAAGATAAATATCAAGCGGAGACTAATTTCAAATTAAAGATTAAACTGAAGAAGCAATTAGAAGAGCTTCAACAAAAGCGAAAGAAAAATGAGAAGGTGTTCCAAGATAAGATGCGAGAATTGGAGCGAGAAGCATCTGATATGGTTAATGATTATGAGCTAGAGCTGCTACGTAAACCGCAGCTATATGCAAAGATAGTAGTGAAATATTAGGAGGAAGCATGGAAAAAAGAGGCAGACTTGAACTTACATGGGTTGGCAAATATGAAGAAGAAAAATTAGAACCAAGAATATTGGTAGAGGACAAATTAAAGTCATATGGAGACCATGATACTGAAAATATGTTGATTCATGGGGATAATTTGCTTGCGCTAAAGGCTTTAGAAAAAGATTACGTAGGCAAAGTGAAATGCATTTATATAGATCCACCATATAATACAGGGAATGCTTTTGAACACTATGAAGACGGTATCGAACATTCAATATGGCTAAATATGATAAGAGCTCGTTTGGAAATATTATGGTCATTATTAGATGGTCAAACTGGTTCTATCTGGGTTTCTATAGATGATGATGAGATGCCTTATCTGCGAGTACTTATGGATGAATTATTTGGAAGAACAAACTTTATAGCTTCAAATGTATGGCAAAAAAGATATTCAAGGGAAAACAGGGAGGCTATTGGAGATGTACATGAGTATATCATAGTATACGCCAAAAACCCTGCGATGTTTAAGAATGGAAGAAACAAGATTGCTGTTAGCTTGGAAGAAATGAAAGCATACAAAAATCCAAATAATGACCCCAAAGGTCCTTGGAGACCTGTACCGATGACTGCTCAAGCGGGACATGCAACTAAGGATCAATTTTATGAAATAACAACACCAACTGGTGTTGTGCATACTCCGCCTGATGGAAGGTGTTGGGCATTAAGTAAGGCTACATATGAGCGTCTTTTAGCAGAAGGAAGAATATATTTTGGAAAGAGTGGAGATTCACAACCTAATACGATTAGATATTTTACAGAAGTAGAGGGAGTTGTTCCATGGACTTGGTGGCCAAGTGAAGAGGTTGGACATACCGACGAGGCAAAAAAAGAAATCTATGGATTGTTTGGAAAGACTAATGCATTTGATACACCAAAACCGGAGCGATTGTTACAAAGGATTTTACATATAGCAACTAACCCAGGCGACTTGGTATTGGACGCATTCATTGGCACTGGAACAACATGTGCCGTGGCTCATAAAATGGGAAGAAAATGGATTGGAATAGAAATGGGAGAGCAATGTTATGACTTCTGCGAAGTTAGAATGAAAAATGTTGTTGACGGAGAACAAGGAGGCGTTTCAAAGGAAATGAATTGGCAAGGTGGAGGCGGATACAAGTTTTATGAACTAGCTGAACCTCTTCTTGTGAAGCATCCAAAGATACCAGTTTACATACTGAATCCAGACTATTCTTGGGATATGGTGTGCGAGGCTATATGCAAAATCGAAGGATTTACATATAAACCAACAGGAGAATTTCATGGGTACTCATCTGAAAATAGATTCATTCATATTACAGATGAGTTTGTAAATAGCAAGTATGTTATGAACTTAACTAAGGCTCTTGGAGAGAGACAGTCTGTATTAATATATTGTATTAAAAATCAAGCAAACATGATGCTGCCTGTAAATGTAGAGATTAAAAAGATTCCAAAAGATCTTCTTTCAAAGTGCAGTTTTGTGAGCGAGGTGGAGGCATGAATGTAGTAGAGAAAATAAGATGGGCTATGAGCCTCCGAGATCCTCAAGCAGAGGCATTAACATATTTTGATTCAATAAGTAGTCAAGTGGACTATAGGATCGCGGCTAAAGCGGAAGTAGAGAAGGTCGCTTCAGACAATTGCCAGGGAAAGCTCAATGTGTCTGTGGATAAGGAGTTTGATTTCCCTTCTTTCTGTTTTGACATGACTACAGGTATCGGTAAGACAAGATTGATGGGAGCATGCATTTATTATCTGTATAAGACAAAGGGATATAAACATTTTTTTATACTTGTTCCAGGGAACACGATTTACGATAAGCTCCGTCAAGAAACAGCCCCAAGCCATCCCAAGTACATGTTTAAAGGTCTAGAAGCGGAAATGGGTAGACCAAAAGTATATGACGGAGAAAATTATTTGTCATATCCAGTCATTTTCCAGCAGCAAGAGATAATTACTGAAGCAACATCAGAGATACAGATTTTCATTTTTAATATCTCAAAGATATTTACTCGTGGCGATGTTCAGTTTAAGTTTCATGAGTTTCATGAAAACTTAGGAGGTTCATTTGCACAGGTGCTTAGGTCATTTGATGATCTTGTATTTTGTATGGATGAAGCGCATCGATATTATGCACCGGCTTCTATGAAGGCGATAAATTATCTACAGCCGAAGCTAGGATTGGAATTTACAGCGACACCAAAGAATACAAATAAAAATATTATATATCACTATGGGCTAGAGCAAGGTGCGGGTAAATTCTTGAAAATTCCTGTAGTTATGGGGCGTACAAACACGGCTGGATATACAGAGGAAGATTTAGAAGAAATGAAATTAAAGGATGGAATCAAACTTCATGAGAGAAGAAAAGCCATTGTTTATAAATACTGTATTGATAATAACTTAGAACAGGTAAAGCCTATAGTACTTGTGGCTTGTAAGGATACAACTCATGCCAAGAAAATAAAGAACATGATTGATTCAGATGCTTTTTTCGATGGTAGATACCTTGGAAAAGTAATAGAGATCGACTCTAGTACAGGTTCAGCAGAGACAGAGGAAAATATTCAGAAATTACTGACGATTGAGAAGAATACGAATCCAATAGAAATCGTTCTTCATGTGTACAAGCTAAAAGAGGGATGGGATGTAAATAACCTTTTCACAATCATTCCTTTAAACGCGGCTAAGAGTGAAATTCTTGCTCTTCAGACGATAGGTAGAGGCCTTCGCCTTCCGTTCGGTGAAATAATCGGAGTGGATGAGATTGATACCCTTGACATTGTAGCACATGATCATTATCGAGAGATTATTGATGACATTAAAGCAAATCCGATCTTCCGTCAGCGAAATCTAGATGAAGAAGATGTGGAGGAGACAGAGACAGTCAATGTTCAACCAGCTGTTGATGATGAAAACACAGATATTTTTGCAGAAATACTCAAGCAGGCTAATGTAAAGTCATTCCAACAAATAGATAAAACTTCTACAGAAAATCTTTTTGATGAGTATGCTAAGACTTTTGTGAAAAAGTATACTCCTAAGAAAAATGATTATGAAGATAGTGGTCAGATGTCTATTGAGGATTGGTTAATCAGCGTTAATCCTACATCGGAGCATAAAGAATATAAACCACAGGAGCCGGAACAATCTAATCAGACATTACTTTTTAATATACTTAAAAGCGGAAATACCAAAAATGTTATTCCGTACATGAAGGCTGATTTTGCAAAAAAATTGGAAGAGCTGAGTAAAAAGTCTATATCTGTTCCAAGAATTGGAATGATTTATAGTTCCGAGATTTCGTTTAAACCGTTTGAGGTCAAAAGGAATGTGGTTGATTTTGACATTGCGTCATCACATATAGAACGATATGAGGCTGTTAATGGAAAACTGCTTCAAACCATTGAAACAGAAAATTTAATGGTAGATGATCCAGAAAATTTATTGGCTTGCTCATTATTGGAGGAAATCCCTGAATTGTCAGCTGATGATGCAGACTTCATTCTTGATGTTGTGGAGCAGTACCTGGCACTAATCGATGGAAGCGAGGAAGAACAGAAAAAAATCGTTCGAAGGTATGCAACAGTTATTATCAATGATCTTAAGAACCAGATTTATGCAGCCAAAGAAGAAAACACGGAATTTGCATTCCAAGTGCAGAGTGATTTGATCATCTTTCCGAGCTTTGTTAGGAACACAAAGAAAGGTGGCAGAATCGATTATAGGAAAGACGTTCCAGATAAGAAAAGCATACGGAAGTATCTGTTTGAGGGATTTAAGAAATCATATTATGCGGAAAACGCTTTTGATAGCGATGATGAAAGAAGGCTTGCAGAAATTTTGGAGGAAGATCCGGATGTTATTCGATATATAAAGCCACCATTAAATCAGATGGGCCTCTATTACCATGCTGGTCAACAGTATAATCCTGACTTCCTTGTAGAAACTAAAGACGCGAAATACATGATCGAGGTGAAAGCTAGCAATCAGACGTCTCAAGAAGATGTTTTAGAAAAGGCACAAGCAGGAATAAAATGGTGCGAGTGTGCATCTCGAATTGATGGGGACGGTAAGAAGTGGGAATACAGAATGATACCGGGAGATAAGATTGTTATTGGAAATAATTTCAAATATGTAGCGGGTATGGCTGTAAAGATAGATGTAGAAGAATAATAATTAGGAGGCCAGAATGTCTAAGGAGAAGGATTTTAGAGAGGCTAAAGTAAGACAGCTTATTTTGAATGCTGTGAAAGAAGATCTAATAGGTCCATCAAGCGTAGTAGAAGAGCTGAGCGAAATACCAACAAGTACATACATAACAGGTATGCTTTTCCCTGCAGACGCGATAATCACAGAAGATGAAAACTATAGAGATGTAGAATTTTCTGATAGATTTTCAGATTCGGAACAGGATGCAGATCATAATATAGAAGCCACTGTATTTGAGGATGATGAAGCTGATGACCATGGTAAGAGTCTGTTTCAAAAGCCGTCTTCTGCAGGACTATCTTTTTATGTGAAGAAAGATGTAGATAGATTATTCGCTGATATTTCTTGGGGACATTATTATGCGGATGAAGTACAAGATGAAATCATAGACGGAACACTTGAGGAAGATGCAGAAAATAAGAAAAAGAAAGCGCGCAAGGTGTACCGGCGTGAGCAGATGGATGAAACTGTTGAGATAGATCTTTCATTGATTGGAAGATCTGGATTAGTACCGCTGGGTGAAAATCCAATGATATCGTTGTATGTCATTCAAATGGAATTGAAGAATGATTATAAGATGATTTCAATTTACTTGCATAACAATGATAAGGCTGGGAATAGGGACAAAGAATATGAAAAGGTAATGTTCCAGGTAAAAATGTCGATTACGGATGGACAACATAGCCCTATCTTTTTGCAGGAATGTCAATGCCGAGATACTGGTTTAGAGGATGAGTATTACTACAAAAGTAGACCCGTATTTGCCAGAGGAAGAGGCTGCTCCGCAATGTGGGAGTTCTTTTCTGAGGACAAAAACGCGCACACGGTAAGCATAGCTTTTATCCCGGATTATGAAATTCATGGAGTAAGTGCGGTAATTGAGGAATTGCCGAAACACCTTTTGTCAGTTTTAGCGATGTCAAAAGCTAGTTCTCGAACAGATACTGTAAATGATCTTCGACAACTCGTAACAGTATATAAAGATTGGATAGACAAAACATTAGTTGCTGACGAAAGCATGAATGATCCAAAGTTCAGGGAAAAAGGGCAGAAAATCATAGATAAGTGTATCCATTCCTTCGAGCGAATAAGTGAGGGAATAGACATAATTGAGTCTGATGATGTGGCATATCAAGCATTTGTGTTTATGAACAAGACAATGTTTATGCAAAAAGCATTGTCTGAGTATGCAGCAAAGAATGGGTCTGGAATTCCATGCAAGTTAAGGGAGTTTATGGATGAGAGTAGTAAGTCAGATGATAAGAGATTTGATTGGAGACCATTCCAGATAGCTTTTGTTTTGCTAAATATTAAGGGGATTATTAATGAATCTGATCCAGAGAGAGAATTAGTTGATCTGCTATATTTCCCTACTGGTGGTGGTAAGACGGAGGCTTATTTAGGTCTTATTGCTTTCACGATTGGTTATCGTAGGTTAACGATAGGGACTGAAAATGAGTACAACAAGGATGGCGGAGTAACCGTATTTTTGAGGTATACGTTACGACTACTAACAACCCAGCAAAGAGATCGATTGCTTAGATTAGTTGTTGCAATGGAAATGACCAGAGACCAGGAAGAAAGAAAAGCTATTAAGGAAGAATTACCGATAGCTCCTTTTGGCCATGAAAGAATCTCAATAGGGTTTTGGGTTGGAGGAACTGTAACTCCAAATAAGTTTGATGAAATGGGGCCTGAACCATGGAGGGAGAAGGACTTTAGAAGAAAGATAACAAAACAAATCATTAAATGCCCTTGCTGTGGGACAGAGATGACAAATGACAGCTTTAAAGTAATACCTGAGATGAAGACGGTGGAAATACATTGTCCAAACAGGGGATGCTATTTTTCGGAGACGGGTGTTACTATGCCGGTTTATTTAGTAGATGAAGAAATCTATGCAAAGTGCCCTACAATAATTATTTCAACAGTAGATAAATTTGCGAAACTGCCATGGTCAGAGCAAGTAGGTCTCATGTTTGGAAAAACTGATAGATACTGTACGAGATGTGGACATGTTGCCATTGGAGAGAAGCATACAAAACATAGAGCTGACGCTGGTTTTCAGGCATGTTCTATGACAGATTGCAAGCTGTTCTATCCGCCTGAACTTATTATCCAAGATGAGCTGCATTTGATCACCGGTCCTCTCGGTACTATCTATGGAGGATATGAAACTGTAGTTGAAGAAATGTGTGCTTTCGAACGTAACGGTAAAAAGATTAAGCCCAAATATATTGTCTCTACTGCCACAATCAGAAATGCAAATGAGCAGGTAAGAAGTTTATATGCACGTGAGGAATGCGTTCAATTTCCACCAAGCGGTTTTGATATTAGCGATTCCTTCTTTATACGCGAGGTGCCACTCCCAAGCTATGATGTACTTGAGGCAGATAATGATAAAGTTAATGAAATGATTGGAAAAGGTGAAAAGCCATTCAGACAATATGTTGGTATATGTGCAGCTGGACAATCAGTCAAGACAACACTAGTGAGACTATATTCAGCAATTTTACAAAAAACATTTGAGCTATCATCAATGGATGAGTATTCAAATTTTGTGGATCCATACTATACTTTGATTGGCTACTTTAACTCTATACGTGAACTTGGTGGTGCAGTTCGACTTCTGGATGACGATATTGTCAGTCGTATTCATGTGCTTATGAAAAAACATAAAAGAGATAAACAACGGTTTTTAAATCGAACCAAGGAAATTACATCGCGAGTTCCGTCTTGGCAGATTGCACAGGTTCTTGAAGAACTGATGCAGCCATATGACAAGGAAAAGGGTAACAAACAAGACTGTTATGATGTTGTAATTGCTACTAACATGATTGCGGTTGGTATGGACGTTAGCCGATTGGGACTTATGACTGTTGTAGGTCAGCCGAAGCAGAACTCGGAATACATTCAGGCAACTAGCCGAGTTGGACGAGAACATCCTGGTA
>JAEZHM010000157.1 GCA_023416585.1 Bacillota bacterium
CCTCTCCCAGTGTCCGTGACGAAAGGCAGGATAGTCGCTCCATGAGCTTCGAGCGCCAGCACCCGATCCTGCGCGGGATCCTCACCGCGCTGAGCCTCGCCTCCCTGGCTCTGCCGGCCCTCGCGTCTGCCGAAGAGACCGAGGGCAAGGTCGAGAAGGTCGTCGTCCGCAACCGGATCCACCTCTCCCAGGGCATGTGGGAGGTGAACCCGGGTATCGGATTCTCTCTCGCGAACCAGATGACCGAGCACACGAACCTCGAGCTCGGGCTCGCGTACAACATCTGGGAGACGTTCGCCCTCGAGCTCCGCGGCGGGTATGCGCTGAGCGGGCTGAGCTCGGTGGCCGAGCAGGTGAAGCCCAATTTCGCGGGCGGAGTCCAGAAGCCGGAGGGGGACGGGAGCGGCGAGAGCCGGCCAGACGACTTCGCCGATCTCTGGCAGCTGCAGTGGCAGGCCCTGGCGCTGGCGCGCTGGCAGCCGATCTACGGCAAGCTCAACCTGGTCACCGAGCTCCCGGTGCACTTCCAGGTCTACCTGACCGCCGGCGGCGGCATGGTTGGCCTGCACCGCGAGAGCGTCCTGTATCGGCAGGGTGCGGAGTGGCTCGAGGAGGACCGGCAGAGCTACGCGATCGCCGGCGGCGGCGGGATCCGCTTCTGGCTGTCGGACTGGGCGATCCTGAAGCTCGAGCTCCTGGACCTCTCGTTCCCCGACCAGTACCGCGAGGGCATCAGCCGGTACCAGGCCTCCCTCGAGGCGCCCGGCTCGGATCCGCAGTCGGGTACCGAGGCGGCGAGCCCGGGCTTCACCAACCTGCTCTTCCTCAACATCGGGACGTCGTTCCAGTTCTGACGGCGCGGACCCTTTTCGCGGGAAACGATCATGAAGAAGAACGCGATCCGAATCCTTGCCGGGCTCCTCGCCGCGGCGCTCCCAGGCGCGGCCCTGGCGGCCGATGAAGTCTCGGGCGAGTCCCAGGCCCCCAACGGCGCGGCGGCGCCGGTCGGCGAGTTCGAGGAGGTCTCGGACTACGTGACCAGCTCCAACCTTCAGCTGCAGACCGTGCAGCGGAAGGAGTTCTCCGACGAGGGCCGTCACGAGTTCACCCTGTTCCCGGCCGTCGGCCAGCTGAACGGGAAGTTCACCCAGCACTTCGGCCTCGGGGCGCAGTACTCGTACCACCTGCACGAGAACTTCGCGCTGCAGGCCCAGGGGACCTACTTCTACGTCAACGGCCAGACCGACTTCACCGAGGAGTTGATCGCCAAGGGCAAGCAGGCCCCCCAGGCCGCTACCGCCCTGACGCTGCAGTGGGTCGCCACCGGCGGCTTCGAGTTGACGCCGCTCTACGGAAAGTTCTCGTTCTTCGAGGGCACGATGGGCCACTTCGGCCTGGTGCTCACCGGCGGCGCCGGCGTCGGCGGGACGCGGATCCAGCTCCAGGGCGAGGACTCCGCCGCGGGCGAGGCCACCTTCGGCGACACCGGCATGAAGTTCGTCGGCCAGGTCGGCGCCGGCTTCCGGGTCTTCCTCACCGAAAACCTGCTGATGCGCCTCGAGGTGAAGGACTTCATCTACACGGCGAAGGTCGACGAGATCAACGGCTGCAACGCCAAGGATCTCTCCAACATGAAGGCGGGCCTGCCGCCGGAGAGCGGCTCCTGCCGGGCCAATGATTTCAAGTCGGGCGACGTCTACTTGGCCCAGCCCCTCGCCGCCGAGAAGTCGAGCGACGTGCTGAACAACGTCAGCGTCTACGGCGGCATCTCCTACGCCTTCTAGCCTCGCGAGGATGGATAACCCGATGAGCCGGAATCTCAGCCAGATCGTCCGCGTCGCGCTCCTCTGCGGGCTGCTCGCCCCCGGGGCCGCGCTCGCGCAGGCGGAACTGAACCCCGCGATCAAGGCGTACAACGAAGGCCAGTACGACCGGGCAGCGGTGTATCTCTACGACTTCATCACCGAGCACCCCGCCGACGCGAACCGCGCCAAGGCGGAGTTCTATCTCGGTCAGACCCTGGAGAAGGCGCGGTACTTCCAGAGCGCGCTCTTCTACTACGGCTCGATCGTCAACGAGGGGCCGCAGCACCCGTACTACGTGCAGTCGGTCGAGGCGCTGATCGACGTCGCCGAGGCCCTCGACGACGACCTGATCATCCCCTCGCTCCTCAACAAGGAATACAACCAGGAGTTCCAGAAGCTGCGGCCCGAGTACCTCCACAAGGTGTACTACCTGGTGGGCATGGTCTCGCACCGCGCCGGGCAGCTGGGTGACGCCGCCGCCTTCCTGCAGGTGGTGCCCGCCGACAGCCCGTACTACGCCCGGGCCCGCTACCTGCTCGGCATCGTCACCATCCAGGCCGGCCGCTCCACCGAGCAGCTCGACCAGGCCGCCAAGGAGGCGATGGCCTACTTCAAGGAGGTCCTCGACCTCCCCGAGGTCGGCAAGGTGCGCTACACCGAGCTCCGGGACCTCAAGGATCTCGCCCGGCTCGGCGTGGCCCGGTCGTACTACGGTCTCGGCGAGTACGCGGAGGCGGTGAAGTACTACGAGGCCGTGCCGCGGTTCTCCGAGTACTGGGACGAGGCGCTCTTCGAGAACGGCTGGTCGCGCTTCCAGAACGAGGACCTGGGCGGCGCTCTCGGCTCCCTGCAGGCGCTCCACGCGCCTCAGTTCGCCGGCGCCTTCCAGCCGGAGTCGTGGATCCTGAAGTCGACGATCTACTACGTGGCCTGCCTCTACGACGAGGCCAAGGGCGCCCTCGACACCTTCGGGCAGAACTACGGCGAGATGAAGAAGCGCGTCGCGCCGGTCCTCGAGGGGAACCGGGAGCTCTCCTGGTACTACCAGTTGATCGTCGCTCCCAAGCTCCGGAACCAGCTGCCGCGCGCGGTCTACAACTACATCGGCACCAACAAGCGGGTGCGCGGCTTCCAGAAGTACATCGGCTCGCTCGGCAACGAGCGCAAGGCGATCGGCTCGAACCCGGTCTTCAAGGGCTCCCAGCTCCAGGGCGAGCTCCTCCAGGTGATCGACCAGCAGAAGAACATCCTCGAGAACGTGGCCGGCAAGTTCGTGAAGGGCCGCCTCGAGGACGTGGTCGCGGTGATCAACGGCTTCGAGAGCCAGGCGGAGATCATCCGGTTCGAGACGGCGAAGGGCGAGAAGGAGCGGCTCGAGGCGAACGCCGCCTTCGCCGAGACGCTGGCCAAGCAGAAGCTCTACCGGCCCGCGATCCCTGCCGAGGACTGGGAGTACTGGAAGTTCG
>JAEZHM010000047.1 GCA_023416585.1 Bacillota bacterium
TCTCACAAACCGGCTGCATCGGCATGTGCCGCCTGGAGCCCATGGTGGATGTGATCGTTCCCGGCCAGGAAAAAGTAACGTATGTGAAAGTCAAACCGGAGATGGTGGGCCGCATCGTGGCGGAGCATATTGTCAATGGCCGTCCGGTGGAAGCCTATACCATCGGCGCGGCGGAAGACGCCCGATAAGCTGCCTGAGGAGGAAGGAATATGGAACTGTATCGCGCCCACGTGCTTGTCTGCGGCGGAACCGGCTGTACCGCCTCCGGCTCCGGCGAATTACTCAAGCGGTTTGAGGAAAAGCTTAAGGAACACAGCCTGGATAAGGAAATCAAGATCGTCCGCACCGGATGTTTCGGTTTATGTGAAGCAGGTCCGGTAGTGATCGTCTATCCTGAAGGCACCTTCTACAGCCATGTAAAAGTGGAAGACGTTGACGAGATTGTCAGCGAGCATCTACTGAAGGGCCGCAAGGTGCAGCACCTGGTATACGTGGATCATGCCACCCAGGAAAGCAGCGTTACCAAGTCTCTTGAAGAGATCAGCTTCTATAAAAAGCAGAAGCGGCTCGCCCTTCGCAACTGCGGCGTCATTGATCCTGAAAACATTGATGAATATATCGCTTTTGACGGTTACAAGGCGCTGGGCAAAGCGCTCACGCAGATGACCCGGGAGCAGGTTATTGATGAGGTCATCAAAAGCGGGCTGCGCGGCCGCGGCGGCGCCGGCTTTTCTACCGGCATGAAGTGGAAGTTCACCTATCAAAGCCAGGCCGACCAAAAGTATGTGGCTTGCAATGCAGATGAAGGCGATCCCGGCGCGTTTATGGACCGCTCAGTTCTGGAAGGTGATCCGCACAGCGTGATTGAGGCCATGACCATCGCAGGTTATGCCATCGGCGCGTCTGAAGGCTATATTTACGTGCGGGCGGAATATCCCATCGCTGTAAAGCGCCTGGCCATTGCTATAGAGCAGTCCAAGGAATATGGACTGCTTGGCAAGAATATTTTCGATACCGACTTTTCCTTTGATCTTCATATCCGCCTTGGCGCCGGCGCTTTCGTCTGCGGCGAGGAAACGGCCTTGATGGCCTCCGTAGAAGGCAGGCGCGGAGAACCCCGCCCCCGTCCGCCATTCCCAGCGGTAAAAGGTATCTTTGGCAAGCCCACCATGCTCAACAACGTGGAGACTTACGCCAACATTCCGCAAATCATATTAAATGGCTCCGAGTGGTTCTCAAGCATCGGAACGGAGAAATCCAAGGGCACCAAGGTATTCGCACTGGGCGGCAAGATCAACAACACAGGTCTTGTTGAAGTACCCATGGGTACGCCGCTTCGTGAAATCATCTATGACATTGGCGGCGGCATCCCCGGTGGCAAACAGTATAAGGCCGTGCAAACAGGCGGCCCCTCCGGCGGCTGTATCCCAACAGAGCACCTGGATATTTCCATCGAGTACGATACGCTGACGGCCATCGGCTCCATGATGGGATCCGGCGGTATGATCGTGCTGGATGAAGATGACTGCATGGTGGACATAGCCCGCTTCTTCCTGGACTTCACCGTGGACGAAAGCTGCGGAAAGTGCACCCCCTGCCGTATTGGCACAAGGCGCATGCTGGAGATACTGGAGCGCATTGTAGAGGGCAAGGGCGAAATGGAAGACATAGACAAGCTGGAGACGCTGGCCAAGAACATCAAGGCCACAGCGCTTTGCGGCTTGGGTCAGTCAGCCCCCAATCCCATACTGTCCACACTGAAGTATTTCCGCAACGAGTACGAGGCCCACATCAAGGAAAAGCGCTGCCCCGCCCATCACTGCCAGGCGCTGCTGAACTTCGAGATTACCGACAAGTGCCGCGGCTGCACCCTGTGCGCCAAGGTCTGCCCGGCAGGGGCAATTGCGGGCGAAGTTCGCAAGCAGCATAAGATCGATACGCAAAAGTGCTTAAAGTGCGGCGCGTGCATGGACAAGTGCCGCTTTGGCGCCATCGTAAAATCTTAAGGCGAGGAGGAAAATGACATGGAACAACTTGTTTCGCTGACCATCGATGGCGTGAAAGTGGAAGTCCCAGCCGGTACTACCGTGCTGGAAGCCGCTAAGTATGCGCACGTCAAGATTCCTACGCTATGTTATTTGAAGGGCCTCAATGAGATCGGCGCATGCCGCATCTGCGTGGTGGATACCGGCGCCCGTTCCCTGCAGGCTGCTTGTGTGCTGCCCGTGGCCCCCAATATGGTGGTCAAAACCAATACACCTGCAGTGCGGGAAGCCAGGAAAATCAATCTGGAGCTGATTTTGAGCACCCATGACAAGAAATGCCTGACTTGCGTACGCAACCAGAGCTGCGAACTTCAAACGTTGTGCAGCGAGCTGGGTGTGGAAGACGGAAGCAGGTTTGAGGGCAAGCGGATTGTATATGATGTGGACGATTTCTCGCCCTCCATCGTCCGTGATAACAACAAGTGCGTGCTCTGCCGCCGGTGCGTGGCTGCCTGTTCAAAGGCTCAAAACGTTGGCGTTATCGGTGCCGTGAAACGTGGTTTTGAAACAGCCATTGAACCGCCGTGGGAAATGAAGCTGGGCGAAATGGCATGCATCAACTGTGGCCAGTGTATTTCTGCCTGCCCAGTAGGGGCTCTTAGGGAAAAGGATGAGACCGATCTTGTCTGGAAGCTTCTCAATAATCCCAAAAAGCACGTGGTAGTGCAGCCTGCACCGGCCGTCCGGGCCGCGCTTGGCGAGGAATTCGGCATGGAGATCGGCAGCCGCGTCACCGGAAAAATGGTGTCGGCCCTGCGCCGCCTTGGTTTTGCCAAGGTGTTCGATACCGACTTTGCCGCTGACCTGACCATCATGGAGGAAGCGACAGAACTGCTGGACCGGCTGAACAACAATGGAGTTCTGCCCATCATCACCTCCTGCTCGCCTGGCTGGATCAAATACTGCGAGCATTACTACCCGGATTTCATCCCCAACCTGTCTTCCTGCAAGTCTCCCCATGAAATGCTGGGCGCCGTAATAAAGACCTACTACGCCAAGAAGGCCGGTATCGACGCCGGTGATATCGCCGTGGTATCCGTCATGCCCTGCACTGCGAAAAAGTTTGAAGCCGACAGGCCTGAGCTTTCAGCCGCTGGTTATCCGGATGTGGATGCCGTAATCACCACCAGGGAACTGGCCAAGATGATCAAGGAAGCCGGCATTGATTTTGCAAACCTTCCCGACGAAGATTTTGACGATATTCTGGGAGAAAGCACCGGGGCTGCCGTCATCTTCGGCGCCACTGGCGGCGTGATGGAAGCTGCGCTGCGTACCGCTTACGAAGTTGTCACCGGCAAGGAACTGCCTAAGGTGGAATTCGAGCAGGTCCGGGGTTTAGACGGTGTGAAGGAAGCCACCATTCAGGTGGGGGATATTCCCCTGAACGTGGCTGTTGCCCACGGTACCGCCAATGCCGCCAAAGTGCTGGAGAGTGTACGAAGCGGCGAAAAGAAGTATCACTTCATCGAGATCATGGGCTGCCCGGGTGGGTGCGTCACAGGTGGCGGCCAGCCGATCGTATCCGCGCAAAAGCGCATGGATGTGAATCCTGGCGCTCTGCGTGCCGCAGCGCTTTACGGAGAAGACAAGGACAAACCTATGCGCAAGAGTCATGAAAACAAGGGCGTTCAAAAACTTTATGAGGAGTTTCTGGAAAAGCCCAACAGCCACAAGGCGCATGAACTACTGCATACCCATTACGAAGTAAGACCCAAGTACAACAGATAAACTATAGCAGAAATAGAAGCAGCCACCCCAAGAAATTTAGGGTGGCTGTTTTTTCAGTCATTTTCTTCATTTGCTAAACCAATAGCGGCTTTGGAAATCTCCCAATCGTATCCCCTGCGGATCAAAGCCTGCATGATTTTTCTGTCGGCTTCCCTGCTTTCTTCATTCCGATATCTGGGACGCCATTTTTCCACCAGTTGTCTGGCTTTAAGAAGCTGCTGCGTTTCATCTGCGTCTGTAAGGGCCACTTCTGCCATTTCCCTGGAAATCCCCTTTTGCCGTAAATCCCTGGCAATGTTCTTTTTTCCTTGCCCTTTTTCTAAGCGGGCTAGTGTCCATTGCTGAGCAAATTCCGAATCGTTCAAAACCCCTGTTTTCTCCAGTTTGTATAGCGCCATTTTCACCGTATCATCAGGATATCCATACAGCCGGAGCCTTGTTTCAACTTCTTTGCGGGAACGGGCACGAACAGCCAAATACTTCACGGCATGATCCAAGGCATGGCGATATAAAAGCGGCTTAAGGTTTTCAATGTAGACATCCAACTCCAGGATATCCCCTTGTGAAAGCGGCTGAACTCGAAAAATGGAAACGGGTATGAGGATGTCCGGCTTCCCATCAACGGTTATACGAATCTTTCCATTTATGCGAAAAACGCCGGTAACTACATCCATGCATTGCCTCCAGCCGGACCAAGTACGCTAAGAATCAAATCACGATTCACCAAGGCAAGATGGCCTTCCCTTGCTTCGCTGGCGCCATTGTTCAAGAAAACAAAACCGTTCCCGGTAGATTCCTCATAAAAAGCGCCTTCCGCAGCACCGTAGGCAAAGCCTTGATGCCCGTATAAACGCCCCGTCTGTAAAGAAGGATCATCCAAAGCCACAAGTCCCAGGCAGTGGCTGGCATGAGGGGCATTTTTCCCATAAGAGGCAACCGGCGTCTGCATTTTTTGAATGCTTTCTTTGGACAGAATCGGGCTGCCGCCTCTTGCCAGCATGCACACAAGCTTGCCAAGGGATTCGGCATCGGTGAACAGGTTGCCGGCCGCAGGCAGGTAATGATATTCGGGAGAAGGCTCTTTAAAATCATCAGCCGCTTCCAGCCGCTTACCAGCATCAAACAACGGTTCCTTATCGCCTTTGGGAAGCGTACGATATATGCACGCTGCTTTTTTTGCATCCGGCAGGTTTTTCAGAGTATAGGTGGCTTTCATGGAAAGCGGATCAAAGAGCATATCCCGCATCAAAACATCCAGGCTGCATCCTTTAGCGCTCTCCATTATGCTGCCAACGATACCTGCTGCCAGATTACTGTAACGAAAAGCTTCGCCCGGCACAGTATTCGAAAAATTCCGGGGATCCTTCACTAAAGAAGAAAGGGGAACGGGGGAATGCAGGGCCTTACCATATCCTGGCCCATCCCACAAGCTGGATGTATGGGACAGCAGATGCATAACCCGAATAGGTTTTTCTGGAAATGAAGGATTGCGCACGGAAAAGGGCAGGTATTCCTCCAGGGGCGCCTCAAGATCCAGTTCTCCCTTTTCACTAAGCATCATAGCGCCGACCGCCGTTACCATCTTGGTAATAGAGGCTGCACGAAAGAAAGTATCCGCTGTTATAAGCTCATCAGGCAGCCGTTTATATCCATAAGTCACAAGCTTATCCAATGTACCATTGTTAATAAGCAGCAAGGAGCCGCCCACCACGTGGTGGCGGCGGAAAATAGCTTCGAGGTCACGTTGTTCCTTTTCTTTCATCGGAGGGCTGCTCTTGACATGCCCTTGAACACGGAGACCCCAAAAAGGCAATGCCAGCCGGTACAGGCTGTTTTTCCATGTATTGACCGGCATGGTTAAGCCTCCTTGCTTTTGTAATCAAACGGGTTTGCTGCTGGTAGAAAGCAGCTGCTGCTTCAAATCATACAGTGGCTGGCTCAGGTCAACTTTATAGCGGTGAGGGGATTGAAGCCGCCTGTACTCTCCCCAGAAGGAATCCATCTCCTTTGCGGCATATGCCTGAATCTCCAGCAGGCTGGGGCAACTGTAAACAAGCTCGCCCGAGGAAAAGACAGGCACCAGCAAGGGCTTCAATATGTAATCCGTAACGGTCATGGTCTTCCATGTGTTTTCAGGATCAAACAGCCGCAAGGGGCGGGAGGCATCGTATTTTTCCTCTTCGAGCGCGATCAGGTCGGCCAGCGCTTTTTTCGTCTGCCTGTCGTAGATCCTATAGAGCACCTTCAAGCCTGGATTGGTGATCTTTTGCGGGTTTTCCGAGATCTTTATGCGGGGATGGAGCACGCCGTCAATCTCCTCCGCCGCAAGCTTATATACGCCGCCCAGGGCCGGATTATCCTGGCTGGTGATAAGCCGGGTACCCACTCCCCATACATCGATCTGCGCTCCCTGGGCGATGAGGTTCCAGATCACATCCTCATCCAGATCACCGCTGGCGAATATCTTCGCATTTTGGAATCCGGCGTCATCCAGCATTTTCCTGGCAGTGCGGCTCAAATAGGTTAAGTCGCCGCTGTCCAGACGGATGCCAACAGGCTCGTAGCCCTTTGCACGCAATTCATGAAAAACTGTAATAGCATTGGGAACACCGCTGCGCAGCGTATCGTACGTGTCTACAAGCAGCATGCAGCTGTCCGGAAAAATATCGGCATAGGCGCGGAATGCCTCCAGCTCGCTTGCAAAAGACATGACCCAGCTATGGGCGTGAGTTCCTTTGACCGGTATGCCGAAAAGCTGACCGGTAAGCACATTGCTGGTGGCGCTGCATCCGCCGATGATAGCCGCCCGTGCGCCATAAATGCCCGCGTCAGGACCCTGCGCCCTGCGCAGCCCAAATTCCAGTACGCTGCCGCCCTGGGCTGCCAGGCAAACCCTGGCCGACTTGGTGGCTATCAGTGTCTGATGGTTGATAATGTTGAGAAGTGCTGTTTCAATGAACTGAGCTTCCATGATGGGTGCAAAAACACGCACTATGGGTTCATATGGGAAAACGACGGTGCCTTCGGGTACGGCATACAGATCTCCTGTAAAGCGCAGATGCGAAAGTTCCTGAAGAAACGGTTCGTCGAACAATTTAAGCGAGCGCAGATACTGCAGATCATCTTCGTCAAAGGACAGGTTTTGAATATAAGCAATGGCCTGCTCAAGACCCGCGGCAATAGCATGGGATGTAATGTCACCCTGTGTGCGATAGAACAGGTCGAACACAGCACGATTCTTTTGCATGCCGTGTTTCCAATAGCCGTACATCATGGTAAGTTGGTATAGGTCTGTCATCATGGTAAGATTTCGCATAAAAGGTCCTCCTGTGTATAAATAATATGCCATTAAGGATTGGAATCGGTTGGATAAATCGCAAGTGACGCTGCCGGGTAAGAAAATGATGCCAAGGCTATGAAAATGGTATGCGTAAGGGTATTCATCTTCATGCCATTTAAGAAGGAAAGGAAAACGGCAAGTATAGCTGTCAGAAGCCAAAAGGGTACCGCCGCGAAGAGCTTCCCCTTGCTTTTTCCTTGCAACGGCAGGGCAATGGATATGGCGCAGAGCATCAGTATCAAAATGCTGGTCCATGGCCAAATAAAAGAGGGCAGCGGATTTTTGGCTGCATACAAAAGATAGAAGGAATGAATAAGATACACGACTGAAGCTGCGAAGGGAAGCATCCCGCCGCCGGCCTTCCGCATCCTCAGGGCGAACACCATGAAAACCGCGGCTATAGCCAATAGGCTAAGCCATTGGGATACACGAATGGTACCATTCAGCCACATCAGGCTGTCCAGTCTGAGACCTTCCACCACGGCGCGGCCCGCTCCGTACAGCAATACATACCAAAGGAATACGTCACCCCGCCGCGTCATACGCTTGCGAAATGCCATTAATAATAGAAAAGAAACTAGATCCCATACAGACTCATAAAAAAAGGTGGCCAAATGCCAGGTGGCGCCTTCTGCTCCCGGGATGAGAACCGCAAAGGGGAAAAACTGCCACGCAGGGTTTATAACCGCTTCTCCGTAGGCTTCCATGTTGAAATAATTGCCCCAGCGGCCCATTGCCTGGGCCAGGATCACGGAAGGCGCGATCATATCCAGCAAAGCCGGAAGGCTGATCTTTTTACGTCGGGCATTCAACCATACTCCGAGTAAACCGCCCAGCAGAGCGCCATATATCGCCACGCCGCCTTCCCATACGTACAGGATGCGTATTGGGTTCACGGAAAACTGCTCCCAGGCAAAGGCGACATAGTATAAACGGGCACCTATGATGCCAAATGGAATGGCCCACAGCGCGCTGTCGATGGCGGTGTCCTTGGGCAAACCCAGCCTCTTTTCCTCCCGCCCGCATAAGAATATACCCAGTGCGATGGCGGTAACGATGATGAGACTATACCAGGGGACTATTCCAAAGGCCATCCGTCCTAACTGTGCAGACGCCATATGGTACCCCCTTTCCAGCATTTTCACCATTATATTCTTGCCCGAAATTGCTGTCAAGCATACGCAACCCCCTGTATTGGGGATACTCTAATCTGCTTTTTATTGGCATTTGATAAGCTGGTTCAACAATTTTCCCAAAAACGGTTGTCACAAACCTGATTCTACGCTATAATAATCGGGAATTGAGCGTGATAAACGATGGAGCAAAAGCACAACATTATGGCAGATTGCATCCGGGATCACGATAGAAAAGGAAGAATGGCTTTGTTGAAAGGCCGAATTTCCGTTTTCATTCTTTCAAGCTTCTGCCGCTATATTGCTCCCAGCATTTTACGCACAACATTTATTCACCCTGAACACGCAGCCTGAACGGGCCGCGTGTTTATTATGAGAAGGAGGATTCTTCCGTGAGCAAAGTCCATGTATTCGACCATCCGCTGATCCAGCACAAGTTGAGCCTCATGCGG
>JAEZHM010000049.1 GCA_023416585.1 Bacillota bacterium
GGCAACCCCGCAGCACCTTCCAACTTGCGCTTACTGCTGCTTCCTTCCGGACCTGACAGGATTCACACCATGGAATCGCACGGGACCCGACCATCATCATGATGCGGCTTTCATATTCTACCCGAAACAGAACAAAAAAGCAACACCAAAGCAAAACATGCTACATTTTGACTTGTCCTGGATCGAATAATATAGGATACCAAATAAAAACATAAATGCGTCGATGGAAATGTACTTTGATATCAAGCCAACCCTGCACGCTGTCATCCCTCGCGCAGCGAGGGATGACAGCGTGCGGAGTTTATGTGCATTCTATGTGCTGGTGTTCATCGGTGTATTTATGATTTGGAACAGTATGAGACCTAATGATGGAGTTTTTGAAGGATAGATTCGGGAAGGGAACCTTTATTCAAAAGATTCCCTTCCCGCATATTCCTCACAAAATGTATCTGCGCACATCCGTATCCTTGTTCTCCCGGTGCAAATGTTCCTTGACGTATTCGCCGGTGATGTCAAGATGTACTTCCGGCATGCTGTCGCCGCCGGCGTTGAAGGAGATATCCTCCAAAAGGTCTTCGAACACTGCGTGCAAGCGGCGGGCACCTATATCCTCGCCGGATTCGTTGGCGGCAAAGGCCGCGTCTGCAATGGCTTGAATAGCGCTTTCCTCAAAGCGCAAGTGCACATTGTCCACAGACAGCAGCGCCTCGTACTGGCGGGTTAGGGCATTGTCCGGCTGCGTCAGGATCTTGCAGAAATCATCCCGGGTCAGGCTCTTCAAATCCACATGTACAGGGAAACGGCCCTGAAGTTCAGGGATCAGGTCTGTAACCTTGGCCACATGGAAAGCGCCGGCCGCGATAAACAGAATAAAGTCCGTGCGTACCGCACCGTATTTGGTGTTGACGGTACTGCCTTCCACAATGGGCAAAATGTCCCGCTGCACGCCCTCGCGGCTCACATCCGGGCCATGGCCGGAGGAACGGCCTGCGATCTTGTCGATTTCATCAATGAATACGATGCCGTGCTGTTCCGCGCGGCGGACAGCCTCCTCCTGCACGGCATCCTGATCGATCAGCTTTTGGGACTCCTCGGAAAGAAGAATCTTCCGGGCTTCCTTCACCTTCACCCGCCTGATCTTCGTCTTTTTGGGCATGATTCCGCCCATCATGTCGCCGATGCTGATGGAGCTTCCCCCCACCTCCAGCTGAGGCATGGATTCCTCCACTTCCACTTCCAGCTCCCGGTCCTCCAGTTCACCGCGCAAAAGCTGCTGGCGTACCTCATCCTTTTTGGCGGAAAGCTTCTGCTGCTCTTCGCCTGTCAGCTCCGGTTCTTTTTTATTGCCCAACAAAAACTCCAGGGGATTGCTGCCGCTTTTTTTCGGCGGATGCGTGAGGATTGTTACCAGCCTGTCTTCAGCCAGTACCTGCGCCCTTACCTGAACCCTCTTCTCAAATTCTTCCTTTACCATGCGCACGGCGTTTTCTGTAAGGTCGCGGATGATGCCTTCCACATCCCGGCCCACATAGCCCACCTCGGTAAACTTAGTGGCTTCCACCTTGATAAACGGCGCGTCCACCAGCTTTGCAAGGCGACGGGCTATCTCTGTCTTGCCAACACCTGTAGGCCCGATCATAAGGATGTTCTTAGGATATATTTCTTCCCGGATGCTTTCCTCCACCTGGGCGCGGCGGTAGCGGTTGCGCAGCGCAATGGCCACGGCCCGCTTGGCCTCCTCCTGGCCGATGATGTATCTGTCCAATTCCCGCACCGTTTCCCGGGGCGTCAACGTCTTCATGAATCGTACCTCCATTAAACCACTTCCACAGTGATGTTCCCATTGGTGAACACACAAATGGAAGAGGCGATGCGCAGCGCTTTTTCCGCAATTTCGGGAGCGGTCAGGTTCGTATTTTGCACCAGGGCCCTTGCGGCGGCCAGGGCATAATTGCCACCGGAGCCGATGGCGGCCACTCCATCGTCCGGATCGATCACTTCGCCGGTGCCGCTTAAAATCAGCATGCTTTCCTTGTCCGCCACGATCATCATAGACTGCAGCTGCCGCATCACCTTGTCGCTGCGCCAGTCCTGGGCCAGTGTCACGGCCGCCCGCTCCAGATTGCCGCCGCACTGGGTCAGCTTATCCTCAAAGCGCTCGCACAACGTGAATGCATCGGCCACGGAGCCGGCAAAGCCTACGGCCACCTGGCCGTGATACAGCCTGCGCACTTTCTTGGCGGTGGATTTGAATATAGCGTTTTCACCCATGGTTACCTGCCCGTCGCCGGCAATGGCTGTAACACCATCGCGGCGCACGGCACAGATGGTGGTTCCCATCATGGCCATAAACAATAAATTCCTTTCTTCAGTGGCTTAAAATCCAGTTGATAATATCGTTCTCCGCCGTCTCATCCATGTTTGCGGGGGTATTGTATTCCTGCAAAGTGTATTGAAGCGCCGGGTCTCCGGTATAAGCCATCATAGGATGGTTGAGCTCTGGATACAGCTTGAAGGTTACAAATTCCTGATCCCCCACAGCCTTTTCCCACGCATCCAACCCGTTTCCCACAGTTACTTGAAAGTCCTTGCCCCCCTGCATGATCAGTGTGGGCAGCTTAAGCTTAAGTATAAGCGCCGCTGGATCAAACTTAAGCATCTCATACAGATAATAGCCTGGCATGCCAAAGACGGTGACAGATTTCGTTTCCTCAGCCGACATCTTCAGGAAATCGTTCAGCTTTTGAAGCTCAGCATCCAATTTCGGCTGTTCCGCGGCGCGCTTTTCTTCAGTCAGCTTGGAAAGTATGTCCTTATTCTGGGCGATAATGATATCGGTAAGCGGAAGAGGCGTACCACTGATTAAAACCATGCCGGCATACAGGCCGCTTCCTTCCGATACGATGCGAGGCCCCAGCATGGCGCCCATGCTGTGGCCAATCAGGAAGATTTTTGTGTTGTCAATGCGGCTGTCGGACGCAAGCAGTTTTCCGGCCAGCAGCGCATCATCAACTGTTTCCTCTTTGACGCTAAAAGTAACCTGCATTTCAGGCGTTATCTTGGAACCATGCACAAAGGTGCGTTTGTCATAGCGCAGCACGGCGATGCCGTTCTTAGCAAGCTTCCAGGCCAAATCCCTGAACATCTTGGTGGAGCCAACCGTTTCATCCCGGTCATTGGCGCCGGAGCCGTGCACGAGTACCACAGCGGGAAATGCGCTTCCCGCTTCGGGCAGCGTCAGCGTACCAGGAAGCGCCCATTCGCCTTCCCCCACGGTGATTTCTTCTTCCACGATTCCTTCAGGAAGATCATAAGTCTTGGGGGCAGTCTCTTCATCCTTGGGAGCTGGGGTGAAGTTGATGCCCGCTATTTTCCCCGCTTCATTCACAGCAAGCTGCATGATCAGGTCCTGTTTGCCCATATTAAGCCGCTGCAAATAAACCGTAAGGCCTGAAACCTGCTGTGTTTGCAGGCTTCCGAATTCCTCAAACGCACCGCACATAACAGTCAGTTGAGGCCAGATCCCGGAAAAGGCATCCTGCGGAAGCTGAGCTTTTACCTCATCCGTAAACAATTCATACAATTCCGTGTTCTTTTCGCCGCTCATCATATCCTTGGCAAACTGAAGTGCAAAGTCTTCCTTCGTATCCTGCGCCATGGCGGGTAGTGATGATACAAGCAAAAGCATCGTTAAGCAGACAGCAAGCATTCTTTTGATCATAGTGTCGTCCTCCTTGTCTCAAGCGTACCATAAACCGTTATACATGTCACTCTTTGCCGTTCAAATCCCTCAATTGGGCGGCCAAATCCCCTATTATGGCCAGTGAGCGCCTGCCGATGGCCTCGTATCTTTGTAGCTTGTTGCGGATCGGCTTTTTCCCCGGCTCTACAGGCAATGAATCAATCAGGCCAAAACAGCAGTTCATGGGCTGAAAATCGCGATTCGGTGTGGATATATATTGGGCCATGGCCCCCAGGGCGGTGGCTCTCGGGAAGGCCGGCGGCTCCTTGCCCTTCAGGCGGCAGGCCAGGGAAAGGCCGGCTACAAGGCCACTGGCGGCACTTTCCACATACCCTTCCACGCCGGTCATCTGCCCGGCAAAATATAAACCGGGCTGATTGATTACTTGATATGTTTCATCAAGCAAGCCGGGGCTATGCAAAAACGTATTGCGGTGCATCACCCCGTAGCGGGCGTACACGGCATTATCAAGGCCCGGGATCATGCCAAACACGCGTTGCTGCTCTCCGAACTTAAGCCTCGTCTGAAATCCTACCAGGTTAAAAAGCGTTCCTTCATGATTATCCTGGCGCAATTGAACCACGGCATAGGGCTCCCGGCCGGTACGGGGATCTTTCAAACCAACAGGTTTCAAAGGCCCGAAGGCAAGCACCATATGCCCGCGGCGGGCCATGCTCTCCACAGGCATGCAGCCTTCGAAGACCATGTTTTCCTCAAAGCCATGCACCGGCGCCGTTTCTGCTTCAAGAAGCACCTGCACAAACGCATCATATTGCGCTTGATCCATGGGACAGTTAAGATAATCCTCGCCACGGTCATACCGGGACTGACGAAAAATCTTGTCCATGTCCAATGACTCCAGCGTCACGATGGGCGCTGCTGCATCGTAAAAATGCAGCGCCGTCATGTTTGGCAATTGCAAAATGGCCTCCGCCAGCTTCTCACTGGTCAAAGGCCCAGTAGCAATGATCGCTGGCCCGCCGGGTATTTCCGTCACTTCCCGGCGCAAAACCTTAACCAGAGGATGATTTTCCAAAGCATCGGTAATGTACTTTGAAAATCCTTCCCTGTCCACCGCCAGCGCGCCGCCGGCAGGTACCTTTGT
Source organism: Bacillota bacterium (assembly GCA_023416585.1). Taxonomy (GTDB): domain Bacteria; phylum Bacillota; class Clostridia; order Christensenellales; family Aristaeellaceae; genus JAEWAH01. The sequence goes on from JAEZHM010000049.1 coordinate 4,848, forward strand.
TGCATCCGCCGCCTTCATGACCAGGGAGTCAAGAAGGCGCATTTCCTCTTTGAGCAAACCCACCGCATTGGTAAGCCTGTCCGAGCGCAGGCTGTTGGAGCAGCACAGTTCCGCCATGACCGGTGCGTGATGGGCTGGCGTATATTTCTCCGGCTTCATCTCAACGATGGTTACGGGAATGCCCCGGCTTGCCAATTGCCATGCGGCTTCCGTGCCAGAAAGCCCCGCGCCGATCACCGTTGCGCTTATCATTCCTCTATGTCCTCCTCCGCCTGAGCGGAGGCGACCTTTACCCGGTGGCGGCATGTCTCATTGGCGCACAAGTGCCATTTTTCTCCTTTGCGGCCTACCTTTTCCGTCATATGGCTTCCGCACTGGGGGCAGTGCTCCATAACAGGCAATTCCCAGCTTACAAAATCACACTCGGGATATCCTTCGCAGCCGTAGAATCTCCTGTTCTTTTTACTTGTCTTTTCCATGAGCCTTTTTCCGCACTTGGGGCAGGACGCTTCGATATAGTTAATGATAGGCTTTGTATTCCGGCATTCGGGAAAGTTGGGGCAGGCCAGGAATTTGCCGAAGCGGCCCATCTTGTACACCATCATGGCGCCGCACACTTCACAGGGGATATCGCTGGGCTCGTCTGCGATGTGTACCTTTTCCACCTGTTCCTCAGCCTTTTTTAGCGTCTCTTCAAAGGGCGGATAGAAGGTGCGCAAAATATCGCGCCAGTCGGTCTTGCCCTCTTCCACTTCGTCCAGCTCGTCTTCCAGCTCGGCCGTAAATTCCGTATCCACGATTTTTGAAAAATACTGCTCCATCATATCGGTGACCATACGGCCCAGTTCTGTGGGATACAGCCGCTTTTTCTCACGGCTCACATAACCTCTTGCAATGATGGTGGTGATGGTGGGAGCATAGGTGCTGGGGCGGCCGATGCCCTTTTCCTCCAGCGCCCTAACCAGGGAAGCCTCGGTGTAGCGGGCCGGGGGCTGGGTGAAGTGCTGGGAACTTACAACATCCTCCACCACCACCGCGTCGCCTTCCTTCAATTGCGGCAAGGTAGTTTCGCTGCTTTGAATCTCTTCGTCGCTGCCTTCCTCGTATACGGAAGTAAAACCGGGGAATTTTTTGTGCTCGCCATAAAAGCGCAGACCCACGCCGTTGCCGCCGATGTCCAGTGTAAGGGTATCATACAGCGCCGGCATCATCTGGCTGGCCAGGAACCTGGAATAGATCAAGCGGTATAGGTTGAACTGCTCTTTGGTGAGGAACGATTTGATGCTTTCAGGCGTGCGGCGGACATCCGTGGGCCGGATGGCCTCATGGGCCTCCTGGGCGTTCTTGCGGCCTTTGAACTCGTTGGGCACTTCCGGCAGGTATTCCGGGCCGAAGCGCTCAGGAATATACTGGCGGACCGCCTCCATGGCATCGTCGCTGATGCGTACGGAGTCGGTACGGATATAGGTCACAAGACCCTGGATATCCTTTCCCTCCAGTTCGATGCCTTCATAAAGCTGCTGTACCACCTGCATGGTTTTGGCGGTGGTGTAGCCCAGCTTGCGGCTGGCCTCCTGCTGCAAGGAGGATGTGGTAAAGGGCGCCGCAGGCGTCTTTTTCCGCTCCCCGTTTTTCACGCCGTACACGGCAAAGCGGGCGCCTTTTATGCGCTCCACCGCCTTTTCGGCATCCTGCTGGGTTTTGACCTCGCTCTTCACCCCATCCAGGGATGTAAGGCGCGCATCGAAATGAACCTTTTTCCCGCGGCTGGAAAAGCACTGCGCCTGAGCGGATATATCCCAATATTCCTCAGGAATGAATGCCTCTATATCCTGCTCCCGCATGACCACCATGCGTGTAGCAACGCTTTGTACGCGCCCTGCGGATAACCCCTTCTTTACCTTGGCCCATAGAAGCGGGCTGATTTTATAGCCTACCAGCCGGTCCAGAACGCGGCGGGCCTGCTGGGCGTCCACACGGCCCATATCGATGGGGCGCGGTGAGCGAAGCGCATTTTGAACAGCCTTTTTCGTGACTTCGTGGAATTCGATACGGCAAGGCTTTTCCGTATCCAGTCCCAGCGTCTGGGCAAGATGCCAGGAAATCGCTTCTCCTTCCCTATCAGGGTCGGTTGCCAGCAATATTTGGGAAGCATTCTTGGCTTCCTTGCGGATCTTGGTCAGAATTTTGCCCCGGCCTCTGATGGTAATATATTTCAAATCAAAATCGTGATCCACATCCACACCGATTTGAGATTTGGGAAGGTCCCTGATATGGCCTTGGGAAGCCTCCACCTTGTACCCTTTGCCCAGGAATTTTGCGATTGTCCGCGCCTTGGCAGGCGATTCCACGATAACCAGCTTGGTTTCTGTTGCCACAAAGATGCCCTCCATGCATAACATACAGCTGCTTAGCTGCTTAATTTAAAAAGAATGGTCCGCCAAGGAGTAGAGGTTTCCAGCGGATTTCTTTATTATTCCTGCAAGCTCCATGATTGTCAAGAGCGAATTAAGCGGAGCCGTGTCCATGGCAAGTTTTATTGCCAATTCCTCAAAGGTCAAGTCTTCCCTGCGCAAAAGCAGGTTAACCTTTTCCTGCCCGGGATGAAGAAGCGTTTCCGGCTCCTTACGCTCATTGGGCTTATCCTGCGCAAGCCAGCCCATATCCTCCTGAATATCCCTTCCGCATGTCACGAGCCGCGCACCTTCCCGAATGATCATATGGGGCGCCTCCGAGCCTTCCCTGTTAACCGGGCCCGGCAGCGCGAAGACTTCCCTTCCCTGTTCCAGCGCATGGCCCACAGTTATCATGCCGCCGCTTTTCAGCCGGCCTTCTATCAGCGCTACACCACCACTAACGCCGCTTAATATGCGGTTGCGGTCGGGAAAATGATAGTTGGCTGGTTTGGATCCCAAAGGATATTCCGACAGGAACAGCCCGCGCGACTCCAGCACGCTTTTAAATAGCAAAACGTTTTCCGGCGGATATACAATGTCCAGGCCGCAGCCCAGCACCGCCGCGGTCTTTCCTCCGCCTTGAAGGCAGCCCGAGTGGGCGGCGGTATCAATGCCTCTTGCAAAGCCGCTGACAACCGTCACGCCATTTTGGCCAAGCTCCTTCCCCAGGGAAAAAGCCATGTCCTGCCCGTACCTGCTGGGTGTACGGGTGCCTACCAGCGCGATGGTTTTGCCATTTAATATGGCGGGGTCTCCAAGCGCATACAGAATGGGCGGCGGACAATAGATGCACTGAAGCAGCGGCGGATACAGCCCGTCCTCTGGAAACAGCGCACGGACTCCCTTTTCTTCCATGGCACCTACAAGTTGCTCAAGCAAACTCTCGTCATGATATTCCTTGAGCGCACGGTACGTTTGGGGCCCCAGCACCTTTTCCATATCCGGCGCAAAGGTTTCCCAAACCGCCTGCGCGCTTCCGTAAATCTCCAGAAGCTTGCCCATCTTCCGGCTGGCCATGTCAGCCTTGCTCAGCCAGATTCGGCATCTTTCCTCCATGGTATATGCCATGGGCTACCTCCAATATTTCCCGTCCAGGTTGCGGTATTGGATGGCCTCCGCCACGTCGGCGGTAGAAATGGCATCATCATTCCGAAGATCGGCAATGGTACGGGCCACCTTCAAAATCCGGCCGTAAGCCCGCATGCTCATACCAAAGCGAGCCATGGCCAGGTGAAGTACCTCCTGCGCACCCGGGGACAAAGCGCAGTACTTTTTCAATTGCCTGGCATCCAGCTGTGCATTGCAGAAGATGTTTTCCTCGCGGTAACGCTCCTGCTGCATATGCCTTGCATTCTGAACCCGCTCCCTAACAGCTTGGGAGGATTCCTCCCGGCCTGTAGCCTGAATTTCTTCCACAGGTACCGCGTCCACTTCTACCTGAATATCGATGCGGTCCAGCAGCGGGCCGCTGATCCTGTCCAGATACCGCCTGATCTCATGGGGATTGCAGCGGCATTGCTTCACCCGGCTTCCGTAAAAACCACAGGGACAGGGATTCATACTGGCCACCAGCATACACCTGGCCTGATAGCGGGACTGAGCCTGGACGCGGGATACCGATACCACCCCATCCTCCAAAGGCTGACGAAGCGCTTCCAGAGCATTTCGGGAAAACTCCGGCAGCTCATCCAGGAACAAGACGCCGTTGTGGGCCAGGGATACTTCCCCAGGCCTGGCAGCCTGTCCTCCACCAACCAATGCGGGCAGGGAAGCGCTGTGATGCGGCGCGCGGAAGGGCCGCTTAATCATAAGCCCTCCTTCGGCTGGCAGATCGCCCACAATGGAATGAAGCCTTGTCGTTTCCAGCGCCTCGGCAAAGGTCATGGGCGGCAATATTCCAGGCAGACAGCGGGCCAGCATGGTCTTACCACTGCCAGGAACGCCAATCATGAGTAGATTATGCCCGCCGGCCGCGGCAATCTCCAGCGCCCGGCGTGCGGCTGACTGCCCCCTGACCTGGCCCAAATCATTTGTCTCAGACGTGTCTTGAAGGCAGCTTTCGTAGCTGCGCTGAATCTGCGCCGGTATCAGGTTTTGACCCGTAAGGTGGCGGACCGCCTCCGCTAAATTGGCGGCAGGAAACACCTGCATGCCCTGAATGCTTTCAACTTCCTTGGCATTCTTTGATGGCAGAACCACCTGATATATACCGTGCTCATGGGCGCTGATCACCATAGGCAGCGCGCCGCGCACGGGATTCAGTTCTCCTTGCAATGACAATTCCCCAATCAGCAGCACATTGTCAAGGCTTGGAAATGCAACCTGACCGCTGGCCTGCAATACGCCAATGGCAAATGGCAGGTCAAAGGCCGGGCCTTCCTTGCGCACATCAGCGGGGGCCAAATTCACCGTCACCCTGGCCACGGGCATGCGAAAGCCGCTGTTCATGATGGCAGCACGAACCCTGTCCCGGCTTTCCTTCACCGAGGCATCAGGCAGTCCAACCACATCCAGTGCCGGAAGCCCGTTGGTGATGAACACCTCCACCTTTACGGCAAAGCCGTCCACACCACTCAAGCCGTAGCCCAGGGTTTGGGAAAGCATGGTCCCGTCTCCTTTGCATCCTTTGTATCAATAATAAATCTTGGGGAACCACTTCATAGCATCCAGCCAGGCTGTAGGTGTGGTCACGCCGCTGGCATATGGATAGAACGCGATGAACAGGATGGCGGAAACCGCCACCAGCGTCCACAGAAGGGGACCGTACCCTTCCTTCCATTTATCCTTGAGCCACCTCATACAGACCACCGTGCACAGGATAATGAAAGGCACGCTGGCAAAATAATGGTAGATGAACGTGGAACGGGGCACAAGCACCCAGGGCATGTACTGGCTGGCAAAGCCTATCAAAAGCATCGCCGGCACAATATCCCGTTCCCTTGTATGTGCATGAATCAGCCCTTCCCCAGCCGTACGCCAAGCGTGGCGCTTTACAAAGACAGCAAACACGATCAAAAGGGCCGCAAAACCAGCCCACCATACGGCCGGGTTGCCCATGGCATAAATGGTGGAGCCTGTACCGTCAGGCACATAGTCACCCTTGAAGTACCACATGGGCTTTAAAATCAAGGGCCACTCCCACCAAGGCGACTGGAAGGGATGGTCAGCGCCAAGGCCCGGCGTGCTGTGATAGGACCACATGCCCTTTTGCGCCTCGATGATCTTTTGCACCGTCACCCCGCCGCTGGGGGCAAAATAGGGAATGTAGGACAGGTAGTAGATGACAGCGGGCACCGCAACAAAGAAGAACAGGCAGCACAAACAGGTTGCAAAGATCCTCGAAAAGCCTTCCTGAGCCGCCTTAACTATCGCTTCCCGCCTGTCTGCCGGCACAGCTTTTTGATGGCCCAACATATTGGGGGCCTCGCGGGCTTCCTTAAAGTGCCGCCAGCAGCTCCAGAAGAAGAGGATGGCAAGCCCCGCTCCCGAGTAAATACCAATCCACTTATCTGCGATGCCAAGCCCCATGAACAGACCCGACAATGCCAGGGGAACAAGCGTCTTCCAAAACGGGGTACCCCAGAAATCCATCAACAGGTAGCGGAACATGCATAGGTACGACAGCATGATGAAGAGCACCGCAAAACTGTCGATGGTAGCAATGCGCGTCTGCGTAAAGTGCATCAAGTCAAAAGTCAGCAGCAGCATGGCAGCGGCTGCAAGATCGGTGCGCTTCGTCAATTGCTTGCCTAAAAGGTACATCACCGGCAGCATCAGCACCCCCGCCAGCGTACCGGCAAACCGCCAGCCAAAGGGCGTCATGCCCAAGGCCATCACCGCCCAGCTCATCATCACCTTGCCCAAAGGGGGATGGGATGTTTCGTAGGGGGGGATGTTATGGGCATGCTCATACGCGGTGCGGACGTGATAAATTTCATCGAAATATGTGCCGGTATAGAAGCCCGGCTCCCCTTCCAGGGTGTCCTGTTCATCCAGCAGGTTCTCGGGCGGTTTGCCCACGCTGGACCCGGGATTGTTGCCTGTATGGGAACGCAATGCAACCGGCAGAACTTGTTTATCCGCAGTACGTAGCAATATTTCATTCAGATTCAAGCCGATGGTGGACGCTGTGACACGCACATACCGGCCGGTCAGATCCCGTGGCGTGCTGGTATAGGATACGGAAGCGTCCACCTGATTGGCATATACCAAGTACTGCCACTGGAAACAGTTACCCTCCTGCATCCTGGCGGGATATTCCTCAGACCATACAGCGCCGTCGGAACTTACCGCAACGGAAAAATCGTAATGGTTGATACCGCCGAAATAGAGCATTTGAAAGTTCTTTTCGGCGCCCAGGTCCAGCACCACCTGCTCTCCCGCCTTAGTGGATACCCAGGCGGTCTGGGGCGCCTTCATGCTGCCCAGGTTCCAATAAGCCAGTACTGTATAGGCCAAGGTGACACCTATCATCAGGATCGCATCCAGCCTGCTTAAGTGAAGGCGCGCGTCACGGGGCGAAATCAGCGCGGTTTTTCTTTGGATCTCGGCCGCTGCTCTGTCGGCCTTCCCGAACAAACGGGCCATAGAACGTTCCGTTTGCCCCCCGGCGCATAGCACTTCCCCAGTATAGAAGGCAAAGAAGCAAAGAGCCAAGTTGAGTATGGACAATATCACGCTTAAGCCGTGGGTGTCCGGGTTTAAATGCCCCAACTCCCTGCCCAGGCGGATGGTGTTGTCCAATACGATGCCTACGTTTACAAAGGTAGTGACAGAAAACCCTGTAAGCACGAGCAGGATGCGCCAGTCACGCTTTTGAAGATACGCCAGCGACAGCAGCACCAGCGCCGGGAACAGATACCGCTCATGCATCTTTATTCCCAGTACGTACAGGCCAATAAACAGGATACCACCCATTAGGGGCAGATTACCTATATGGTTCCCCCTAAGATAGGTAAGCACCACCCACAGGATCGTAAGAACCATCAGCGCCGTTCCCAGGGTGCCATAGTCCGCGTTTATGGCTGCAAAGACAACGAAGACAACAAAAGCCAGCGCCTGGAAAACAAGATGCGCGTACTTTGTGAAAAGATTTCCTTTGCGCTTTGCGATCGTGGAAAACTGCCAAAAGCACAATGCGCCTGTTATCAACGCCATGCCAAGAGGAATGGCTATGTTTGCGGCCGCCTTAAGCGATCCCCAATTTTGCCCCACCAAGTAATACAAATTCGTGGTGTTCACCGTGGGATAGGGATAAGAACTAAGCGTGCCCCTGTACAATTGATACAGCCACTCAAACTTCTGAAAGAACCATGAACCTTCCTGTTTTACGCAAAAAGGGATCACGATCACTGCGGCAACTACCAGGGACCATAAAAGGCCAAATCCAACCTGCTTCCAAGGCAGTTTTTCATCTTTGCGGAACATCTCCAGCAGAAGGGCTGTAAGTCCCAGCGGTCCCAGCATAAGCGCCTGCGGCTTTATCAGCACGCACAGCATGTACACTGGCAGCGCCTTATCCCATCTGCGCTCCATGGCAAACACGGCTACAAGCAATAACCCAAGGGCCAGCACGCTGTCCACCTGGCCCCAGGCCGCGCCGTTGATGACAACTGCGGGATTGAATGCGTACAGGGCAGCCATAGCAGCGGCAGCTTTAACGGGGAGTTTTTTCTTTCCTACCCCGTAAAGGACCATAGCGGCCAGCACATCACAAAGAATAGGCACGAATTTGAGGTTCAGCATCTCCATGCCCTGGCTTAAGGGGCCGAACCGATTGGCGATGGCGCTGTTCAGCCACAGAACAAACAGATAACCCGGCGGATAATCGGCAAAGTTGCCGGACACATAAAATTTGGCCGGGCCGCCATCAAGCATCATACTGCCCCAACCTGTGAAGCAATTGATGTCCACCTCATGGCCGGGCACTTTCACTGAAAGGATCAAGCGTAGGGCAAAAGCCGCAAGCAATAAAAGCGTAACTGCAAGCGTCTCATTCCCCTCCGGCTCCCTTGTAAGCTTATCCGGCGCCGTATTCTTTTGCAGGTATGGTATCAAAAAAGCCGACAATGCAAGAAAGCACAGGGAAAGCAGTATCAATTGCGGCCAATAAGGCCTTGATTCCCCTTCATTTTCATCTACTGAAGTGTCCTCCAAAGGCGCTGCCGATTTAAACCAGTCCGTTACAATCACACCGGAAGGAACGGCCTCTTCCATCTTTGTCAGTCGGATATCGTCGAAGTATGCCTTGCCTTCGCTTTCACCGCTGTAGCCGCCAAGCCTCGCAAACACGGTGACGGTATTCTGGCCGGGTCCTGTCCGCCCGTACAGCGTCAGTTCCTGCCAGCCTTCCTGTGTGCCATAGACGCTTTCAGAAAACACGTACACATCGGCCACAGAAAGGTTGGCTCCCATGCCGGCGTCAGGAATGCCTTCGGTATGCACAAAACCGCTGAGCTTGTATACGGTATCTGGTTCAACGGATACAATCTGGGCAAACCTGGCGTCATTTGCGCCGAAATTCTCGACCAGTACGGCATTTTGCCCATCCTTGGCTCCGCCTGTCACGTTGTATTCCGTATATCCCGGGTCGTTGATGTAAGCTTGCGTAAACCATTTCGCAGGCTTTCCGGAAGCATCCAGCATTTCAAAGCTTCCGTTCGCAAGCAGGTTATCTTCAGCCGCCTGGCCCAAAGCCAATGATGGCATCAGCAAAATCGCGAGGCAGAGAGAATATATCAAGTAGAAGAGAAACTTTCGGTTCATGGATACAGGCTCCTTATACATGGATCCCCGCAGCATGCAGCAGGGTATTCTGTCAGGACCAGTCGCCGGAAAAGGCGTTTTCCACATGGACCACGCCCTCTTTTGTGATCTCCACCACATCAAAGCGCAAAGGCCTCGTAAACTGATCCGTTTTCATCAAGTATTCCCCGGCAGCCTTTATGATGCGCCTTTGTTTTTTTTGCGTCACCGCTTCCATTCCGGCGCCGCTTGATCCTCTTAGGCGGTACTTGACCTCCACAAAGACAAGCAGCATATCCAGTTCCACGATAACGTCAACTTCGCCGCCCAAGGCACGGAAGTTCCTTTCCACCGGGCGATAGCCTTTTCCCATCAGGTATTTTAAGGCCAGTTCTTCCCCCTGCCGCCCCTTTTCCACGGCTCCCGTCATACAAAGCTCCCGATAAAGCTCCGGCGGTGGGCGGGGCAGGGTCCATAATCTTTCAAAGCGGCGATATGCGGAGGTGTACCGTATCCCTTGTGCTGCAAAAAGCCGTAAGCGGGGTACTGCTCCTCCAGTTTTTCCATCTGTCTGTCCCGCGTCACCTTGGCCACGATGCTGGCCGCGGCAATGGCGTAACACAGCGCATCTCCATGGATGATGCCACGCTCCTCGCCATTGAGACCCAGACCTTGCAAAGCGTCTATCAAAAAGAGCTTTGCCGGCACGTTTGCTGCCGCCCGGCGCATAGCTTCCTTGGTAGCATTCAGGATATTGATTCGGTCGATTTCCGCAGGCGTAGCCTCACCTACGCCCACATACAATGCCGTCTTAATAATCTGCTCATACACGATTTCCCGGCGCTTTGGAGACAACTTTTTACTGTCATCCACCCATTCCAGCAGTGGCTCCGGCGGCATGGCCACACACGCGGCTACCACGTTCCCAGCCAGCGGACCGCGGCCCGCCTCATCCATACCTGCAAAAAGGACGCCCATGGCCCACAATGGCTCATCTGTTTTAATCAATTCCATCAGGCGCTGCTGGCGCTTCATCGCGTGTGTGCTCCTTTACCGTTTCGGGTGTTTTTTCTTCCCCGGCCCTTATAGCCAAACGGATTATGGCAGGCTTTTCATCCCTTACCAATTCCAGAGTGATGCGCCCCAATTTTCCGGCCCGGAATTCATCCAGCACCACAGCGGCGCCCCGGTCAGTATCCGCCACGCCGCCCTTCATCAGCCAGCCGCGGCCGTGACAAACCCCTTCCAGCAGTTCTACGCCACGCAGGGAGGTATCCGAAAGCTTGAACCGCTCCGAAACGGCATCCGGGCGCACGGCCACCAAGTCCTCCAGCAGCCTAATGGCAAGCATCGGCACATCCACCACCTGGTCACGGATCGTGCCGATATACGCAAGCCTCCTTGCAGCCCGCTGGTCGTCCAGCCTAGGCCAGAGCATACCAGGTGTATCAAGCAATTCCAGATAAGGCGTCACTTTTACCCATTGATTGGATCTGGTGACGCCAGGCCTGTCCCCTACCTTGGCAGCAGCGCCACCGTTTAAGCGGTTGATAAGCGTGCTCTTCCCTACATTGGGCACGCCTACCACCATGACGCGCACGGTTTTCCGCATGCCCTTTTGGGCAGCACGCTCCACCGCCTCCCGGGCGGCCTCTTCAATCAGCGTAAGTATATCCTTGGCCTTTCCGCCTGTAGATATGAAAGGCTGCGCTGGGATTCCCTGATTCTTAAAATACTTAAGCCACGCACTTGTTTCCTTGGGATCGGCCAGATCGGCCTTATTCAAAAGCAGTACACGCTTTTTATTCTGGATCAGTTTGTCCAGGTCGGGATTGCGGCTGGCATGGGGCAGCCTCGCGTCGCACAGTTCCACCACCACATCCACTTTTCCCAACTGCTGGCTGAGCAGACGTTTGGCCCGTGCCATGTGTCCCGGATACCAATTGATCTCCACGGGGCGGCTCCTTCCAATTTATGGGTTTATGATCCTTTTTTTGATTCCTTTTAGTAATACCATTCTTTCTCCCAAAAGGCAAGCAAATTTTTCCCGGCTTTTCATGCGTTTATCCCATAGTCCCATGAAAGCGGACGGTATGTGCGCAATATGGCAATAAAATGGCAATATAAACCGTTTCATGGTATAATGAGACGATACAAAAGCAACGTGAGGTTCTTATGCCGGACGACATACGATTAAGGACATGGTTCGATTCCGTTGCCCTTGAGGAGTACGAACATGTTCTAAGGCTATGCAGATATTTGATGAATGGCGCGGGTTTTGACATTTCTATGGCGGCTGATCTGACGCAGCAGGTATTTTTCACCGCATGGATGAAGCGGGAAGAGCTTCAAAACCATCCCCAGGTACGCGCCTGGCTGTATAAAACCGTGCGGTATACTTTCAACAATTTCCTGCGTAAACAGCTTTATATGCAAAAGATGCAGGCCATGAGCCTGGACGATATCCATATCGCGGAGTGCTTCCATCCGCAGTCGGAAGATGTTTTGGAAGCCCTATTGGCCGGAGAGCCGTCGGATGCCATACGGCCATTTCTTGACAAGCTTTCAAACAGGGACCGGCTGCTCTACCATCATCTGTATCAAAACCCGCAGGACATTCCTTCGCTGTGCCAAGATTATGGCGTAAATGAGAAGACTCTCAAGAAGCGCATTTACAGGCTTCATCAGCGACTGGTCCATTTCATGGAGGAAGAAAAATTTCAAACTGTGTCCAAATAGCAGGCCGCAGATACATGTATATAGTGAAAGGAGCATTATCATGGGCCCCAACAAGCATACGGACGCCCAGAACATACAAATTGACGACTCCATGCGCAAGGTCCTAAGCCAGCTGGACCGGCCGCTTCATGATATGGATACGGAATGGATAGATAAGCAGCTTGATTCCGTGCAGGATATTGCAGCCGCCGATACTGCCTATGAGCAGACCATGCACAATGCCGAAGCCTTGGATATCGCGAATAAGGTTCGTACTGCAAGGCGGCGGATGGTAAAACGCACGGCCGCCTTAGCCGCCGGCCTTATGATGGTAGCCGCCGGTACCTTTGGCGTCGCCAATGCATTCCAGTGGAACAGTTTTTTGCGCATCTTTTCCGCGCAAAACGGTATCCTCTCTTTTCAAACGCCTGTAGAAAAAGACGGAAATATAGGTAAACTGAAAGCGAAAGCATATAAGGAAAAAGATTCTTCACTGCAGGATGAAACAGAGGAAGAATGGCAGGACGAGACCATCGTCATCGCCAGCGCGGAAGAATTGCTGGCCCTATCCATAGATAGTGAAAAAGCGTTTAAGCCCCTGCTTGAAAATTATGCCTTACGGTCAGGCGACTTGTACAAAACGAAAACGGACAGCCTGCTGACCCTTATTGTATTGGATGGCAGCGGCAATGACATCAGCATTCAGATTTCCGCGGTAAACAAGGAATACATCAATTCTGTAGCCTCCAGCGTATTCTTTGAAATTGATGACGGTTCCCAGAAAAACGTGCGGATTGGCGATGATACCGTCATCACCTGCACCAATCTTGATATCAACACCGTGCAGTGGATCACACAATTTGGCTATTGCCACCTCTGGAGCAAAGACAGCCATGAGGAACTTCTTCATATCGCAAAAATTCTTATGGATGCAGGCCTGAAACCGGTTTAAGCGCGCTTGGGCAAAGGCTCAAAATGCGCTCCCGGCAGCCGGCAATACCGAAACTCCGGGCGCTTGCGCACAAACCTTGCCCTCCAAGTGTTTCCCGCAACGCCAGCACCCCCTCCGGGCCACCCGGAGGGGGATTTTTATTTTCGGAAATCTAAAAAACCCCATGCGAAACCGCATGAGGTTTTTCCAGACACTGTGAAGTATCAACCGGGCCTTCGATTATTCCGCCGTATAGGTGACAGGATTGCTGTAATCGATGATGCTGATAAAAGTCTTTCCTCTTTGAAGCTTCAGCTCATTGCCATCCTGGTCAAAGAAGACAGTGCGCTGATTCATACCCGTGCGCATCCAATAGCCTGCAATATACTTGCCACCCATAAAGATATCTGCGTTGCCGGAACCGACATTTTTCGTCACAGGCCTTTCCGATACGCCCTCCGAATAGGTTACATTTGTACGCTGAATGATGACATTGGAGAAGGAAAGCTGCGTACTTACTGCTTTGTCCATATACGGTTCGTTATGAACATAGCGGAAATAGACATTGGCGGTGGGATCGTACTTAAAACTGGAGGAATAGGTATCATTGTTCTGGGTGATGGAAATGTTATAAGCCGGTTCGCCCGTTTCCGGCAGTTCGTCGGTAAATAGGAAGGGCCGGGACGGAGCCTTGAATTTGGCCGGGATCAGGGCTTGTATGGCCTTTACATTCGCCTGGGCATTATGTGGATTGGGCAGGGTGCTCACACGGTCATAATACTGCTTCCACGGTTTACCCGCACCTGCGGTACCGTCAAATAGCACGCCCTTTTTGCTGGCGCCTGTTTTGCTAAACGCTCTGTAAATGCTTGTTCCATCAGAAGGCTGCCCCCCGTAAAACAGGAAACCGGCATCCCACTCTTCGCGCAGTTCCACATGGGTCACACGGGCAGACCGTATGGGGCCAACGCTTTCGGGTATAACATCGCTGAATAGATATGACAAGCGTGTATATCCTCCCTGATGAAGAGGCGTTTCATAAATGATATCCGCGTCGCTTGCCCCCCAGGGTGCACGCTCGCCGATACCGCCATTGTCATTATCGATCTGCACCAGCATCGGCATATATGTTCCAGTCCAGGAAAGGCCTGTTACGGGGCTTTCACCTGTTATTTCTGGATTCACAGGGAAATTCTTGTCGCCACCACGGCCCTGAACGTCAATTTTCCTGTTTTTTTGATTTTTGATCACAGTTCCTTCAGCGCCTGCCAATACAAAAGGCACCGATACGATCAGGCATACCACCATCAACAGGCATAAAAACCTTTTCAATTAAATGACCTCCTTGCATGAATAAGTATAAAATGATTGCGCAGCAATATAACGAAAAAGATGCCATTTGTTTTCCCATTGCCGCATAATAATATCTTAACATTTTTTTAAAACACATTCAACAAATAATGTGAAAAAAGAAATACCGGGGCAGCCCCCAATGACTGTCCCGGTTTAGAAGGAAATACATTTATACTGCAACGGCAAGTACGCTAAGAACGGCATTTATGGTTGCCCCAGGTGTTACATCGACAATGGAATTCGTCGATAAGTTAACAGAGTAAGTGTAAGAGCCTTCCTGCACATCCGCATCGAAGAACTGGAAGCTAAATGCTTCCGACTCCAAAACGTTTACCGTCGTGGCAAACGTGTACGTGGAGCCAACTCCTATCGGAGTGCCATTGTTGAACACACGGTGGATTTGGAAGTTAAATGTTACGGATATCCCCAAAGGCAGATTGATGATTCCGGTAAACTTCAGCAGGTTGTTTGTTTTTCCGATGCCCTTAGTATTAATTGTAGTGGATACAACGTTGAGAGGGGCGGCCAACAGAGTTGTAAAAACCGGCAGGGGGCCGACGCCTCCGCTGGCCGCATTCAGTACAGCCTGCTTCCTGTTTTCCTTTTCCGGCATTGGCTTATGCTCGACCGGAAAATTGGGTGCTGCAATCATCGAGCTGGAATCGCCATGAGAGCGGGAATCCCCATAGGAGTTGGAATCACCGTAGTAGCGGGGATCCCCATAGGGGTTGGAATCACCGTAGTAGCGGGGATCACCGTAGGAGCGAGGATCGCCGTAGGGGTTGGAATCACCGTAGTAGCGGGGATCAACGTAGGAGCGAGGATCACCATAGTAGTATTCTGAAGGATAATACCCATTATTGGCTTCTGCATTCATAACAAATTTCACCCTACGCAATATTTGGAGTGTATCTCCACTCTATTTTATTCTGCTTTTCTATAATGTGTCCCATTTGGAGTGAGTCTCAAAAAAGTTATGCAAATAAAAAAATTTCCCATGAAAACCGAATGTTTTCAAGGGCTTATTATTGGTGACCCATCGGAGATTCGAACTCCGGACACCTTGATTAAATAAATTGAAAAAAATAATCATCATATCTAAGAAGTCAATGAAATCAATGAGTTTTAGGGATACAGCAGGAACAGAACCGAATGCTTCCTTTTCTGAGGTCATGCCAACCAACTATGTCCATGGCGATACAAAGTTCAACACATACCTGGCCGATTAAAAATATAACAGTCAATGAAATCAAGGGTTTTCATTGACTTTAGCGGATTCCATATGAAATAAAAAGTTGCAAAAAAGTTGCACTACAGATATCACTGCAACACTAGTCCCAGAGATAGTCTCACCTTAAAGTTCAAAAAAAAATAAGATTAATAGATATGTAACAGCCAAACCATTATAAATATGATACGGTAATTGGGATAACTACATTATTGCAGGTGCCTTTTATGGTATGCGCCAGGTATCGCTCATAAGCAGAACTCCATTATTTACATTGATTGACGGTGACCTGCGGACAGGCGATCTTCTAACACGGGAAGAAGCAGTGCTAGCTGCGGTTCGTCTTTATGAGTCTATTCCCGAGAAGATCGAACTGATGGATGAAGCTGATGCTTTGCCACAGGTCAACGCTCATGAATCGGCCATCGCACCTGATGACAATCCAGAGATACAACGCGCCATCAAGAATGGCTTCGTGCCGGAAGATATGCGTGAGGATTGGGAAAAAGTCGTCACTTACAGCGAGTTCTGTACGATGCTGCTTGACGTAATGACCCTTACCAATCCAGACCTTCAGGCCCCATGGCCTGGATGACAGCCTTTGTGAAGAATTGATGAGTCGTCAGGAGGCTATGCTTGCTTGCATGCTGGCCGGCCTCTTCCCTGCCCAAAGACATCAGAGTCGCCTATGCGCGCTCCATTATGGAACTGTTCAAGGAGTATGATATCTCCTGGGCGCTTTTCGGTGATAAGTCCGGGACCGGTGACGTCATCATATACAAAGGCGCTGAGAATTTGGCCGAACTGTTTCCCGGTGCGACGACGGATTGTATCCTTCCGGCAGATAGCAGTTACAGCGTAAACACCAATTATGATTATCCATACTATTATGATGACGCGGTCATCGAAGTTCTGCAGGAGTATATGAAGCCCTAGACACAGTTGCCAGTAACCAGTCAGTAATGAACATGCATACCTGGTTTGGAACCAAAGGGATGCAGGTTCAAACCCTCTCACCCAGACCATGAAAGAACTATGATTTTGATATGAAGTCATGGCTCTTTTTCTTTATATCTTACAAATTGCAATGTCAAACGGCTTTTGCTATTGATTTTTGCAGTTTTTCTCCGTTCATCCGTCGCTGCTGTTCCACCCAATCCAACATAGAAACCATTGACAGAAGAAAATATATATGTTACCATTTCAACTGTTGCAAATTCAACTGTTAGGAGGGGAAAATGCAGTTTCATCATCTATATGCGCTCGTGAAATACGCCCATAACGACTGCCATCGAACGATCAAGAATACGGGCATTACCGACACAGAGCATTTTATCTGTGTTTTCGTATTCGGTCATCCAGATTCTTCGCAGGATGCAGTTGCAGCAGCTTTGCAGATGGACAAGGCGACGATCGCTAAGGCACTGTCGTCACTGGAACTGAAGGGATATATACAGCGCATCCCCAATCCGGGAAATCGCAGAAAGAACATCATCAACTTGACCGCATCTGGTCGCGAGGCCGTCAGGAATGTAGTTGACATCTACGATACCTGGCTATCGGGGCTTTCTACTGCCCTAAGCCCAAACGAATGGATGCAGTTTGAAGAATATTGCCAGCGTCTATTAATCGCTGCCGGAAGCAAGGAGTAAATTAATACATGGGAAATAAGCAAACCGAACTTATGAGCAAAGCTCCTGTGGCAAAAGCCATTTTAAAGCTCGCCATTCCCGTTGTCCTGGGTATGATGGTACAGATCCTGTATAACCTTGTAGACACCTTCTTTATCGGCCTGCTTAAGGACGAAAACCAGCTTGCCGCCGCAAGCATCACCACACCTATCTTTATGATCCAGATGGCCATTGCCACTATTGTGTCAACTGGTGCGGCATCTTATATATCCCGCTGTATCGGTCGAAAAGATCATGATGCCGCCAACCGCACGCTGGCAACCGGCATCATGATCTGCACCGTTCTGGCTGTGATCGTCATGGTTGCCGGCATGGCTGTCATCAAGCCCCTCATTACCGGGCTTGGTGCCTCAGAAGCGGTATATCCCTATGCGTATGACTATGTTTCCATCATGCTGCTGGGGTCCGTCCCCGTTATGCTGAACTATGCGGGTGGGCAGCTTTTGCGCTCCGAAGGCGCAATGATGCCTTCCATGACAGGTATGCTGATCGGCACAGTCATCAATGTGGTGTTGGACCCCCTGTTCATCTTTACCTTTGACATGGGGATGAGTGGCGCCGCACTGGCTACCGTTCTGGGCAACCTGGGTGCCATGCTGTACTATGCTTACTACTATCTCTCCGGGAAAGCGCTGCTCAAGCTGGCAGTTCGCAATATTTCCCGCAAGGCTGTAATCTGGAAGGAAATCTTCACCATTGGCATCCCTGCATGTCTGAGCCAGTTTTTGATGAGCATCGCCATGATTATTCTGAATAATCTGGTTGGCAATAATGATGTGCTGAAGGCAGGTATGGGCATCTCCTCCAAGCTGATGTTCATCGGTACCTTTGTGTTCATGGGATTTTCGGCTGGCTGTCAACCGCTGGTTGGCTATAACTACGGCGCAGGAAACTTTGCCCGTGTTCGTTCTGTTTTCAAGACCGGTATGATCATGACCACCGGGATTGGCGTCACGCTGATGGTCATTTTCTGGCTGCTGGCACCCAACATGGTTGGTATCTTCACTCCCTTGGGAGATGTCAAACAAGCCGGTGCTTTGGTGTTCCGCATCAGTATTTTCAGCTTAATCGTCTTAGGGCCTCAGATGCTGGCAACGACGGGCATTCAGGCCTTTGGAAAAGCGAAGGAGGCGCTGGTGCTTTCGATTGCACGACAGGGACTGCTCTATATCCCGTTGCTTTTCATTATGAAGAATGTCGCCGGCTTTGAAGGTTTGATCTGGGCACAGCCCATTTCCGATGCGATTACCCTCGGCCTTGGTCTTCTTTTCCTTACCGTTATTCTGAGACAGAGCATTGGAGCAAAAGAGAAATAAGGAATATCACAACTAACATCAGTTCGTCGATGAGGGGTGTGAATGGAAAAACGAAAGCCCAACGACTGCACCCATTTGCACCCACATTGCCTGTTCAAAAACGATTGCTCGGACTAACAACCGAAAGCCGTGGATTGTATCAAATTCTACGTTTTTTCGCATGAAAAAAGGCAGGAGACTCAAGGGTTTCCGGCCTTCTTTTTTGTTCATGACCACGAGTAATACCACGTTTACATTTCCGTACATGACGATTTCAGACCTCCGTGGACGATTTCAAGCAAATACCCCGCCCCCTGCACGCAGAGCGCCAGGGTAAAAAAAGGACCGGCCAGGGCGATGCTCCCAGACGCCCTTAAAAAGCCGCCCAAGGGCGAGCCTAGAGAAAAGCGGGCCTTCACGCAAGTGGAGTCCGCCGCCATCCTTCGCACAATGGAAACACATCCAGAAGGGTTGCTTTTCGGCATTCTGTTTGGTATGGGAGTACGGCGTGGGGAGGCCTTAGGTTTACAGTGGTGTGATATAGACTTTGATGAAAAGGAAACCCACATACAGCGTGATATCGATTTCCAGACAGGGAAGGAGGACGAACTAAAAATGGATGCAGCAAACCGGTATGTGCCAATACCCGAATTTCTCTTAAACTTACTTGAAAAGCAAAGAGGTATTGGCAGCACATATATATTCCACAGCGCCGATGGAAGCCCTATGATCAAGGCCAGCATTGAGCGCATGTATGTCCGCTTGATGGAGCAGGATTAGCGGCTCCAAGAGAACAGAAGCGAAATAAAATGAAAAACAAAAACGAACAGATTGGGATGAAGATTGGGATATACGCGCCAGATGGGTCACGCCACTCACTCCGCACTACTTCAGGCACAATTATATTACAATGCTTTACAACGCCGGATTTGACGCCGTTACCACCATGCGGATTGTAGGCCATACAGATTACCAGACAACCGTAAACATATACACGCACCTTAAGAGCCAGCATCATGTGACGGTTAAAATATCCATTGACAGGATCACAGAGAAAATCAAAACTGATTCGTGGCTGCTTACCATAGCCAGATAGAAATTCTAATCAAAAACAGCCCCTTGAAGCATCTGATTTTCAAGGGGTTTTCTTTTTTCAATTGAAAGCTTATGCAATTCTTATGCACGATCCAAAGCAAGAAAATTACCTGCGTTTTTATCTTCAGAAAAAAAGTTGCACAAAAGTTGCAGTGCCCCAAATTGATTGTTATGTTTCATAAAAAAATTCCCCTTGAAAACCTAATGTTTTCAAGGGTTTTTTAGTGGTGACCCATCGGAGATTCGAACTCCGGACACCTTGATTAAAAGTCAAGTGCTCTGCCAACTGAGCTAATGGGTCAATAAAAATGGCTGGGGTGGCAGGATTTGAACCTACGGATGCGGGAGTCAAAGTCCCGTGCCTTACCGCTTGGCGACACCCCAACGCAGCTTGTTAAGCGGCCAGGAGAAGGGAAAATGGGGTGAGTAGTGGGGTTCGAACCCACGACATCCAGAGCCACAATCTGGCGCTCTACCGCTGAACTATACCCACCATATGAAGCTGGCGCGCCTGAAGGGATTCGAACCCCTGACCCACGGCTTAGAAGGCCGTTGCTCTATCCAACTGAGCTACAGGCGCATACCGTAGTCCGGCGACCTATTCAGCAAAGTTTTCCGTTCTTGCTGACAGGATAAAATCTTACCACATGCGACCTTTACTGTCAACATCTTTTTTCCTATTTTGCAGGCATTCGTGTTTATTATCACGGTCTATACCTTAGCGCAAAAAGCGGTCCAGCGCCTTTTGCGTGACAGCAGGGTTTAGTTCATACACACGCTGGATAATTGCATCCCGGGCAGATGTGGGGGAAAGAGCTTCTGCTTGAGCAGCGACAGCATCTCCCCAAAAATCTTCTGCAAGGCGAAAGGTGGTGACGGGCCAGCCATAGGGCATATTGTCTTTGGAAAGCTTTCTTACTTCGCCGGATATGGTCAGAAACATGCTGGTCTGCAGCCGTGCCAGTGCGGCCTCAAGCCCCTTGGCACCAACTGCTGCCTTGATGTCGTTAAAAGCCGCCTCGCCCTGCATTTCAACAAACCTCATGATTCCGTGTTCCATGTAACCCATCTGTCCCGATTGATACACCTGTTCATATGTTCGATGCTGCCTCTTTACGGACAGAAAGTAAGGTGCCCATTCCTTGGTGATATAACCGCCCTTTTGGAAGAACACCTTTCCATAACTGATATCCTTTTCTTCTTTAAGTACCCGCATGCGAAAGGCCCACGGGTCGGTATCAGGGTCGCCGGTATGCCAGCGGATGCAACTGTCAAAATAGTTTGCCAGCGAAAATATGCCCTCATTGTTGTCGCCCACCATGGAAAAGCCGGCGCGAGCCAACGCCTCCAGAAAATCATTGTAGTTACGGATTTTGCCGAATGTCATTAGCCGTTCTCCTTTAGTTTTCACGTGAGTTTTGTTTCTAAGCGGCCAAATGCTCTCAAAAATCGCATATTGCGCAGCAGAACATCTGTCTTCCACCAGTTTTCACTGATAGCGAATGCCTTTTCATAGCCGGCCCATTTCCAGGTGATATCCCAAATACCCTCACTGTTGCGTGCTGCTTCCAGCCAGTCCAATTCTTTCTCCACCAGATTATGAAAGTCTGTATAAAGCGGGTGCTGCGGTGTGCGAATGAACTCAGATGGCCGGCAGGCATACCCTTCCCACTTGTTCGTGTCATCCTGAATTAGGCGTGCCATTTGCAAAAGCAGCTCTTTTTCCAACGCCTCTACCGGATAGGCGGTTACATGACCGGCTCGTTTAATAAAGCCCAGCAGCGACTCAACGCACAGCAGGGAATGCATGGATACCTCCGGTGAAGAGAGAAAGGCGGAGACAAGCTCGCCGGTGATCTTTTTGCACCGGGTGGATAATGCGGTTCCTGCCGGCGCATAATATAGCCCAAAGCCTGCCAGTATGCCGCTTGGGTTAAACTCGCTATGACTTGTGCTAACAGAATCCACCTCCCACCAAGGGGCGTGGGGGGCGTCATTGTTGGAGGGCACAACGTTCAGCCACCGGTCTCCCTGCATATCCGCACCGCTGTCCAGATATTGCAGCATGCTCCAGATCATTGGGTGATCTTTTTCAATTAAACCAGTTTCCAGCAATAAATGGGCAGCGGTACTTGTCTGTATGGGGGATGAGCGGGGATTCCAGGCATCTGCCTCCAGCGCATGACCGAAACCACCGTCAGGATTTTGGTAGAACGACAGAACTTTGCGAACGCAATCCGCGCTGCCGCCTTCAAAATGATACTGCCAGCGGAATAGATCCAGCGGCCGTGCATTTGTGTACACAAAACCTTTAATAGCCGTAATCTCTTCATGGGAAAGCATGATGTGACCTCCTTGAGGGATTTGTACACCCCATTCTCTTGCACTGACTTCGCTATGTGGGGATGCTGAGGTATTCGCTTGAATAGCGGTGATTGTTTGCACTCATTCTACCCTTGGTATATCCTGCTGTCAATGCAAAGAGAAATTTGCACACGTGTTTCATGCTTTAGTTTAGATAGTTGATTCTGGACGGGTTGTCCACAGCATGATATAATCGATTACAATGGCAAAATTCGGTGTATATACTTTATGCCGCTTAATTTGAATACAGCGAAGGAGGTTTCCCATGAGCTTAAAGAAGTACGAGTTCTGGTTTATTGCCGGCACTCAGTCCCTGTACGGGCCGGAGA
>JAEZHM010000135.1 GCA_023416585.1 Bacillota bacterium
AGACGGGAGAGCCGTCCGGCGGCCAATGGGCTATAGGGCGTGAGGGCAACATTTTGCTCCTTGCAGATGGGGATCAGTTCCCGCTCATCCTCCCGGTAGAGCAGGTTGTAGTGATTCTGCATGGAAACAAACTTCGTCCATCCATTCTTTTCCGCCGCAATCTGCATGTTGTGGAACTGGTAGCCGTACATGGCGGATGCGCCCAGCGCCCGCACTTTGCCGGCTTTCACAAGACTATCAAGCGCCTCCATCGTCTCCTCGATGGGCGTATCATGATCAAAGCGGTGGATGATGTACAGGTCAACGTAGTCAGTGTTAAGCCGCCTCAAAGAGCCGTCGATCTCCCGCAGGATGGCCGCCTTGGTCAGGTGCCCCTCGTTGAAGTACACTTTGGTGGCAATGACCACCTTGTCGCGGGAAACAACGTGCTTCTTCAGCGCGCGCGCCAAATATTCCTCGCTGGTCCCGGCCGAGTATGCGTTCGCCGTGTCGAAGAAGTTGATGCCCAGGTCGAGGGCACGTTTGATCAGCGTCTCGCTCTGTATAGGGTCCAGCGTCCATGCGTGCATTTTACTGGCGGGATCGCCAAAGCTCATACAGCCGACGCACAGGCGGGACACTTGGATGCCGGAATTGCCAAGGGTTGCGTATTTCATGGGACCTTCCTCCTTTTATTTCAGGCACATGGCAAAAATATTCTCAATATCGCTCTGGTTTAAGTGCTTGAAGCCGGGCAGGGTGCCGCCTCCGCAGGCCTTCCTCGCCATTACGGGGAAATTCTTCTCCTCGATGCCCACCTCGGTAAAGGTGCTCGAAAGCCCCAGCGTGCCAAAGAAGAAATCGGAAAGCATACCAATACTCTTTTTTGCTACATCCATCGGTTCCAGTGCTGGATCAATGCCGAACACGTTGGTGCCGAACTGGTAATACTTTGACACCGTGGTCTCGTCCAGGCAGTATTCCATCCACCTGGGCGTCAGGATGGCGAGGCCGAGGCCATGAGTGATGTCGTATATGGCAGATAACTCGTGCTCCATGGGATGACAGCTCCATGCCTGGCACTTGCCGCCGTTTGCAAAGCCGTTGATCGCCCAGGAGGAGGTCCACATCAGGTTGGCGCGAGCTTCATAGTTATCCGGTTCCTTCATGGCAACAGGCGTATACTTGATGATCGTCTTCATCATGCCTTCCATGAAGCAGTCCAGCATGTAGAGGTCAGGCTCCATGTTGAAATAGATCTCCAGAATGTGGGACATCATGTCGGCCGCGCCGCAGGCCGTTTGATAGGTGTTCACCGTATAGGTGGTGGTGGGGTCGAGGAAGGAGACCTTGGGCAGAAGCTTAGGGTCCCCGCGGCCGATCTTGTCCAACGTTTCAGGATTGGAGACTACGCCGCCATTGTCCATTTCCGATCCGGTGGCGGACAGTGTCAGTACCGTAAGCAAGGGCAGAGCACGCTCGATGGGCGCCGACTTGCTGAAAAAGTCCCACGGGTCAAAATCCACGCAGGCACCGGCGGCCATAAACTTGGTCGCGTCCAGCGTGGAACCTCCACCAACGGCCAGCAGCACGTCGATCTTTTCATCCTTGCAGATTTGTGCGCCCTTGCGTACGGACTCAATGCGGGGGTTCGGCTCAATGCCGGAAAGCTCAAACAATGTCAGGCCGGCTTTCCTGATTTGCTTAACAACCGCGTCATACAGGCCGGTCTTCTTGATGGAGCCGCCGCCGTAGGTCATTAGCACGCGCTTTCCATACCTTGAAAGCTCCTCCCCTAAATGAGTGATCTGATTTTCTCCAAAGTACACCCTCGTGGGAATGTCATACACGAAATTGTTCATTATCGCAGACTCCTTTCAAAGCTTTGTGTTAACAAGTACAGAATATCATCTGGAGTCAGCTCCAAGTCAAGTGATGAAATGCGGTTTCGAGAAATTTCATTTGCGCGTCAATAGCTGAACCTATCAAATAGGATCATCAACATCTATCTTTGCGGCAAGGGAAATGGTACAATTGGATATAGGCTTTCCACTATCTGTATGGCTGGAGGGATGGACCCATGGGGCTTTCGCCTTTCGGCGGATTCGGAAACAGTATGTTCACTATCGTGCCTATCATCATCATGATAGGGTTTGTATTTGTGTTCGGCACCATTATTGTCCGGTCTGTGCAAGGCGCGAAACAATGGAAAAGGAATAATGAATCTCCTGTTCTTACTGTTGACGCAACGGTAGTAACAAAGAGGTCGGATGTACACTACTATCATCACGATACTGGAACAGACAATATGAGCCATATGTCGTCATCAACAACATATTATTTTGCTACTTTTGAAGTGGCCAGCGGTGACCGAATGGAGTTTAAAATACGTGATACCGAATATGGAATGCTGGTGGAAAGAGATACTGGAAAGCTGACTTTTCAGGGTACGCGCTATTTGGGGTTTGAGCGCAACCTGGCATAATGAAGGGTGCTATTTTCCTGAACCCTGCGTAGCGACACTTTATG
The DNA here is from genome assembly GCA_023416585.1 of Bacillota bacterium. Classification (GTDB taxonomy): domain Bacteria; phylum Bacillota; class Clostridia; order Christensenellales; family Aristaeellaceae; genus JAEWAH01. The sequence continues at coordinate 2,509 of JAEZHM010000135.1, forward strand.
CGAAATATGCTAACTTACGCTACTTGTTGCTACGGTAATTCTTTGATCGAATGCAGCGAGTGTATCCATTCTATGGAGTCTTGGCACATCACAAAAGTATACATCGAAGCAAATAAGAGGGTTAATATGGCTGAGAAAAACCTAATGGAACGTATCATTCGCAAGCGTATGCACGGCCTGTACTTGTCTCGAGGTTGCGAGGACATCGAAACACTTGCGCATGAGATGCTCGGCCTGCACAGTTGGTTTTACCGTAATGTGCCCTTTTCGGCAACCATTCGCGGTGCAGGCATCACCGGCTGGAAAACTAAGCTCACCAAAACATGGCTCTATCGCGGAACCTTGCACGGCGTGGTGTACGAGGATTTGCCGCAGCTGCTTGCGCTGCACACAGGTGACTCGTATCTTGCCCGCTACTTCGGCGAGAGTATTGTAGAAAGCTTTGCGGATGAGGTGCTGCGGTATATGGAGGATGGTGTGTACTCACGCACCGAATTCCGGCGTATTTTCGCTACCCAGTACGATGCGGAATTGATTGACGTAATGTTCTCGCCCTGGGGAGGCATTTTTGTACACCTGGCAAGGCTTGGGAAGGTCGCGTTCCGTGACATGGCGAGCCGCGATTTCGACTTGATATCAGCAGAACCAACACAGACTTTTGATGAGGTGTTGCCTGGGCTGATCCGTAGATTTTTTACTGCTTATGGCCCGGCGACACTTGATGACGCGGTTTGGTTTTTTGGTTTTAGGAAAAAAGAAGCGAATAAGCTGCGTAAACTGCCGATTGACGAGTTCAATTGCTTTGAGCTAAACGGCAGCCGGTACTACGATGCCGGCGATCATGACACTGCAGACATCCCTGAGCTTACGCTGCTCTCGGGCTTTGACCCGTTCATTGTGTCGTATTCTGATCGTAGCGCGGTTCTGCCGGTGGAACATAAAAATAAGGTAATCCTCAAATCCGGCATATGCAATCCGACGGTCGCGGTGAATGGGCACGTTGAAGGAGTATGGAATATCAAAAAGAACGAACCTGTCGTGGAGTTCTTTACTGCGCAACCTAAACGGATTACACAAGCCGCAATGGAGATGGTGGAGTCGATCCGTTGGCGGGTAGGGTAAGCCTAATTACGGTCAAAACTGTACAGTCAATATTGGTTTAACAGGTAAACTTCGCGCTCAGTCATCCTGAGGAACGAAGTAACGAAGGATCTTTATGAAGCTTGAAAAGCCAGGATCCTTCATGCTGTGCAAACCGGGGGAATGGTACGTGTGGTTTGTGAGAAAACCAAGAAAATCAGAGTTGAAAGCATGTTCCGAATGAAAGAGCAACAAGGCTAAATGATTGACCAAAGTCAGAAGAGTATAAAAAAATGTGGAGTGGCTGTCAAAATAGCAATCTCAGGAACCGACCCAAGACTTGAACAAGATTATCCCGGATTAAGTCTGCTGAGATTCGCAAAGCCAATCGGTAAGCCAGGCATACGCTTTTTCCCCGTTAATCCGATGTTCGCCCGGGAAAAAGTCAGCCGCCAGTTTCGATTCAGCACCTAACAGCTGGTAGATGCTATGTATCTGCTCAAAGGCCTTTCGGGTCGCTTCTATTGGGAAAATACCATCGTACAAGCCCGCCTCCACGAGCAATGGCCTGGGGGCAATTAGTCCTACAAGATCAGGCATTTCTGCGATTCGGTTAAGACCCGGCACATAATTGTCTACGCAGTGATGGATTGATAAAATGCTCTCCTTGAACAGATTGACATATCCGCTGACGACGGCAGCCTTGATCCGTTCGTCTAGTGCGGCGGCAAAGGCGGCGACAAGCCCTCCTCCGGATATGCCCATACACCCGATGCGGCGGCTGTCGACATCGGGGCGTCCTGCCAGGTAGTCGAGCGCACGCAATGTTTCGTATACCCGATGACCCGCCATCGTATACCCGAATTGAAGCAGATATGTTGATATTGTGTAGCAGGAATTCCCGTATTCCGCTGTGGACTCCGCCTTAAGCCGCCTGTCGCCAAAGCCTAGAAGCTCCGGAACGGCAACAAGGATCCCTCTTTTCACAAGTTCAATTGCGAAATTGCGCTGGTAAGTAGGTTGCGCTTCGCTTTCTCCATCTGGCGGCAGCCCAACAATCTCCCTGCTGCCGTATCCGTGCCCGTGGCATGCAATCACTGCGGGCAGCGGTTTCGCCGCGATGCTTGTGGGAATCAACACATACATAGGCATCCTGAGGCCGGGTAAGGTTGTCAGTTCAATCCGCTGGCGCAGGTATCCGTCGCAGCGCGTCTCTTCGAGAACCCGGGCATCCAGATCAGCCTTGTCCGGAAAACCGCCCAACGCCCCGATAAAGCGATTCTTCAGCTCCTCATGCCACAGCTCCCATTCTGCCGTGCTTAAGGCTTTAAAAGAGAATTCGGGCAGTGTTTCCGCAAATATCTTCTCCAAGTATTGATCTGGATGCCACATGGCAATCACCCTCCTGGTTCATGGCTTTCTGCGGTTCTTTATGATCCAAATCCCTGTTGGCATATACGCCTTGTTAAAACTTAATCTCGCCAGGTTGTACAACGCCTATTCGGTCATCGACCATTACGAACACGTAATCATCATGCACACCAAGGAGCGTTACCTTGGTTCCTGATGGATAGGTTCCGATGACATCTTGCGTAACTTTGTCTACAAAGCATTTTACTGTTACATCAGCGCTATTTTTTCCGTTGAGCGTTATCTTAGGAAATGCAGTTTTCACTTTTTGGGCAGCATCGCCTATCGCCAGATATTTTAACTGCATATATCCGCTGACTTGGAACTCCCAGTTTGCATTTGAAAGCAGAACCTTTCCCCAATCTTTTCCTTCCGTGCTCTCTTCCAGCAAATAAACCTGCATGCCGTTATAAAACCTGCCGAGCGTTGGAAAATTCTCGCCTTTGCCTGCACGAACATTCAACCTGTCCGCAGGGTTAGCATTGTTAACCACAGCCAATTGATAGGGTTTGAATCTGTTATCAGCCTTAACAAAATACGTCTTGCCGCTTGACAAATGAATATGCCAAACCTTGTCTGTAAAGCCCATCAGCTGGAATGTAGTCAAATAGCCATATGTCTTGTAATTGCCCTTCAATGAAGGTGATTCAAAAACATCCCATGAAGATGAGGTGGAAAGATAGGAAGGCATCACATTTTTCACTTTGCTTGCAACTGCGCCGGTGGCCAGATATTGTGTTTGCATATAGCCCGACAAAATGCCTTTGCCTTCGCCAATGTTCACCTTTAACCATCCATTTCCGGCGTCGCTTATAATTTTGACTACTGTACCATTATAGTATTTACCAAGTGACGCAGCTGAAATGGATGCCTTCTCGCGTAGATGCAGCCTGTCTTTGGGATCTGGATTATTTATCACTGCCGTTTTTGCATTTTGTGAGGGCTTTCCTGGCTGCTCCACAAGCTGCTTGTTGCCCGGTTTAATAAAGCCAGTCCATGATATTCCGGTTTCCGCGATAATGGCTACATGCCATACCTTGTCTGTGAAGCCCATGATCTGAACACGCGGATTCATCAGTGTTTCCGAGTCGCCTTTCAGGCTTTGATGTTTGTACAATGTAAGACTGCCCTTGTGTTGGTAGACTGGCCCCATCATTTGCACATTGCCTATATTGGATGATGTGTCAAGAAAGGCAAGCAGCATATAGCCTTCAATCCAATCATTATCTATACCAATGGAAACCTTTGCCCAGTCCTTATTCACATATTTCAGAATATGCACATTCGTGCCGTTATAATATTTGCCAAGCGAAGCCGCATCCTTTGAGGTGCTTTTGCGTAGATGCAGCCTGTCTTCTGGATTTGGGTTGCTGACCACCGCTTCGCAAAGCGGTTTATCGGCGGCAAGAGAAACTATTGGGATGAAGCTTAGAATAATGCATGTTACCAGGATTATTGCAAACACCTTTTTCATGTTTCATACCTCCCATAGCAACTTTGCCAATATAACGAAACAATGTCAGATTTTGTTCATATAAATGGTAAAAATATTCCATATCGCTGGGAACTATAAGTAAAACCATTTGGATATGACGGGCTATGTATGGCATTGCTATATAATCGGCCATGAGGATAATGTAGTGTTTGCATGATGATATATAAATGCCCGGAGAACCTTGATTCTCTAGGCTTTTCATATGGTCGATGTGAGCTTGTACCTCTATACTCTTGGGAAACATTCAGTTTGCAGCCAGGAACTTGAGCATCATGTAGCCTGTCTGCCCGTTCACGGTGACGTTGGCCCAATCGTTGGCGGTACTGTTCACGGTTAAGACGGTACCGTTTGCAAACAACCCAAGGGACGCGGCGGTGGTACGGGGCTGCTTGCGCAGGTGCAGCCGCTCGTCGTTGCCGGTCTGAACCACCATCGTCAGCGTGGCCGAGGCAGTGGGCGCTGGCGTGGTGTCAGCATTGCCGGAGGCGGAGGGCGTGGCTTCAGCATCACCGGGGGCTGCCTGCTGGCCGGATGAGGCCGATGGTGCGGTGGACGACAGGTACTTTCGCATCATGTACCCTGTTTTGCCTTCAGCCCGGACTTGGAGCCAGGCACCGGCATCTTTCAGGATTGTCACCGGCGTGCCGTTGGCATACCGGCCGATGGAAGTCGCCGAGGCGGCGGTCTTCGCCCGCAGGTTCAGCTTGCCGTCGTTACCGGTCTGAACATACAGAACACCGCCGGCAGCATAGGTACCGGTTGCGGGGATTGGGGTAGGGGCAGCCGTTCCATCGCCCCCGGATGCAGGCCCGTCTTCGGACATGGGCGTGATAGGGGCAAGGTATTGCAGCGTCATATAGCCTGTCTTCCCGGTAAGGCTGACCTGGGCCCAGTTCCCAGTAGTGCCTGTTACGGTGACGCGGGTACCGTTTTCAAACTTGCCCAGAGAGGTTGCGGAGGAGGATGGCGTTTTGCGTAAGTGCAGCTTGCCGCTGTTGCCGGTGGCTACGATCATGTCGGTGGCGCTGCCCGGAACCGGCGCCGCGTTTTTAAGCATCTGGGGATCCAGGACCTCTGTCACGGTGGTCACTTCGCCGTTCGATTGGGGCGAGGCCAGAGAGCCTTTAAGCATATACCCGGTCATGCCGTTCACGAAAACGTATGCGAAATTGCCCTCGGCCGCCCACAAGCGGTAAACCTTGGTGCCCTCGGGAATGTATACATAGCTTGAAGAATCCGACGGAGCCTTGTACAGTTGGGCGGCCCCGATAGCACCTACCAGGCATACCTGGGCATACTGCTTGTCGGCAGCCGGATCTTCCTCGCTGGTGGCCAGTTCGTTCGTGAGCATGTAGCCGAGGAGGCCGCCTGCCTGCACTTTTGTGTAGCTGCCTTCTGCGCTCAGCGCCGTGACGGGGGTGCCCTTCATATACAAGCCCAGGTTGCGGACTTCCTCACCGGGGGATGTATATAGTATTGTATATTGCATTTCCCCGCTGCCTTTTACATACATGGTCCGGCCGGAAGGCGCTGTGCTGTCCTTTTCCTGGGTCAGCTCACTCAGGCGGAAAAACCCCTTCGAATCATAGGCCTCAGCATAGACCCATTCGCTGGTATATTGGTTCAGCAGCGTGACCCTGGTGTCTCCCGCGTAGGTTTGGTGCCGCGAGCTTGCGTATCCGCCAGGCACGCTGTACAGCGTCGCGCCGGAGGCTACGGCGTACCGGGTGGCATCCTCTGCTGAGATGGCCGCCCCCAGGGGGAGAGCGCCGATGTCAGCCATGCGCACGTAGCCTGTTTTTCCATCAATGTCGGATACATACATCATCTTCTCATCGACGGTGTTGCGCGTGGTGCGCAAGGTTGTGCCGAACCTATAGGTGGCCAGTTCCTTAGAGGACGTGCTCCACGAGGCGTACAGCACCGTACCGTTTTGATTGGTCACATACATGTACATGCCGCCCCTGTCGACGGTGCTCAGCACGCCCCCGGAGGAAGAAACGCGCCTCCCATCCTCATAGGTGACAATTTGGTAAAACAGCTTGTCCATATCATAGCCCGACGCGTCCCGAACGCCGGACTCCGGGTGGTACTGACCATACCAGGCTGCATCCCGCTCCCCTAATATGAAGACATCGCCATAAAACCAGCCCTTGATGGTCTTGCCGCCAGATATGTAAGAAATCTGCCGCCAGCCGTCGTTGGTGTTACCAAGAGGATTCACCGGCGCACCTTGGGCGATGGTGCCCAGCACCTGGGCACCGCTGTTGGGCTCGGCGTAAACGCGGTAGGTATATCCGCTGTAATAGGCCTCGGCAGGCTCGGCCAGCGCGGGCAGCATGGCAAATGCCAAGGCCAGGGCCAGTAGGACGGCGACCGGCTTTCGGACAGCGTTCATGGCGGTACCTCTTTTCATTTATGCGGCGTTGCTTGGCATTCTGTAAAGATTATACAGTCCAGGCGGTAGCAGTGTCAATAAAAGCTTAACATATTTTCTATATTTTTATCATAAATTTGCAAATAATTCGTTCTTCCGCGGCCTTAAACCGCGATATACGTTCAGAAAACGCAAAAGCAATGATTTTATGCCATTTGTTCGATATGCATTGAAAAGCCCTGAAATCAACCGATTACAGGGCTTCATTTGTGGTCGAAGTGACAGGAGTTGAACCTGCGACTTGCTGGTTCCGAACAAAGCGTGCTAACAAACTGCGCGATGCGAAGAATGGAAGTGCTGGCAGCGCACAAAAAGTAGAATGCGTCTAATTGGGAGATCAGTAAATTGACCCAAGAAAGTGTGGGAGTGCATCGGGAAAATATATACACAGGGAACCGGCCCCTGTGTTACTGTAGCCTCGCTTACTTAGGGGCCCCCGCGACCATGCCGTGGAACGTACCGTAAAACCAAGGCACATCAATCGAAACGGTGACTTGCCCGCCGTCGATGGTGACTTTCATAGGGAGTGTGGACTCCTCGTTGATATACCCACCGGAAGAATGACCAATGGCCGAGGATACGTCGTGGTCGCCTGTTATTGTAAGCGGGAGATCAACAAGCGCCATAGAATCGTATTGCACAAGGGGGGCAAGCACATCCTCGCCGCCGAAGTTGGAATAAGCTTCCTCGTTGTACCCAACGACATCGAAGGTAAACGAATCCGCCGACATATCCATGTCTACGAAGCCCGCAACGCTGGTACGAGAGATCTTCGACATTTGTGATGCGTCAAAGTGCATCGTTAGCCGTGCTGTTCCGGTGTAAGCGCCTTGGTCGGTCGTACCACCCTTCTTTTCTGCGGTCAAATCCAGCGTATAAATGAACGTGAAATCTCCGAGTTGCCGCTGATCTGTTCCACTTACCGTCATTGTCCAGTCGCACTCGACGGCTCCGTTGGCTGAGGCCGCCAATGCGGCGAGTATCATGACGAGCGACAGGACGAACGCAACAATCCTCTTCATAGTCTCAACACTCCTCTCCATGCGAGGCACTGCCCGCCAGCCTTCCACGTTACCTTCCACAGCTAACTTGATTTTACCATGTTTATCAATAATTTACAATCGACCTCAGCTCAATACAGTAAGGATCTTGCCCTGAAGTTGTCGTCTGAGTTCCGGAGCAATTTATTATGCTTAATTAGTTTCACTTACTTCCCCATACGCCATGAAAATTTCTTCGCATACACCGCCCATTTTCCGTAAAATATCCGCGATCTGAGCTCTAAATTCATGTGTTCTGAACTTATCATTAGACGGGTAGAAGCCCCCTTGAATCGCCCAAATTTCATCCTTGTAATCCTGCATTTTCTTATACAACGGTAATAATGTTACAGCCATAGCCAAATCGGGATAATGTTCGACTGCGCTTTTGAAAAAGTCGTACGCCGAACTGGTACAGACACAACAATAGGGAGAGCAATGCAAATTCCAGCAAATATCGTTGAGTTTTTCATCGGTTTTGTTTTCAAAATTGGAGTCGGTTTCAAGTGTCTCCGCCCAAGTTTCAAACGCCATCTTGCCGAATGCATACATTCCGCCATCCCCTTCGGTTGGGGGCAAAGTCAAAAACGTGGGGATGGAGTCAATCACACTTTGAAGAATTTGATGCATATCTGTCGGCGGTAATTTTTCACCTGCAAAAAACAAACCTTTCGTGGTGTCCAGCCCATTTATGATGGACGTATAACCATATTCATCCACAGACCCTTCCGGCAAACGTTCCGGGCCGGGATAGAGATTGACATATAGTACGTCATTTTTATCATAACCGCCAATCAGGCAACCTTCAGGCAATGGGCCAGACCCCCACCTTATTCCATCCGCGTCCGCCATCGAGCACATCACATTGCCCATACCCCAAGCCAGAACAGGTATGTCTTTATCAACCGATGTTTTGATAGCATTCATCACCGCTCGAAAATCCTTTTTGATCTCGCTGTTTGAAATATAGATGCAGTCATAGCCGAAAGCGGCATATGCCTTTTTCACAAGCTGCGGCGCAAAGAAATAGTTGGTCACGCCGCTATCGACTTGAATATTGTCCGGGTTGCCGATTTTTTCGGAATACATATAAGTGAAATTGTCTCCGGTAAAATTGGCATAAAACTTGTATTCATGAATGTCCGAACCCAGTTTTAAACCAACAGAACATATGGCGGAACAAAGAAAATAATTTTGCCAGGGCTCAATTTTCTGGTATTCCTTTATTTTGTTTGATACACGGGGCGATTCCGCGCCCGCAAGCAGTCTTGCGATGGAATCCGACTCATAAGATGAGTATTGCGCTACTGATAAAATCTCTCGATTAATCGACACATCAAATCCTCCTTGAATGATAATATTGATTGTCAGCGGACGAAAGTATTTCAGCCGATGACTTTGTTTCCGCGCGTTATAAGGAGTTATGCCGTGAAACCTGGTGAATGCCTTAGTAAAACTCTCCTGTGAATCATATTGATATTTCATGGCAACATCAATGATTCTATTCTTTGATAGAAGTAAGTCCTGCCCAGCTAAACTCAAGCGCCTATTTCGGATATAGTCGCCGATGGTGATGCCGGTTGTCAAAGAAAACACACGTTGATAATGAGCAGTAGAAGCGTAAACATGATTCGCTACGTCATTTACAGTGATTTCATGGGTCAGGTTACTCTCAATATATTGGATTGCTTTTGTCAGGCCTTGCATCCAGTTCATTGTGATTCCTCCTGTACCCATTATTATATAGATTCATGAAGAGGAAATTAAGTCCAAAAATGCTCAATGTTGTCCAAGATGAAAAAAGTCTATGCTTCATTTGGAATTGAACACGGATCCATACTTTTTTTCACCTCAATTATAACAAAAACCTGCCGAAAAGCGGTTTCTGCTTTTTCGATAGGTTTCGTGTTTGGTATGGGTGAGGGGATTTGAGCCTCCGCACACTGATAGTTCAACATGCGAGATTTCAAAACTTGTACTTTTGTGTGTACTTGACGATATGTAATTTATTTTTGGGGCTTTTCGACTTCCACAATCGAAATTTCACTGCTCAAAACCGCGCGACAAATTGGAATTTTAGCTTCGCAATATACTTATAATGCACATGGTATTCTTCTATATATCTCAACCATCTTCATCGAGCTGACCAATTCGCGTTTTAATAGCTCGCGCTCATTTCGCCTCAAAGACATATTCCCCTCGTTAAGAAAAGCTTTTTCAATGTATTTTTTACGCATATACTCTTTAGGAAATATGTAGGTTCCTCTCTCGGTTTTGAATTGCTCAAAATGATTCAGGCAGTCGTGAAACCACTTGGATTTGTGCACTATTTTGAAATGGGACATAAAGTCTAGATAATCAAGTATCGGGTACGGGACTGATTGAGTGGGACGACCTTCGATATCATATAAAGGCAGTGTCGGGCTCCAACCGCACGAATGATATATCCGCCGATCTTTTACCCAAATCAACCCGTATCCTTCGCGTATTTTTTGAAACTCTGGGTCGAGTACATACGTAACAATATCATTGATTATTTTTACTTTCTCCGGGTCGGCACATACATTCGTATAATACGCCAATGACCATATATCGTAGATCGTTGGCAGGGGCTTTTCGGCAGACGAATTGAAAGGGTTCAATTCGTCTTTTACAACGCCGATGTCAGCCCATATTTTAGGTTTTTTAGGCAGTTTACTTTCATCTTGATAAATATCGAACAGGTTTTCTTTGGCGGCCTTATGGATAGCCTTTAATCTTTTATCTATGGATTCTACTATCTCGGGGAACAAGCTATCTGATATAAAGAAGAACCTATGAAGCATCAACGAAAAATAATAACAATGAACAGATTCATTTGCAATCGCAAACAGATACTTGAATAGGTCCTTGACGGGCGTCATCTTCTCGTCAAATATCGGGATACCCGCTTTTAACCCCATATCCATGATGCAAGGAAAGAAATTCTCTATACAGGTATCTTTACAATAATGTATCAGGTGCTCTAACGTCTTTTTGTCCCTGTCCGGCGTTTGAAATCCGTCCAGATGATTTAAAATGGAATGAACTTCATCTATAGCGAGCAGCGCTGAAACAGCATTGTCAACATCGCTCTTTACATTGCCTGAATTTTGCACGGCAGACATTCGTAGCCTTATAGCAGGGCCTCCCTGTTCTATAAGCCAATTCTCCAATGTACTAAGCATGCAGTTTCAGCCTCCTGAAAATATAAGCAATTCGTATGTCAAAAATGTCCTGACAAATTCCTGTTTGTCGCTTGAGACGATTATAGCATGGAACTTCTTGTAGATAAAGCGTGATACACCAAGCACCTATATCCACTGCTGTCGCTACTGGTGGCGTTCGGCGTGCTGAACAACCCGACCGACAAGGAAAACTTTTAAGCGGCCCGCCGCGGCATAAAGAAAGCCCCGCTGTGGTGAATCTGCACAACGGGGCCGTTTTCATTTTTGGGGCTGGATTTATATCGCTTTATACGTTATGCTAAGTAAGTACCTTACATATGTGATGGAAATTGTATCGAAAAGGGGAGCAAGCCATGCTTGAATTTAAGTTTGACACCCAATTACTAATAGAAGGACACAATCTTTCTGAGGATGCGATTAGCGAGTATATAACTCAAAACATCGAAGGCGACAGCTTATTAGCCGTGGGTGAAGAAGACTTGATAAAGATCCATTTCCATACCAACACTCCCTGGCGTGTACTAGAATACTGCTCCACGTTGGGTGATATTTTCGATGTCGTGATAGAAAACATGGTGCGTCAAGAGAAAGGACTTCACGGTTAAGGCTATACTGTTGCATCAAAGAGCCTGGGCACAAAGAAAAAGGTTGAGATTTATATGCCCCGTCGCGCCTGAGCGGTAGCGGGGCCTTTTTCATTTCAGGGATTCTTGATATAAAAACCCAAAAACACTAGAATGCTTGTATGTTTGTTTTTGATATTTTTATATACAACTGTAATTTGCCGTAAATTGGAGATGCGACTATGATTTAAAAATTGATTGCTGATGTGGAAAAAGCTCTGGAGGCTGATTGCTATTTTGCGGCATTGGCCTTAGCGCTAACCCTTCCCGATATTTGCGGTAAGGCTCAGTACCCCAATAAAGGGCCAGGCGCGCGTTATATAGCATGGTATGACGAGCATGTCGGCGTATCCGAAAAAAGTCCTTTTGATGAACCGCCAATGCCTTATTTAAGCGGAGAAGTAGTTTATTCAATTAGGAATTGCCTATTACATCAAGGAACGCCAAATATTGAGGTTGAGAAAATCAAAGAGGACAGATATAAAATCGATCAATTTGTGCTTTTGATAGAATCAAAAAAGCCGTTCGACACATATGGCGATACGGCAGGGATTCAAAATGGTAGCATTAGAAGTTACCACGTAAATGTACGACGCTTGTGTTTTATACTCTGTTCATGCGCTAAAGGTTATTACAACGCCAATAAGGATAAGTTTAATTTCTCCAATTTCACCATAATCGATTGGGATGCGGAGATCAAAAGGATGCATTCTTGATATCTATTACAACATGACAGTATCATATAATGCCCCCGTCCTTCTGGTAAGTGAACCGCTCCCTGTTTTTTTGACGGGGAGCGGTTTAAATTCAGGGGGGATTATTGTTCAGCTAAACAATATCAACTTTTCGAATCTTGACTTCGGTCAAGTCAATAGGTAAGCCGTCACCGGGAATGTCTGGAGGAATGTAGAATTCAATGCGAATTGCTTCCTCTGGCTTACTTCCATAATGAGCAAGCAAGACTCCGCCCTTGTATAGATTTTCAAGAGTATTATTCTGGAGTAAGTCGTTTCCTGTTATGGTTTTTATGGCATTTAGTATTTCTGGTAGTGTATTGTAATTCGCGTATTTAAGAATAGCTTTAAGTGCATTTACCTGTTTCTCTAGGCTCATGGTAACCCTCCTTTTAGTCGGTATACCATATAATGGATTGTATATCAATATTTCATCTGCATATCGTTCTCTGGAGCGATATAAAGGTGGATGCTGGTTTGGCGACCGGGGATCGGTATAGCGAGACACACTTGGTGATAGGATGCTTTCATTTGTCTGTCATAGCACCATCATGCCCACCTTTTTGCTCTTCCTGGCCGGCGTCCTATCCCATACTGCTTCTTGACCCTCTCCAGGATCTCCTCCAATGCGTCTTCAGATACCAGCGCGGAAGCCGTATTATAGGCATTGGTGCCATCATTTATTTGGGATGTATACCACACGGGAAGGGAAGTAAAACCTTTGTGACTAGGAAGAAGGTCAATATGATTAAACGGAAAAGGGCGTGTTGTTAGTAGATGTAGTTAGTGTTGTAGTGAGTAAAGTTGTCAATAGACCGCTTTTTATTGATTTTCTACAATTTTTTAAGTAAATAATAAAAACCCGCAACAACCTGACTTTTCAAGCAATTGCGGGCATTTTCATGGTCGAGGTGACAGGATTTGAACCTGCGACCTTTTTCTCCCGAACTGTCAGGTTCTTAAGCAATATGATATGCACTCTTATGTGACAGTCTCAGCCTTTTTACAATCTATTCCGCAGCTTTTTATGTCCTTGTCGCAGATGACATCATCGATATCATCAATGTGGCAGATGGTAAAAAGAAAACTTTTGCCTAGTTTGCTGCTGTCGCACAGGAAATAACGGCGCTTGGAATGGCTAAGCATTAACTGACGCAGACCAGTCTCCGTCTCAGAAAAATCAGTAATAGCTCCGCTTTCTGAAAGCCCTTGGGCGGAGAAGAACATCAGGTCGGCATTGACAGATTCAATTACCCGATTCGTGTAGTTGCCGACACAGGCTAGAGACTGATTTAATAGAAGTCCGCCTGTGCAATAGACAGTGATTCCCTTTTCGCACAGTGCAATCACCAATCGTATGTTATTGGTCAGCACAGTGATTTTCATACCATCTTCCAGGAAGTCCGCCATTCGTAACACCGTAGAG
>JAEZHM010000007.1 GCA_023416585.1 Bacillota bacterium
CTCCGCTATCGCGTAATATTCCGGTTTGAAGATAAATACCCTCTAGGTGAAATGTGCAAAATCTTAAACGTATCTTACTCTGGGTATTACCATTGGCGTAAACGGCAGGAAAAACCTGATCGCGATGCACTGATTATCCCATTAATTCAAGAGTGCTACACGGCATCCAATCATAGTGCAGGCTATCGTCAAATAAAGCTACAACTTCTCAAACGCTATGGTATGACGGTCAATCATAAAGCCGTTTACCGTATCATGAAGAAGTTTGGAATCCAATCGGTAGCCAGCCTTTATTAAAGAGAAGGTCGCTAGTGGACTAGCCCTCCACAGCGACCAAGGCTTTCAATACACCTCACATGCGTATTTTCGCCTAATTCAAGCTTATGGTATTATGCCTTCAATGAAGAGGTAAGTGCCTAGATAACGCTTGTATAGAAAATTTCTTCGGCATGTTAAAAACCGAATGGATTCGACGACGCAAATTCAAGACAATGGATGAAGCCAAAGAAAATATTGATCAGTACATTCATTACTATAACTATGAACGTTGCCATCTTAAAACAAAACTGACACCGTACAAAAAACGGTGCCAGTGCGCTTAATTCCAAGCAATCCTATGTATAGGCTTTCTATTTTATCTTCTTTATTCTGGGTTCAGTTCATTTCCGAGGCCTTTTTGTATGGTCATTAAATGATACCCTCACTGATTGTTCTGGCTTCTTTGACCTTATTGACTAATTCAACCGCTTTTTGTGTAATCTCCTCAAAACGACCTTGCCGTACTCGCGATGCATTCACTAATTGACTACCGATTCCCAAAGAATGTGCGCCGCAGCGGATAAACTCTGCCGCATTTTCCGGGCCGACCCCGCCAACTGGCATCAGCTCCACTTGAGATAACGGCCCCTTTATATCTTGTAAATACTCAGGGCCTAGTGTCCGGGCTGGAAAAACTTTTACTAATTGGGCGCCCGATTCCCAAGCGGTTAAGATTTCGGTCGGAGTAAGTACTCCAGGAATAGCTAATCTACTGTAACGCTGGCAGACCTCAATCACCTTCGCCGATAAGGCGGGAGATAATACAAAATCGGCACCGGCTAAAATTGCTGCCCGCGCCGTCTCGGGGTCGAGAACTGTGCCTGACCCGATACACATTTTATTTCCAAAGGTAGCTTTAACTTGTTCGATGATGTGCAACGCCCCTGGCGTATCCATAGTAATCTCTATAGCTGTGACACCACCGGTTTCGAGGGCCGTAAGAGTTTGGTTGATCCCCTCTTCCGGAATCCCCCGGATGATCGCTACTACTCCGGAGTGATAGATCTGGTTCAAAATATCTGTAATCATGTAACAACCTCAGTTTTTTTATCTGAAAATCAGATGCTGATTGGAGATAAAAGCTTCCAATTGGTTTCGAGTGGGAAGTCCTTCGAAATCCCCTGCTGTTGTGACCGCCAGTGCGCCCATGGCATTAGCCAAACGCCCGCATTCTTCAGGGAGTCTACCTTCCAAAAAACCTGCTAAAAATCCGGCGGCGAAGGCATCTCCTGCACCAATCGGATCAATAACTCGATCGACTTTAAACGCGGGGATTAGATGTTTTTGTTGGGCGGATGCTACCCAAGTCCCTTGGAGCCCGGATTTTAGAGCTACTATCTGGACCCCCCGTTCCAGAAACCTTTCTAATAATGTCTCAGGTTCCTCTATGCCGAGTAAAAGTTGGGCTTCTTCCAGACCAGGAAACACAATATCCACCTTATCGATTAAAGGGTTTAAAACCGCTTTAGCTCGTTCTTTAGTCCAGAGTTTCATTCGAATATTCGGATCAAAGCTGATAGTAAGCCCGTACTGGCGCGCCAGTCGAATCCCTTCTTGAACAGTATTCATACAGGAATCGCTTAAGGCAGTTGTAATTCCGGTGAGATGAAGCAACTTGGCTTTTTTAAAATAAGCTTCATCCAAATCAACCGGTGAAAGCCGACTAGCCGCTGAGTTCTTACGGTAGTAAATTACCCGTGTCTCCCGTCCTTCCTGAAACTCCTTGAACATCAGACCGGTTGGAGCCTCAGGGTCAACCTTAACCATCGAAACATCAACGCCTTCTCCCCGGACTTCTCGGAGGAGAAATTCTCCAAACTCATCATTTCCGATTCGGCTAATCCAGCCGGTTTGATGGCCTAAACGGGTCAAACCAATTGCGACATTACTTTCAGTACCGGCAATCCGCTTTTGAAACCGTTGGACATAGCGTAGCGGGCCATATTGTTCCGGACTGAACATTACCATCGTTTCACCGAGTGTAATTATCTCCGGCATGATTTCACCTCATGAAAGTTGGTTTATTGAAAAAGATTTTAACTTTTATCTTAGATAATTTTATATTTTAAATCTTTATCAAATTTCTGAAACGAAATAATATGTTCAAACTCTGGTTTGGTGTTAATAGAATCTTCACGAAAATGACTGCCACGACTTTCATCACGTATTAATGCTGATTTGGCCATTACCAAAGCTGTTTCAAGCATATTTCGGCTTTCTAAGGCTTGAATCATATCGGAGGCAGATTTAATCTCAAAACCTTCTGTTTCAATCAGAGTATTCAAATGTTGAATTTCATTAATTGCCTCGTTTAATCCTGATTCATTTCTGACTATTAAATAATTGGCGCTCATTAAATTTTGAATTTTAGTTTTCATATTTAGCGGATTAAGCTTACCTTGTGAATCGATGATTCCATTTAATGTTTTGAAATTACAATCATCAACATTAGGCATTTGATTGC
>JAEZHM010000020.1 GCA_023416585.1 Bacillota bacterium
CCTATGAGCCTGTCTAAAAGCACTGCCATGATAAGTATAAGAATGATGATAAATTTCTTTGCAAGGCCTTTGAAGCCTATGCTACTTGATACCTTATGTTCCAAGCCTGCTCTTATTACCCCTGTTAGATAGTCTATGGCCATAAATGCTACTAATACTATTAGAGCTGTGTCCCAAGCTCCAAAAATGTATGTGAGCCATGTGCCCAGCGCCGCTACAACAGAGTTGAATAATTTACTTTTATCCATTTTGATTTCCTCCATTAATCAATTTTTGTAATTTAGTTTCCAGGTCTGCAATAGTTTCAATTAATATCTCTATAGCTTCAGCCTTCGTCTTGGCCGAAATTAGTTCATGTATTTCCTTTATACGCTGCTGCTTGTCCATCACCACCACCTCCGTAAATAGTATAGGAGCCCCTAATGGAGCTCCCTGATTAACAATCTATTGCATTGTTGTACTCGTTTAAGGTCTTTAAATACTCATAGCCCTGCTTGATAAAATTCTCCTCAAGGTTCGGCACAAAAGCGTATAACTTTTCTTCTAGAAAATCCTTTCCTTCCTCCCTTGCAACCTTGTCCTTATATGTCACTACTCTAATACTGATTATGCCCATATTTCCACTTTGCTCATGTATTTTTATATAAGCATTTTCAAGTACAAAGCCTTGACTTGTCTCAATTTGTTTCGTTAAAGCCATGCTATCTCCCCCTATAATACTGTGCCCATTGCATCTCTCCAGTTTATGCCATCTGACCATATCGGCTTTTTAATTGTTGTATCATAATACATCAATCCTGGTGTTAAAGAAGTTCCACTCCAATCGCTTGCTGCGGCTGGTGGTGTAAAATTTGCTGACCATCTAGCAATACCCTTGGAAACACGGAACTCATCTATGTACCCCTTAAATGGAGCACCAGGAGATATCTTATTACAGCCTATATATGGATTCTGCGTTACTGTGCCAATGGTTAAAGACCCGGTCCTAGTTCCGATTGCAACACCATCATAATACATTGCCCATGCGGTCCCGCTTCGCACTACAGCTATATGATGCCATGAATTTATGTCTGGTATTTTGGTTGTCTCAATTGAAAGAGACCAACTACTACCACCAGATGCTAAGAAAAATAAATGGTTGTTTGTGTCAACATACACTAAGCATCCTGTCCCATCACTACTATTTCTGCCATCATACAAGTATTGGTATCCAACATTATTTCTTTCAAAGTAAAACCAGCCATCGATGGTAAAATCTCCAGAGCCAAACTCAAAATTAATGGAATGAGGTATACTTATATAGTCTCCGTCACCGTCAAAATAGGCACTGCCTGCTCCAAACTTTTTGACATTTGTGTCTATGTGGGTATTGCCTCCTATTATAAGTACATTCCCACATGAGTCATTAAATCCCGTATCAAGATGTAGCAACAGTTTAGTGTATTCGTCCGTTTTTGTCGCTTGAGGTCTTTGCGCTGTGGTACCGCTTAAAATTGAACTCCCTCCGCCAACACTAATATCTACACCATTAACGGTAAGAATGCCATTTATATTAAAGTCACTTTCTCCCCAATCAGCAATTGGTTTGCCTTTGGTGACCAGGAGAGCTCCGGTATCGCTGCTTGTAAGCTCATCTGAATAGTACAATGTAAATTCAAAGCTACTTTGGTAATCAAATATAGTTCCCAAACTTTCAGAACCACTGTATGTGTTGCCACTTAGGGACGGTGTTAAAGCACCTCCATCCGTCCAATCTGTGGCACCTTTTAGTCTATACTTCCAGGAAAGTATTAGCGAATTTACTTCTGCACCAAAAGAGTCATCAAAATAGTTTCCACTATACTCTATTGCTACCTCACCCGTGGTAGGAGCTGGCCTATAAAAATTACAACTAATTGTAAGAGGTATATAGGCAACCACAATGGGGTTTAATGTTACTGTAGCAGTGTTCCCTCTGCTGTCGGTTACCGTCACGGTAAATGGGGTATTAGCAACATTAGATATGCTTAAAGTATCTCCGCTTACTACGGTACCATTAACCACTTTACTTACTATACTAGCGCCCTTTAAGGCTGCCGCAGTTATAGTTATCAGTGCAGTGGATGCAAACTTTATAAGCTTCGTATTATCTCCTGTTAGAGCTATGGTAGTGTCGTTACTGTCCACTACGGTAGCTGAGAGGGCTGGGGTTGCACTTACTATGCTAAACGTCTTTTGAATGTAGCTGTAATAATAAGTTCCACTTATTGTGGTACGTATGCCGAGATTCACTTTGCAACTGTTTCTGGAACTAAGAAAGTTTCTTATAGTTGTTAGTCGTTCATTTGTAAGTGCCCACGCGTAGCCGCTTGATATTCCTTCTCCATCGTACTTTCCGAAGGAATACCCTACAGTACCATCTGCATTTAAAAATTCCAAATATGGCTCTACAAGGAAGCCCCCGGGATTGCTAAAATTAAACACAGGGTTTTGCTCATCGTTAAAATCACTAGCGCTTGTCATTGTTGCTGCAGAAGGTGATACCGTAAGATAGTATGTGCTGGAGGTCGCTTTTACTGAGCCTGTTGATGTATCAGTAACCCTTACAAAGAATGTTGTAGCACCAGTTAGTTTATTGCTAATTGTATACCAGTCTGTGGTGCCTTCATAACTCCATCCACTGCCTGATGTAACTCCTTTTACTACAACATCATATGGTGTGCCTTCTATAAACAATGTTAACTTCATTGCGTCGTTATAATAAGCCCCTGACGATATCCACAACTTCCAGTAAAAGCGGTACTGCATATTATTTCCGTTTCGCTGGTACTCGTACTGTACTGTCCAATAGCCTTTTGTATACTGGCTGTAATCCCACCACACGGCTCCTGAGAATATATCTATCATTCAACCACCTCTTATCCCACGAAGAATATGCCTGTACGGTCAGTTCCGTAATCCTGTATGCGGCTGTTGTTACCAATCTTGATGTATTTCTTTACTTCTACAAATTCAGTTTCTACTTTTGGCCTGCCATCTTCGACACCTGCATAGAACAGCCTGTTATTAACCGAACCCGTCTTATCTGTAACCTCCATGCCAGCTTCGTCAAGCTGTGTCTTTGTATCAGAATCATTTTTGTCTATCAAAAGTCCGTCTTTGTCAAACTTAAACTCTGTTGTATTAATCGCAACCTTATCTACTCCATTGTTAAGGGTTTCGCTGATAAGTAACTTTGCCTGGGTACTAGTTATGCTTGATTCCACTTTCTGTATTAACTCTGCTGCAGCTTGAGTGTTGGCATCCACACTCTGCTGCATGGCTGTTGTTTTCTGTACAAGAGCAGTAATCTCTTGAGTCTGTTTGTTAACCTTTAAAATTGTTTGGTTCAATGCCCTGTCAGTGGTACTAGCCGCTTTGTAATCCGTAGCAGTGTTTGCCTCAGTCTCTTCAAGCAAGGATGCCTCATGTATGCCCTGAGTTATCTCTAAGTCATCCCGTAGAAACAAGGTACTGTAAGTAGTGCCATCCTGCTGCTCCAAAGTAAACCTGTCGCAAAGCTCCATATAAGCTATACCGAAGCTTTCTAGCTCATAAAAGTAATACGTGAGTCCATTAAGCTGCGCCAGGATAGCTACCGTAAAGTCCTCCCTATGGCTGTCCATAATCTGATTGTTTTCTATACGTATCTCTGTCAGCCCATTAGCTAATACACTGGCAGCATCCTGAGCATATATGTTATCCTCCTGTGGAGTTCTTGCTATAACAATGCTGTTCACAGGCCCAAAC
>JAEZHM010000096.1 GCA_023416585.1 Bacillota bacterium
AAAAAATAAGTTTTACCGTAATAGTCATGCAATTTTGATTCTTTAAGTCTTTTACCACCATCACTTGCAAATGTATCAATTACGTATTTAGTTACTTTTGCAATTAAATCAGTCCAATGATTGGCACTAATCAACATTTGGGTATCGTCAAAAAGTACTCCAAAAGGTTTCAATCCTTTGATATTTGTTACATCAGCTTTTATTGATATGCACTTCATGTTTGCATCTTTCATGGCGTCTGAATCTTCATTTGACTTTTTCATATTCAAACAATTTAAACCTTCTCCATTAATATCCTTATATTCTGACATTTTCACTTTCTCCTATTCTTATTGATGTTGTGTATCCTGTTTTGTAATTAGTAAGGTATGCATTACATCATGCATACTATAATTATGTGGTACTTAAACTTTTTCATAATGTCATATAGATTTTGAAGTAAGACTAAAATGATGTACTGATTGATATGCTTTCTTCGTAGAAGTTTCTCTTATCATCATGCTTATTGATAAATAAAATCTATTCCTCCATATCCTCTTTCAGTTTTCTCGTTCTGATTCCTCTACTTCCTTAATCTCACTCTATGGACCCTCTTCGTCTTGTATAACGATCTATCGGCTTGTGCATATGTTATTCTTTTATCCCATTTCTTGAACCTCCTTTTTTTCTTATCTTATAAAGATGTTATTTTACTGTTTAAATCAAGTTGTCGGCATGTTGTATTATCTGTTACCTTTACCTCTAGCTAAGAGTAACGAAATTAGATCTTACATAAACATTATGTGGTATATATATAAAATAAGCGCAGCAAAGGAGCAAGTGATGCTTACGATTAACTCCCGACAACCTATCGCCCCACTTCATTAGGGGACTATTTTTGTGCTTATAAATGCAATTTTGTTTTCTCATAAGATGTTGAGATAGGTACTGTGCCACATAATGAATGTATCTAATAAATTTAATAATTGCAGGAGGAATCATTATGAGATGTATATCAGCGTATCTATGGGAACTTAGAGAAGTCCACAAGAAAATTCAGAACGAACCACGTTCAAAGGAAGAGCAGGAAGAAATCGCGGTAAAAATTACGGAAGAGGCATAATCTTATGGTCAGACACGATCCTGATACGTTTATTCATGTTACAAAAGCAGGAGTACAAGTCGTAGAAATCGCAGAAAACTATATTAAGTCTCTTGTGAAAGCAATCGAAGAAGGATATGAAGCTGATGAAGATATTGTTGCACTAAGAAAAATGGCTGCTGCAAGGTACATTTTGGCCTTTCATAAAATCATTACGGCTGATTTTACAACTGCAATGCTTATTGTGTTAGATGATATAAGTGATGTGATTGACGGATATTCTAGAGTAACAACCTATTTTGCAAACAATAATAGAGAATTGAGGTTGTTACTAAGAGAAGTAGAGGAGAGAATGCAAATAGCACTTGATTTCCTTGTGGATTTAATTTCAGCATATACTGCTGATAGGAACACGAACTGCAAAAATGATGAGTTCAGCATCCGAGTAAAAGCACTTGCAGATTCTCGTACGCCAAATACAGATATTAATGTTGAGCTTGTTGACTATTACAAGCAGGTGGTCGCGTTTTACCGATATTACGTTCATTTCTGCCGGATGGCAATCAAGAAAAATAATATTTCATATATGGCTCAAATAGCATTAATGACCTCAGCGTGTCTAATAATTCACTGCAAAACAATGGCAGATATCCACCTGGCATTTGATAATCTTGAATACGAAGAAGAGAGTCCGTTTTTATGAAATCAATGAGTGATAAGTAAGTATGAGAGTTAACTTTATTGAGAGAAAAATGAACATCAAAGGATGGTTTTTAATGATATGTTTATGAATTGTAATGTATATGCAAAATGCAAATACAAAATGAAAAAGCAAAATGTATATACAGAACGGTTAAGCAAAAGGTATTTTAAAATAGTGTATACATAATAAAGATATAAGGAACCTTTCCTTATTCGCTAAAAATATTAAAGAAAGAGAGGGTCGAATTTGAGAAGAACAGTGTATTTAAGCTTTGATCTGTCTAAAGCAGAGGAAAGAGCTTGCTATAAATTCCTGATTGACACAGATAGGGCTAAGAAAAAGATAATATGCATGTTGCTCATAAAGGCAGGTTTTGTGAATCCCAAAATGTTGATAGCAGATGAAGAGTTACCTAAATTGAAAAAAGAACAGGAATCAGGACAAAAGCAGGCAACCCAGTCAGTTAAAGAAATTGTGACAGATGTCTCGGGGACAATGATACATTCGGAAATTGGCAAATCGGTTGCCATGGTATCTAACGAAATAATACCTACTTTTCCGGATGGGACGCCAGTTAATGAAGCAGAAGAGACTAATTCTTATTCAATGTTCACAGAAGAACAGCTGACGTCTATGCAGCAGAAGGGCATCGATTATGAAATCCTTAAGCCAATCCAGCTTAAGGTACTAGCAGACAGGTTGAATGAGGGCTATCCTTACAAAGCAGCACTCATGGAAGCACAGTTTACCCAGTAGCCAACAATGATTTGAGAAAGAGAGGAAAAAATTACAATGAAGTATGTAGCGGTAGATAGTGGAAAACACTCTACAAAAGCAATGACACTCAGACCTGATGGCTCTGAAAGGAGTCTTGTTTTTAGGACCAAGATGGAAGAAACAATAAGAAACGAAGCACAAGGACAAAGCTATATCGTAGAGTATGGTGGTAAGAGATATCTGCTAGGAGAACAAGCTGAGAGTAATTCAGCTAAGTCAAGTAAAGCAGAAGATTTACATAAGATTGCAACTTATACAGCACTCAATCAGCTGTGCAATTCGGGTGATGAGATTGTAGTCGCTATTGGCTGCCCGTTATCGGTATATGAAAATCCTGAGAGTAAAAATTCTTATAAGGAGTTTATGTTTCCGAGTAAGCAAATCTCTATTAAAGTGGGAGATACAACAAAGCATCTGGTGATTCGTTCAGTCATCGTGTTGCCAGAAAGCTCTGGTGTCATCTTTTTGGAACCTGAGAAGTATGGAAAATCATTAATCGCTGTAATAGACATAGGTGGTCTCAATATTAATTGTTCGACGTACAACCTTGGCGTTCCAGTCCTGTCAACACTTTATACAGATACTCTTGGGAGCAATGTTCTCACACAAAATCTTAAGAATGCTCTGTCAACAAAGTATAATATAGATATCCCACAGTGGATTATGGATGATATCCTTAAACAAGGATACGTTGTTGATAACACGAGAGAAAATGGTATTAAGGAAGGTTCGAGGGAATTTATTGCTGATTTCAAAAAGAAGCATGTCCAGACCATTTTGAAGAAATGTGAGGCCAATGGATGGAATCTTTCGATGATGAGATTAGTATTTACCGGGGGCACCTCAGAAATGCTTGCAGAAGAGATTAAATCAGTGCTCCCAGGGGCTACGATTTACCCCAACGGATCCAATGTTAATGTGAGAGGTTTCCTCAAGGTAATAACAGAATAATAGTGTAAAAAATCGAGGTCGTTTCTTAACAGAAGCGGCCTTTTTAAAAGGTAGCCCTACAGAAAGCCCCCTAATGAAAGGGGTGATAGGTTGTCGTAAGAGTGGCAGTGCTCCTGTGCTCTAAAATACGTATTGACAGTTGATTGCAATCAACTGTTTCTCGTGCTACTTCTAAGAATATTTTTTTCTATTTCTTTTTAAAAATGTACTGTATGTGATATGTTGTCGGCCTTGCGTCGAAACGCAAGGAGAATACCGGTAAAACGCATTGTCCAATTGATATTACACGAGAAAAGTAAAATACGTTTTGACTGTTGATTGCGATTATCTGTTTCTCGTGCTACTTCTCGGAATATTTTTGTCTATTTCTTTTGTAAAATGTTCTGTTTGTGATATGTCCGCCTTGCGTCGAAACGCAAGGTAAATACCGGTAAATCAAATTGTCTAATTGAAATGACACGAGAAAAGCAAAATACGTATTGACTGTTGATTGCGATTATCTGTTTCTCGTGCTACTTCTCTGAATATTCTATTGTTATTTCTTTAGAAAGGAAGCTCTGTATGTGGATTTAACATCTTGCATCGAAACACAAGAATTAAAATTAATAACTAAAAAACGCAATCTCTAAACACGTTAGAGATTTGTTTTTAATCTCTAATAGAGAATATGTGATTTCTCTTATAGAGTTTTCATGGTATCTCTATAGAGCTATTTCGTAAATATAGTTTCCGTATAATAGTAATACCCACATAAAAGAAAAGGTAAGGAAGTTATTTATTTGTATGGCTGAGAAAAATTTTGCTGTTCTATTAACGGACAAATTAAACAAAAATAATTTGCAAGA
>JAEZHM010000117.1 GCA_023416585.1 Bacillota bacterium
TCGCACTGCTCACTGCGTTCGCACTGCTCGTTTCGCCAGCCTCCTCCGCCTCGCTGCATCCGCCACAGGCGGCGCTTCGGCTACGGAGCCACTGGCGGCGCGAAGACTCAGAACTCAAGGGGAAGCCTTTTGGAAAGCCTCCCTCTTGCACTCCTCCAGCCTCCTTCGTCGGCAGCCCCCTCAAGAGGGAGCCATATCGGTGCCGCCCGCAGGCGGCGGAAGGAGTAAATGGGTGGTTATTTTCACCCATTGGGGTAATAGAGGAAATGCTCCAATGAACACTGAACAGTGATAATTATCAATATGTTTATATAAGGAGACCGCTATGCTGCCCATGGAGTATCTTCAAAAGGTTTACGCCGGGTTTCTGGGAAAGAACATCGGCATCCGCCTTGGCGCGCCGGTGGAGCCCGAATTCTGGAGCTATGAACGGATTGAAAAGGTCTACGGTGACATCCGTGGCTATATAAAGGATTTCCGCCATTTCGCCGCGGATGACGACGCCAACGGTCCCGTATTCTTTTTGCGGGCTCTGAATGATACCTTCGGGCATGAGCCAACCCCTCAGGCGGTGGCCGAGGCCTGGCTGAACTATGCCAGGGAGGGCGTGGGCCTTTACTGGTGGGGCGGCTTTGGCGTAAGCACCGAGCACACCGCCTATCTAAACCTTAAAAACGGCGTCCCCGCGCCGGAGTCCGGCTCCATAAAACAAAACGGAAAGACCGCGGCCGAGCAGATCGGCGGCCAGATCTTCATCGACACCTGGGGCCTGGTGGCCCCCTGCGACCCGAAAAGGGCCGCCAGGTATGCGGTATCCGCAGCCAGCGTATCCCACGACGGGGAAGCGCTTCACGGCGCGGCCTTCATTGCAGCCTGCATTTCCGAAGCCTTTCAAACAAGCCATATCCCAAGTGTTATGGAAACAGCTTTGGCCCTTTTGCCCAATGACTGCCTGTACGGCCGGGTGGTGCGGGCTGTGCGGGACTTTTATGTAAAGAATCCGGCGGATTGGCGGGCCTGCATGATGATGCTCAAGAGTGATTGGGGATACGACAAATACCCCGGCGCATGCCACGTGATCCCCAACGCCGGCGTCTGCGCGCTTTCGCTGTATTACGGCGGGGGCGATTTTGCCCGCACCGTGGAGATCGCCACCATGTGCGCCTGGGATACGGACTGCAACGCCGGCAACGTGGGCACCATCCTGGGCGTGGCCTGCGGTTTAAACGGCTTACCTTCCCATTACCGCGGCCACATCGGCGATGAGATCGTGCTTTCCGGCATTTCGGGGTACTTAAACAGCCTGGACATCCCCACCTATGCCAGGGAGCTGGCCGCCTGGGGATACAGGCTGCGGGGCGAGGCGGTCCCGGAAGAATGCACACCGGTACCGGACGGCGAAATCGCCTTTGATTTTTTATTGCCCGGCTCCACCCACAGCCTGAAGTACAGGGGCGGAAACTTTGCTTCCCTTGGCCGGGCGCAGGATCAAAACGCGCTGGAGCTTTTATTGGACGGCATGACAAGGGGGCAGGGCGCCCGCGTATACTATACGTCGCTTTGGCGGCGCGGCGACTTTGACGACGAGCGCTATATGCCCGTCTTTTCGCCCACGGCCTATCCCGGCCAGCAAGTGGAATTCAAGATTGCCTTTGACAAGTGGCATGGAGAAACGATACTGTTAACCCCCTACGTGCTGGAGGCCCTGACCGGCAAGGAATACCGGGGAGAAACGCTTATGCTTCGGGATTCCTGCCCGGAAACCGCGCTGCGCTTCACCATCCCCAATCTTTCCGGCGGAATGGTGCGGGAAGTGGGCCTGCATGTGGAGGCCGGGTCGCCCGGAAAATTCTTTGACGCGGGCAGAGTGCTGCTATCCGGTTTCAGGATATTTGGCAAGGCGGGTTATACCATAGCCGCCGGGCATCTGCCCAAGGAGTTCGGCAGCATTCTCGGCTTCTCCCACAATCATGGGGCATGGACAGTGGAGGACGGACGCATTCACTGCCTTTCCGAAGGCCATGCGGAGGCCATGACAGGCAACTATTACATGAAGGATGTTACTGTCTTGGGCGATCTTTGTCCCCTGAACGGAACATCCCACCTGGTGTCCGCCAGGGTTCAGGGCGCTCAAAGGGGCTATTATGGCGGCATCCAGGGCGCAGGCAAGGTTGCGATCCTGAAAAACGAACACGGTACACTGAGAACGCTTTGCGAAACGGATTACCCCTGGGAGCATGGGCACAAATACGCCGTTTCCCTGGAGGCGAAGGGAGATCAACTGTCCCTGAACGTGGACGGCAAGGCGCTGCTCACCGCCCGGGATACCGAATACGCCTATGGCATGGCGGGATACGCCATGTACGCCATGGGCCGGGCTTCCTTCGGGGATTTGACCATAATGGAAGGAGATGATTGACCATGAAAACGCGAGCCATGCTTTTATCTGACCCGGCGCTTTTTCAGGATAAAGCCAGGGGGGCGCTATCAGGCCTTGCCATCGGCGATTCCTTCGGCGACGCTTCCCGCAACCAGAACAATCAAATGGCCTATGGCTTCACCGCCGATTTCAACAAAGGCGCCAGCTGGTCTACCGATGATACGGAATTCGCCCTGTTGACTGCCAAGATTCTCATTGACTGCAAGGGGAAGCTTACTAGCCAAAACGTGGTGGACGCGTGGCTTACCCACGTATCCACCCAGGATGAATTAAAGCGCGGCGGCGCCAGCGAGTTCGAGGCATCCATCAACCTACGCAAAGGGCTGCGGCCGCCCTTCTCCGGCAGGTACAATTCCTACTGCCATTCCGACGGCGCGGCCATGCGCATCGCCCCCATCGGCATTCTTTGCGCAGGGGATGTGGACCTGGCTATGGCATTATCCCGTATCGACGCGGAGATTAGCCATGACCGGGAAGGCATCTGGGGCGCACAGGCCGTAGCCGCCGCCGTGGCCGCTGCCATGGCGGACGCGGATATGGACGAAATTTGGGCATCCGCCATGAAGGCCGTGCCTTGTGATACCTGGTTCCATTATGCCATGGAAAAGGCCGCGGACATTGTGGATCATGCGCAGGGAGATTTTTTGAACGCCTGGATGCCCTTGCATGACGAGCTTTGGACAAGCTACAAAGCCTCCGTATGCGAAGCTGTGGTGCAGGCCTTTGGGTGCTTAAAGCTTATGCACAATGACTTCCGCCGCGGGGTAATCCTGGCCGGCAACTTCGGCCGGGACGCGGATACCATCGGCGCCATCTGCGGCGCGGTGCTGGGCGCAAAATACGGCGCGTCCCATATTCCGCAAAGGTGGATCGACAAGACAAGGTATCCAACAGGAACATGCCTTACATTTACCAAGGGGCTGGATGTGCTTGCAATGGCCGACAGCCTTTGCGAAATTGCACTGAAATACGATTGAGGTGGATTCAATGGCACTAAACTTGCGCCCCGTCAGGGATGAGCGCCTTTCCGACAAGGTGGTCCATCAATTGATCCAGGCGATCCGCTCCGGGGAGCTACTAGTCGGCGAAAAGCTGCCGCCCGAAGCCGCTTTGGCCGACCAATTGGGTATCAGCCGTGGAATTCTCCGCGAGGCTTTGACCGTGCTGGAGGTGCGGGGATACCTGTACCGCACGCCCAAGGAGGGTACGGTGGTCAAAAGCGCCAGCGAGAGCGACCTGGCCGGCAATCTGGCCAACCAGTTCCGCAAAGCAACGTATCTTGACCTGCTGGAATTTCGCGAGGCCATGGAATGCCGCATTGTGGAAAAGGTGATCGACAAGGCCGCCGCGGAGCAGCTGCAAGCATTGCAGGACCTGATCGACACGAATCCCGAGGGAACCGGCTCCGTGGATTATTATTTCCATTACAAGCTGGCGGAGCTTTCGGGCAATATGCTCTTTGCTTCCTTTATCGACACATACTATGACGTGATCAAGGAGATCCGCGATGTCAGCATGCAGTCGGAACTAAGGAGCCAGGCCGTCCATATGGAACACCAGCACATCGTAAAAGCGATCAAGGAAGGCGACAAAGCTGCCGCCAAGCGTGCAGTGCGCCAGCATCTGCACGCGGTGAGCAAGTCTTTACAGCAGAATCTGTAATATTCAGTTCGGGCCGCCCCCAAAAAGCTATACATATGCCGAACGAACCGGCGGGCGATTGCTAATCGCCCCTACGGCTGCAAGGTGAATATTGACTTCTATTCCGATTCTGTTAGCCCCGGAATGGATATTCAATAACCACATGGCGGCGTAGGGGCGAAATCAATCGCCCGCCAAGCTTTGTACTCTGTCTGAAGCTTTCTTGCGCCTGCTCACATATCAAGGCATCCGTTGCATGAGAAGATCATCCTTCACCCCAAGCCCTGAGCGAACGACTTAAAAACATCCCGTTCGTCGGGGAACTCACAATAGAAGTCATATATATCCTTTTCCTTCAGCTCACGTATATTAAGTACCTCGCCGGTTTTGGCGTCCAGATTGATCACAATGCCAAAGGGCATTTCTCCCTGATTAAAATAAACGTAATCCTCCACACGGTCAATCTTATAGCAAACGCGCCACTCGGGGCGATTGGGATCATAGATCCGGTAAGATACCGTATGCTTGCAGCGGGAAAGCCATGTGTCGGACCAACCGGCGGATATGGCTGTTTCCCCGGCTATTCGCAATGCTTCGCTCTGCGGGATATCCGCTGCGGAAGGCAGCCCATACGGTATCAGGCATAGATTGCGCAGCACGCTGTACTTCGTCTCCTTTTGGTCCCCCAATCCATCAATCATCTTGCCATAGGTCTTTGAAAAGCCCGCCATGTTTTCTACTGTAAAGAATTCATTCTGACCGATCAATGTACAAAGCTCCTCTATGGAGGCGGCAACATCGCTTGGCAAGGGAGGATCCTCCCCGGCATTTGTCCTCATGTGGGATTCTTCCTCAAGAACCGTTCCGTCGGACAGGATACAGATGTAAAAGGAGGGCGCTTCCTGCGGCTTTGCCTCATATTCGATATCCCAGATTTTGCGCCGGCTGCCCGCCTTATCCTCAGAAAGCATATACTGCACATAGCGGGTGTATACGCCCTGGTCTGTCACCTGGGCATCTTTGGAAAATTGCTCGCGTATATACTGGACGGCAATGGATTCAGCCTGGGATTCGCTTGCCTCGCCGTTTTCCGGCAGGAAGCGTGTCCGCTCCTCCTTCAGCCCGCACTTTACAAGAAGTTCATCGTACCACGCCTGGTCCTCTATGCTCCAGGAAGCGGGATAGAACCCAAGATCGATCTTTACAAAAGCCCGCATCAGTGATTCTTTGTATGTTCCATCCGCATCGTTAAGATGCTTGCGTATTTCTTCGGTTACTGCCAGCCCGTTTTTTTCCGCAAGGCGGATGATCTCATTCGTCTGTTCAAGTGTCCACTTTTCTGAAGAATCATTAGCAGCAATGGGCGCCATAACCTCACCGGCAAAGTCTTTGCTGCCAAGAAGAATTGCGGCCAGCGCACCGGCGGCAAGCAGGACAAGCACCACTGTTAGTATGAAAGCAGCCGGCAGCTTCTTTTTCACTTTTTTCCCCTCCAATGCGTTTTTGAAAATCATCACGCGTTCACGTTCTGTGGTGCGCAGGCAGCCAAGGCCGGTATCTATCGCCCGCTTCAAATTATTGGCCATCGATATCCCTCCCCGTCAGTCTCCCCTTAAGCAGTTCCTGCGCCTTTATCAGCTGCCTATGCACGGCGGAACGGCTGATGCATAATGCCTCCGCCGTCTCCTGAAGCGTCAAATCATGATAATAATACAGAAGGATCACCCGCTTATACTTTTCGGGAAGGTTGTAAACGTCAAGCAGCAGGCTGCGGTCTTCCGGGAAGATTGTTCCGCAGCGTGCGGGCAAATCATCCAAAGTCTTTGTCCTGTCTATGTGCCGGAACCATCTTGAGCGGTGGTAGTCATGGCAGACATTGACGGCAATACGCATAAGCCATGCCCGCTCTGTGCTGCCGTTCCGCTGTTCAAACCGATCCATGCTCAAAAATGCTTTCAAGAATGTATCCTGCATGGCATCCTCAGCCTGTCCCACGTCGCGCAAATAAACATAGCATGTACGGAGGATCGCGTCCGCGTATTGTCCGATCCATTGTTCCAGTCTCTGTTCACGGGCTGCGCCATCTTTCGCAGCATGATCCATGCGCTCACCTCCTTACCCTTATAAACGGAATCTGTACCTTTTCTTTCCACTTTTTTTAGACTTTTTTTATAGAAACAGGAAGCCCACCCGCCTGGGGTGGGCTATAATCGGTTGTGGTGCATGAATGTGTCTTGATTACCCTACCTGTTTTCGCTTATCACCTTTACAAGTATGTCCGTAATCTCCCTTGCGCACGTTTCCCCATCCATATTGCCTTCAAAAAACCGATTCAGCAGGTTTTTCAGCGAAGTTTCGTACAGCGAATGGTCCACCCAGCTTATCTCGCATTCCTCAAGGAACCGGCGGTAGTCAGAAAGCCAATCCTCGCGCACGGCCCATTTGATCGCGTCCAGCGTCTTAAGCCCCGCCTCGCTCGCCTTTATCTGGCTGTCGATGGTCCTTTTCTCCGCCTCGTCCTTCACGGCGTCGCGCTTTTGGGTAAGTGATTCAATCTCCCTGGTGTACATTCTTTTGAGCATTTCATAATCCCGCTCGGGTACCGGCTGCGCGTCCATAAAGAGCGCTGCGCCATCCCCCACGGGAATGTGCTGCAGGTAGTAATCAAGAAACACCTGCACGTCTTCTGCGTTCAGCGAATAGGGATTAATAACAAGCACGCTGCCTGTGAACAGAAGCTGCGGTTTCATGCCCTCAAACAGGCGCAGGGGTATGGGAACAAAGTCGTTTACGAGTTCACGCCTGACAAAATGCCGCCCGCCGGGCAAAACAGTGGCGGTGAGCGTAAACAAATAATCCGGCTCTGCGTTCACGCGGTAACGCATGGGCGGGTTATGCCCGGAGAGTTGAGGCGGGTCATACCGTCTGCCGATGATGGGCGCGCCATCAGGCAAGGTTTGCAATTGCTTTACGCCGTCAAGCAATGAACCCAGTTCCGCCTCCCTGAAACGCCCCGCCTTTTCGTCCTTCTTGATAAGCTCGCAATATCCGCCGATCAGCTGGTCCGTCAAAACGGTTCTTATGTTGTTGACCGCAAACAGCGTGATCCCCTTCTCATGGGCGAGAAGGCCATATTTTTCATCAAAGCTCAGGCAAAATGCTATCAATTCCCCGTAGGTTGTGGGCAGCTCCGCTTCGTTTATACCCAGCCTTGACGCGGCATACCGGCTGTAGGCGAGCGTTTGGTTATCGATATTCAAGGGCAGCGCGGCGATTTTGTCACCTGTCACAAGCTTTTCTGCGGCGAAAGGATATATCGCCCGCAAGCGCTCATTCAGCTTATCCGTCACATCAAGCGGAATATAGTATCCTTTCTCCACGGCGCTATCAAGCACCGTTCCCAGAGGCAGCTTAAACACGTCATATTCCGGGGAAGCGGTGGTTATTTGCGTGGCAAACAGGTCCTGTATCCCAAAAGGCTCAACGAACGGTTGGTCGAAAAGAATTTCCGGGTGATCCTGCGTAAACTGGAAATCATCAAAGTCAATATAGTCCGCGGCAACCTTTAGTTCCTTGCGAATGGCAGCCTCGGCGCTGACATCCATTAATTCGACGCTTTTATCCACAATAGCCAGCTTCCCCGAAGGGAGGATAAAAAACATGCGGCGGTAGTTTTGCTTGGGCCAATAACCTACAACTGTTTTGGATCCATCCTCAAAAAGCGCGACGATTTCGTTGCCTACAAAGAGAATGGCGCGGTCTAACACCTGATCATACAATACATCTGAAATACCGCTCAATTTCCCTGTATCCAGCGTTTGCTTCTCACCCGTTTCGGGGCTGAATACCAGCGCGCTTCCTTTACCGAACAAGCCGCTGGACTTCAAAAGCAGCAGCTGCCCGCCACGATAGGGTGCCATATCCCAAATGCCCGTTTCCAGCGGAGAGGAACGCGCGCCTGTTTTCATATCAAAACAGTAAAGCGTACAATCGCTTTCGTCATTTCTGGTCATTAACGCGTACAGCTGCCCGCCAAGCACAAACGCCTTGTGAAGATACGGACCGTTGACGGTGGGATCTTCAAACTTGTAATCCAGCCAGCATAAGGCGTTTCGCGCCGCCTGCTTTGCCATGATGTTAACGCTGTACAGCGCCCCCGTTTCCGAATTCAGCGCATGCAGGTCATCCCCGCCGCCGGCCAGAAGGTTCACGCCAGCGGCAAACTGAATGACTGCGTCCGGATCGTCAACATCCTGCAAAATGTTCTTTTCTTTCTTCATTTCCGGGGTGACCAGCTCGTGTTCGGGGCTTGAATTCACCATGGGAAAGGATTCTGCCATTCCCTTCGCTTCATTCAGCCTGTACAGAGTCAAATCGTCCGAAAGCATATACAGCGTGCCGGCCGCCTCGGCAGCCGATAGTACGCGAACTTCTTTCCCGCTTTTGTTCAGCACGGGTATGGCTGCCTGAGCGAACGGGCAAAGGAAAAATAGCGACATTAATAGCAGCACGGCAACAACGTACTTTTTCATAATCCCAACCCCTGTTCCGCAAATATCCGGTTCCCGGCTTGCGCATATCTGTATTCCAGTATACCATATCCATAGAAAATATGGTTAAATATGGTTGTAAAATCCTGTGTGCCAAAAGGGGACACATTGCCGCATGTCCATCTAAATAATATTTTTTCCAGAGTATGAGGATTTTTGGAATAACCGCGTCTAATTCACGTAACGCGTTACAGTCAGGCGGATATGAGGTGAAGCGAATGATCGGCAAAAAGGATTTTGTGGCGCTGGTGGATGAAAAGAGCAGAATGCTCTACCACGTGGCGCGCACAATCCTGAGAGATGACGAGGATTGCAAGGACGCCTTGCAGGAATCGCTGCTGAAAGCATGGGAAAACCGGCATACGCTGCGCGACTTGAACCTGTTTGGCACATGGATTACCCGCATCCTGATCAACGAGTGCCATACGCTTTTAAGAAAAAAGCGAAAGTATCTGTTAAGGGATGAGGTGGAAGCGGCGCATGCCTCCCGCGCGCCAGATCCCGCGCTGCAGTGGGCCTTGGAAAGCCTGCCCGAAAAGCTGCGTTTACCGCTGGTGCTGCATTACCTGGAAGGCTACACCTATGATCAGATCTCGCAAATGCTTCACATACCGGAAAGCACGGTTCGAAGCCGGCTGAGCCGTGGGCGCGAAGCGCTCCGCATGGATATGGAAACGGAAAAGGAGGCGTGGCTTCATGAGGCGCAATGATCTTGAAAATGCGTTTGCTCCGATTCCGGACGACTGTTATCAGGTAATGATGACAACGGCACACGGCGTAAAGGAGGAAACAGTTGTGAAGAAAAAGATATCGTTTGTTCTGGTTGTGGTTTTGGTGCTAATCCTGGCGGCCGGGGTGGCGCTTGCGCTTAGCTCGTGGCAGGATGCGGCAAAGCAGATTGTCATCACGGAACAGGAATCAGGTTACTATGAAAACTGGCCCGCGGAAAAGAAGGCAGCCCTTGTAAAAGCGCTTGTGGAACAGGGGTATACGGAAAAAACCGAAGCGGTTGAAAACCTGCTTTCCGGAAAGCTAAATGATACGGAGGCCGGAAAAATCGCCGATGAGGCGCTCAAAGCGTTTACGGGCCGGGAAGTTTCGGAAATCAGCTTCATGGAGATCATGCAGGCCGCCTGGGGCCCGTTTGAACAATGGACCAAGGAAGATCAGGCCTGGTATTCCCAACTGATGGTGGATATGGGCTTGCAGGGGGCGGACCATACCCTGTATCTTAAGCCGGAAGGCCCTGTAGATGAGCAAAAAGCCATTGCCATTGCCCGCCGGGAGATTGCAAGGGGCTACGGCGTTTCGGAAAGCGTTCTGGACGCTTACACCGTGACCACTTCTTTCCAGGTGCCGGAAGATTCCGTGGTGACCGGCGATAAGCAGGCCTACTGGGCAGTTGACTATTGGGCGCCGGAGAGCATGCCGGAAAAGGAACGGCTGTTCTATAACTTCTGGGTGTTTATTCACCCGAAGACGGGAGAGCTTAGGGAATCGGTGGAAAGCAAGATGGAGAGCATGCACGCCTATGAGGCGCAGGCAAATAAGAGGCGAAACGATCCGCTCATGATTGAGCTGCGGTCATTCAGCGAAACCTACGGGGCGTATCTGCAGGGCATCAGCCTGGAAGCGAAGGAACTTTTCAGCCGGACGCTCTCTGCCAGGGTTCTTGAAAAGTGTGCCAAAGAGCCCGATTTCTTAAGCCCCAGTGATATTGCCTTTTCCTCCTTCACCTATGGCCTGCCGGATGAAAAATCGCTAACGCAAGATAATGCGCTGGAGCTGGCCAAGAAAGCCCTCATCGACACGCTGGGCCGCAAGGAAGAGGAATTGCTCTATTTCCTTCATAAACCTGACGTGTTCTATGACATCACAAACGCGGAGAAGCCGCTTTGGAAGTTCCTCTTCCACATGCCCAGCCAGTATAACAGCGACGAGGCTTTCGGCGCGGAAGTGCTTGCCTACCATGGCGAAAATGTCCGTTTGCCCAACTATAAGGTGGATCTGGATGCCCGTACGGGGGAAATCACCGCTGCGTATGCGGTGGATTTTAAGGATGTGGATACCCTGGAAGACTGGATGCGCACGATGTAAGCTTTCATCCCATGGACCTATACATAAGGAGCCGCCGGATTCCGGCGGCTCCTTGCACATTCCTTTCTCCCCTATTCGATGCTTAATTCCCCGGCAGCAATTTCACCCTGGCGCATTGCCTGCCCGGCGATTCAGCCTATTAACTCATTCATCCCATGCACGGTTTTCAGCATGGTTTCAATATTTTCTAAAGGCGAATCAGGCATGATGCCGTTGCCTGCGGCAAAAAGCAGGCCTCCGTGCGGTTTGTACAATATTTTCGCTGCATCCGCGATCCCGTCTTGAACTTCCTTTTGCGTCCCTTCAGGCAGCAGATGCTGAACGTCGATGCCGTACAGGAAAGACAGCCGGTCACCAAATTGTTCAGCCGTCTTTTTACAGTCCATACAGCCCGCCTGAACCGGATGGAACACATCCAGCCCCGCCTGAATCAAATCCTCCATTAAAAGCGTATTGTCGCCGCAGGAATGCAGAAAAAAATGCATGCCCTTTGCGTGGGTATAAGCAATGATCTCCCTATACAGCGGGAAGTACAACTCGTGAAAGACCGCGGGTGACATCATGGGCCCCCTTTGGTGCCCCAGATCGTCGCTGGTGAAAATGCCGTCCACGCCGCAGTCTGCAAAGCGGTCGATAATGCGCTTGTGGTAAGCAAGCAATATCTGCCCCAGGCGCTTCAGTTCATCCATAGCGTCGTAATAGTCATACATCAGGTTTTCCATGCCGCGTATCGACCAGAACCTCTCGTGGAACAGCCGCCAGAAGCAGCCGAGCACATAGCGGCCCCCGGCGTTTTTGACCGCTTGCGAAACACCGTCGAAAGTGCCCGGCTCCATGGGATCGGGCATATGCTTTTCAAATTCGTCAAGCTCCGCCCAATCCTCCAGAAGCACGCACGCCTTGCCGATGGAGTGTGTCGCTTTGCCGGTATAATCCTTAAAGCCCCAGCGGTATTCGGGATTAAACGTATTCGAAACCGTTTCTTCCGGCGCGTTGTAAAATACCCCGATGATATCATCGGGGTACTTAAGCTCAAGACGCTTCAAGGCGTCCTCTCCATATTTTTCTGCAAGGCCGTTTCCCCACCACAGGCACATAAAGGTTGGGATCACCCCATCCTTAGCCCTGCGCTCCACCGCCTCAATCACCTGCTGTTTGGTATAGGGAGCCCGCATAGGAAGGTCTCCTTTCAGTAAATTGTGAAAAGAGCAAATCTAACTGACTCCATTTTAAATCAACAGCAGGCACAAAGCAATGGTTCATTCCTATTCTTTGATAGACCCAATCATGATCCCGTGCACAAAGTACTTTTGCAAGAAAGGATACACGCACAGGATAGGCACCGTGGCCACCATGACTGCCGCCATTTTCAGGCTTTCAGAAGGGATGGCCTGCTTGGCCGCTGCCCGAAGATCAATGGCCCCGCGGCTGTTCATGGCGGCGCTGGAATTTAATATTTCCCGCAAAAGGTACTGCAGTGTGAACAGCTTTTCGTTGCGTGTGATAAACAGCATGCAGGCGTACCATTCGTTCCAGTAGCCCACGGCAAGATATACGATCATCGTGGCGATTATGGGCATGGACATGGGCAGGATGATGCGGAAGAATACCGTAAAGTCATTCGCACCGTCAATCTTGGCCGACTCCTCCAGCGATTCCGGGATGGACATGAAGGAATTTCGCATGATGATCAGGTTCCATGTGGCAATGGTGCCGGGAATGAATAAGGCAAAGAAGGTGTCGGTGAGCTTAAGGTTTTTGACCACCATGTACCAGGGGATCAGGCCGCCGTTCACCAGCATGGTAAAGAACACAAAGAACATCAGGAACTTGCGGTAGGGCAGGTACTTTCTGGACAAAGCGTACGCGCCAAGGGACGTGAAAAACAGCGTATTAAGGGTGCCAACCACCGTCAAAAGCGTAGTAGACTTCAGCGAGGTGGTAAACTTTTCACTGGAACCGAACAGGTACTGGTAGTTGTATGCCGTAAGCTGCGAAGGAAAGAATTGAAACCCCTTGGCGGCGATCTCCACCTCCGGAGTAAAGGAAGCGATGGCGATCAAAAGAAACGGCGCGATAAACAGCGCGGACAATGCAAGCATCAGCACGGTATTGAAGATGCGGAAGGGCAGAGGCGATGCCGTAGGCTCCACCCATCTCCTTTTTATCAACCGGGTCACCATACGCCATACTCACCCGCCTTGTTCGCAATCTTGTTGGTGATGACCACCAGCAGAAAACTGATGCCGGATTGGAAGATGCCCATGGCCGTGGCCAGCGAAAACTCGCTGCGCTGCATGCCCCTGCGGTATATGGCAAAGTCCAGAACGTCCACCGTCTTGTAAAGGGGCGTATTGCTGCCCACCAGGGAATAGATCTGCTGGAAGTTGCCGTTCATCATGCCGCCCATGCTCAAAATAAACATAACGATAATGGTGGGCAGTATGCTTGGCAGCGTGATATACAATATCTGTTTCAGGCGGCCGGCGCCATCGATGACGGCAGCCTCGTACATTTCTGTGTTGATGTTGGCGATTGCGGCCAGGTACAAAATCGAACTGAAGCCCACCGATTTCCAGATGTCGGTCAGCACCAGCAGGCCCCGCCACAGATCGGGCCGGATGTACCACTTGGGCGGTGCGATGCCCAGGTTTATTAAGAACGTGTTCAGCAGGCCGTAATTGCCATTGATCAAGGAATACAATATAGCACTGATAATCACCCAGGATACAAAGTGCGGCAGGTAGGATATGGTTTGCACCGTGCGCTTGAACTTTTTGCTCCTGATCTCATTTAAGAGCAGCGCAAAAAGGATGGGCATGGGAAAGCCGATCAGTATCTTATAAATGTTGATGACAACCGTATTGGTTACCAGCCTTGAAAAATCGGGCAGGGAAAAAAGCGTTTTAAAATTCTGCCAGCCTACAAAAGCGCTGCCCTCAAAGCCTTTCCAAGGGATGTAATTAAAAAAGGCCATCCGAAGGCCCCACAGCGGCGCATAGTTGAAGACCAGTAAAAAGGCTGCCGTCGGCAGGAACATCAGGTACAGCAGCTTGTACTTTTTCATGTTGTAAAGAAAGCCGTGCTTTAACATGGGTGACCCCTTTCTTTGCCGGCGCGGAGGAATGCAAGAGAAGAAAACACCTTCTACCACCCAAACTGTCTTAGCGTAGAACATACGAAGGCTTCCCCTTAGGGGCTCCGTAACCCCAATCCCGCCAGTGGTGGGAATGGGAGGGGTAGAGGAGGCTGGCGAAACGGGTTCCAAAGCCCGGCTGCCCCCAGTGGGGGTAATAAGCCGGGCGGAGGAAGCGAGCGAAACGAGCAGTGCAAGCGGCAGCGAAGCAATGCGACGATTGAGCCGCCGGGGTTGCGAACGCGGGGAGCAATGCGGCGAATGAGCTATATGGTATAGCTGTCGGCGAAGGATACCGATGAGGCTGTAATATTGGATCAATATATGCAGCCAAACACCTCATCCGGCGCTGCGCGCCACCTTCCCCTCAAGGGGAAGGCTCATACTGGGTCCAACCATTGCTATCAAAATGCGTGCCATGCATATATGTGACATCAGCGGGAGAGAAAGGAAGAAGGCTTCCTTCCCCTCCCAATGGGCAACTTACTTCTGCGCTGCCACCCATTCATTGTACTGGCGGGTATATTCCTCGACCAGCTGTGTACCGCCGGTAGCATACCAGTTTTCCACGATGCTGTCAAAGTCGTCCAGGCTGTTCACGCCCACGACGATGTTGAACATGTTCTCAAACAGATCGATGGGGGTATACATGCCGGTATTGGTGGTATCCACAGTAAAGCCTTCCAGGCCGGTCTTGATCAGTTCCGCCGTAGCATACTCTTCATTCAGGGCGTTGTGGATGTTTTCCGTGGCGGGATCGGTGTTCTCCATGGGCTTCAGGATGTCCAGGAACTCCCAGGAGAGGGGGCGGTAGATGTCATTGTAGGGAGCGTTTTCCGAGGTGATGTTTTCGGGATAGCCCCATTTATCGCCTTTGTCGATCCAATGCTTGCCTTCGATGCCCATGTCGCACAGACGGTAGAAGTCCGGCTCGGCGATCATCTTATTGAAGAACTGCACGATTTCCTTGGCGATCTTGGTGTCCTGGCGGATCCACAGCACGCGGCCCACGCCGTAGGATACGGGGAAGGATTTCACACCCTGGTCGTTCTTGGGAACAGGCATGAAGTCGGCCGTGGCATTGGGGAAGTTGTTAAGCAGCGCATCCCTGGACCAGATCAAGGACCGGTGGGGATCGCAGAACCAGATGCCTACGCGGCCGGAGGTCCACAAAAGCGTCTGGCTGTCATCGTTGCCGGACAGGAACTCCGGATCAAACCAGCCGTTGTCCACCCACTTTTTGTATAGGGTGATCATGTTCTTGTATTCGGGAAGAGTCATGGAGGGAACGACCTTGCCATCGGGGCTCAATACCCATTCGGTCATCTGGGAGGCCTGACCGCTGACGGCGCCCTGCAGGAAGGGATCGGAGAACCAGGGCAGGCCTGTGGCGGGCATCATGTCCGGATAAGCCTTTTTGAACACTTCCATCACGTTTTCCAGTTCCGCAACGGTGGTGGGCATAGAAAGGCCCTGTTCCTTCAAAAGGTCGGTGCGGATGACGCAGCCCTGCCAGCGCCACTGGTAGTAGTCGGGGATGAATACGATCTCACCCTTGGTGTTTGTGCAGGGGATCCAGGCTTCCGCGGGGATCTTTGCAAGAAGGTCCTTGCCGTACTCGTTCAAAAGGTCGTTCAGCGGCATGACCAGGTCGCTGCTGGTGGCATACTTCATAGCGTCGCCAATGTTCATGGTAGCGGCATCCAATTGGTCACCGCTGGCCAGCAGCACATTCAGCTTTTCCAGGGAGCCGTCAGTGGGTACAACGATCCAGTCCAGGTTCAGGTCGACGGAGCCGGCGATTTCCTTCTCGATGGCCTGGCGGACTTCCTTCAGGTCTTCCTCTGTGGAAGTGTTGGACCAGGGGGTGAACAGCACAAAGGGCTGCGCCGCCAGGGCAGAAACTGGCAGCAGGCTCATGAACAAGCAGGCAGCAAGAACGATGGTAAGCAATTTCTTCATCATGGTACCTTCCTCCTATTATTTAGCTACTCATCCTTTTGGTTGACCGCTGAGCAGTTACCTTCTTCCCCCCCTTTTTTCCTGCTTTGCGGCGGCAAATCTGCTATTCTAAAAGGATAAACGTTTATCCTTCCAGTACAAACAAACGCGGCTCTCCCACAAACAAGCCGTCCACGCTTTCTCTGCTCCAATTATACTCCATTCCTTACATGAACACAAGTAGAAATCATCAAAAACACGTATTCAGAATTTACATTATTCCTCCATCCTGTTAAAAAAGCAGGAATCTCGTGCTGCAATTTCAAAAGAAAGCAAGAAAACCGCTTTATAGGTAAACGTTTATTCTTTGACGAATTCAGAGTGTCTTCCATTGTCTGCATAATAGCACTGCTTCTTCCTTATTCCGGTACACTTTTCTAGAATGGGATCAGCGCGTTAAGCCTTTCCGTTGTTTCCAGAAGCAGCGGCCTTTGGGCAGGGGAAATGTTTTCTTCATGATATTGTATAAGATTCTTTACCCCCTCCCATGAAATCGGCTTTGGCGATTCCCCATACATCCGTTCCGTGTTTTCCGCAAAAATTTTATCAAGCACCGGCTGGGGTAAATTCAGCCCCCGGCCCTGAATATCCCATACCTTTACAGGTCCCGGCTGGGTGACGGTGCATTCGATCAGCCCCACCAGCGTTTCATCAAGGCCGCTTAAAAAATCCTCTTCATTAT
This sequence comes from Bacillota bacterium, assembly GCA_023416585.1. Taxonomy (GTDB): domain Bacteria; phylum Bacillota; class Clostridia; order Christensenellales; family Aristaeellaceae; genus JAEWAH01. The sequence continues at coordinate 16,548 of JAEZHM010000117.1, forward strand.
CGGTAATGTCAGTGCCAAAGAGGATGCGGTCCTGGTACGCTATAAAAAACTCCCGCCACTTATCCGGTTCGCGAAGGAAATGGCCGTACATTTCCGTACCAGGCGTTAAGTCAAAGCGCAGACCGGGATACGTATCCATCATGTGCCGGGCATGACCCATATCATCCGCCGTAAAGTAAAAGTGGGCAAGGCATACCTGCAATCGGGGATGCCTTGAAAGCACCCGTTCCGTCTGCGCATACAACTCTTCCAGTGCAGGAAAAGAGGGATCCGTATACAGCCAGCCATTTTCTACGGCAAAGGAGGGGGCCAGCTTCTCATCCCAGAAGGAGGCGGGGTCACCCACGTGCCATAGGATGGGGATTTGCTCCTCCTCCAGCAGCGAAAAAACCGGCTCCAGCTCTTCACTGTCCATTTGGACCATCAGATCGCGGGCAAGGCCAGGCTTGCTTTCAATGAATTTGATCCCGTCAAAGCCGGCTTCCATGAGGGTGCGCACATGATGAACATGCCTGTCCCCGCTGCGCTTATCGGGCCCGTACGTAAGCCCGCCGAAAGCGTATACGGTTTTCGGGTGAAGGGCTTTGGCCAAAAGAACCTGCAGGTTGTTCAGCTCCCCGGCAAAGCAGGGGCAGCCAAGCACGGCATACTTTTCAAAGCCAAAATGGTCCGCAATGACCTTCAGCTTTTCCGGTGCGCCGGATAAGGTGTGCATATGGCAGTCGATGATCTTCCGCTGCATGGATGGCCTCCCCGATGTTTAAAACATTTTTATTGCTTTCAAACGTGAATGCGTCTTAGAACATGAACTTTGAAAGTGAGTCCAACACCGCACACTGTCATCCCTCACTGCGTGAAGGATCTTGGTCTATCGCGTTACGCCAAGATCCTTCGTCACACGTTATGCTTTGGGGCAGTATTACTCCCGCTCAAAGATATCAAAGGCGTAGGAAGGCACGGTTACCTTCCCGTCCTTTACCTCCAGCGTTTTAAGCAAGGACCGGGCTCCCACAAGCTCCTTCAGAACAACCGTTTCCGTCTGGCCGCTCAAGCTCACCAGCACCAGCCGGCTCACCCCATCCACATTCCTTACAAAGGCCATCACGCCGCAATGGGTATCAAGATGGGTAATGTCCGTGCCCTCGCCGATATATTCCCGGCGGGCTTTGTACAAATCCCGGAAGAAGTCCCGCAATACAGGGCCTTCCTTGCCGGCCAGGCCCGGGTCCTCATCCCCCTGGTACAAAAAGGGGATGCCGTCCAGGAATGCCATCAGCGCAAACAGCGCCTTGGCCCGTTCTGCCCCATATACTTCATAGGCACGCTTGGACTGCCACACCCAGGAAACGGTGTCATGGTTGCCAAGGAAACGAAGCTTTTTCAGTTCCTTGGGCATAGCTTTGTGCTCGATGGATAAAAAGCGCGTAAGCTCCCTGACAAAATAGGCTGCGTCCTCCCGCCTTTTATCCAGCTCCACCAGCACCCGGTACAGGTTCATGCCGTAAAACAGGTCGGTCACGGGATAATAGGCGGGAACGGGATTGAAGTTTTCCGGCATGTTCAGCGCCTTCTTGCCCATCTCCTGGAAACCGCGTTTGATGGCGCCGGAGATGGCCACACCGCCTGACAGGTTGGAAGCGGAAGGCCGGTGATTGCCATAAGGCATCCAGTTGGACAGGCCTCCCATGGCGCAGTCGATGCGGGCCCCGTCAATATCAAAGCGGCGCACATGGCTGTTCACCATGTCCGACGTATAGCGCAGATAATCAGGGTTGGTCATGTCAAAGCTGACGCAATGCCACTCATCCTGCAAGGTAAGATCCCGCCGGCGGGAACACCAATGGTCCTTTTCCCTGGCAAGCGGGTCCTCCGGCGCCGGGCCATGGGGTACGTAATCAAAAAGCACTGTAAGCCCAAGCTCATGGGCCCTTTCGGAGAATGCACGCATGGCTTCCTCCCCGCCGTATCGCGCATCGATAACACTTTGGTCTGTGGGGTGGTACACGCCCCGGTCCAGGTGATCAAACACCGGCAAGATCCACACATGGTCGGCGCCCAGCGCCTTGATGTCCTCAAGCTCCTTGGCATACTCCCACAAGTCTTTCTTGCGCTGGAAGTCATTGTCCATGGTGCCATGGGGATGGCAGGAATACAAAACGCCTTCCCTGATGCCGTCGGCAGCAGCGTGATAGCCCAGGCTTTCAAAGAAATCACGGATGGCAAGATACGGGTCACCCGCTGAAACTGGCTGCACATACAAACATCCGCAGTCGAAGCTTTGGCCAGGCTCCAACCAGCATTCCACCGCGGCCACATAGGCGCAGACAAGGTTGTTTCCCGCCCGGTACGCGCCCTGGGACCACTTTTCCACAGTATCCAGGAAGAGCACGTTCATATCGCCGGAATCATCCTTCATGTGGGTCATGCTGCCTACCAGGCCGCAGGTGACCGCCGCAAGCGGCTGAAGTTCTTCCGCGCGGAATTCATTGCTGGGCACGTTGGTGGGAAACTCAAACATGGTATTTGCAATTTTCCGGGATAGCAAAAACGCCGCACCGTTGACGGTGATTTTCTCTTCCGATATGTTTTCCACCTGCGCTTGGGCCCTCAGCGCGCCGCCGCTTATGTCGTAGCGCTGGCGTATGCGCACCTTGCCGCAGGTATATACGGCTTCCAGAAGGCCGTCAAACTCATGCACGCCTTCCAATACAGCCTTGTCCCCTTCGCCTGTGGGCGATATGGCCGGCAGCTCCCATGTGTTTTTTCTGTCCAGGCAGTCAAAGCGCAAAAGATTCCTGACATACGCGCCATCCACGCCTACGTCAATTTGGATGCCCTCCATGGGATATTCCCTGTCCCCCGCCTTTACGCAGTGAAGACGGCCCGTTTCCCGCATAAACTGATAGGCAGCCGTATCCCCCGCAAGTGTGATCCGATCCTTCTCCATGGCAATATGCATAAGGCGCACCTCCGGTTTTCTGTTGGCTGTTGCAAGTTCATTCTTCTTATTAAACGTTTATCCTGCCCGGTTTACTCCCTCAGCTCGGTTACTGCATAGGATAGGCCATTTTGGGCCGTCTGTCAACCAAATTTTTGGATTCTCCGCGATGCCTGCCGATCTTGAAATCGATTCCCAGGTTGACATTTTGAAATATTTATTCTATACTGTAACAAAAGGATAAACGTTTTTCCGCGCGATTTCCCAATATATATGAAGGAGCCTCCGCATGAAGGAAAACATACTCGTTCATGGCGCAAAACTTACCCGGGAGGACTTTTTAAAGACCATCCCTGAATTCGGCATCATGCCCTTCTGGTTTGTAAACGGAGCCATGACCTATGAGGAAATGGAATATCAGCTGAGGGAATATAAGCTAAAAGGCATACCAGGCATTTATATCCATGCCCGCTTCGGAACGCTGAACAACACCGGATACCTGACGGAGGGCTGGTTTGACCGGCTCCGCTTTGCCGTAGAAAAGGCCCGGGAAATCGGCCTGCAAATATGGGTATACGATGAGTACAACTGGCCCAGCGGCACGGCAGGCAAGCAGGTGATGGCATCCGACCCGAATCTGACCCAGCGTTATTTGGAGCTGGTGGAAAGCAAAATCCCCGGCCAGTTTTTCACCTTTATGGAGGGTACGGACAGCCGCTACAACGACCTGGAGGAATCCGAGCCCATCTATGCCTGCGCCATTCTGGAAGAGAACATACAAAACAAGCGTTTCGAGTATGTGGATCTGATGCCCAACCTGGCCTTTGACAAGGTGATCACCTGGGAAGCCCCCAAGGGCCCCTGGCGGCTGATGTATTTTATCGAGCGCCGCGCCAGCTGGTATGCCGACGTGCTCAACGAAGAAGCCACTGACAAGTTTCTTGAGCTTACCCATGAGCGGTACAAACAGGAATTGGCCCAAAACGGACCCATCGCCGAAAGCATCCACGGCTTTTATACGGATGAGCCTGCCATGCACTACTTTGAAGTGGCCAGGGACAATTATATCATTCCCTGGTCGTCAAGGATGTGCGCCATATTCAAAGAACATAACGGCTATGACCTGATACGCCACCTGCCCAAGCTGTTTTACGACTTTGGCGGTGATACTTTTCAATTCCGGTACGATTTCTTTTCCGCGCTGAACAAACAGTATGAAAAGACGTATTACAAGAAAATAGAAGACTGGTGCCGGGAAAACAACCTGACATTCACCGGCCATTTGCTGTTTGAGGAGTGGCTGCGGCTGCACGCCCGCACCGGCGGAAACCTGTTCACGCATTTGAAGCACCTGAACATGACCGGCGTCGACCACCTGTATCCCCGCATCGGCAACAAGCAGATGCCCGACGAACACGTGGCGTTGAAAATCGCCTCCTCCGCCGCCCACCAGTTCGGCTCCACAAGGCTTTTGTGCGAAAGCATGGGCGGCGCTTACTGGGACTGCACCATGGAGCGGATGAAGTGGATTGCAGACTGGGAGTATGTGCTGGGCGTGAACCTGTTCAACCCCCACGGCTTCCACTATTCCATTGAGGGGGAGCGCAAGCGGGACTGGCCGCCCTCCATGTTCTACCACCATACCTGGTGGCCCCAGTACAAGCATTTCAACGACTACGTATCCCGCATGGGCTACATTTTAAGCGGCGGACGCCATGTGGCCAAGGTTGCGATGCTGTATCCCATCAACACCATCTGGGCCCATTATACGCCGCAGGCGGCAGACTTGGAAAGTGCCTTCATCCAAAGGGAATTCAACTACATCACAGACAGGCTTTTGCGTCTGCATGTAGACTTTGACTACCTGGATGAAGACGTGATGGACGATTGCGAAATCGCGCAAGGGCGTATTACCATCCGCGGGGAGAGCTATGAATGTTTGATCCTGCCCGGCGTGACCCACATCAAGGAAAAAACGCTCAGCCGGCTGGAATCGTTTGTACAGGGCGGCGGCACGGTGATTGCCGACGGCCTGCTGCCCATGGATGTCATTGAGGGCAGCGGTGAAAAGTTCAGGGATCGCGTAAAGGCTCTTTTCGGCCAGGACCCCGCTTTGGTGCATGAGTCCTTCTTGCAGGGCGCTCAAGTGCCGGGTGCGAAAACCATCTCCCACGGGCAAAATGGAAAAGCCATTCTATGCCCGGCCGGCTTTGAAAAAGACGATAACCTGACCTATCTGGAAAGCGTCATCAGGTCCTGTGTGGAAAGCGAGATCTTCATCGACCAGGAGGAAGTTTTTTACCTGCACCGGGTGAAGGATGGGGAGGATTTCTTTTTCTTGGTCAATCCTACCCAGAATGCGCTTACTGCAAAGGTTTCAATACGCGGGGCTTATTCACCCGAACTATGGAACCTGGAAACCGGCGGGATATCCCCCATTGCTCCCTGCACAATGGCAGACGGATTTACATGCTTTGAATTAACCCTTGCGCGCATCGGCTCAGCCATGATCCATCTTACGCCGGCCCGGGAAAAGTACATCAGCGATACGAACCTTACCGTGACAGGCTTTGAGGGAAACAGCGTGGCAGCCTATGGCCGCGTGCCTGCAGGCGATGCCTATGTTACAGTAAACGCTTCCGGTAAGGAAGCGCGCTATGCACAGTCCGCCGAATCCCCCCTGCCCGCCTTCACCCCCGAAGACATCTTCCCTGTGCGCATGCATAGCCCAAACGCCCTGATACTGAACCGCTGGAAGGTGCATTTTGAGGATGATACCGTCTGTCAGGATTTTGTGAAGTCGCTGGATACATCAAAACCCGGCTGGATGGACTTTGTCATGGGCTGCTGGGAGCTGCAACTTCCCACCGAGCGCGCGTCGCAAACCTACCCCGTAACGCTGTGGTATGTTACGAAATTTTCCTGTGAAACGAAGATCGAAGACCTTGCCATGATGATCGACGGCTTCAAGGGCGATTACGAAATATATCTCAACGGCGCCAGGATCACGGAAAAGCCGGCGCGGAGCTATCTGGACGCCGAAATCCTGTCCCTGCCACTTCGTGATGCCGTGCCAGGGGATAACACCCTGGCGGTGCGCATGACAGTGCATGGCAAAAATGGCGGCATTCTGGACCTTTTGAAGCTGACCGGCACCTTCACCGTGCGGGAGGATGTGATCTGCGCTCCCACAAACACCCTCCGCTACGGCGACTGGTGCAAACAGGGCTACCCCTACCTTGCGTCCATGGTGGATTATGAGAAGGAAATCCTTCTGCCCGACGGGTATTTAGGAAAGACGCTCCTTCTTGACGCCGATGTGGGAGACGACCTGTTCGAGGTATTTGTGGACGGTGAGCCCGCGGGCGTGCGGCTGTGGAGCCCCTATGTGCTGGATATTACGCCCTTTGTAAAATCCAGCCGCTTCACGCTTCAAGTGCGTGTGGTAAACACCATCGCCAACCTGCTGACAATGCAAGGCAAAGAATCAGGGCTACGGTCCTTGACCATCACCCCTTATGACAGGTATAATTTTCTAGTAGGATAAACGGGCGGGGGCGGTTACATGGCAGTTACCATCAAGGATGTGGGCAAAGCCGCAGGCGTTTCCATTGCCACGGTATCCAAGGTCCTCAACGGGGATTACAGCAAGGTGAGCACCGAAACGCGGGACAGGATACTGCGCCTGGCTGATGAGATGCATTACCGCCCCAACATGCTGGCCAGGAGCCTTGTTTCCCAGAAGTTCAATATGCTGGGCCTGATCGTTCCCGATATTTCCAACCCGTATTACGCGGAAATGGCCAGGGGGATGACAGACGAGGCGCTGCGCTTTGGGTATCTGGCCATGATCAACAATACAGACGAGATGGCAGCCCGTGAAATAAACTGCATCACAACCATGGCCGGTTACAATGTGGGCGGCCTGGTGCTGGTGGGCAATTACAACACGGCTCTTCCCAACATTGAATTGATCCATAAGTACCGCATCCATTACGTTGCCGTGGAAAACTACCACGAGGGCATGGAAAACTGCGTATATGTGGACAACTTCACAGGCTCCTACAAAGCTGTGGAGCATTTGATCAAGCGCGGCCACAAGGGAATCGCCTACATCACGGGCCAGGGCACCTTGCACGCCTTAAACGACGGCCGGCTTCAAGGCTTTGAAAAGGCGATGGCCGATTACAGCCTCTCCGTCAACCCCTATCTACTGGAATGCGGCGGCTTTAACCTGGAAACGGGTTATAAAAAAACGCTGCAGCTTCTGGGCCGAGGCATCCCCTTCACCGCCATCGCATGCGGCAACGACCTGATCGCAATGGGCGCCTTCCAGGCGCTCAGGGAGCACAAGCTTCGCGTGCCGTGGGATATTTCGCTGGTGGGCTTTGACGACGTGTACCTTTCCGCCATGCTGGAGCCCAGGCTCACCACCGTGCGCCAGCCGGCTTATGAAATCGGCGTGTATGCAGTCAAGATGCTCATTGAGCGCATGGAAGGGAAACCAATCACCGAAAAGATCAAATGCTTTGTGCCCATACTCATGGAGAGGGATACAGTGAGCTATAGGACGTAAGTGGATCGTATTCAATGAATGGTATTTTTCAATTACGGAGAATAAGGAAGGTAATTCAAATGAACAGCATGGACGATCTGTTTTCCTTAAATGGCTTTGAAACCCGCTCCATCTGCCCTGAAAACAGGACAGGCGAAAAGGGCATGGGCGGGCGGACGCCCCTGGAACAAGGAACGGCCAAGCACGCCGCGAGGGACCTGGGCACCGGTTGGAAAGTGAACCCCTACCTGCATATAGCGGGCGGGGAAACCATAGAGCTGGCCAGCATGGAAGGCCCCGGCATCATTAAGCACATCTGGCTTACGCCCACCGGCGTATGGCGCAACCAGATCATCCGCTTCTATTGGGATGACAGCGAGGTGCCTTCTGTTGAATGCCCTCTTGGGGATTTTTTCGCCTGCGGCTGGGGCCGGTATGCGCCTGTAAATTCTCAGGCTATTTGCGTAAACCCCGGCAGCGCCTTCAACTGCTACTGGAGCATGCCCTTTCGCAAGAATTGCCGCATTACCCTGGAAAACCGGAACGATGACCAGGTGACCATCTATTATCAGATCACTTATATTTTGCAGCCCGTTCCGGAAACTGCAGGGTATTTTCATGCCCAGTTCCGCCGGGTTAACCCGCTTCCTTATCAAACCGATTACACCATTGTGGACGGCGTGACGGGAAAAGGGCAGTATGTTGGCACATACATGGCCTGGGGCTCCTGCAACTGTGGCTGGTGGGGGGAAGGGGAAATCAAGTTCTTCCTGGATGGCGACAAAGAATTCCCTACCATCTGCGGTACCGGCACCGAGGATTATTTCTGCGGCTCCTATAATTTCGAAAATCAAAAGACACATGAATATGAGGAATTTTCCACGGCCTATTCGGGCCTTCCCCAGGTGATAAGGCCCAACGGGCTGTATGATTCCCAAACTAGGTTCGGCATGTACCGCTGGCATATAACGGACCCAATATACTTCCAAAAGGATCTGCGGGTGACCATCCAGGCGCTGGGCTGGCGGAGCGGCGGGCGCTACCTGCCCCTTCAGGATGACCTCGCCTCCGTAGCCTATTGGTATCAGGATGCTCCCGCAAAGAGCATTCCCGCCCTAAAATCCAGGGATGAGCTGGAGATCATTTGATAAAACAGGGCAGATACGGTTGGTACACGTGTCATTCTGAGGGAGCGCAGCGACCGAAGAATCTTTATGCCGCAAGGGGTTCAAGATTCTTCGCTGCGCTCAGAATGACATATCTCTGAATTAATCAGCGTTTACTCAAGCCTTTGCATACAGCCTAATACCCTATATCCATGATTATGTAAACAATAAAGCGGCGGGGTCTTCCCCCGCCGCTTTAGTTTATTAGCCTCTACTGCAGTGCCAGCTTACTTCCCGAACGTCTTCTCAATTTCCGCCGTGATCAGCGGTTCCACCCGCTCCGCCACCGTGGAAGCGGGGATGCCCTCGGCCAGGTAATTTTCGATGGTGCCCATCACTTCAAATATGCCGGCGAGGCCCTTGTCATACTTGGTGATAAGGGTATGGTTATTATAGATCAGATCATACATGTCACTGCCGTCGGGCGCCTTGCCATAGCGGGCGCGCTCCTTTTCATCGCCCTGGGCCTTTTGGATATCGTTGATCATGCGGATATAGGCGATAGCGCCCTCGGGGTTTTTAGCGCCGGTGGGTACGGCCCAGGATTGGCTGTAGACATACACCTCGTCCGTGCTCCCGCTGGGGCCGGCCGGATAAGGCACCATGCCAACGTCAAAGGGCAATTGCCGCGCGTCCTGTATTTCCTTGCCCACGATCATGCCCAGGGCGTTGTTGTCAAAATAGCCGAACATCTCAGATTCTCCCAGCATCCACATGGGACTTACATTGTTCATCATATCGCCAAGGTAGGTAAGCGCCTCCAGCGTCTCGGGGTTCTTAAGCCCAGAGGTCACCTTTTTGTTTGCCTGGTCAATGTTTAAAAGCGCGCCATGGTTGGCAACGATGAAATGGCTCATGGTATCGCCATAGCCGCTGAAGCCCCACTGGTTGATTTCTCCGTCGCCGTCCGTATCCTGGGTCAGCGCACGGCCGGCCTCCAGGAACTTGTCAAAGGTCCATTCGCCCTTTGCGTACAACTCATCCGGCGCTTCCAACCCCTCGTATTCAAAGAGGGTGCGGTTGAAGGTGATATGCTTCAAATACGGCTTGATGGGTACGGCGTAATGGTTTCCGCCCCACATGTAATTTTCCTCGGAAATGGGATAATAGGCGTAGTCTTCCGGCGTCACATACTGATCGATGTTCTGGATGATGCCCTGCAGCACCGCGCCGTGGAACACGCTTTCATACATCAGCACCAGATCCGGCGCATCCCCAGCCTGCTGCATATCGATGCACTTTTGCAGCTGTTGGTCCCAGGTGACACCTATGACTTCCACCGTGCCGCCATACTTTTCCTCAAAGGCGGCCTTGGCTTCCATGGATGCCTCGAACACGGCGTCGTTTTGTGATTTCATATTCAGGTACCCGTTGCTGCTCATCCAGAATACGATCTTGATGTTGGGGTTTACCAAGGTACCTTCCGCAAACGCCAGCGGGGCAAGGGACAAAAGCATGACCAGCACGATGAAAAGCGACAGGATCTTTTTCATGTTTGTACACTCCTTTTCTTATTGGATACGCTCTATTTTCAAGGGAGGGCCCCTTAAAAATCCAGAAAATCTTAAATGCGGTGCAATGCGAGCAACCAGAGGCTTCCCCTTGAGGGGAAGCTGTCGACGAAGTCGACTGATGAGGTGGTTATTACGGTCTATTAACAGCTAAACACCTCATCCGGCGCTGCGGCGCCACCTTCTCCTCAAGTAAACGCTGATTTATTCGAAGATATGTCATTCTGAGCGTAGCGAAGAATCTTGAACCCCTTGCGGCATAAAGATTCTTCGGTCGCTTCGTTCCCTCAGAATGACACGTTGGCGCTTTAATCAACGTTTACTCAAGGGGAAGGCTTTGGGATAGCCTCCCTCCTGGAGGGAGGTGCTCCCATCTGGCTCAATCGTTGCAGTGTTCGCCATGACCGTCATGTAAGGATAGAACGATAAATAAAAATATTGACAATGAAGAAATAAAAGATTTGGTTTGGTATTACATCCCCGTAAGCCCCGTTCTCTCCACCGACTCCACGAAATACTTCTGGGTAAAGGCGTAAAGGACCAACAGCGGCGTAATGCATAGAAGGCATGCCGCCTGCATGCGCGTTGCGATCAGGGCGGTGTCCGTATAGTTGCCGCCGATGGTGTTCAGGTTTTGCAGGTTCTGCTGGAACATGGAAAGCGCGGTGGCCAGCGTCACATGGTTTTTCATGAACATGGCCGGGGTGTAGTAATCATTCCAGTTCCAGACAAGCGCGAACAAAAGCACCGTCAGCATCACCGTGCCGGCGTTGGGCAGCATCACCCGCATGAAAGTGCCCACCGGCGTGCAGCCGTCGATTTCCGCCGCCTCCTCCAGTTCGTGGGGCATACTCAAGAAAAACTGCCGGTAGATGAAAATGTACAAGCCGGCCCGAAGCCCCATGCCGAGGATGGCGGGCAGCCAGAACACCCAGTAGCTGTCGATCATATTAACTGGCTTCACCGCACCGCCTGTCACAAATCCCATAAGGCGCAAAAGCCCGAACAGGTCAAAATACCTGTACGTGGTGTACAGAGACGTGGATATGGCCTGCTGCGGCACAATCATGGTAAGTACAACCAGCAGGAACATCACTTTCCGGCCCTTGAACTGGAACCTGGCAAAGCCGTACCCCACCACAAGGCACATAGCCACCTGCATAAAGGCCGTGACGACGGCGGTGAGCAGCGTGTTGGGCAAAGAAACGTTAAAATCCAGGATGGCCATGGCGTCCTGGATGTTCTCCATGGTCAGGGATTTGGGCAGCCAGATCACCGATGGGTCATACGTCTGCATATACGGCTTGAAGGCGTTGGAAACCATGTACAGCATGGGATAGAGCACCACAAAGCTCATGGAGGCAAGCAGCGTAAGCCGGAACAAGCGCATCAAAAAGGCCGCGCCATGGCGCTTTAAGCGGTTTGCCTGATGGCGCGTCTTTAAAAGCAGCCCTGTCTTAGCCATAATCATTCCTCCATCCTTTTGGCCAGCCGGCCCAATATCCCGAAGGTCAAAACAAGGATCAGGGCGATCACCGCCAAATAGATCCAGCTCATGCTGGCCGCCAGGCCAAACTGAAACTGGCTGCCGAAGCCCGTACGGTAGATGGCGGCCATGACCCGGTTACCCGTTTCCTCCGTGCCGTAGGCCAGAAAGGAATCGATAATGGAATACACCACGTTGAGTAGCATGATAGGCACCATTTGGGGCACGGTGATTTTCCAGAAGGAATCCCACTCCCCCGCTCCCTCCATGCGCGCCGCCTCATACGTGCTTGGGGGGATTTTTTGCAGCCCGCTCAAGAAAAGCAATATTTGAACCCCGGATTCCATGATCAGTGCAAAGACCCTGTTTACAATTTCATTGATCCCATTTACGATCCATAAGGGAAGGCTGGCGCCCAGCATGGCTTCCCTGAGCCCCGCGCTTTGAAAGATGTAGGCGTTTTGCGTAGCGCCCAATGTATTTCCGTTGATGATGCCCTGAAGCATGACATACGTAACGCCGCTGGTGATGATCACGGGCAGGAAAAACACGCTGCGGAAAAGGCCTTTGCCATGGAACTTCTGGTTGAGCAATACCGCAATGAAAAGGCTTAAGATTACAATCAGCGGCACCTTGTACAGCATTTCCAGAACCGCGTCGGTAAGCATGGGCACGAACCTGGAATCCTTCAAAAGCATGAAAGCATAGTTGTTAAGCCCTACGAAGGTAAGCGCAAAGCCCGTGTCCGACATCTTGATGTCGCTTAAGCTGTACCAAAGGGATTGAATCACAGGCGCCGCAAAGAAGAAAAGGAAGCCCAGCATCCATGGCAGCACAAACAGGTACCCCCAGCGGGACTTGCGCCGTTTCAGCCTGCCATAAGCCTTGCTACGCATCATGGCGCATTCACCTCCACGGCAAGGAAGCCAAGGGCAGGAACGGTTTTCCCGTCCGCCAGCAAAGCTTCTTCGCCAAAGTTTACATAAACGGCCAGCGTCTCGTATACGGTACGCGTCAATGCAGCGGAAATGCGTTCGTGGCTTGTCATCCGTTCTGTTGCCACACGGCCCAAGACCTTAAACAATGTATCGTAATCCCGCTTTACGGTGTCACGCCAGGCATCAAAATCGGGGGAGTAGAGGAACATCATCCGGGATAAAAGCAGCTCCTCCTTGTTTTGCTTCACAAAGGAGTACATGGGGCTGGCGCCGTATTCCAGGCACTTCAAAACCGCCTCCCGGGGGCTGGAAAAGTGGTTTGTAGCGCCCATGGCATAAGGGATATAGCCATGGAACACCATCTGGTAAAAAGGAACGGTCTCATTGCAAATGGCGTAATTGCTGCTGCCGGCGGGAACATCCACAAGGTGGGAAGCCAATGAAGCAGCATAGCCGTTGCCGTTTAACAGCATAAGGCCCGGGCTTGTTTCCATAACAAACTTCAAAGTATCCCAAACAATTTGGGGCACATCGCCCCTGCCCGTGCCACCGGTGCGGTTGTCGCTGGTGCAGATTTCGCCAAGGCCATTAAGGGAAAGGTTGGGAATGTTCAGTTCTTTATACTTTTCCATCAGCCTTCCGGCAAACAAACGGTAACGGGAGGGAGATAACAGATACCAGGGCGGAATCTCCCCGTTCACAGCAGCGCTGTCGTAGTACAATTGATACTGCATCTGCGGGGCGTTGACGGGCGAAAGCACCGCGTCGAACAAGGCGTTGAAACCGTTGCCGCCCTTATACACCCTGGTCAAATCAAAATCGAGATACAGCCCGCCGCCCTGATTTTGAAGCTTCTGAGAAAGAGCCGCAAGCTGCTCTTTCGTGCCCAGGCCGCTTTGCGGTGTAACGCTTTGAGGTATTTTTTCATAAGCGCTGTCCTTGACCCAATCGGAATACCGCACAACTGTCTGAGGGATGTTAAGATCATCCGCCATGCTTTCTATATCGGATACAGCAGTCAGCATAATGGCCTTTGTGTACGGGAAACCCAGGAACTGCGCCTGCTTTTTCACATAGCCGTATACGTCAAGGTATAAGGGATACTGCCCTGGTTGAACGCGCTTTTCAAGCCCCTGCTCCTTCAAAAGATAATCCCGGTACTTCTCCGCCATCCCCGCATAGGAGCTTTCCTTCTCCCCGTTCAGGCAATAGTAGCGGACGGTATACACGCCGCGGGTCAACCCCGCCCGCTCGCTGACAGAGGTAACGCGCGCCGCAAACTCCTTTTTATACATCATGATGGAGCCGCTTAAGCGCAGCTGAAACTCGCTGTACACATAATTGTAGCTGGTCAGGTTAGATACCCTGGCGTGGATGACAGCCTTGGCGTCATTTTCCGTGATCACTGCCAGGAACCCGTGGTCACGGCCGCCGCTGCCAAACACCGGCAGCCTGGCCACCGCCTCGTTCTTGGGCGCGGTTCTTAGCAGTACGGATGCCGAGCCCACCTGCCCCTCCACGCCATAATCCTTGCCGTATAGCTGCGCCCTGTACTCCGCCATGGCGGTTTCGCCGTTATTGTACTGAATCAGCGCCCCGGACCCGTCCGGAACGAACAGGTACCCTTGTGCTTTCGCATCCTGGCTGTCAAAGGCCGGCCAGATATCCAGGGAGGTAACCGTGTTTGCCCCCCTCATCTCCAAGCCGTCCACGGGAATACTTACCTCCACATAGTCATCCTTCAGGCTGTAGATGACGGTGACGGCGATCTCCGCTTTCACAAAATCGTACCGGCACACGGCAGCTTTGTTTTCCATGCGTATCGCCAGGCCATCCTTGTTCACGCTCTCCGCCTGGGAGGGGGCGGACAGCGCCGTACCCCGGTCGCTTTGGTAATTGAGCACCAATTGGGACTGCAGCGTCATTTTGTGAACGCCCTTGGCCTTTGGATCGGGCTTTTCGGGATTCGTGCGCCATAAATACCCGTCCGCCTTGTTTTCTACAATGACCTGGCCGGACGTAGGATCGATGTAAAGGGCAAGCCGTCCGTTTTCATCCACCAGTTGAAAGCCGTCCAAAGTCAGCGCCCATGCGGCGAAAGGAAGGGATGATAAAAGCAGCAGGGCCGCAAGCAGGAAAATAAGCTTTGCGCATTTCATACGCATCCTCTCCTTTCTATAAGCGGAACATGATCTCATGATAGATGGTTAAAAAGAACACCCACATCTGCTGGAAAAGGCTGTAGGCCAGCACCATCAGCACCAGCACGATCACAACGGCCAGCGCGGTAAGCAGAAGATTCAACAGCGTCTTCTTCAGCGTCAGCTGATTCACGTGGTATATGCCCATCACCAGCAGAATGGCCGACCAGCCTATGGTGACGATGCTCAAAAAGTTTAAAAAGACCTTCATGTCCAGCGTCACAAAATTACTAATGATCGTCCTTGCGATGATGCCCAGGATGGCCGGAAAAAGCGCGTAGGAAAAGGCAATGAACAATTCGTGCTTTTTACCCTCGCAGTCGCTCATCAGCGAAGAGACCGCCAGGTTGCTTACATAAGCCAGCAAAAAGCTGCCCACGGTTCCAACGAACAAAAGCTGCACGTTGAACCGGTCGATACGGTTTGGGTTGAAGGCAAAGCCCGTCTGCAGGTATTCAAACACCGATGCCCCAAAGAAGACAAGCAGCACTGCGGCACCGGAAGCAACGGAGCCAAGCCCTTCATACTTGATGCTTTCAAAGCCCCTGTAGGGGTGCGCCATGCAATAGACTGGCGCGCCGAAAAACCCGCCGCGCCTTTTGGTTTTTATCGTTCCGCGGCGCTTTTTTATTACACCCCATCCCTTTGTAAGCGCAAACAGCAGCGCGATAAAGCAAAGGATCAACCCCATATGGTCGCGTACGATTTTCAGGGAATACTCCTTGAAGGCTTCGCTGTACCCATCCTTGTAATTGCCTTGGCGGAAGTAATCCATGGCCTTTTCGTATTCGTTAAGCTGGAAATAGGCCTTTCCCAGGCCGTAATAGGCCATGTTATAGTTGTTGTCCATCTGCAATACGTTCAGCCATGGCTGTATGGACTCCAGATACCGCCCGTCATTGTACAATATGCTGGCCTCATGGATGGCCCTGCCAAATGCGGTAGGCTCGAACACCGTGATGGTGCCCGTTTGCGCGTCCAGTACCAGGATATTATCCCCCACACGCTCCATGGCCACCGGGTCCTGAAACAGCCCGTTTTGCGTACCGTATCCTCCAAAGGTTAAAAGCATGCCGGACGTTTCGGTAAACTGGCTGATCACCCTGGTGGTTTTGTTCAGCGCGGTGTAGATGCCTTCCTTTTCCGGCAGCACATCCGTAAAAGAGGCGGAAGCCCTGATTGGAAAGATATTGATCCCCATGGGGTTAAGCTTGGCAATGGGCGTACTCTCGCCCTGCTCGCCTGCCACCACAACGGCGTAGATCATGTCCTCCTCATCGATGGCGATATTGCCGTACTCGATGGGGATGAAGGATTCCAGCCCCGCCCTTTGATCCCTGGTTAAAAACATGCGCCAGATCTTTTGCAATACCACCTTGGCCGTTACGGTCACATGGCTGGAACCGAAAAAGTTCATGAATTCGCCGTTATCATAAAAGCAAACCAATCCCTGGTAAGCCCCCTGGGACAGCACATACACGCGCTCGGCGCTGTCGGCCACCACCTTTTGGGGTTTATAGGGCGTGGCCTCCTCATACAGGTCGCTATTTGGCCTTACATAACTTCTTACCAGCTTCCCATCGCGGCTTAGGCGTACAACGGCGCCAAGCTGGTCATCGGCAATATAGATATCGCCGCCCGCCTTCACAAAAATGCCCATGGGGTGCTTCAGAGCCGTGCCGTCCATGCTGCCGTATTCCCGGACCATATGAAAACTGCTGTCCAATACGACAATCCTGGCATTGCCCGTATCTGCAATGTACAGTTCGTTATGCTGCGGGTCGTACATAAGGTCCTGGGGGCCATTAAGCCCGGTAGTGCCCATGGCCGCGTTATCAAACACCGCCTTCACCCTATACCCGATGGGCGAAGGAACCGGCTGGCCGTAGCGGTTATAGGTATAGCCGCTGTAGGGCGCTTCCTCCGCCGCGGCGGTATAAAATGCGGCGGGAAGGAGCATCAGGCACAGGAAAAGGGCGCGCACACGTTTGGCCAAATGGACTCCCCCCTTATTTCATGCCCGAATGGGACATGGTTTCCATAACCGCGGACTGGCTGGCAAGAAAGAATATCACCGGCGGGATCATCAAAACCAGCGCCACAGCCGCCCCGGCACCCGCCCTGGCGATGCCGGCGGAGGCTATCTGCCTGAGCATTACGGGCAGCATTTTCATGCTCTCATCGTAGATATACGTTACGCCCGAGGCGTTCCACAAACCCTGAAAGGTGAATATGGACAGCGTGAGCCAAGCCGGCTTGATCATGGGCAGCACAATGGAAGTAAACAGCTTGAGCTCACTGGCGCCGTCGATATGCGCCGCCTCAATCACCGAATCCGGCACGGCGGTCACCACAAACTGCCGCACCAGGAACACGCCGAATGAACCGCTCATCATGGGCAGCAGGATCGCCCAATAGGTGTTGATCAATGAAAGCTTGGAGATGATGATGTATTGGGGGATTCCCGTTACCTCCGGGCGGAAGAGAATGGCCCAGACGACCACCAAATAAAAGCCCTTCAGCCATTTGTGCTTGTATTTGGCCAAAGCGTACGCCGCCATGCTGGCAATAACCACATACCCCACCGTACCAACGGCCGCCACAAACAGGCTGTTGAACAGGTACCGTTCAAAAGGCACCCACATTTCATTGACCAGGCGGGCCATGGTGGTGAAATTCTCCAATGTAGGGTTCTGCACAAAGAACTTCGGCGGATACAAAAACAGCTCGTTTGCAGGCTTGAAGGCCGTAACCACCGTATACAAAAGCGGCAGCACCATAAATACGCTCATGACAAGAAGGAAAAAAAGTACCAGCGCATTGCCGCAAAAGGAACGGGTCACCCGCTTTTGCTTCACACGAAGGCCTTTCCTGTTAGGCGTGGTCTTTGCGGTAATCAAGTTGCCTCGCCCCCTTCCGCCCCGCCAAAGGTATGCAGCACCTTTTTCACAAGCGACCAGAATACGAGCATCAAAAGGAATAGCACCACCGCAATGGCCGAGGCATAGCCCATTTCAAAGCGGATGGCCCCGTAATCCAGAATGTGCAAAACGATGGTATGGGTGGAATAATCGGTGGAGGGGAAGCCGGTTAAAGACATGGCCTCATACCCCACGGCAAAAGAGGTGGAAATCTGCATCACCGCGCCGAACAACAGCTGGGGCACCATTTGCGGCAGGGTAATGTACCAAAGCTCTTGAAAGCGGTTCTTGACCCCGTCTACCGCGCCGGCTTCATACAGGGACCGGTCCATGCTCTTAAGCCCGGCCACAAAGGAAAGGAAGCCCACGCTCATGCTAAGCCACAGGATCACCACAATGACCACCGTCATGTTTTTGCTGGGGTCGGTAAGCCAGTAGATGCTTTCCCGGATCACGCCCATGCGAAGGAGCATGGAGTTGATAAAACCCGCGGAATCGTCGCTGAATATATATGTCCAAATGAAATACACGTTGCCCGCCAGGGAGGGCGCATAGAACAAAAACGTAAGCGCGGTGCGAAGCCCGCGTTTGAAATCCGATATGAACCAGGCAAACACAAAGCTGAGCATGTAGCTGAACGGACCTGTGATCAGCGCAAATATCATGGTATTGCGCAGCGCGATCAGGAAGATATCGTCCTCCAGTAAAAGGCTTATATAGTTTTCCATGCCCACAAAGGAGGGCTTTTGAAGCATGTTGAAATCCGTGAAGCTCAATATCACCGAAGATAAAATGGGCAATATGGTAAACGTAAAAAACAAAAGAAGAAAGGGTCCCGTAAATAGTATGGCCGCCAGGCGGTAAGGCGCGCGCTCCCTTCTATTTGGGCGCAATCGTCTTGCGGCCTGCCTTTGGGCTTCCATCATGGCGCCTGCCTCCCTTCCGCCTGGCCGTACCCAAATTCAGCCCATTTGCGTTGGATTTCCTTGTCGATTTCCTTGTTGTACTGATTCAGCACTTCCCGCTGGTTTTGCTTGTTGTAAACCACCGCCCTGAAGGCAAAGGCCAGGTACCTGTTGGTAATGTAATTGCCCGGCAGCTGGGGAATATCTTTTACATACTTCCACTGTTCCTTTAAAGCTGCCTGCTGGTCAAGTGTCCACTTCATACGTTCAAAGGCGCCTGTATTGGCGGTAGGCCAGCGGGCGGAGGCACCCATCAAGCTTTCCAGCGCCTGGCCGAACTCCGCCTGCGTATCATCGCTAACCCACCAGGAGATGAACGCATAAGCCGCCTCCTGCTTTTGGGATGTGGCGATGAGGATGGCGCCCGTGCCCGTAGCCCCCTCGCTTCTGTCAACGGTGCCGTCCGGCTGCCTGATACCGGGAATGGGAGCAATGTCCCACAGGCCGGCAAGCTCCGGGGCGGCTGCCGCCAAAGTGTTGGCGGCAGTGTAGCTTTCTATGGCGATGGGCATGGTGCCGGTTCGAAAGCGGGAGAAGAAATCATACTTCACCGGCAGCGCATACTTTGCATACAAATCCGTCCAGGCCTTGAACGCCTCCAGCGCCTTTGGGTCCTGAAACTGCGTCTTTAACAGATCATCCGAATAAAAGTTCAGCCCACGCTGGAATAGCTGGGCCTGGAAGCCCAGCGTATTGTTGTTCGTCACCGTCGGGGAAGGGATGCCTACCTGCATGCCCTGCTTTTGGATCACGGGCACCAAGGCGCACAAGTCCTCCCAAGTATCGGGCACTTGGAGGCCCAGCTGCGAAAAAATGTCCTTGCGGTAGAAGATCACGTCAAAATTCTGCGTTTCAGGCAGCGCGTATACGCCGCCCTGAAATGTGTAGGGCACAAGCGCCGATGCCATGAACCGTTGTTTGATTTCCCCAAAGCCGTCAAATTGGCTTAAATCCGTCAATGCGCCCCGCATGGCCAGGTTGACAGGCAGCTCCTTGTATACGGTGATGGCCACATCCGGACCCTTGCCGCCCAAAATAGCCTGCATCAGCGTTTGGGAGCCATCGATCAAACTCAGGTTCACCTGAATACCCGAATCCTTTACAAAGGTCTGGTCAATCAGTTCCTTCAGAATCTGCGTCTGATCACGGCCGGAGGCGATGCCCGTTGCCCCCAGGTCATTGGCGCAGACCCAAACAGTAATGGTAGGTGCGGCATTGCCGCTATCGTATGTTTCGCCCACCGCGGAATAATCCTCAAAGAAGGAGCCGGCAAAGGCCTTTAACCGGAAGGCCGCTTGATGTAAGAAGTCCGCACCCGCCTTTGGGAGGGGAAGATCAGTGGAGGTAAGGGCAAAATAATCAATCTGCATGGGCTGTTCCCTGAGCGTGAGTACCTGGGAAGCCAGCCCGGATATATTGTTTTTAAAGGATTCCAGCCTTACAGGAATATCTTCCGGGTATTTTATAAAGCTTCGCAGCTGCACGGCCACCTGAGTAAGTATCGCAGCCTCGCTTCCCCCAAACGCGTTTTGTTCAATGATTTGCTGCTGGACTGTAAGCGTTAGCGCGATTCTTTCAAAATCCTCCATGAGGCCGGGGATCTTCTTGTCCAGATGGAAGTCACGGTTTAAGTCTACGGTGATCCTGTCCCCGTCGGCGTTGTCCCCGGTGATGACGATAATCTTCCGGTAGAGGCTGCCCAGCTCCGTTATGACTTCCTCCAGTTTGCGCAGCGGCTTACTGTAAGGCCCGGCGGCCACTTCCAGCCGCAGGGTATGCGTGCCGCCCGTCAGGTACAGGGGCAACAAATTGCCTTCCCCATCGCAAAGCGTATACATCTGCCACCCCTCTTGATAGGGAACGGTCACATGGTCACTTTCCGCAAAAGGCACTTTACCATCAATGTATAGCCTGCGGGTGCTGCCCATGCCCCTAAGGAAATTCGTAAGCACCCGCATGCTCAAATTGTACTGTCCGTCCTCCGGCACCTGAAATGTCCACTCCATCCATTCGCCCTGGAGCTTCCAGTTTTCACCGCCAATGGTGTTCATGCGCACCTTTACGGGATCACTTGGGCTGGTGGCGCTGTCAGCCCGCTCGCTCAGGGGGTACAGCACGGGGCTGTTCCGCAATCCGGCCTCCTCGGCCTCAAACTTTATCAAAACGTTTCGGGCGTTGTTTGGCGCTGCCGGCATGGCCCTTGCATACGGCTCAAGAGGCTTTGTGTTCATAAACCGGAGGTATTTTATGGCCAGCGCCTCGGCAGTCAGACCAAGGCTCAGCGTATGCTCCCCTTGAGACAGATAAAAACAGTAAGGATCCGCGTAATGGTTGTTATGGTCCTGAAATTGAATGCTCTGCCAAAGGGAGACTTCCTTCAGCTTGGGCCGCACATCGTGGCCGCGGCTGTCTCTTTCGATGGGGCCCGCGGCCTCATAAAGCCTTCTAAGAAGGAGGCTTTCGCACTGTTCAAACGCATAACCGCCATCCAGCATAAGCTGCATTTCAATATCGTTTTGCCTAGCGGGCAGCGCAAGATAATTGATCTCCAACCGGTACCACCCCGGCGCGTCCACAGAAAACGTCCAGTCCACAAAGCCTGAGGTGCTTTTCAGGACAAGCGCATTCTTTACGCCATATAAATCACCCGGCTCCACATACGCGCCGGTGTCATGTGCGTCAGCAAACGCATCCCCGCTTAGAAGGATTTCCCCCGCCGGGAAAATCCTTTCCTCATCCGCCTCAAAATAGGAGTCATAGCTTATGACACCGGCTGCCGGGCCGGGCACATTTTGCGCATATGCACCCGCGATAAAAAGCGCCCAAACAAGGGCCGCCATCAGGGGCAGGCTGGGTAACAAACGCCCGTTTTTACGCATGCGCATCAGCTCCATTTTCTTGGATAAACGATTTCTCTTTATTCACAGTATAGAAAGTGCCGCCGCCCTTGTCAATAACAAATTGAGAAAAACTTGGTTCCGGATTTCTTAATATTGACCAATTTCATATTGACATAGCTGTTGTTTTGGGATAAACTCTGCATCAGAAGCAATATTCGTAATGTACTCTCGGCAGGAAACAGGCAGTATTTCTGAACGCAGTTTGGTTAAGCGTTTATCCTTATGCAATCCTTTTCCCTGCCGTCTAAAAGGAGCGACCGCTGCCTTGAAAAAAGCCATCCTGAGGAAGCATAAGGGCCCATTTCCGGCTTTTTTCCTGCTGTTGGGACTTATTTTCCTGATCCCCATGACCTCCACCGCAGAATCCGGCCAGCGCTTTGACATTCGCGGCGTCACCTTATCCTTTTCCGGTACGGGCATGCTGAACAGCATCACGCGGGAGGGCCGCACCTTAACAATGGATGGGCTGTGTACCGATGTGGGTGTGGACGGCGCTTTCCTTCAATCCACCGTAGGTTACCAGCGTTTTTGGAACATGGCCACCTGGGATCTTGCAAAAATCGTGCCCCTGAACAGGCAGCCGGCGCTGGGGCAGTTGCTGGATCTTCAGGCCGACGAAGGCGGCGTGACCGTCACCCTGGCCCTTGCGGACATGGTTCTTTCACAGCGGTATACCGTAACGGAGTCCGCCGTCGCGTGCGAGGTGACCGTCACCTCTCAAAAAAGCACCGTATGTGAAATCCAGGGCGTAAACTTCCTGCTCGGAAACATACAGGTTTCAAAGGACGCCACCTTTGAATTCCCCGGCAATGTCCCCTACGGGGTGGCGCACCTTGCCGATCTTCGCGCCTTTGCCACGAAGCAGACAGCCTACTGCAATCCGGTTGTGCTTACGCGCGACGGGCAAACGGGGTTCAACGCCGTGTTTTTGAATGAAGAGGAGAAGTGGTCCACCGCCGTCTACCGGGATAAGGCAGGCGGGATGTATGTCGCCAACCTTTCCATGACAGAGCTGCTTTTGCACCCCGGGGAGAGCTTTCATGTAGGTACGCTCTATCTGCAATTAACGGAGGAAGACCCTTACGCCCCGCTGCAAAAGCTGTACGGCGAAAAGGGGTATGCGGCCGCCACCTCTTTGGATGGCGAGGCGGCCGGCCCCGTGTACAGCTGCCATCCGGCCGGCACCATGGACAGCGGATTCCGCGATACAAAGACCATGCGAAGCTTTGCGGAAACCTTGCCGGCCCTATCGACAATGGGCATTGAAAACGTATGGGTGCTGCCCATATTTTCGCATACGGGCCGCGGCGTATACAGCCCCACCGACCAAAGCGTGATCGACAAACGCTACGGCACGGATGCGGATGTGGCCTATTTTGTGGATACGGCCCACAGCCTTGGCATGAAGGTATTGTTTGACTATGTGCCCCACGGGCCGGAGCCGCAGGACCCGCTGGCGGCAAATCACCCGGAATGGTGCTCTGCCGCCCGGCGGGGCGGGCAGCAAATAGAGTGGGACTGCGTCAGCTTCGACATGGCCAATAAGGATTACCAGTCCTATACCAAACAGCTTGTCATGGATCATGTGAAAAGGTTCCATGTGGACGGCGGGCGCATCGACTGTGCTATGGGCGGCCTGACCAACTGGAAGCCGCAGGATGGAAACCGCCCTTCCTCCTCCAGCTTAAAGGGCGGCGTGGGCATTGTTTCCGCCATCCGGGAGGGATTTTTGTCAAGCGGCGTCACGCCAACCCTGCTGCCGGAAAACTTTCATCCCCTGCCCTTTTACGCCTCCGTCACCGACATTTTCTACGACATGCCCTTGTACCGCATGATGTTTGACTTGCGGGAAAGCAGGGCGGATGATCAGACTTTCGCTACAGAGCTTACCCGCTGGCTTTATTCGGAGAATATGGCTTCCGTCCAAGGGCAAAAAAAGCTTCGGTTCCTGGGCAACCATGACACCGTATCCTGGACATGGGATAAAGCCCGGGCCGCCTGGGTGTACGGAGAGGAAAAAGCCAAGGCGCTGTGGGTGCTTATGAGCACCATCGACGGCATCCCCTTTTTGTATCAGGGGGACGAAGACTCAAGCCTGTATCACTTGAATGGCGTATATGATTTGAGGGACTTCTTCACAGAGCTTTTCGCCGCGCGCAAAGCATACCTCCGGGACGATATGCGTACGGATTACTTTTTAAATAATCTTGGCGTAGCGGTGTATGCACGCACCAATGAAGAAACCCGGCAGCTCGTACTTGTAAATCTATGCGGCGGGGAAAAGACGGTTCCCACAAGCGGCCTGCCCGCATTCACGGGAACGGTTTTGTATGGCAGTGCAGATATCTCCAGTGAAAACATCACACTGCCGGCTTATGGATACGTAATGCTTGCATGCGAAAACTAGTGCTCCGGCAATTACAGAAGTAATGAAATTCATATAGGCTTGCCGCTCAATCACGGTTGACGGCAGAAAAGCCAATAAACAAACGATGCTGTAGGGGCGATTATCAATCGCCCGCCAAGTAACATATTCAGACCGCAACATGCGGGCGATTACTAATCGCCCCTATGACACAAAACTACCCGTACTCCGTGTGCAGATGCACATGAAAATAGATGAAGGAGGGTTCCCCATGAAAAAGCTCCTGTCCCTGGTGCTTGCCCTGATGCTCAGCCTTGCCGCCATCCCGGCGCTGGCGGAAGCGACCCAAGCCGTGTATGCCCTGAATGTGGATACCTTGACCCTTACCCAAGGTCCCGTATGGTCCTACTTATATTTTGACGAAGCCAAAAATGAAATGGCGGAACTGAACGCCACGCCGGACTGGGGCGACAACTGGCAGTTCTCCACGCAGCCCACGGTAGACAACGTATACCACTCCATCTGCGAATGGGACGGTGTGGTCTACGCAATGCCAGGCACCTGGATCGGCAAGCACATCGACATCGTTGTCTCCTTCACCGCACCAAAGGCCGGCACAGTCGTCATCGCGCCCATGTCGTTTGTGATCAAGGATGATGGAAATCCGCATCCGGCCTATCAGGTAAAGATCGTAAAGCACGCCGCCGAGGATGTGCAGCTTTTCCCGTTAGAGGGCGAATGGGCCCAAACGCCCGCCGCCACCGCAGGCATTGAAGTGCAGGTTGCTGAGGGCGACAAGATCTATTTCGAAGTGCGCTCCGGCGACGGCGGCGGCGCCGCTGTCAGCCTCCAGCCCTCCATCGCCTACAAAGCAGAATAACAGCATAAGCAAAAACAGCAGGGGCTCCGGTACTTCCGGAGCCCCTGTGGTTTTTTTCAGAACCGTATTTTTCCTGCATATAGCAAGAAGGCACACAACGCAAATCTGTCAGATTTCCTTCCATTCCCACACCGAATCCCGCTCGATCAGGTTTCCCTTGCCGTACAGATATCCCACCGGCCTTTCGGGCTCCCGGATGCGGGCAATCATCGATTGCATAGACAGCCTCGCGATTTGGCGGCGGTCAAAGTCCACGCTAGTAAGCCTTGGCCTTGTCAGTTCGCACAGCGCTGTATTGTCGAAGCTGATGATGGAAACCTCCTGGGGCACCTTGATTCCTGCCATATCCAGGCGCTGCATCAGCGTGAAGGCGGCTTTGTCGCAATGGCATACAAAGGCGGTGGGCAGATCACTAGGCAGGTCGAACTTCAAGGAGTACTGCCCGGAGAACGAGTCGTTGTTGACGATGTGCCAGGCGTCATCCCCACTCAGCCCCGCCAGCTTCAGCGCCTTTTGATAGCCGAAATACCTGTCGCATATGCTGGAGGTGGCGCGTATATCCCCCACAAAGCCGATTTTGGTATGCCCCTTGCGGATCAGGTAATCGGTAACGCTCTGTCCCAAATGAAAGTTGTCGGATATGATACAGTCGAAGCTTAGCTCCGGCAAATAAAAGTCCACAAAAATCTTGGCGCTCTTCAGGGGAAGCAGCAGCTTCAAATAATCATGCCGGAATTCCCCAGCAATGAATATACCGTCAAAGCGCTCCGTTTGAAGCTTGTCCGGCAGGCGCAGCGCCATCTCGTCCTCGCTGCCTAACACAAAGCAGGCGACGGTATGGTTCTGCTCCAAACATTGCTTGTTGATGTAATAATAAATGGTGGTATAGAATGTGTCGTCTTCCAGAAAGAAACGCTTGGGACAGACAAACGCCAGGTGATAACCGGCCTTTGCATCCTCCGCACCGTATTCCATCTTCTTGGCCATGAGCAAAATCTGCTGCCGCCGGGCGTCGCTTAACCCCGGGCGGCCGTTGAGCGCCTTGGAGACCGAGACCTTGGTTATGCCCAGCGCATCGGCGATATCCTGCATCGTCACCTTTTTGCTCATTGCTATGTAGGGCTCCCTTCACGGACTGGTTGGCTCATTTTTCCTATTATACAGCACCATTGTTTCTCCGTCAAAGATAAGGCAAGGCTGCTCCTATACCTCCTTCCGCCGCCTGCGGGCGCCACCTCCCTCCAAGAGGGAGGCTCAAAGAAAGGCTCCCTCTGGAGTGGGCTTAAGACGAAGGAGGCTGGGGGAGGTTTAATAGCAAGGTTATAGTCTGTTTTTCTCAAGGCAGTACAAGGGCCTCCACCCGCAGCGAAAATGGAGGCCCTTTTAGGTTCATTAAGCGTTCATTACTTGCTTGCTTCCAGCTGCGCCTTGAACTCCGCAATCAGATCGTCCGCACCGGCGGCCTTCAATTGCTTTAACGCGTTCTCAATATTAGCATCGTAATCCTGCACGCCGGTGGCAATAGGCGCGATGACGGCAAGGATTTGCGTCTGCACGTCGGCATACTGCGTCTGCACCTTGCTGGCGTCAAAGGTGAACATGGCCGCATAGCCTTCCACAGCCGATTCACTCACGGTAAAGAGCGCGTCATTGGTGGCCTTGGGCGCCGTTACAGAGGGGCGCAGGTATTTGACATTGCCGATCATCCAATCCGAGAAGAAGTAGGGCGGCGTGCCGGTAACGGGATCGGAGAGGGGCTTCATGTTGTGGGGTTCCACCTTTTCAAAATCGATGCCCTCGCGGCCATATACCACCAGGTCATAGTTATCCTGACTTAAATACATCCAGTTGAGGAACTTCACAGCCGCTTCGGGATGTTCACTGCTAAGCGGCACGGCGTTCATGTTGCGGGTGCCGTAGGGGCGAATCCTGGTCTTTTCCGGGGCAAGATTCAGATTAACGAAATCATCCACGGTGATGTTGGGATAGCTCTTTTGAATCTGCGATACATCGCCCACGGTGCCGGGATGCACGAACCAGTCGCCGCTCATCAATTGTGCGTTCAATTGGTCGGACGTGGTGGTCAGCACATCCGGGCTGATAAGGCCCTTCTCATACCAGAGGCGGGCATTGGCGCAGTCCTTTTTGAAGATGTCGGATTCGAAATAGTTGCTGACGTTACCCTTCTGATCCACCAGGAACAGCTTGTCGTAAATCACGTAGGGCCACTCGTCATATTCCATGCTGGCCACGCCAAAGCGCGCGCAGTTGGCGCCGATGATGGGAATGTAGGGTTTTTGAACCCCGTCCCACTTTTGCATGACGGTTTCGAAGGCCGCGGTCAGCTCCTCAAAGCTTGTGGGAAGAGAAAGGCCGTACTTGTCCAGAACGTCCTTGCGGATGGTCATTTCGGGGTCCAGAGCGGATTCCACCCAGTAGGCGGGTATGGCATACTGCAAGCCCTTCACCTGGCCGGATTTCATCATGATCTCGGGGCAAACGGCAAGTATGTTTTCGCCGTATTGCTTTATAAGGTCGGTGATATCGGCCAGCGCCCCGCGGGAGGCGTAGTTGGACAGCGATACCCGGTCGTTCATCACTTGGAAAAGATCAAACTTTTCGCCCGTGGACAGCATGATGTTGATCTTCTGATCCCAGGCGTCCCAGGGGTAGTACCGGAACTCCAATTGAACGCCCACGCCGTCCTTTGCAAGCTTTTCGTTAATGGCCTGGGTGCCGCCGGCAAGATCCTTGGGCTCATCGCCCGGCACAGCGTAGACCAGCGTAACCACATCGTTGGACGCTGCCATTGCCGGGACTGTGAACATCCCCGCCATCAGTGCGGCGCACAGGAGCAGCACAAACCACTTTTTCATTTCCAATCCTCCTTGTATTATGTTGGTCGCCTATAACATACCGCATGCGTCATCCCTTGACCGAGCCCACGACCAGCCCCTTCACATAGTACCGCTGCAGGAAAGGATAGAGCAGGATGATGGGCCCGATGGTGATGATTGCGGTTGCCATCTTGAGGGATTCGGTGGGCGGCGTCACATTGATGGCGCCCGCCATGTACTGCAGGTCCTTGAGCATGGAGATTTGGGATTTCAATTGTAACAGCAGGTATTGAATGGGATAGAGCTTTTTGCTGTCCACCAGCATGATGGCGTTCCACCAGTCGTTCCAGTACGCAAGCCCGTAAAACAGCCCGACGGTGGCTAAAACCGGCAGGGAAAGCGGGAAATAGATGCGAAAAGCGATGGTCATATCGTTGGCGCCGTCGATGGTGGCAGATTCCCGCAGCGAATCGGGCAGCCCGCTCATGAAGTTGCGCACAAGAAACAGGTTAAAGGGGTTGAACAACAGGTTGGGTATAAGCAGCGCCCATAGGTTGTTCCGAAGCCCCAATTGGTTGCAGATCAAGTACCAGGGCACCATGCCGGTGCCGAACACCATAGGGATGAAGAAGAGCATGCCCAGCACGCCGCGGTACGCCACATGTTTGTTCGCCAGCGTATAGGCCGCCATGCCGGTCATGAGCACGGCCCCGCAGGTGCCGGCAACGGTTACGAGTATGGAGATCAGGTAGCCGTTTATCACGCTGGACCCGCCCTGGAACATAAGCCGGTAGGCATATAATGAAAACTTCTGCGGAAAAAAGCTGTAGCCGTTGCGCAGGATCGCCGTCTCATCGGTGATGGAGACCATGAGGGTCAACACCATCGGCAGCAGGCACAAAAGCGTGAAAAGCAGTATGAAAACGGAAATAGAGAAATTCACCGCGGAATATTTGCGGCCGCGCGCAAGCTTTGGGTTGGCTGTGATAACCGCCCGCTGTGCCAAATCAAGCCCTCCTTTCTTTGAGTCAATACCGTGGACCTCCCCCAGCCTCCTTCGTCGGCAGCCCCCTCCAGGAGGGAGCCTTTCTATGAGCCTCCCTCTTGGAGGGAGGTGCCGCCCGCAGGCGGCGGAAGGAGGTTCACGAGCCACTCACGCAAGCTGTCTCAATACAGCGCCCCGTCGGGATAGATCCTTCTCACCAGATAATTGGAGCCAAAGACCATTACAAACCCGATGGCCGACTGGAACAGGCTGATGGCCATGGCCTGGGCCGGGTCGCCTATCTGGCGCAGCGCCCTGAACACATAGGTGTCGATAATGTCGGTGGTGCGGTACAGCGTGCCGTTGTCACCAATCAGCGCGTAGATCATGCCGAAATCGCCGAACATGATCTTGCCGATGGACAGAAGCGTCATGATAATGATGGTGGGCATGATCAGCGGCAGCGTGATCTTCATCATAATTTGGAACCGCCCGGCCCC
Organism: Bacillota bacterium; assembly: GCA_023416585.1. Taxonomy (GTDB): domain Bacteria; phylum Bacillota; class Clostridia; order Christensenellales; family Aristaeellaceae; genus JAEWAH01. The sequence continues at coordinate 45,696 of JAEZHM010000117.1, forward strand.
ATCGATGGCCGCCGCCTCATGCATGGTGCTGTCAATGCCGGCAATGGCCGCAAGATAGATCACGGCGCTCATGCCGGCGCCCTTCCACAGCCGGACAACCGTCAATATCGCCGGCCACACATCCGCGTCCGTATACCAATTCTTGGCCGGCATGCCCATGCCTTGCATCAGGCGGTTGACGATGCCGTACTGGTTGGAAAATAAACTCAATAAAATGTAGCTGACAACGATCCATGAAATATAGTTGGGAAACAGCATGATGGATTGGGTGATCCTCGTAAAGCGCACGCTGCGCAGTTCGTTGAGTAGCAGCGCCAGCAGCACCGATACGGCCGTGCCGGATGCGATAAACAGCAGGTTCAAAAAGATGGTGTTGAATGTGACCAGCGCGGCATTTTGCGACGCGAAAAAGAACTGCAGGTTCTTAAAGCCCACCCAATCCGCCCGGGTTAAAATCGACCAAAGGTTGTTGTTGCGGTAGTTGAACTTTTGAAACGCGATCATTACATAAGGATACGAAAAATAGCTGAATACAATCACATACAATAAGGCGGGCAGCGCCGCCAGGTAGGAAAAGCGGTTGCGCGCAATATCCAGGAGGATGCCAGGCCTTTTGCGCACGGTCGCCTGAGTCTTCATACATTCCCCTCCCCTGCCGGCGGATTGTCAATTGCGGATGTTGTGAACGTTATCGATAAACAGTAAGTGGAAGATGGCAGCAATCGCATGCCCGTACCGGCATCCATTCGCCCCTCCATCTTTCTCACCCTCAGGATGACATATGGTCAGAGCTTGACGAACGATATCTGCAAATACAGTCCCGGGCATAGTGAAAGTTACAAATCAGGTTTCCGAAATTCCTGATATTGCGCTTTCGTTAATTCGATTATAGCGAAAGGGTTTTGCATTGTCAACCATTTCGCGCAAAATTTCTCTGCGTTTTTACCTTCATTTTACTATATGTGAAAGATGAGTGGAAGAAAATTAGGGCCATATTCCACAAATCCTTTGACATTCAAGGAAACCTCCGGTACAATACATATATCACAAAGAGTTTCTAAATTTTATTTTGTTACTCAAAAGACAACTTATGTGTAATGAAAGGACGGGCCGGCCAGTGACGTTTCAAGAAAGAAAAGAAATCTTCGACAAGACCCAAAAGCCCGCGGAATCCGCCCTCTTGACCTTTCACGGCGTGGAGGGTTTTGACGTCTACAATTGTTCAATCCCCTTTGTATGGCAGGGGCATCATTATATCTATGGCCGCGTGGAGCGAAGGCAGGAGTGGGCCAGGTCCTGGGTGCGGCTGTTTGAAAAGACGGGGCAGGACGAGTACACCGTTGTCCCAGATAGCACGGTCTATCAGTTGGAGGATCCTTTTATCAGTTTCATAAACGGTGAGCTGGTGCTGGGCGGCACGCATGTGCAAATGCGCTCAGGCGCAGTGGATACGTATTTCGGCTATTTCTACAAAGGTACAAATTTATCGGATATGTATTACTTCACCACCGGGCCCCAAGGCATGAAGGACATCCGCCTTGTAAACACCAAGGATGGCATTGGCGTCTTCTCCCGCCACAGGAATGAAAAGGTGGTAGCTTCGCACGGCTCCGAATCCGTTATCGGCTTCACCGTCATACAGGATATTCTGCAGCTCACCGCCGGCGCCATCGACGACGCCCCCGTGATCAGCAATATGTTCGCCAAGGGCGAGTGGGGCGGTTGCAACCAATGCTACGCCCTGGACAGCGGCATGATCGGCATCATCGGCCACAAAAGCTATGCCGGCCAGGATGATAACGGAAAAGAGCTTTCCATATACACAAACGTTTCCTTTGTCTTTGATCCCAAGCAAAACAGGATTGTGGATGAAAAGATACTGGCCACCCGTAAAAGTTACCCGCAGGGCCCAGCCAAGCGCCCGTCCCTTTGCGACTGCGCCTTCACCACCGGCATCGTGATGCGGGAGGATGGCCGGGCCAACCTGTACAGCGGCCTTGGAGACACCAGGGAAGGCCGCGTGGTTATCGATGATCCATTCAAGGGGTTTGGGAAGATCGTCAATTATTTTGAATAGATGCCCATGATGCAAGTTACTAATGCTTAAGACCTCCCCCAGCCTCCTTCGTCGGCAGCCCCCTCCAAGAGGGAGCCTTTCCAAAAGGCTTCCCCTTGAGGGGAAGCTGTCGACGAAGGAGACTGATGAGGTGGAAATAGCTGCATAGACGATAGTGCCGGACACCTCATCCGGCGCTTCGGCGCCACCTTCCCCTCGAGGGGAAGGCTTTTGGAGGGGACTGCCGACGAAGGAGGCTGGGGGAGGTCTTAAGTATTAGAAGCCAAACATCATTATCAAGGCGGTAAAATAACAGAATGTACAAAGGAAACAGCCTAAAGGGTTGGCAAAAATAATCTTGCAAAACATTATCAAATTACTTGCTAAAAAGTTCCATTTTTCAGATAGCAAAAAGACTTGCCGCATTGGTAAGTCTTTTTTCATCAGCACCACTTTGCTGTAGGTGAAGTGGTGCTTTTTATTTGGCTTCCTTTCATTCACATGAAAAGCAAAATACAAATTGATCTCATGGCCATATGCAGGAAATGTGGCTTTCAATATTTCATGAAGCTTCTTTCATTCCCCTTCTCATGATCTTCCCCATATATTGATAGCGGCAAGAAGAAAGGATGACCAGCAGACTGAATGCCACAAAATCAAAAAGGAGAACTTAAGATGTCAACCTATAACGGGCAAGTTACTGGCGGCGGTCTGAACCTTCGTGCATCGGCCAGCACATCATCAAAGCTATTGATACAAATCCCCAACAACACACAAATCGTGGTCTCTGACTACGGCGGCGATTCCAACTGGTACTGCACAACCTATTCAGGATACAGCGGCTTTGTGATGAAGCAGTATGTGGCCGTGCTCGAAAACGTGGCCTTAAAGTCCTGCACAGTTACTGGCGGGGGGCTTAATCTTCGGCTGTATCCCGCTACCAACGCGCCAAGCCCTATACAAATACCCAACAATACGCCTCTTACTGTGCAATCACACAACAATGAATGGTCCAGCACCACTTACAGCGGAAACAGCGGTTTTGTTTTGACAAAATACCTTACAGGCGGCGGCGTTACGCCTCCGGAAGCTGGCTGGCGCTATGGCCTTGTAACCGCAACCCCCGATGTAAACATCCGCAGCGCGCCTTCCACTTCCAGCTCAACCATAATGGGCAGATGGCAGAACTTTCGAATCGGCATTGTTTCCGCTTCATCTACCACCGGGTGGTATGTAACCAACTGGAAGGGGAATACCGCTTACGTCTCCATGCAGTATCTTCGTGATATGGGCGCGGCATCCTCTTCCTATCCCGAGCGTATGAAGACAATCGCCAAGAACGAAATCGGTCTTGCCGAACCCACTGCCTACAAATATTACGGTGTTGCCTCGGGCACGGAATGGTGTCAAGTTTTCGTTAACTGGCTGGCCCTTCAGGCGGGAATGAGCACATCCCTCGTGCCTGATACTGCGTCCACGCCCAAGGCGATCGAGTGGCACATTGTGAATGGAAACCGCTTCTGGTTTGTTTCCGAAGCAAACAAAGCGAAAATGCGTGAGTACAGTGCGGCAGTTTCATCCAATACCGTTGCGGGGCTCACGGAGGAAGAAAAGGCCTTTATCCCTCAGGCTGGCGACTTTATCTACTTCAGGTGGAACAGCCATCCAAGCGACCATTGCAGCCACGTTGGTTTTGTATACTCTGTGGACACTTCAAACGGCACTTTGGTCACTGCGGAAGGAAACGTCAGCAACAAGGTGGTAAGCCGCACCTTCTCGCTTTCCCATGACGAGATCGTAGGATACGGCAGGCTGGCGTATTAACGAAAGATACGAGGCGGGGAGAAAACAGGGGGCAGTTCTTGGGTTAGCTATAAGACTAAGAAAACTTTCATGTTTTGATATCTGCATTTTTTGTGTCATCGTTCTATCCTCACCTGGCGAGGGCAGGGCAGGGGCTTGCTCCCGCCGTTTGTAGCGGTACCGCAAGGTTGGGAAATCGGGGGCGGGAGCAAGCCCTCACCCTACCCTCGAACCATCAATGCGTTTATGTTGAGATATGTAAAAGACAGCAGTCTGCGTTCTTCCGTCCCTTACGTTTCTGACTCATTCCCCAAAAACCATCCCCTACTCCAGAGCATCCAGAGGAGGGGATTTTTATTCTTTTTTTGATCATACCCTCGGTTTTCGCCTTCTTGCATGCTTTCTCACGCTGCCTTATCCGTCTCCACGGTGGAAGCTATGGTATTATCAATAATACAGAGGACGGGTATGATTAAACATAGCCTGCGGCTCTATCGTTCTCTAGTGAACGAAAATGAAACGAATTGCTTAGAAAGCATCAGCTCTCAAGAGCGTCACAACGTTCCTGATCACGGCGTTGTTTTCCCTATGCGGCCTTTCCATGTCGGAAAGCAAAATGATTATGGCATCCAACGAGGGAAGTATGCATACCTGCTGTCCGCCAAAGCCGCACGCGCAGAAATATGCTGCTCCCTGATACTCATCAAGCCACCAGGAATAGCCATACGGTTTTTCCTCTGGAAAGCCGCCCATGGAATAAGGCTGTATGGAGTTTCGATAAAACGCTTCTGAGAAAAAGCGTTTTCCATTATACATACCTTTATTCAGATACAGCTCCGCGAACCGCACAAGCCCGTCCAGAGATATACGCATGCCTTCTATATTGATTCTTTCCCACGCCCATTGGGTTATTTTAAGAGGATCAAACAGCTTTTCCTCCGCAATTTTAACAATATCCTTCCCATACAAGTCTTCCAGGAGATATACAGCAATCTGCGGATCAGGCTTATATTCAAACCTTTCGCCGGGACGGTCCTTGAACTTCATTTTCCATACTTCCCGCATGCCGTCAGGCGGCTTTCCCCCGGGACCAGGCCAAATGAGACCGCTGGTTTTTGTTAGTGCATGCTCAAGGGTTAGCAAAGAAAGGTATGGATCGATATCAGCCTCCTTCGCATGCGGATAAAAATCAATCACCCGCTGTTCCAGAGACCATATTTTCTTCTCATATAGCGCGATTCCGATAAGCGCCGATACAATGCTTTTGAAAACACAACCTACCGGATAGAGTTCGCCTATTTGATGACCATTAAAAAACTCATTCAGCAGCGTTTTTCCGTGCTGAATAATGCACACAGCACGTATATGGGAAAAGTCCGATCTGATCATGGAAGCAATATGGTCCATAAACACATTACACCCGTTTCATCACATATGGATCATCTAATGGCGCGCCGGCAACAAAGCTGCTTTGTACTCATCATATATCATGAATGCATACTTGTCAAAAAGGCCTATCAGATATCAAAGAGTACAGGGGACATTTCTTCATATTGACATAGAAGAGTAGCCCATTTTCCAAAAACCATCCCCTCCCCCGGAGCATTCGGAGGAGGGGATTTTTTATTCCTTCTTAATCATTCCCTAGGCTTTACGTCTTTAACGTACTTCCTCACGCAGCCTTATCCAGGGCAGCATCCTGGGGCAATACCTGTATGCGGTCCTGGCCGTATGGATCGGCGTAGTCCTCACCTACCGTACCATTCAGGAAATCCCGGATGTAGGTGATGAGAACCTGATTGTCCAGAATCACGGGCTGCACCAAAACCTTATTGTCACGGAACATGTTGATGCCGTCGCCGCCGTCCAGCAGCATGTAGTTGTGGGAAGCCAGGGTATAGGTCTTGTTCGGGTCGATGGGCTGCCCGCCTACCAGCACGTCCTTCACGCGGCGCTCGCCGGCCACCTTCACAAAGCTCTTCTTGTCATCCGTCTCCACGGTGGAAGCCACAGTCGTGTCAACGGTATAGGTAAGGCCCGAGACCTGCAGGAAGCCGCCGTTTTCTTCCGGCGCCAGCCGCGCGGCCATCTCCAGCGCGTCCAGTATCTCCTGGCCTGTGGCCTCCACAACGCAGCCCACGTTGTTGAAGGGATGCACCGAAATCACCTCGCCGAAGGTAATATCCCCGGTATCGATGTCGGCGCGGACGCCGCCGCCGTTGACAAAGGCGATATCCGCCGGGCCGAATTCATCCCCGGTCTTGCCGTTGCCCAGCACAAAACGGTAGGCGTCTGCGCACAGGTCGCCCAGGTTAGTTTCCCCAACGCGGACCCTGCGGTTGCCGGTCGCGGGATCTTGGGTGGTCAGCGCCACATCGGTATGCCCGACCTTTTGGGCAAGATCCGCGGCAAACTTGTTCTCGATTTCCGTGATGAAAGCAAGGGTCTCCAGGTTCTGCTGCGTATATCCGCTGATCAATTGGGTTGTAATGGTTCCGTCGGCCTTTATCGTCATGCGGCCGATGTCGGCAAGCTTGGTACCGGTTTGGGTGAGCACCACTTGCTTGGAGCCGTCCTTGTTGGGGTGAAGCTCGCTTGCCACGGTGCTATGGGAATGCCCGTCGATGAAGGCGTCAATGCCCGTGGTATTGGCAATGACATCGGTGGAGCACCAGGGACTGGACTGGGAGTCGACGCCCAGATGTCCAACGGCAATCACGGTGCCGGCGCCCTCTTTCCTGGCCGCGTCCACAGCCGCCTGTACCGCAGCGTACAGGTCCTTGCCGTTGTTGGCCTCGCAGAAGCCGTAGATATAGGTCCCGCTTTCGTCCTGGAAGTAAGCGGGTGTGGACTTGGTGAAGGATTCGGGCGTGGTGACGCCCACATAGGCAATCTTCCGCTCCCCGTAGGCGATAATGGCATAGGGCGCGTAGACCAGCTTGTTGGTTTTCAGGTCCGTGAAGTTGCAGGAGATCACCTTGGCCTTCATCTGCCCCATCAGTTCCTGCATGCGAGCCATGCCGTAGTCAAACTCATGGTTACCCGGCACGAAAAGCGTGTACCCCACCTGGTTCATGATATCCGTAAGGTAGGAACCCTTGGACATGGTCCCGATGGCGTCGCCCTGCAGCGCGTCCCCCGCGTCCAGCAGCGTCACATTCTCCGCCCCCAAAAGGGCCGCCATTTCGTCCCGGTAGGCCGCCACACCGGCATAGCCGATATTGGTGAGCTTCCCTTCCTTATCCGTCTTTGCATCCACCGCGCAGTGCACATCGTTGGTGTACAAAATGACGATGTCACCCGCCGTGGGTTCTTCCCCGCCCGCGGTTTGCGCGAAAGCAGCGGGCATCATGCCCAGAGCCAGCGTCAGGACAAGCAGGATGGCGGCAATCTTCTTCCAAGTGTTCATACGATCCCTCCCTATGCGTTCATTTGTTGTTCAGGCTGTCCCCCATCAGGACCAGCCGTTTTCCGGGTCTTGATGATAGTATACTACAATATAGTAAATATATGGCATGAATTATGTAAAAAACATGCCAGAGCTTAAGCGGCCTCAGGCAAAGGGAACAGTTCTATGTATAAATAAACATGAATAAGTACATGGTAAACCTCCCCCAGCCTCCTTCGTCTTAAGCCCCCTCCAAAAGCCTTCCCCTCGAGGGGAAGGTGGCGCCGCAGCGCCGGATGAGGTGTCCGGCACTATCGTCTATGCAGCTATTTCCACCTCATCAGTCTCCTTCGTCGACAGCTTCCCCTCAAGGGGAAGCCTTTTGGTGAGCCTCCCTCATGGAGGCTCCGAAACACCGCCCCGCCAGCGGCGGAAATGGGTGGTGTGGAGGAGGCTGGCGAAACGAGCGGAACAAGCGGAGCGCAGCTCCGCGACGATTGAGCCAGATGGGATGGTGCCGCCCGCAGGCGGCGGAAGGAGGTAAAAGGGCAACTATTTTCATCCCTTGGGATGATGCAATATCATGGGTGTCCATCACTCAAGTCGGATTTACCAAAGAGAACGCAATCGCAATAACGCGGGAGGTAACCAAAGAACCATCCACATATTCCCGTATTTTCATTTCCCGATGCGCAAGGGTTCCTCCTTCCCATCCTTGGGAAGCACATACAGTTCCTGCCCACCTTTTTTCTTAACGGCAAGCATGCTGTCAAACACATAGATCTGGTCTACCGCAAAATCAGTAAGCTTCACAAAAGCATCCGGGCTTTCCAAGGAAACGCGGTACAGCCTGTTTTTATCTTTCGCGTTTGCAAAATACAAAGCATCCGCGTCAGAGTTGATTGCGTTTGCCTTCAAGCCCCAAAAGGCTTCTTTTTCGCCGCCCGCCAGCGGAATACGGAAAAGCGATCCGTCCTTGATGGCATAAAACAGGTAATCTTCCCCGCTTGCGCGGGAGATGGTATAAGCGTATGCCTTTTCATCCGTCAGCTTCCTGGCCGCCTCCCCGTCCAGCGCAACGCGGTACAGGCAGCCGTTCTCCGCGTTTCTTAAATAAGCATACCCGTTATAGGGAAACACCCTGTCCGCCTGCAGTTCTTTTCCCTCGTGATAGCAGCGCATGGAAACCGCGCCTCCGCCGCCAAGCGGTATACGCTTTAAAATGCCCTTTTCTTTCCCCTGAATATACAGCACAATCTTGTCTGTGACCGCAAGACCGGTGATCTCTTTTCCGCCAAGGTCAATAAGCGTCGCGCGCCCTTTCTTGCCTAACGGGTCACGGCATATGCGCGTAACGTAGTTTTCCTTCAAGTAGATGTCACTATCCTGTTCCGGTTCCTGATAATAACGTTGGTAGTAATAGAGGCTGGTGCCGATGGAATCCAGCCATCCGTACTCCGGGGCGGAAAACCGTTCGACTGCTTTTGCATAAGGCCTTTTGCTTTCGTAAAGCTTGTGCTTTGCGCTTACAAAATACACGGTGTCCATGTTGGGTTCCATGGTGACGCGGCCTCCGTTTATGTTGTTGGCAACGCCGGTGAGCGTGTCATTTCCCTCCCCAATGACATGGACATCCTCCCCACCCTGAATCAGCGCATCCTCAGAAAACGGATTGACCACAAGAAACATATCGCGAAACGTAGTTTCACCGTCACCGTACGTTATCTGCAGGGAAAACGGGAACACGCCTGCCTGTTTTGGTGTGCCGTAGATAACGCCATCCTCTGTAACGGCAAGTTCTGAGGGGACGACGCTGCCGCCGCCCGCCATAGTAACCACATACGGTGCGTTATCGCCAACAACCTTGACCCTAACATGATAGTATACGCCCACCATTGCCTCCGGCAGGCTTTCGTCCGCGAATTCGACACTGCCGCCAATCGCCGATCCCATGCACCCCAGCAGCGCCATCGCACATATAAGCAATAATACGGTCATTTGCTTTATCTTCATTTTTTCTCCTTATAAAGGTCCCAAGTCTTTAAGCGGATTTGCTATGCAAGTATTGTAAAAGGTTCGATAGTAAGAAAAGTATATAAAAAGGCACACCACATGTCAAGGTGCCGCATATAGAGCACATACAAAAACCGGGGACTGTTCCATGTGCCGGCGGAAGAGAATCAAGGCACATAGAACGTCCCCGTATTCTTTTTTTCACTCACGGCAGCCTGATTAAAAACCAAGTGGGGTTTGCGCTATTCGCCGCCTGTCCGGAATCCCCGTTTCCCCTTTATCCGTTGCTTACAGCATAGGGATCGCTGCTGTCGAGTATCTGCCCGGTATACGCATCCAGCGTAACGAATGCCTTAAAGTTATCATATGCATCATAAAAATCGATGCGCCAGTAAGGCGATTCGGTGCCGTAATTAGAGTAGTCCACGCCGGTTTTGAAACTTTGCATCTCCTTCTCAGGAATATTGTATTTGCTGCGCAGCTCGCTTTGGGCAAGTTCCTCGGCCTTTTCCTGGGATATAGCCTTATCGTCCGGCAAAATGGTGCGCCCATCCCCATACTTTTTACTGAAATCCGCCTTCTCGGAAAGCGGCCAGTAGCCATAAAGCTTACCCAGCTCCTGCTCCCGCTGCGCAAGCATGAAGCTGTAGGCTGCGCGTTTTTCCTCGCTTTGTACCTCATCAAGGTAGCTCTTTGCGCCGCTGCTCTCCTGTATTTCACCCCCAGGCGACGACATGATGACCCGGTAGCTGGCGCTTAAGCCCTTTAAGCTGATTCCGATCTGCCATTTTTTCAGATCCCCTTCCATGTCGGGGATGGAGAAGAAACCAAGGTTGAAATCGTAATCATCCTGTTTCGCATTCGGAAGATCGCATTTGGTAACGAAATCGTTCCAAGCGATAGCCACGGCAGCATCCTTTTGCAAGTCGTTTTCTTGCGGCAGTTGATAGTAATGATCGTGCATGCCGGTGTAGGTTTCTTCCAATTGGCCATACCAGGCCTTGTCTTCCAGCGACCAATCCTCCATACCCTTACCACCGTACTCGTCAACCTTTTGCTGATACAGCTTATCAAAGGTCAGCGTTTTCTGGTAACCTATGCGGTCGACATCGTTGAACCGGTTGGGCCTGAATGTATCAAACCGTTTTTGCGCAGCCTCATCCAGGACGAGGTTTTCACGCTGCACAAAGCCGTATACCCCGTCAAGCTCGATCTGATACCATTTTTGCACGCGCCCAAGCAGCGTAACCTGCGTGCCGGCTTTGATGGTATTGATAAGCGTGGAGTTCACATCGTTGAGGATATATACGTTCACATGGCCTGTGGGTGAATCGGTTGCAAGCTTTGCTGTGGGCAGCGATGCTGGTGATGCTGACAGGTAATACACCGGTATCCAGCCGGTGATGCCGCTCAGGGTGCCATCCCCGCCCACCAGCACGTTGGCCCATCTCGTTTCGATTCCCCATTCCTTAAGCGCACTGCTTGCCCTCTCTTCAACAATGGTCACAGGCACGCCGTTGAAATATGCCGCTATCGGAACGTCCAGATCGCCCGCGGACGGGGCAAAGGTCATCGGCGCGCCGTCCGCATCGCTGCGGGTCACATAGGCAGTTTTCAGCTCCGCTTCATCCTTTTTAGGCTCCGGGGCAATGCCTACGGCAAATGCAAGTCCAAGGCTGGATACAGCGGCAAGCGTCGCAAGGCATACAGCCACACCAGCCCGCTTGCTTCCGCTCTCCAGAATCGCGAGGATACGGCGCTTCATGCCATTTTTACCGCTATAGAAGGAGGTGGCCATCTGTGATCTCATTTGCGTTTGCCTGCGTATGACCCTAATGATCGTTTCGGAATAGAACTTCTTGCCATCCTGTGTTTCGGTGGCTGTCACTTTTTCGTCACAGGAGCTCTCCTGCCAGAAGCCAAGCGTGCGGGAAAGCGCGTAAATGGCAGGGTTAAACCAATTCAGCGATCTTGCCACTATCAGGATTGCCCTTACCCAAAGGTCGCGCCTGACAAAATGCGTAAGCTCATGGCGTATGACCAGCGGCAATTCGTTCAAAGTCAGATCCTCATCCGGCAAAAGCAAGCGCGGGCGGGCAAGGCCAATCATCATCGGGCTGTTGACGATGGGGCAAAGCATAAGCTTTACATGCCGCTTTATCCGAAGGCATTGCTTTTCCGCTTCAAGGACTTTATGTATATCCGGGTCGGACACCGGCTTTTGCCAGCGGCGCACCGTGCGCAGAAACAGGGCGTGGCGCAATAACATCACCGCAAGGGATACCGCCGCGCCCAACAGCCATATGAGCGCCGCAAGCATTGCCCATGTCATGGGTCCGGCCGGTGCTGCGGGAATGTTGTTGGTAACATAGGCGGTTGCGGCCTCACTTACAAAAGTACCTGATACAAGCACATCATTGCCGTCCCTCTCAGGTTTCACGGAAACGTTATCGTTCTTAAAGGCTTCATTGGTGTTTGACGCCGCCCCTTCTTTATTTGCCACCGCGAAAACCGGGTGCGCCATGGCGGCGGGCATTTTTGCCACAAGCACCGGCTGAGACGGTATAAACCGCAGCGGAACAAGAAAGCCCAATAGCGCCACCAGCCAGGCAATGTACAGCGTTTTGGCTTTATAGCGCCTGCCCAAAAAGGGCGACGCGATCAGCAGTATTGCTATGACCGCCGCCATGGCCACGGAACAGGATAGATACGCCTGAAACAGATCCGTCACTTAACGCCGCCCCCTTTCTGCTCCTTCAGCCAGGCAGTCAGATCGTCCAGCTCCGTTTCGCTGAGGCGCTCGCTTTGCAGCGCATTCAAGAGGCTGGCGTAGCTGTTTTTATGGTAATGGCTCACAAAGCACTCCGTCTCCATGCGCAGGTATTCCTCCCGGGTGATGACAGGATAGAATGCGCGCTCGCGCCCAAGGCCCTTTTCCACGCGCAGAAAGCCGCGCTCCGTCAGTCTTGCGAAAAGCGATACCACCGTTTGAATTTTCCAGCCTTTTTCCCGGCCGATTCTTTCCATCACCATGGAGGTGGTTACCGGGGGAAGGCAGTTCCAAAGGTAATCCATGATCTCAAATTCTGTATCGGGCAAGCGTTGTGATTTCATTTTAGGCTGCTCCTTCCATACGGATAATGCTATGTTTGCCGGGCCGCTCCCTATGAAGCTGCGGCCGCGGCTAGCTGATGATGTTGATAAGACACGGCGTAGTTTAAATAATACATACCGTCTTACTATTTGTCAACAGTTTACATGTATTAATTTCCATGTTTTACATTTGTGCGCCAGTTTTCCAGTTGACAGGAAACGGTGTGTGGTGTAGTCTGTTTGTAAGACGCGGTGTAATAAATGACGGAGGTGAACCGTTTGAAACGTTCGCTTGCAGCATTGTTGCTATTCCTTTTGCTGCTTCCTCTTACCTATGCCATAGCGGAGGAGGCTTCTAATGCGGCACAAAGCCCCATCCGGTTTGGCGGAAGCGGCGACGACTCTATCGTAAGAGACACTGTGCTGCCGCTAGAAAGCGGCAACCTGCTGCTCTCCATTTCAACCCACAGGGGCAGGAGCGGACAGGCGGAAACGAAGCGCTCAAACACATGGGCATGGCTGATCTGCTTAAAGCCTGACGGATCTACCTTGTGGGAAACGGAGTTTGGCGAAGAACGTGGTACAACATCCTTTGGCAGCCTGACCGAGCAGCCCGGTGAGACGGTAACGGGATATCTTTATTACAGCATCGATCAGCATAGCCAGTACCGGCAAAAGCAAACCTATTCCCTCAAGGATGGGTCGCTTTTATGGCAGGGTGAGCGCGAGTCCATGACAGATCCCAATATCTATGTCACCATCAATACAGCCGGTTCGCGCTACCTGCGCGAGGAAACGCATGATTCGCAGGCAAAATGCGAACCGCGCTATTACCAGTTGGAGGAAACGGACGGAACGGTTGTATGGCGTGTGGAATCGGAAAGTATTGGCTTGCGCTTATGTGAAGGCGCCCTCAGCGCTCCTAAGGGCACGCTGCTCTACGGCTGTCATAAAGAGGCTGGGACAAGGGGTGAAAAGGCCAAGGCGCTGCTGATGGACGACCGGGGAGAAGTGATGTGGTCCATGACAATGGATGACTTGAATGATGCCAGGCTGATGTTTGGGTTGGCGGCCGGCAATGACCGCGCGCTGCTGGCCGGTGTCAGCCGCGACCCGCATGAGCGCTTTCTGATCCTTATCGACACCAAAACAGGCAGCGAGCTATGGCGCAGGCAATACCGCGATGAAGGAGATACAATCCATCCCATAAGCGCGCAGCTTGAAACGGAACAGGGATTTTTGCTGGCCGATGTTGATGCAAGAGATCACTCCGGGTTCATTTACATGTTGGTGGAGGCAGACGGCACCGAACATAAGCCGTGGCAAGTAACATTCAGGGATACAGCCTTCGTCGGTCTGAACCTGTTTCAATGGAACAAAGAAGCCTGGGCGGCATACAACATCGAGCAGGATGGCGATACAGATGTGATGCTGGAAAGGCTGTTAATCCCCGAACAGGCGCCATGATCCTGACAATAAACGACAGAACCTTATAAGGAGGAGAACCTATGAAAAAATGGACGGCATCCCTCATGGCGCTGATGCTGCTTGGAATGTGCGGAACAGCCTTTGCCGCCGGTGCCATAACGCTGGATAAAGCAATGTATACCAACGTCTACGGCTCCGCGGTGACCAATGACGGCAATACTGTGATCGCCGGGAGTCTGCGCGATAAGGAAAATAAAACTGAGGGTGAAAACCCAACTGCCGCATGGCTTACATGCATCGGTGAAGGCGGGCGGATATTATGGGAGAAAGAGGATGAAAAGCCCGGCAACCAGAGCATTTATTCCTCGCCCTGTGTTCTTATGGATGGCAGCGTGATCGCGCTGTATATCAACAGAAACGCTGCAGAAAACGGATTGAAGGCGCAGTATGTGCTTCGCTGCTTTTCCCCAAAAGGGGAAATCATGGGCGAACTTACTCTGGACGATACATACAGTCACTACCTGCCCACAAATGATGGCATACTGGTTTCTTTTGTGGACCGCTCAAAACCCAGGCCTTACCCCAGGCATTGCACGCTGTATGGCGCATCACTAAAGCCCGTATGGACGCTGGAAGACATATCCACAAACTTTCGCCATGATGCTGCTGTAAGTGATGGCGAAAGCATAACTTTGCTGTACCGTTATACCAACGTTTCGAACTATATCGATGATCAGGTGCGTTTGGTCCGTGTGAATGGGCAGGGCAAGGTGCTGTGGACCCACACGCTTGCGGACAAGCAGATGGGTTACATGGCGCTTAAAATGGACCCCGAGGGGAACCATATCGTTTTTCTGGGCGATTGGGGGCCAGAAGGGCAGACTGCCGCCGGCAATCTGATATGCATCGATCCTAATGGGAACGAGCTTTGGAACAAGCCTGTAACACTGAATGAAAAAGACGGCATGTTTGAGTTGAACGATTTCCGCCTATTGGACGATGGATACCTGCTGATGGGGCTTGCAAAGACCGAAACGCGCGTACGGCTGCACCGGCTCAAACAGGATGGTACACTGATTGGGACAACGGATCACTACGTTCACGATGAAATAGCATACTACGATCCCCACTTTGCTGAGCTTGGCGGTGAGCTGTACGCCTGCGCCACCGAGGCTGAACGTACCAAATCCACGGCGATGCTGATCCCGCTTACCATACCGGGGATGAAGTAAGAGGTAACCATATACGGGGTGCCGTTTCAGGCTGCTTTTTGATCCCTCAAAAGCTAAGCATTTTCCGATTCGGCGTTATGGCCGCATGGAACATGCCCTTCTTTGCGGCAAAAGAAAGAGATCGTGACTACCTAGACGTGGTTGCATAGTTCAAGCCCCGGTCCTATGTCATCCTGAGGGCTCTGTCCGAAGGAACTTGCCTATGAGATATGGTTTGCAGCAAAAGATCCTTCGGGCGGAGTCCTCAGGATGGCACACAGACGAAACTTGATTTTTCATCCCATAGAAACATTATGTAATGAAAAGGTTCTTAAATACCACAAAGCGGACCATGCGCAGCGCGCATGGTCCGCTTGTAAAAATTCGTTCTTTGTTTGTTGCCCCACTCACTTCGCCACGATATCGCAATACTCAAAGTTCGGGTGCCCGATGTAGTTGCGGGTGAAGCCCGTTACATTGCTGCTCACCAGCGCCATGGAGGTGTAGCTGAACACCGGCATGATGGGGAATTCGTTGGCCAGCAATGCTTCGGCTTCTTCAAAGAGCTTCTCGCGCGCTTCCCCGGTAGCGCCGGCGCGAATCTTTTTCATGATGGCATCGTAATCGGCGTTTACCCAGCGGGTGGATTTGGTGTTGCCGGAGCTCTCAAAGTTGTACAGCAGGCTGGAAGGATCAAGATAGTCGCCGGTGTAGCCCATATAGCATACTTCAAACTCGCCGGCATCGTGGGCATAGCCGTCTAAGAAGTAGGTTGCGCTTTCCACAGAAACGATTTCCGTGTCGATGTTAAGATCCTGCTTCCACATCTGCGCCATGGCCTCGCGGTTTTACAACACAAGAGACGGCAGACTGCGTTATGACCCTGGTGTTACAAACTGTGCTCCTTGTGTTCCTGGCCCCTGTGTTCCGATGTCTTCTTTTCAAGTCGAACCTGTGATATAATCTTCAATAATGCGGACGAATCACAAATTGATTAAGGGTACACAATTCATTTTTGACACACACGCCAGTAATCCATTGGAGGTTGACTATGCCGCTTCCCATATTGTCAACAAAGCTGTTCATCCCGAAAATCCGAGAAAACCATATAGTTCGCAAACCTCTCGTGGATAAACTGGTAAACGGCATAAGCTCAGGCAACAAACTTTCGTTGATTTGCGCGCCGGCCGGGTATGGCAAGACCACGCTTGTCCTGGAACTACTTGCGTCAATGGATGCCGGCGTCGCCTGGATATCGCTGGACGAAGGAGATAACGATATCGTTCAGTTCCTTTCCTATCTGATAGCGGCCTTCAAAAAGGCGGGCGTATCGGCAGGAAGCATGGAAGAGGCAATTCTGGATTTCAGGGTGGCCTCCACCAGAGCTTTAATAACCATGCTTATCAACGAAGTTTCCATCCTACGCGAGAAATTGATCCTCGTGCTGGACGATTTTCACCGCATTCATGCAGATACGGTCTTTGACGTGGTCAAATTCCTCATTGACCATCAGCCGCCCAACCTTCACCTGGTGATCATCACCAGGGAGGACCCCCCTCTGCCGCTGCCGCGGATACGAGTGCAGGGCAGGATTGCCGAAATCAGGTTGGAGGATTTGTGCTTCAACCGGGATGAGGCGGCTAAATTCTTTTCACAAGCAATGAAACTTACGCTCAGCGGCGAAGCGATTGATGCGATTACAGCACGTACGGAAGGATGGATCGCCGGGCTTCAACTCACAGGCTTATCGCTCAAGGGATGCGCAAAACGCGATGTCGAAACATTCATCCAGGAATTTCATGACACTCACAGTTATATTGTTGATTATCTGGTTGAGGAGGTCATCAGCCGTCAAAAGGAAGAAGTACGCGAGTTTTTATGCAAGACATCAGTTTTGGATAGGATGAATGGCGATCTTTGCGACGCGGTGACGGAAAGAAACGATGGCAGGATTCTGCTGCGTGAGATAGAAAAAAGCAATCTGTTCCTGATTTCCCTGGATTCAAAAAGGGAATGGTACCGATATCATCACCTTTTTGCCGACTCTCTGAGGATGGAACTTTCAAAGGAAGAGGAGATGCTGCTTCATAGGAAGGCAGCGCTGTGGCTTAAGAATAATGGCTTTTTTCAGGAAGCGCTGGACCATGCATTCCAATCAGGGGACACGCCTATGGCCTTGCGGCTTGTTGAAGGCAGTATGGCTCAGGCGTTTGAAAACGCCCAGCTGACGACGTTTTTGAAGTGGGTGGATATGCTGCCGGACAAATTGGTCAGAGGCAGCGAGACGCTTTCCGTTCGGAAAGCGTGGGTGCTTCTGATGATCGGGAAAGGCAGCGAAACGCACGCCTATTTGGACTCTTTGGGGGAAGGCTTTCTTGAAACGGCAACGCCTCACAACAAGGGCCTGTATTTGAGCCTCAAGGCCTTGATTAGCCAGTATTCCGGAGCGGGGGACGCTGAAAGGCAGGCGGAAGAAGCACTGCGGTACCTGGACCCCGGGGATGCTACAATGCGGGCAGCCGCGCTGAACACGCTTGGGAGGGCGCAGGAGGACAACGGGAAGACCGGGGAGGCCGTCAGAACGCTGCGGCTTGCCTACAATGAATGCCAAAAACTGGGGTATACATTCGTCACGACCCTGACCCTCATGAATCTCGGGACCAACCTGAATACAATGGGAAAACGCAAAGAGGCGCTTGTACTCTATCAGGAATATATAGGCGGTATGACCGCAAAATTCGGGAAACCCCTTCCCTTCATCGGCATCATCTATGTCGGCATGGCGGGCCTGTATTATGAAAGCAATGAGCTTGAAAAAGCGAAGTCCTATATGGACGAGGGGTCGGAGCTGTGCCAGAGCATCTTCTACAACTGGATTGAGAACAAGGGAATACTGGAATCGCGCATCCAATTTGCCTTGGGTGAAACCGAAGCGGCGGTCGAAACGATACGCAAGTCCATTGCCCCCCTTGAGGGCTATCTTGTCACGAAAAACCTGGTTCTGAATATCGCCGTTCTGGCCGAATTCCTGCAAAAGTCCAGAAACACGGAGGAAGCCGGGCGGTACGGGGAGAAGCTGAAGTGCTTTACGCAGTGCGATAACATCCCGGCCGCGCAGCATGCCTATTTGCCTTTTGCAAGGCTGCTGATCTATCAGAAACGATGGGAGGAAGCACTTAAGTTTCTTGAGCGTATTGAGGAGAGTCTGGAGAAAACAAAAAAGGGCAGGGAGCTTATCACATACTACCTGCTTTACGCAAAAGCGCGCTTTATGGGCGGGGACTACGACGGGGCGAAGGCTTGTTTTGAAAAGGCGGCAAGCCTTGCGGAACCACAGGGATATTATCGGCTGTTTCTCGATGAGGAGCCCATTATCCGGGATATCGTCTTCTCCGGGAAGATTGCTTCAGGGGCCTTCGGGAGCAGAATCGCCGAGCTTATGAAAGCGCCGGCGGCACAGGCGGTATTGCCTTTCGGGATGCCGGACAAAAGAACCGGGTCTGAACAGAAAAAGACGGGCGGGCTCGAACCTATCGAGAAATTGAGCCAGAGGGAAACGGATATATTGGAGCTTTTGGGGCAGGGTATGACCAATGAGGAGATTGCAAAGAAGCTCTATATCTCAGTCAATACGGCGCAATGGCATATTTCGCATATCTATTCCAAGCTGGGAGTCAGAAGCAGGACACAGGCGCTATTGAAAGCGCGGGAACTGAATCTCATATAAGCCCATTCGCGGCCCACAGGTTTCTGTGGGTTTTCTCTTTTTATTAAATACCATATGTTTCAGTGGCGACATGGAGCTTCATTTTGCCGTATAGTTTGGACGCAAGTTCATTGATGCCCAGGCTGCATGAAACAGCAAGAATTGATTCATGCGATGTATTTGGCTCAATGCCTGCAAAATGAGGAGGAAAATTCATGGCAGGATTAGGTCATCTCGCTATTGGTTTCGCGGTCAAACCCCTTGCCCCCAAGGTGCCGCTCGGCGTTATGCTTGCGGCTACGGAGGTCAACGACATCCTTTGGGCGGTCTTCAATATCACGGGCATCGATAAGAGTGCCGCAATGACCGGCGCTTCCCCATTATCCCACGGCCTGTTCATGTCCGTGGTCTGGTCCGTGGCAGCCGCGTTGCTGGCTGCGTTCATTTGCCGAAACCACCGCCACGGTGTTATTATCGGGCTGCTTGTTTTCAGCCATTGGTTGGTGGATCTGCTTACGCATCCTATGGGTGCCATATTTGGCGGAAAGCCTTTACCCCCCGACCTGCCTCTTTTCTTGAGTGGCTCCCCCCAGGTAGGATTCGGTTTATATAATGGTTCTTTTGCTGTTGCCATGGCAATCGATATGGGGATGCTCATTCTGGGGGTTATTATCTACGCAACGAGCATTGTGAAGAAAAGAAGGGAGGATAAAAACAGAGGAATAACCCAAGCAAAGAATTCGTTTTAGTGAAAGATAAGAGCTTGAAGGAGGCGAAAAGTGCCTTTGGGCAAAGGAATATGGGATATTACGAAATTATCGTGGCCAGTCATATCGACAGCAAGCGGGAACGCGACTTTGTGGGGCTGCAACTTAAGCGTCTTCCCGGTGGAAGAACACTGCTGTCGGGCACTCTTAAGGACCAGGCAGCATTATTTTCGGTGATCAGTAAAATCCGTGACATAAACCTTACGCTCGTTTCCGTAAAACGAAATGACGAGGATACAGATTTTACGCCGTGAATCAATTATAGAGGAGGAATATTCTATGTCTCAGATCGCGCAAACCCAGATCTCCCAGATCAAAGAGGAGGGATCAAACCTAAAAAACCTTTATAAGGCCGCCGCCGTGGCCGTCTTGATCTCCGTGTGCCTGATGCTGCTGGACATCGCCGTGTCCATACTGTCCAAGGAAACAACCGAATTCGGGGCGCTGAGCGCGACCGACTGGTTTGCGATCTTCCGCGGCAACTGGTTTTCAGGCCTGCGCAACCTTGGCATACTCAACATGTTCGAGCTGATTCTGGCGATCCCCATGCTTTTCGCCATTTATGTCACCCACCGGAATATGAGCAAATTGCTTGTTGCATTCGCCATAGTCCTCTCCCTTGTCGGCACGGCAGCCTATATTGCGAATAACGCGGCCATTCCGATGTTCGTGCTGAGCGGAAAATACAGGGCCGCAACAAACGACGCCCAGAGATCGCTGATTGCTGCGGCGGGTGAAGCGATACTCGCGCGGGGAGAAGACTTCACGCCGGGCGCCTTTCCGGGATTCATTCTTGGCGAGCTCGCGACCTTGGCCATCGCGTTTGTGATGCTGCGCGGCAGGATTTTCACAAGAGCAGCCGCATGGATTGGAATGATTGGAATCGGGCTGCTGTCCGTCTATACGATCTTAGCAACCTTTTTCCCGGCGTCGTCGAGCCTTAACATGCTCGTCGCGATGCTCGGCGGGACCATGAGCACAGTATGGTATATCCTGATAGCCGTGAAACTTTTCCAGCTCGGCAAATAGCGGCTGAAGAAGGCATGGCCGCGCAAGAAAACAAGGAGGAAATCATGGAACAGAAATTTAAAACAATCCGCCCGGGCGGCGTGAATTGTTATCTTCTCGAGGCAGGCAGCGGATATGCCCTGATCGACACAGGCGTTGCATCCGGGCGTTCCTTGCTGGTTAAGGAACTGGAAAACACGGGCGTCGCGCCGGGGAGCCTGAAGCTCATTATTTTAACGCACGGGGATTCCGACCACGCCGGCAACTGTGCCTTCCTCCGTGAAAAATACGGCGTGAAAATCGCCATGCATATAGGCGACCTCGGCATGGCCGAGCATAGGGACATGTCATGGAACAGGAAGGCCAAGCCGGACAGGATGTCGTTGGTATTCAAAACGGTGTCCTTCGTTTTCAGCAAACTTTTAAAAACGCCAAAGTTCGAAACGTTTACGCCCGACATTCAGATCGAAGATGGGCAGAGCCTGTCCGAATACGGCCTCGACGCTAAAGTGCTGCATCTTCCGGGCCACTCGAAGGGCTCCATCGGGATCCTGACGAAGGATGGCAGCCTGTTCTGCGGCGACCTCATGTACAACATGCCGGGGTTCTGTTTCATCGACGACCTGGCGGATTATCATGCCAGCATGGAAAAACTGAAGGGCTATCGGATTAATATGGTCTTCCCCGGACATGGAAAGCCATTCCTGATGCGTTCCAAGATGAAATGAAAAGGAATGGATGGAGAAAGGAAATGAAGATACTATTAGGCATTGTCATTGCAATCGTCTCTTTGATCATACTGTCGCAGGTCATAAGATTCGCTTTTTCATCCTGCCTTAACGCTCAAAAAGGATGCAAGGAAGAGATATTGCGGGGCGGCAGGAACGCACCTGTAAAGGCGCTTATCGTTTATCAGCCCGGAATGACCGGCTTTTCCGGCAATATAGCGCATCAGATCGCGGCGGGCCTGAACGACAGGGGGTATGAGGTGACGCTGAATCACCCCGGCAACTATCTTCCCTCCGATGTTTCACAATACGCGTTGGCCGTCTTCTGCTCGCCGGTATATTCGGGCCAGCCCTCCAGGGCGCTCACGGACTTCATGTCTTCGATAAAGACATCCCCGTCCTGCCGGATCGTATTGATTTCAACCGGGGGCTTCAAGTACTATATGGAATTGGATGCCATGGAGAAATCCTTGCGGGGAAAAACGGCGTACAAAAAAGTGAAGTTCTTCACAAGCGAAAGTAACAACGATAAGACCGCCTATGATTTGGGCCTGGAGCTTTCAAAATGACGTTCAGGTACGCGGCAAGGTTATTCAAAGCGCTTCCGAACATGCTGACACTGCTTCGCGCAGTGCTGGCATGTATTTTGAATCTCTACGTATCAATCTGTTTCGGCCTGCTGGCGATCCCGGTATTGCTATTCATATTGATATTCCTGACCGATTTCCTGGATGGCAGGATTGCAAGGCGTTATGGGTATGCGTCTAGGCGCGGCGCCGTTTTCGATATCCTGGCGGACTTCTTCTATATCGTTTTATCCTACGTCGTTTTATGCTCTCATCATGTTATTCCTGTATGGTTTTTCATTGTTGTGCTGCTAAAGTTCATG
The DNA here is from genome assembly GCA_023416585.1 of Bacillota bacterium. Classification (GTDB taxonomy): domain Bacteria; phylum Bacillota; class Clostridia; order Christensenellales; family Aristaeellaceae; genus JAEWAH01. The sequence goes on from JAEZHM010000117.1 coordinate 67,786, forward strand.
GAATTTCTCTTCACTTCGCGCCTATTGATGCATCGCGGCGGCGGGGATTCCATATTTGTCTTTGATTTCATCGGCAGGCACATCGCGGTTCTTTACTACATCATGCCCCTGTTCGCATATGCATCTTTTATTTCTTCACCTTCATTTCATGGTATTGTGATCTGCATATTATGCGGCGGTATATCTATCATGGCAATTGCATCTTCATCGTATCGGCTCATGCAATGCTATAAAGCAAATAACGGCTGCTGAAAAATAACCATAAAGCGGACCATGCGCATCGCGCATGGTCCGCCCCAATTTAACCCATCAGTTTCTGTTACTCCCTCATCATTCCGCCACGATATCGCAATACTCGAAGTTCGGGTGTCCGATGTAGTTGCGGGTGAAGCCCGTTACATTGCTGCTCACCAGCGCCATGGAGGTGTAGCTGAACACCGGCATGATGGGGAATTCGTTGGCCAGCAATGCTTCGGCATCCGCAAAGAGCTTTTCGCGCGCTTCCCCGGCGGCGCCGGCGCGGATCTTTTTCATGATGGCATCGTAATCGGCGTTCCCCCAGCGGGTGGATTTGGCGCTGCCGGAGCTTTCAAAGTTGTACAGCAGGCTGGAAGGATCAAGATAGTCGCCGGTATAGCCCATGTAGCATACTTCAAAATCGCCGGCGTCACGGGCATAGCCGTCGGAGAAGTAGGTCGCGCTTTCCACAGAAACAATTTCCGTTTCAATGTTCAGATTCTGCTTCCACATTTGCGCCATGGCCTCTGCCACCTTCACCAGCGTGGCGTTGGAGGTCTGCAAAAGGCGGATTTTGGGGAAACCGGCGCCGTCGGGATATCCGGCATCAGCAAGCAATTGCTTGGCGGCGGCCACATCCTCTTTGAAAGCATCGCCGTGCACGTCGCGCCAGGTCTTGCTGGGATCCACAATGTCGGGGAACTTGTGGGGAACAAAGCCGTACAGCGGGGGCAGCGCGCTCTGGATCACGTTTTCCGTAAGGATCTTCCGGTTGATGGCCAGAGATAGCGCCTTGCGGACCTTGGCGTCGCTTACCGGCGCGTTTGCGCAGTTGAACTCATAGTAGCGAAAGCCCGCACGGTCGGTAACCAGCAGGCTGGGGGTGTCCTTGTACTTGGCTTCGGCATCAGAGCTTACGGAGCTGGCAATGTTCACTTCGCCGTTTTCAAAGGCGAGCAGCGCGGTGGCGGAGTCTGCCAGGAAAACGTACTCCAGCGTGTTGATCTTCACCTCGGAAGCGTTATAGTAGTTGGGGTTCTTCACAAACACGTACTTTTCCTGGGGCTTCATCTCTTTGACCATGAAGGGGCCATTGCAGACGTAGGATTCTGCCTTGGTCTCCCAGTCTTCGCCGTAGGCATCAATGATTTCCTTCTTTACCGGCAGGAAGGCGGTGGAGGCGGTCATGGAAACGAAGTAGGGGGTGGGCGCGATCAGCGTCACTTCCAGCGTTACATCATCCAGCGCCTTGACGCCTACGTCATCCATGGTCTTGGTCTTGTCCACAAAGCACTCGTAGCCGTTTTTGATCACGCCATAGAGCGTGTAGGCGGTTTCTGAGGCCAGGTCGGGATTGAGCACCCGTTTCCAGGAATACTCAAAATCCTTGGCGGTAAGCGGGCTGCCGTCCGACCACTTCAAATCTTTCTTCAGGGTGAAGGTGTACACCAGCCCGTCTTCAGACACTTTGTAGCCTTCCGCCAATGCCGGCACCAGGCTGCCGTCTTCTGCGAATTTGTACAGGCCGCGGAAGAGGCTCTGCAAAGCGTAGGAGCCGCGGGAATAGTCATTCATGGTGGGATCCATGGATTCGGGTTCGCCATCCATTTGGAAAATGAGCTTCTTTTCCGCAGCTTCCGCGCCTGATGCCATGGGCACGGCCAGCACGATGAGCATGAGCGCCATGAGCAATGCGAGCAGTCTCTTCATCACAGATTCCTCCGATTCATTTTTTGTGCCATGCAAGTGACTTAAGTCCACACAAAATGCATGTCAATGATTGCATAATAGCAAATGGATGACAGCATGTCAACGAAACATCTGCACATTCTTTGTTTATTTGCATGTCCATGTGAGAAACGATTCATTTCCTGTATACAAAAGCTTATATGCGATGATATAATGGCACCATTCCCATCCAAACGGAAAGGGAGGACGTTCAGTGCTGCGTTATATAGGAAAGCGCGTTTTTTCCGGCATTATCACCATACTTGTATTGATCACCATAACATTTTTCATGATGCACTACATACCCGGCAGCCCCTTTGTAAAGGGCGAGCAAAAAATGCCGCCCGAGGTTATGCAGCGCATTGAGGAAAAGTATGGCCTGAACCAGCCGCTTTTCGTGCAATACCTCACGTACCTAAAAAACATTGTACGGGGCGACTTTGGCATCTCCTTCAAAAAGGCGGGCACCACCGTCAATGACATCATCGACCGGGGCTTTCCCGTTTCCGCCAGGGTGGGCCTGGTTGCCGTCATCGTTTCCGTTTTGATCGGCATGGCGCTTGGCATATTGTCCGCGGTAAAGCGCGCCAGCTTGTTTGACGGGGCATCCATGGTGTTTGCAACAGTCGGCATATCCATACCAACGTTCGTAACGGCGGTATTGCTCTTATACCTGTTCGCGGGGGTACTCAAGGTGCTGCCCACCTATGGCCTTTCCACGTGGAAGCATTACATTCTTCCCGTTACCTGCCTGTCCTTTAGCCCCATCGCCTATATCGCCAGAATGGCGCGTTCCTCCATGCTGGATGTGATGCAGCAGGATTATATCCGCACCGCCAGGGCCAAAGGCGTTCGGGAGTTTTTTGTGATTGTCAAGCACGGCCTGCGCAACGCCATACTGCCGGTAGTCACCTACCTTGGCACGCTGGTGGCCGGATTGCTCACGGGCTCGTTTGTGATCGAGCGGCTGTACGCCATCCCCGGTATCGGCAAATATTATGTGGAATCCATAGGCGCCAGGGACTATAACGTGATCCTTGGCATGACGGTGTTCTTTGGCATTTTCGTTGTGGCGTGCAACATTGTCGTGGATATTTTGTACGGCATCATTGACCCCAGGGTGAAGATGGCAGAAAAGTAACGGGAGGCGCGTTCATGGAAAACCCCTATGCACTCATCACCCAGTCGGAACGGGAAATGGACCAGTTTTCACGGCCCTCCGTCTCCTACTGGAAGGATGCCTGGCGGCGCTTGAAAAAAGACAAGCTGGCCGTATTCGGCATGTTCTGCATCAGCATTATCGCCTTGCTTGCCATCATCGGGCCGTTTTTCAGCCCGTATGCGTATGACACAGCCGATTTTGGGGCCATCAACCAGCTGCCCAGCACCGCACACTTATTCGGCACCGACGCGCTGGGCCGGGACCTTTTCGTGCGCATCCTCTACGGCGCGCGCATCAGCCTGGCCATAGGCATCGTATCCGCCGCGGTCAATATGGTGATCGGCGTTCTGTATGGCGGCATCGCCGGGTTTGTGGGCGGCCGCACCGACAATATCATGATGCGTATTGTGGATATCTTGATCGCGCTGCCTTCCCTTTTGTACATCATTATCCTCATGATGTTCATGGGCTCCAACATACAGTCCATACTTATTGCTCTGTGCATTTCCTCCTGGGTGGGCACGGCCAGGATCACAAGGTCCCAGGTGGTATCCTTAAAGCATCAGGAATATGTGCTGGCCGCCAGGCTTTCCGGCGCCAGCAGGTGGAAGATACTGATCCGGCATCTATTGCCCAACAGTATGGGCCCCATCATTGTATCAGTCACATTTTTGATCCCCGGCGCCATCTTTTCCGAAGCGTTTTTAAGCTTTCTTGGCATCGGCATTCAAAAGCCCATGGCCAGCTGGGGCTCCCTGGCCAACGACGCCATCGACACGCTGTACAAGGCGCCTTATCAAATGATCTTCCCGGTTCTGGCCATCAGCCTGACCATGTTTTCATTAAACTTTATCGGCGATGGCCTGCGGGACGCCTTGGACCCCAAACTTAAAAAGTAACGGAGGTTTTCCCATGCATCTTCTGGATATTCAAAACCTCCGGACCACCTTTGACATCCATGTGGGCAGCGTGAAGGCGGTACGCGGCGTTACCATGCATGTGGACAAGGGCGAGGCTGTGGGCATTGTGGGCGAATCCGGGTCGGGCAAAAGCGTGACCATGCTGTCGGTCATGCGCCTTTTGCCGGACTATGCCAAGATTACGGCCGACAGGCTGATGTTTGACAATATCGATCTATTGAAAGCAAAGCCTAACGTCCTTCGCGGTCTGGAAGGCAACCGCATCGGCATGGTTTTCCAGGACCCTATGACCAGCCTGAACCCCTTGTTCACCGTGGGCCACCAGCTTTTGGAGCCGCTGCGCATACACCAAAGATTGGGCAGCGTTAAAGCGCGCGCACGGGCCCTGGAGCTCTTGCGCCTGGTGGATATGCCGGACCCTGAAAGCCGGCTGAAGCAGTACCCCCACGAGCTGTCCGGCGGCATGCGCCAGCGGGTGATGATCGCGATGGCGATCGCGTGCCAGCCCGAGCTGCTCATCGCCGACGAGCCCACCACCGCCCTCGACGTGACGATCCAGGCCCAGGTGCTGGAACTGCTCGCCGGTCTCCAGGAGTCGCTCGGTCTCTCCGTGCTGCTCATCACCCACGATCTCGGCGTGGTCGCCGGGCTCTGCGACAGGGTGGCGGTCATGTATGCCGGGCAGATCATCGAGACCGGACGCGCCGAGGACGTCTTCGAGCGGCCGTCGCATCCCTATACCCAGGGGCTGATCCGCTCGACCCCGCGCCTCGATGACCACATGGAGCGGCTGATCGCGATCGACGGTGCCCCGCCCAATCTCCTCAACCCCCCGCCGGGCTGCGCCTTTCGCGACCGCTGCCCGATCGCCGAGCCGCGTTGCGAGACGCCGCCGATGCTCGGCCCGTCATGGCCGGAAGGGACCGTTGCCTGCTGGCGCGCGTCGACCGACGCCTGGGCGAGCGATGTCGAGGCGCCCGGCATGCGGAGGGTGGTATGAACGTGCCGCTTCCGCTCAAGCCGCATGACGCGGTCGTGCCGCCGGCGCCGCTGGTCAGCATCCAGGGCATGAGCGTGGCCTACGAGGGGGGGCGAAACGGCTTCTGGGCGCGGCCCGTCCAGGTCAAGGCGCTCGACAACATTTCCTTCGACATCTTCCCCGGCGAGACGCTCGGCCTGGTCGGCGAGTCCGGCTCGGGCAAGTCGACGACCGGCCGTGCGATCCTGCGCCGCGTCGGCGTGACGGCGGGCAGGATCCTGTTCAAGGGCGAGGACATCACCACCGTCCACGGCGAGGAACTCCGCAAGCTTCGCCGCCACATGCAGATCGTCTTCCAGGATCCCTATGCCAGCCTCAATCCGCGGATGAAGATCCTCGACATCATCGCCGAGCCGCTGATCGTCCACGGGCTGATCCGCAATGCCGAGGAGGCGCGCGACGAGATCGGGGAGTTCCTGCGGGTGGTCGGGCTTCCCCGCGACGCGCAGGACCGGTTCCCCCACGCCTTCTCCGGCGGCCAGCGCCAGCGCATAGGCATTGCGAGGGCCCTTGCCCTCAAGCCCGATTTCATCGTCGCCGACGAGCCGGTGTCGGCGCTCGACGTTTCCGTCCGGGCCCAGGTCGTCAACCTCCTCCAGGACCTCCAGCGCGATTTCGGCATCACGCTCCTTTTCATTGCGCACGATCTCTCCGTGGTCCGCCACATCTCGCACCGCGTGGCGATCCTCTACAGCGGCCGGCTGGTCGAGCTCGCCGACCGCGATGCCCTCTACGAGACGCCGCTCCATCCCTATACCGAGGCGCTGCTTTCGGCCGTGCCGGTGCCCGACCCCAAGACCCAGAAGGCGCGCAAGCGCCTGATCTATCGCGGCGAGATTCCGGACGTCTCGCACTGGCCCGCGGGCTGCCACCTTCATGGCCGCTGCCCCTACGCGACCGAAAAGTGCGCGCTCGAAGCGCCGCCCCTGGTCGAGAAGCGGCCGGGCCACTGGGCGGCCTGCTGGCACCGGTAGGGGCAGGCCCGAGGCGGGCATGGTTGCCCGGCAACCCACCTCGCGTCCTGCTCGCCCCTCTCCGTCATGCCGGCGAAAGCCGGCATCCATCGATGTCGCATGGGATCGGCA
>JAEZHM010000006.1 GCA_023416585.1 Bacillota bacterium
GGGGAGACGGATGACCTCAGAGAGTGTATGAGGGAGAGGAAGTACAAGCGTAATAGCAGGGGAGCACTGGAACAGATATAGGCGAATATAGGCGAACGATTGTTAAAAGGAATCACCTTCTCTATGGAGAATACTGGGAGTATGGAGGAGGTGAGAGCGGTGTCAGAGTTATACGAGAGCCTTAAAAGAGCTGCAGAAAGTGGTAACAGTAATAGATTTAACTTCAATGCATGTTTGAATAGTAATTTATCTGAAAAAGAATATACGACAGAAGCAAGACGTTTGGAAAATGAAGGATACATATCAATTGAAAGATGTGGTATAGAATACTCGCTTGATGTAAAAATGTTTTCAATCGTAGGATACATACTAAAATAAAGTGGAGCTCCTAACAGGGCTCCTTTTTCATGCGATAAAACAGGAGTTGATATAGATATGCCAAGCAGACCTAAACGGCCTTGTATGCACCCAGGCTGTACAGAGTTGGTGACAGAAGGCAGTTACTGCGATAAGCATAAGAAGGTAGCAGTACAGTATAGAGAAGAGAACAGGAAGACAGCAGCTGAGCGTGGCTATGATAGCAGATGGAGGAAAGCAAGGGAAGGATACCTCAAGGCCCATCCTTTGTGTGTACTGTGTGAATCGGAAGGAGAGTATGTAGCTGCTACTGTAGTGGACCATATCATACCACACAAGGGAGACAAGAAGTTGTTCTGGAACAGGAAGAACTGGCAGTCTCTATGCAAGAGGCACCACGACATAAAGACAGCGAGGGAAGACGGAGGCTTTGGAAACAGGAGGCCTTATTAATACTAATCGACATGAATCGACAAAAGCACGAGGGGGAGGGGGTATGCAAATCCCTCCGAGGGGCGTGCCCGATACCGTGTCCCCTCCCCCAGACAAGTTTTTTTCGTGCATGCGGAATTCTCTATATCTGAAAGGAGGCGTTTTAATTGCCAACACCACCAAAACCAATATCAATAATTAAAGCAGAAGGCAATAGGCGCCATCTGACTAAGGCAGAAATTGAAAAAAGGGAGAAGGAGGAGAGTGCCCTCCTTACCGGCATATCTTTAAAAGAGTGGCCAGGTACAAAAGCCAAGCCTGTGGCCCACAAGGAGTTTATGAGACTTAAAAAACTCCTCAAATCCATTGGCAAGGATGATGCCTTGAACGAAGCTGTTATAAACCGCTACTGTGTTATGACGGCAGAGGTTGAGGAATTTGAGAAAATGAAGATGGACATAGATAAAGCAATGGCTTTATTGAAAGAACAGAAGGACCGAGAGGATTTAGATCCTTTGGCATATATAGATAAAATGCAGAGCCTCTTAGGTGTATATATGTCTTGTGACAAGAACATCATGGCTAAGAGAAAAATGCTCCTACAGATAGAACGTGAGAACGTTATGACCATAGCAGCTGCCCTCCGAGCCATACCCAAGAAACCTGAGGAGGCCAAAGACTCGAAAATGGCGCAATTCTTGAAGCAAAGGGCTGGTATGAATGGCTCATAATCCGCAAAAGGCCCAGGAAATAATACAATTCATACAGATGCTTAACCTGGTTGACGATTTCTATGGCCAGCCTTTTTTATTACAGAAATGGCAGCATGACATACTGTGGGATGTATATGGAACCATTAATGATACCGGATACAGGCAGTATAGATATGCTTACCTTGAAATACCAAAAAAGAACGGCAAGACCACATTGATTGCAGGCTTAGGTGTTACGCATCTCACACTAGACCCTCCAGGAGGGCAGATATACTGTTGCGCTGCAGATAAACAGCAGGCTTCCCTAACCTATATGGCTGCTAAAGCTATGATAGAACAGGACCCGGACCTAGAGAAAATATTTAAAATTACAGACAGCCAGAAGCTCATAACCAATAAACTGACGGGTACCTTTATGAAGGTAATGTCAGCTGAGGCTTATACAAAGCATGGTATCAACCCTACCGTAGTTATATTTGACGAGCTCCATGCCCAGCCTAACCGTGACCTGTGGGACGTTATGACCTTCGGATCCGGCGCAGCAAGAAAGGAGCCTTTATATTGGATAATTACCACTGCAGGAGATGATCCTGACAAGAAGTCAATCGGTTGGGAGCAGCATGAGTATGCCAGGAAAGTACTGGATGGAGAAATTATAGACCCATACTGGTATGTTAAGATTTTTGGAGCTCCTGATGATGCAGATATATTTGATGAAAACTTATGGTATAGGGTTAACCCATCCTTAGGCATTTCTATAGATATTGAGTCAGTAAGGCAGGAAGCTACTGGAGCAAGGAATGACCCTGCAAAGGAAAAATTATTTAGGTGGCTCAGGCTTAACCAATGGGTATCGTTAAAAACTGTCGGCTGGCTCCCACTTTCATTGTGGGACAATACAGTTGGCAAGCTTAAGCGTTCCGACCTCGTAGGTAAGAAATGCTATGCAGGGCTTGACCTTTCCAGTACCACCGACCTTACAGGCCTTGTGCTTATCTTCCCTCCTCAGGATGGAGTGGATGGATGGTATTTCGTCAGTGAAGGATGGATACCAGAGGACAACATGAAGGAACGCGTCCATAGGGACCATGTGCCTTATGACCGCTGGGTAAATGAAGGCTTCCTTCATGCCACAGCTGGCAATGTAGTGGATTATGACTTTGTAAAGGCCCGTATTCTGGAGTTGGGCAAGACCTATAAAATAGAGGCTCTGGGTACAGACCCATGGAACAGCCGGATGCTTACTCAACAGCTAATGAATGAGGGTATAAACGTTCTTGAAATAGCCCAGAACATGGCAATGCTCAGCCCTGCAATGAAGGAATTTGAGCGCATGTCAAAGGCTGGAGAACTGACACATGAACAGAACCCTGCAGCTCGCTGGTGCTTTGGTAATATGGCTGTTGCGGTAGACGGCAACGAGAATATGAAGCCTATGAAGAACAAAGCTATTGACCGTATAGACCTGACTGTAGCTTGTATTATTGCTATGGCGGTTCTTATAAAATTCGGCGCAAATGTCCGCTCAGTCTATGAAACTAGAGGCATTCGCTATGTTTAGGAGGTGATAAATTGGGGTAAGGAATAAAATTATAAAAATCCTTGGTGGTGAAGTCAGGGAGGCAGCGCCAGCATCAAACACTACGGTTTCTAGTTCTGATAACGCTGGCATGGTAGCCCTATTCGGTGCACCTGTATCAAAAGCCGGTGTAATGGTATCAGAGGATAGCTCCATGAGGTTTTCTGCAGTATATGCATGTGTTAGGATTCTTTCAGAGTCAATAGCTTCTCTCCCACTTAAAATTTACAAGCGTGGGCCTGATGGCAGTAAGAAACCAGCAACAAATCACCCATTGTATAAAATTTTACATGATGTAATGAACTCAGAACAGACAGCCTTTCAAGGAAGAGAGGAAATAGTAGCACATTTGTGCCTTTGGGGGAACGCATATCTAAAAAAAATATACAACAACCAAGGGAAAATAACTGAGTTAATACCATTGCCTCCATGGAAGGTAACAGTTGCATGGGATTATTCGAGACCAAAGCCCTACCAAAAAAGATTTTATGTGACCGAGAGCGATGGTACGCAAAAACCATATTTTGAAAGTGAAATTCTCCACATTCCAGGGCTTAGTCTTGATGGTAAGAAGGGGCTTTCGCCTATAGCTTATGCAAGGGAAGCCATAGGGCTGGGGCTTGCAGCTGAGATATTCGGTAGTGAGTACTTTGGACAGGGAACAAACTTGGGAGGCACGCTGGAATCTCCGAATGCACTATCAGATTCAGCGTATAATCGCTTAAAACAAAACCTTAGAGAGAGCCACCAGGGAATTGACAAGGCTCACGGCACAATGATTTTGGAGGAAGGCCTAAAATACAATAAAACCACAATTCCTCCTGAGGATAGCCAATTTATTGAAACAAGAAAGTTCCAACTCAATGAGATTTGCCGTATATTCAGGGTGCCTCCGCATCTTGTAGCGGACCTTGAAAAAGCGACATTCTCAAATATAGAGCACCAATCAATAGAATTTGTGGTGCATACACTCAGACCGTGGCTTGTTCGTATAGAACAGGCTATTTTTATGCAGCTTTTAACCGAATCGGAGCAAGACAGGTACTTTGTAGAGCATACAGTTGATGGCCTTCTTCGGGGTGATGTTAAATCCCGTAACGAAGCTTATGCAATCGGTAGGCAGAACGGTTGGTTGTGTGCTGACGATATAAGGAGCCTTGAAAATATGGATCCATTGCCTGACGGCCTAGGTAAAATATACCTGGTGAACGGTAATATGATTTCGATTGATGCTGCTAACAAACAGACTGTCGGAAAAGAAGGTGATACGGGTGGAAAACAAAAATAAAAGGCCTGTAGCTGGTGAAATACAGCAACGTTTTATAAATGCAGAAATACGAGCTAAAAGTGAAGACTCCAGGACAATGGAACTTTCTTTTTCTTCCGAACTCCCAGTTGATCGCTGGTATGGAAGTGAAATTTTATGCCACGATGCTGAATGCGTTGACCTGCAGCGTTTAACTGATGTCGGCGTGGTACTGTTTACCCATGGCAGGGATGCCAATTACGGTAAAATGCCTGTAGCCAAGATAGACAAGGCATGGCTGGATGAGAAGGAAAAGAAGTGTAGGGCAGAAATAACTTTCGATACTGATGAGGCCTCCGAAAAGGTTTACCAAAAGGTAAAAAACGGCTTTATAAAAGGTGTTTCATTTGGATATGGAGTAAGCAATTGGGAAGAAGTTGTAGCAGGTAAGAAGTCAACAAATGGACGTTTTCAAGGGCCTGCTTACGTTGGTCTAAGA
>JAEZHM010000051.1 GCA_023416585.1 Bacillota bacterium
CGGCATAGGCTTTGATAACAGACACCAAGGGAGGTGGCATGTTGCAAGCCGCGAAATTTCAAAGGCTGTACATCCTCTTACGCCCCTGCGCACAAGGCGGGGGCGGCTATGCCCGTTTGGAGCAGGCGCGGGGCAAGTATACATTGACGGTAAACGCTCATGGGTTTTCTCCATCTGAGGAGTGCATTCGGGTACTGCTGGCCGCCAGGGATGAGGGGGGCGGCGCGGCAGTGTGCGATCTGGGCGCTTTGCCTATTTCAGACAAGGGGCAATCCTCCCTGAAGCGCGAGATTGCCGCTACACCAGGCGGCCTGCCCCTTTCCTCCTACAGCGCCCTTTGCGTCGCGAAAGATTGGCCCAATCCCAGACTGCTGCTTTTGGGCGCTTTGGAAGAGAACAATTCCCTCTCTTCCTATCTGATAGGGGAAACGGTATGCCGCTACCTGTCCGTCCCAACTAAACTGGCGGATGAATCAGCTTTTTCAGGAGATAAGCCGGTTCCGCCAGTGTCGTCACCTGCTCCATCCTCTGCACCCAGCCAGACTGCCACATCAACCAAAACGATGGCCGCCGCTCCCGATGATGTAGCCGCCTCACCTCAGATAAGCATCGCACCCGCCATCACTTCCGCGCCTGCGTCATCCTCCATAACAACCGCTGCCATGATGCCTGTTTCCCCTGCCGCACCCATCAAGACTGACATGCTGCCGGATACCGCTCCAAAGGAGCCCATCCCTTTTCCGCTACCACGGGCCATACCAGCGCCAAAACCGGCCTTAGAGCCTGCTGCGGCCCGGCTCACTGCCGCCCTTACCCTCCCTATAAGTGAACCGCCTGTGGAAAAACCGGACCTCGCAGTTTTCACGTCTGCCATGGAGCGAACCATTTTCCCGCCCGACGTTCCTGCTGCGGGGCCGCTGTCCGGCCGGCCGCCGGTCAATGCTCTTCCCAAGCTAAGCTGGCCAGCTGCCGTCAAAGAACTGGAAAACTACTTTTCCACCTATCCGCCCTTTGCACCCTTTGACGCGCCGGGCTGGCGGTTCGTACAGGTGCCCATGGCGGCGGGCAGCACCATCCCCTACTATGCCGTAGGTATGCTGGCACGGGACGGCAAGGTGACCCAGGTAGCCTACGCTGTGCCCGGCGAGCGTGGTTCACTTCCGCCTCCCGGATTCTCCGGTTACCGCTGGCAGCAGGGCCGCAACGGCCAGGGTTATTGGACTCTATGGAAACGGGCATAAAGAGAGAATAGATGTATGGGGAAGGCTCCCTTTGATTTTAGGAGCCTTCCCCATACCCTATTCAGGGAAACTTTCACCTAGCTTATAAAGATGCAGCCCGTATATTTCCCATTTCTCATACGTCAATTCCCAATATTTGTTTTGCGAATATTCCAATGATAAAGGATATTGCCGCAACAGAGAGCGAGATAACGGCCATTTCCCCGAACCGGCGAAGAAACGGTTCTTCCTTGGCTACCGATATATAGTAATTGAAAAGAAGAATAATCAACAATACAGTTAAGATCATCACCGCGAAAGCGGCGATATACAGCTGGGAGGGAAACAGCAAATAAGGCAGAACAAGCAAAGCCACGGTGATCAGATAAGCAGCGCCGGTATAGGCGCTGGATTTCAGCGCATCACGGCTGCCTTGGGCGCGCTCGGCCAAGTAATTCGAAGCTGCCATGGAAAGGGTCGCCGAGATGCCGGTAATGATGCCGGTCATAGCAACCAGCCGGGTGTTTGCAAGGGCAAAGGTTACACCGGCGATCGCGCCGGTAAGCTCCACCAGCGCATCGTTCAAACCAAGAACCATTGAACCCACATAGTGCAGCCGTTCCTCATCCAGCATGCCGTACAAGTCTTTTTCATGGCGGCGCTCGTCTGCAAGCATTGCCGCTGCCTGAGGCAATACCTTAAGCAGTTCCTCATAATCCGATTCCGCGAACCGCTCTTGCTTTTGCATGGTTTTCACCACAAACGTGAAGCCAAACAATACTGTCAATAATTTCATGTGCAAAAGCTTCCCCGTGGGCGGGCGCAGGTTTTTTAAGGTTATAGACCTCCATACGGCGGCGTGCCTTTGCTCCTCCTGCGCCATTTGCATAAGAACCCGCCTGTTTTCCGGATTCTTTTCGCGCTTTGCCATAAAGGCATACATCGCGGCGCCTGTTTCTTCATCCTTCTGCGCTTTTAAAACCCTCTCCATCGTTTCGGGGGATAGCTGTACATCACTCATCCTTTGAACCTCCATTTTCATTTGTCAACGCATAAATGCTGGAATCATGGTATTTAATCAGGCCGGGGCCTGTATGCTTTTGCCAGGCATCATTATACCATATCATGCTGCGCAATTGCATATTTCAGTGTGCTTTACCTTTTTAAACTTCCATTCTGCCGGCTATTCAAACCGGGCGCCGATTGACAAAGATTAATTTCACTGTACAATAAAAGATAATGAAAAAATTGGAGGAGGAATTTCCCTTGAGCATAGTAAAGAAGCCCTTTGGCACCACCCCGGATGGACAAGCCGTTGAACAGTATATTCTTTTAAACCGCAAGGGTGCCTTTGTCAGCATCATCACTTTCGGAGGCATCATCACCTCCATACAGGTGCCTGACAAGGCAGGAAAACTGGGCGAGGTAACGCTTGGCTTTGATGAATTGCCGCCCTATCTTGACAAGAACGGCAACCTGGGCGCACTGATCGGCAGGTACGGCAACCGCATCGCCCGTGGGAAATTCACCCTGGACGGAAAAACATATCAGCTAGCGCTGACCAACGGAAGGAACCACCTGCACGGAGGCGTGGTCGGTTTTGGAGTTCAGGTATGGACCGCCGCCCCCGAAGAAGGGGTAGGAGAAGACAAGCTTCATCTGCATTTGGTCAGCCCCGACGGGCAGGAAAATTACCCCGGCACACTGACAGTGGATGTGACCTACACCTTCAATGACGCATGCGAGCTTTCTATCCAATACAAGGCGGTAACGGACAAAGCTACGGTTTTGAACCTCACCAACCATACCTACTTCAATTTGGCCGGGGCAGATGGCCGTACCATACTTGACCATGAGTTGACACTATATTCAGATGCCACCACCGAAATCGACGAGGAACTCATCCCCACGGGCAAGATCGTACCGGTGGATGGAACGGCCTTTGACTTTAACAAGCCCAGAATCATAGGCGAAGGCCTGAAAGCCGGCAAGGATGACACCGCTATCAAGTATGGCCTGGGGTATGACCACAACTTTATTTTAAGTGATCCGTCCGCTATGAAAAAGTGTGCTGTGCTTTATGATCCCTCCTCCGGAAGGGTCATGGAGGTCTATACAGACCAGCCCGCCGTGCAGTTCTACACCGCCAACCAGCAGGGCATACCCGGCCGGAATGGCGCATACTTTGGCAAGCAGTGTGCCCTGTGCCTGGAAACACAGCACTATCCCGACTCCCCCAACCATGCGAACTTCCCAAGCACCGTACTGCGCCCGGGAGAGGTTTATAACAGCACCACCACCTATGCTTTCAAAGCGGAATAGTAAGATAAAAAACAGGCGGCAGGGAGTTAATCCCTGCCGCCTTTCATGCTATACCTTTGTTCGTGTTTTATCCTTATCGCGAAGGTATTTGTGCCTTAGCGGCGAGAAGGAAATATTAAAAACAAGGCTTCGCAGGAAATCATACCAGTTGAAGGGCGCAAAAGGCGCCAGATAGGGCACGCCGAAACTGTCCATGGAGGCCAGATGCACCACAAGCAGACACAAGAAGAGGATCAAGCCATAGAAGCCAAAAACGGAAGTACACAAAAGCGCCAGGATCTTCAGGATGCGAAATGGGTTGATCAGCGAATAGTCAGGCATGACAAAGGAAGCCAGAAGGGACGCGGACACAACAATCAGCAGCAGCGGGCTGAAGATGCCGGCAGAGATGGCTGCCTGCCCGATGACAATAGCGCTTACAATGCCTACGGCGGAGCCAATCTGCTTAGGCACGCGCAGGAGCGCTTCCCGCAGCAGCTCCACAATGAACTCCAGTACAAGTGTGCCGATAATGGGAGGCCAGGGCACCCTGATCTGCATCTGCGCAAGTGCCAGGATATACCTGCTGGGCAAAGCATCCACATGATAGGCTGTCAAAGCCACAAAATAGCTGGACGCAGTTAAAACAAGAAACAGCGAAAGATACCTTAAGAGCCGCATGGCAAAGCCAAAGTAAAAGTTATCGTACCGGTCGTCGCAGGAATGAAAAAACTCTGAGAACGTCTTGGGCGCCGAAAGCACGATGCCGCTGCCATCCACCATAACCAACACCTTGCCTTCACTCAGCAAATGGTTGGCCATGTCCGACCTTTCCACCAGACCCGTTTGCGGAAAAAAGTCCATCTTATGGCTTTGCAAAAAGATTTGTAGTTCACCCGACTCGCCAATGGTATCGACATCAATGGCCTCAATCCTCTCCTGTATTAGGCGTACAACCGCCTCGTTGGCAATGTCCTCAATATACAGAACGGCCACATCTGTATTTGACCGCCTCCCGACCTTGTGTTGCTTGATGCGCAGCTGCGGATCCTTTACACGGTAGCGTATCAGCGAAAGGTTAACACTCAAATCTTCCACAAAGCAGTCCCGCGGCCCCCGCAGCGTATACTCGATTTCAGGCTCTGTAACGGGCCTGTGCTCCACCTTTTTCAGATTGGCAACGATATACTCCTCATCCCAGGACAAAAGGATGACGGTCATTCCGTTCAGAATGTATTCCTGCAGCTTTTTATCGTCGGTTTCCAGCCTGCAGTCGTCCACATACAAAATGTTTTCCATTACCTCACAGGCATTGACCATTAGAAGTCCGGGCGTCCGCCTTCTAAAGTGGAACACAAGAGGTTTGATAACCAGTTCGGAAAGGAGCGCCCGGTCGGTCAGCTGGCGAATATACAGGATCTGCACCATTCCCCCCTCGAAGGGAATCGCTCTTTTCGTTAGGGGAAATCCTTCCGCTTCCAGAGCTTTCATGATGGATTCTATTCGCGATGCACGCATTCCGCTATTTCAATCCTTTCCCGTCTCATTTGGGTTCAAAATCCATTTTTTTGCTGACGTATATATCCACTTTTGTCTGTAACCCGATCTGCGCCTTGGGATATTCCTCGGTCCAATTCATCCCCTCGTAGACATCGGGATAGGCTATACGAAATTCTTCGCTGAACAGCAGATAATCGCTTTGGAATTCCTTTTGCGACCGCTCAATAGTCATGCGCAGCTCGTTTTCAAGCATCTGTTGAAGATTTTGGGATATTTCCTGCATCGCCTGCTCATCAAGCGGGAACAAACGCACCTGGCTTACATATTGCACTATTGCTTCAAACTCAAACTGTACACTGAAGCGGACAGTGCCTTCCTGATAGGACGGGATGATCTTCTTTTTGGCGACTTTCACCTTCACCGTTGCGTTATCTCCGCCAAACGGTACACGGTAGACCCACGTTGGATCTTTCGCCAGCATAAAAACAAGCCCATTTGCTTCCTCCACAGGGATAAAGCCTATGCACTTGGCGTTGCGGAATATGGAATAACCGGTCAGCACAAGCTGTTTATCCTGAAGGCCTATACAGTGAACCACAAAGCCGCGGCCGTTGAGGATATCCCCCACATAGCGGGAAGTTGTTTTTGCATAGGTTCGGCCGCTCTCCACCGTTGATGCAAGCAAGTTATCCACCGCAAATCCACGCGGCGAATCGGATTCTTCTTCAAATCCCACCAAAGCTGCCGGATCTTCTCTTGTGGTTGTCAAAATGACCTTCTGGCGGTAGGAGGCATCCTCCCGCAGGCGGAACATGTATTCGGCCAGATCATTCTGTGATGCACTCTCAGTAATAACCAGCGTGCGGACTGTGCCCAAATACAGCGGCTTTTCCAAGTGTGCCTCCACATCGTCACGAGCCTTTGGAAGACTTAAGCCGGTTCCCTTCACATACACATTCTTAGGGCCGGAACCGCTTCCCTCCGCCGTGTTCGGTAGAATTTTGGGCAGCTCAACAGTAAAGGTAAATTCCTCCCCCTGTTTATCCAGTATCACCATGGTAGCAAGGTTCAGCTCAGTAATCCGGATAGAATCCCAGCAGCCGGTTACCAGTAAAGCTACTTCCATGAGCAGAATCATGAGTTTACTGCGCTTTTTGTCCAAGATGCCTCACCTTCGCAATCAAAAGCAGCAGGGCAGGTATAAGGAACGCGGACACCAGCCCGGCAACGGGGATTACCCCTTCAAAAAAAGTTTCTGCATCTTTTGCAGCCTGTCCAATAAGGCTTAGCGCAACAATCAGCATGCCGGCAAGAAGCACAATGATTTTGCGATTTATTTTCGGGAATATCTTGCAAACAAATTCCACCAAGCCCAGATAAACAGCTGAGACACCCGCAATCAACCCTGCAAAACCTACCGTCAGATACAGTATATCAAATCTTTCCAGAACGGGATTGTCTATCAGTTTGATGGACTCAATCAGCGCGTAATTATAGTTCTGCGTATCATTGTAACCTAAGATCGCGATGCTTGTTTCCACGGCGAGCATATAAAAAAGGCCGATGAACAGCATCGAAAAGAAAACCGTCCTGGTTGTCTTTTTGCTATTTTCGCTTGCCAAGGGAATAACCATCAGCAGTTCTATGCCCAGAAAGGACAAAATGATATCCTTGGCAGCGGTAACATACCGAAGTATCTGTGAGGGTTGAAACAAAGGCAGAATACTGCCTATATTGCTCTGCGTCAGCATGATCAGATGGACGGAAACCGCTGTGATCAAAAAAACGGGACCGATGATCTCAAAAAACCTGGCGACGCTGTTGACCCCCTTGTAGGCGATGCAGCCGAACACCGTTATGCCGGTCACCAGGGTGGCCCAAGTTGGCGTTTTCGGAAAAAACTCGGAATGAAGCACGCTGACCAGCTGAATATTGAGATAAACGGAAATCATTAAAAAGTATAAGACAAAATAAATGGAGAGCACATACGCCATGAATTTTCCCACAATCTCCTGACTGTAATCAAAAAGCATTTTTCCAGGAAACCTGATGCCGAGGCGCACAATGATCACGGCAAATAGGGAGAAGACAACAGTTGTAAGCAGGATGGGCGGCCAGGCCGCTCTGCCTGAATGCTGGGCCAATATCTTGGGGATGTTTATGACGGTATAGGCGGTCAGTGTCAAAATAAGAAAAAAGAAAATCTGCCGGTTCGTAGTTGCGTTTTTCACCCCCTTTTCCCCCTTTTTTACATGATGGAGCTATTCTTTACGGCTTTTTCCATCTATATCCTTGCTCTACATAAAATACCGGCCCTTGGCAGAACTGCCAAGAACCGGTAGCCTTACATTCATCCTCATCAGTTCGTCGTATCCCGCCGCCAGACAACAACGCCTGTTCCCTGGGGCACCTCACCGTCTGTCAGGGAAGGATTGAGCCCCATCAGCTGCTGCCTGGGCACACGGTAGCGTTTGGCAATATCCCAGAGCGTATCCCCCGGCTGGGCAAAATACAGGCTGATGCCTCCGGTGGATATTGCCGCATCCTGGCTCTTCACGTCGGATACGATCCTGGCGTCCGCCCGGCGGGCACCGTCCACTGAAAGGCGCAGGATATATTTCATTTCCACCCGGTCGCTGGTGATGGTCGCCACATCAATGTTTCCCGCCTCCAGCGTCAGCCAGTCATTCGGTTCCGCTTCGCAGGCAAAGGCGACGCGGAAAGGTTCTTCCTGATTGACAGTCACGGGTATATCCGAATCATCGGTCATGTATAATAGCGTTACTTCCAGCAGGCCTTCGGCATTCAATCGTCCGCCTATCTGCTCCCATCCGGTGAGGATGGGCCTTGTAAACCCGGCCAGCATAGTACGCGCGGGCGGGCTGCCCTCCGGAAGCATAATCATCACTTTGCCGCTCTCCGCGGTTTGAAATCTTGCGTTGCCCACACGGTAGGAAAGGGGCTTCACGGTCAGCGCAAGGGCTTCGCCCCTGGTGGTGTACGCGTCCTTCCAAACGGTAGCCGTTTCTTTTTTATCTACGGAGGCCGATACGCCCAATAGCACCTCGGCCCGTAAGATGCGACCCGTATCCCCGCCGTCCTGGGATAATACCGCCACATCCTTTACCACCACCTGTCCGGTTAGAAGATCACCACGATGGCCGCCCAGATCCACCGCCTGCTCAAAGGGCAACGTATGTCTTGTCAGCACCAGAGGCCTTGCGGGCAGGTTGGACGCGTGGAAAACCTCCAACTGCACCGTGCCGGATACGTTGGCCTTGCCCTCGCCGCCCGATACCTCCTGTACCATGGCCTGGGCAGAGCCATAAAGCGTTTCCCGGATATCCAGTGCGCGGGGCAAGTCGAACTCATCCCTTAGCAGCGTTTCTGCTGAGCCTTCGCCTACGGTGCGCTGCAGCGTAAGTGTCTGGCTGAGGCCTTCCAGGCCGGGAACATCCTGCATGCCTGTAACCACTGCCGCAGGCGTTGCCGACAATACCCGTGCCTCCAGTGCCAGAATTCCCCGAAGTGACAGACGCCCATTATATGCCGATGCCTCCGCATGCTCCACCTGACCGCCCGCCTGGGCGATCATCCTGGGAGCCGCATCCTTGACCTCAACGGCGTGGCTGAATTCCGTGGAGGCCTCCAGCGCGGCAATCTTGGTGGGATCACCCTGGGTGTACAGCACATGAAAGACGACCTTCCCCTCAATGGTAACCCGGTCAGCCATTGCCTCCGCCCCGGTGATTACCATCATGGCGCCGGTCTGCAGTACATGGGCTTCTTCCCTGAGGCCGCCGGGCAGGGTGATTTCACCCTCCACCGACGCCTGCCCTTTCCCGCTGCCCACCAGCCTTTCCAGCTCCACGTTTTCACGTAATATCCGTAATTCCATGTTATTGTCCCTCCCAGATTGCATCAATCTGGTGATGCATATGCGAAATGACTCAAAAAAATGATATATCGTATTCGCGATTTTCACTTTTCTACCGTTTGCCCTACGCACCATCCTCGCTACGCATGGCAGGTACTGTGATTCTAAACGGCAGGTCATTTAAAATATTCAACTTTCTCTGCTTACGATTACTATATGAAAAAGCAGGGCGGCAAATGATGCCCCCTGCCTTATGTCTTCTGCAAGCCAAGATGATGCATGGATAGGTCTTTCCAGGTTTATGCCGTCCTTTCCATCGACAGCTTGTCGGCAATCATGGCTACAAACTCACCGTTGGTGGGCTTATCCTCCTTGGAGGCTACCTTGCATCCGAAGGCGCGGTTCAGCGTCTCTATGCGGCCACGGCTCCAAGCCACTTCAATGGCATGGCGTATGGCCCGCTCCACCTTGCTGGCGGTGGTATTGAACCTGCGTCCGATGCCGGGATACAGCTCCTTGGTGATTCTGTTGATGACATCCGGATTATCTATTACCATCTTCACCGCCTCGCGCAAGAACTGGTAACCCTTGATATGGGCAGGAATGCCGATGGTCAGGAAAAGGCTGGACAAACGTTCATCCAACGACTGGCCGTGGCCGGTTGTCGTGGCCCGCACCGGCTCCAAGCTGCGCACAGGCTGGCCGGCAATTTCCCTGATACGGGCAGCCAGCACCTGCACCTCAAAAGGCTTGACCATATAGTACCTTGCGCCCAGTTCCACTGCGCGCATAATGAAATCATCCCGGCCCAGGGCCGTAAGTACGATAACCTGCGGCATGGGATCAAAAGACCGGCGGCGCAATTCTTCCAATAGTGCATATCCATCCATTTGGGGCATGATGATATCCATCAGCAGGATGTCCACCGACTGTTCTGACAGGATCTGCAGCGCCTCCGCGCCGTTGGAAGCCTGCCCTACAACGGTGATCCCTTCCTGTTTTGCAAGGAAATCGGCCACCAGCCTGCGCAGCTCCGCATTATCGTCCACCAGCAATACACGGATTCCGTCCATTTGTCTACCACCTTCCCAATCATTTGTGCTGTTTATTTCATTACAGATCGCTATTAATTGTGGTTGATTTGGGAATTCTGGAGTATTTGGGCTTTTTTTCATCATATGCGTGCATTATAGCATAAATATGCTGCCGCCAGTAGTATTTGATAAAAAAAAATGGTTTGTGACAACAAGTATGACGATATTACACGAATCGACGCATAAATCGCGCATTTTGCACATCACTGCGTGCAAATAACGCCCAAATCAAGCATCAAACGTGCAAATAAGAAAAAGCCCGCTTGGAATACTCCTTTGCGGGCTGTATGTTATGGCGCAAACTTGTGAGAAATGGCTGTGACAACACCGTTTGTCAGATCATATTGCAGCATGATACGGTTGCTTTCCAAGGTGTAGCAGGCGTATTGTATGCTCTTTTGATTTTCCGGCGTAAGCTTGATGATACCCGTGCTGTTTCCATCGTAATACAAGCTCCTGTCGCCATTTTGACTGTTTGGCTGGAGCATGTCCCGGAAATTTCCGGTCACCTCTTTTTCGGCATTTCCGATGCGCGTCCCGCGGGGTGCTGCAAACTTATCCTGCGTCTCATATACTTCCACCACCAGCCATTGGCCGCTTATATACGCCACTGTGCAATAACCCCAGCTATAATTCAATTTATGGCATTCGCCTTCAATATTCTTCACGGTTACAGTTTCCTGGGAAGAAGGCTGCCCGTTGGCCTGAATGAATACATCCTGCGTTGTTTCAAGCAGCTTGAAGCCCTGGAACGTATCCGTCTCGCTGTACATTTCCCTGAAATTCACACGATTGATCTTGTAACCCACCTCCATTACGTTGGAGGTTTTGCCATAACTGTTCACTGCGATGGCTTTTAAGGTAACACGCCCGCCAGGCAGTAAAATGGGGTCCCCTGTATAGCGGGGAGAATTCAAATCAGGAGTTGAGCCATCCAGCGTATAGTACATGGTAATGTTCGATTCTTTCCCCGGATAACGCAGCCATACGCGCTGCTGCCGCTCATAGGTGTTGGGGGCGAGGCCAGCCCTGGGTGCGTCGGGAGAGGGCAGGACAACGCTGTATGTCACATCCAGCGGATCACTCAAAAGGTCGCCGCTTACACATACGGCCCGCAGCCTGTTCTGCTGGCTGTCCTTGAGCAGGATCGGGCCTTCATAGGGCTTAGCATCCTGAGGGAAGTCGCCATCGCCAAGCATGTACAGGATATCATAATCCTGGGATGAGGTGAGGTTGACCTGCTTTTCCTCGGTGTAACGGCCGGCTGCCAGGTCTGTCTCCGGCATTTTGGGCAGCGTTGCATCCCGCTGCTGGCGGAAGGATATAAGGCCTGTCTTGTTATGGGCCAGCTTCATCAGTTCCGCCGCCTCAGGGGTATGGTCCTGCGCAATCAGGATGCGGATCTGGTTCCGGTAAGCCTCTGGACGCTCAGGGCTGATTACTTCATACAGCCGTTGGTACAGCGTCTTAGCCTCCTCTGTTCTCCCAGCGGCTTCCAGGGCCGACCCCAGAGACAGAAGCCCGTCCACATTGTCGGGATTCTTTTCGTTTGCCTTTTCGAAGGCTGCTATTGCCTCGCTGATTTGGCCCTGGTTCAGGTATTGCTCGCCTACCTGCCAATAGGCCGGTGCTGGCGCATCCTGGCCCATGCGGGCCAATACAACCTGCCCCGCAGGCGACTTTGTCAGGTAAAGAAAACCGCCTGCAATGCCCAGAATAAAAAGTATAATCCCCAAGGTAAGGATATGCATCCAGTTGACCATGTGCTTTTTTACAGGGTGGACCTTTTCCTGCCGGATACGCAGCTTGCGCACTTGGGATTCAGACACTCTTGGAATGCCGCGCCTGCTTTGGGGACGGCCAGCATCCTCTGTAAAGCGCTCCACGCCCCGGCGTCGTTCCGGGCGCTTGTCATCCCGGTACATTTTAGGCACATCCCGCGCCATATCCCGTCGCGCCGGCTCGTCTTTGGGTTCCGTACGGCTGCTTCCAGGCAGCGGCTGTGTGCTGCCCGTCATTCGGCCCTGGCGGATGCCGCGCACCCCCGGTTCCGGCTGGGGTTTTCTTTTCATCAGCGTGCCGCAGCCTTCACAGGTGATGGCATCATCCGGCATGTAGGCTCCGCATTTTTCACAGAGCAACGTCGTCCCCCCTTTTATCGGTTATTCCAGAACGGGTTTTGGCCGGTTGTTCACCGGGCGCCCGTTGATGACCAGGTCAAAGGAGCAGTTTAAAAAGGCGGCTGCTTGCTCACACATGATGATACGGGCAAGATAAATCTGCAAATATTCCAATACGGATGATGTATCATCCATGGTCAGCTCATGGTGGATGATCCTGCCTTTTCTGTCCACAATGACGTTGTTCTCCTGGATGGAAAAATTCACCCTATCATGAACATCATTGGGGTCGGCTTTACCTCCCCGAACCCTGGTACGGTGCGCGTCGCTTTTGTCGCCGATCACAAGCGCAGCGCTCACCGCGCTGGAGATGGTTCCGCTCTGCTCCTCATGGTTGCCTACGGCGGTAACAATCTCGATGACATCGGCAATTTCAAGCCCCGCCTCCCGCAAAATCGGAAAGAGCAGTATCGCGCCGTTGGGGCCGTGGTCCTGGCGGTTGATGGAATTACCCACATCGTGGACCCATCCGGCAATGGCGGCCAGTTCGGTTTCCCTGGGGGAATAGCCAAGAGCCTTCAGCACCTGGGAAGCGGTGCGGCTTACATAACTCACATGCCGAGGGCCATGATCCGTATATCCCAGCGCTTCCAGGTACCGGTTTCCCGCCTTGATCAGCGCCTTGATGCTCTCATTTTGCTTTATTTCCTGTAGGGTTATCATTCCATCCCTCCTCCAGAGCAACGATTATGCAAAAGAATACTGATAAATTTCCAGGGATGCATTGAAGGCTCCGAAGCCGAAGCGCCGCCTGTGGCGTATGAAGCGAAGCGAAGGAGGCTGGCGAAACGAACAATGCGAACGGCGGTGAGCAGTGTGACGATTGAGCCAGATGGAGTAGCGCCCCTTCGTTTGTAATCGACTCCTCCGGCTTTGCCGGGTGCGCGGGGCGCTTGCGAAGCAAGCTTTCCTTACGCTTTTCGCTGGCCGCAGCCGCATTGACCAAGCGCAGCGAAGGGAAATGCATTAGGCTGCAGGCGAAAAGTGCAGAATCGAAAAATGACAACGTCATTTTTTCGAATTGCTATTGCATTTTGATCATTGCTTCATAGCCCGGATCATCATGGAATTCCCGTTCCGGCGCATCTCCGCCCAGCCGCTCGATGGCATTGCGAATTTCGATATAGTCAAGATACGGCAGGTTCTGCTCCCCAGCCGCCTTCAAGAGCGCCGGCAGCGCCCGCTCATCCGCCAGCCTTCCCAGATATCCGGCAAAAAGCGCCCGGCGTTTCCTGTCCTCCTCAAAGAACTTCAAAGCCAGCAAAAATACGGATTCGTTGCCGGGATAGGCAGAAAGCACATCCAAAAGCGCCTCCTGGCCGGCGTGGTTGCAACTGTCAAGCTCTTTCAGCATATCCGGCACGACATCCCGGCCCATTAAAGCCAGGCTTTCCAATGCATTATCGCACAGCTCATCCTTCTGCCGGCGGCCTTTCTGCCAGGCGATATACAGTGCCTTGGGCTTCTTACTCTCCATCTCACGCAAAAGGCCCACCGCCGTCATACGGGCATCTAAGGGAGCCGAGACATCCTCCAAAAGTGCCAACAGGCTTAGTTCGCAGCTTTGGCCCAAATCCAGTATCCTTTCCTGGAGTGGGTCCGGCACGGGTACGCGCTTTACGAAGTATTCCCGCATCCACCCAACAAGCTCCGCCGCGTCGTCATACTTTTCAAAAAACGAGCCCGGCGTCGCGCCGTCCAGCCAGGCCGCGGGCGTATTCAAAAACCTCAAATAGACGCCCGGCATATCGCTCTCCATAGCCTCCAGCGTCTTGTAATCACGGCTGTGTTCCTTCATCCATTGGGATGTATATTCTGCGAAATGCCTGTCAAAATCAATGCACCTCATGCATTTTCCCCCTCCCCTGGATACAAGGCTTTCGGCTGAACCCTTTGGATCATGCGGATGACCCTTTGGATGCGCCTGATGGAAATTGGCAAGTCCTTCGCCACCGCTTCCATTTCCCGCACGCGGCCCTCCCTATACAAAAACATGATTTCAAACGCCTTTACCCATTGCAAGCTGTTTTCCCCCGCCGCCTCTTCCCGCATGAATCTTGGCAGCGACCGATAAAGCCCCGCCGCAAAGAAGGCGGCCTCCCGGCTGTTTCCCCAACGGCCGGCCTCTTGTAAAAACAATTTCAGGAAAGACCGCCATTGCGGAACACCTCTGAATTCCTTCGGGACGCATTGCACCTGTGTGATGCGCCGCCGGTAGGTCAGCACATACGGCATGGGCTCCCCCATACGGTTGAGCAGCAGTACTGCCTTACGCTTCAGTTCCTCCGCCATGGTATCATCGGTGAGAAGCTCCTTGATAAGCCCGGCTGCATCCGGACCTACCGCGGCCAATACGCCAAGCAGGGCGCCTTGCAGCCGGTCATCCGGCAGCGTAAACGCCCAGCGCACCATCTTTTTTAGGGTATCATCCTTGCGCCAGCGTTCTTTCAGTGTATCCTCCCCGCCGGACAGCGCTGCGGCAATCAGCTGCAGGCGGCGCTGGTTCTCCTCCCTGGGAAGGATGGGATGATAACCCAGCGTCTTAAAGCCGGTATCCTCTCCGTTCAGCGCCTTATGGCAGATGCTGTGGCCGTATTCCGCCAGCAGATTATCAGGATCGATCTGCATAACCCTAAGCCACAGCGCCTTCGCCTTCTGAAAATGGCCAAGATTGAAGTAAGCTACGGCCAAGCTGTGAAGCGTGCCTATACGGAAAGGCGTCCACTGGCTTCGGGCCTGCAGGAACTTTAGAAGCAGTTCCCGCTGGTCAAGCTGGCTGGCTGTATGGCAAAAAAGCAGTTCCTCGTAGGGGGATTCGCACCATTTTGCGGCTTCCTGCAAAAGCCCGGCTGCAGCCCTGGGCTTTTGCAGCATCCAGAGCGCGCAGCACAGGGAGCATCGGGCTTGAACGCTTTGTTTGTCTCTTGCACAGGCCGCCATGGCGTGGCGTAAGGCTTCCTTGGGCTTCCCCTCCGATAAAAGGGACAGGGAAAGCATGGTGCGGACCCGCGTCTCTTCCCTGGTAACGCGCAGTGCCCGTTTCAAATGCTCGGTAGCCTTGTTAGGCTTGTCGTCCGCAAAGGCCTTCATCCCCCGGCGGATAAGAAGCTCCCCCCTGCTGTTTCCGCCGCCGAAATCCACTTCGGAAAGCATTTCCAGCATATCCCGAGCTTCCTCGGCATAGGGCCCCTCCGGAGCCAGGCGAAGGTAATGTATCAGCGCATCCAGTGCTTCCTCGTTCTTTTGCAGGCCGTAATCGTTGCAGGCCAAACCGTAATAGCATTCCGCCATGTTGGGGTCCTGACTTAGCAGCCTGTACAGCAGACGGCTGGACTGCTCAAAGCACTCCATTTCACTGAGCGTTTCCGCCAAGTCCATTTGTATCTCCACGTTGTCCGGCTCCTGGCGGGACGCACTGCGCAAAAGCTCCACCGCTTCCGGAAACCGCAGGCTCCGGCGGTTGTCCATGGCCCGTCTGTGCCAATAATCGGTGGAGCGGGTAAAGGGCACCACATCTCCCTGACGGCGGGAAATACTCATGTCTTTCATAGAAATTCTCCGGCGGGGCAATAGCGCCCCTTTACATTATATCACAAGAAAAATCAAGGCCGGGATGCCTTATTTACAAGCTCCCGAAGCTCATCGGTCGAAAAATGATAGCGGTTCCTGCAAAAATGGCAGCTTAGCTCCGCTCCCTGATCCTCCTCAATCAATTGATTCAGCTCACGCCGGCCCAAAGTTACCAGGGCACGTTCCATGCGCTCGCGGCTGCAGCCACATTCATAGAAAAGCTTCCGCTTTTCCAATATGACAGGATCCAGACCACGGAACCAATCCTCCGCCAGCTGCTCCAATGATGCATAGTTCAGTTCGTTGCTGATGGCGGAAAACATGGGCGAGCGCAATTCCAATTGCGACAGTGTTTCCTCTGTGCATCCGGGCAGCGGCTGAACAAGAATCCCGCCCGACTGCAGCACCTGGCTTCCCGCCACCAATACACCCAAAGCTACCAGGGAAGGCGTCTGCTCGCTTTTGGTAAAATACACGGCAAAATCCTCGGCAATTTCGCCGGATAAAAGCTCTACCTGGCCGATATAGGGCTCCTTAAGACCCATGTCCTTCACCACGGACATCCGGCCTTCATGGCCTACCGCGCCGCCCACGTCAAGCTTGCCGTCGGGCTTTAGTTTAAGTTCCACCATGGGATTGTCCATACATGCCTTGACCTTGCCAGGTGTGGATACAGCTATCAGCGTTCCCGCAGGACCGCCGCCCTTCACCGTTACGGTCACCGAATCTTTTTCTCCCTTGAGCATGGCACCAATCATGATGGTCCCGGTCATAAGCCTGCCTATGGCCGCAGTGCACACGGGCGTCGTATGGTGGATATCCGCCGCTTCCTGGGTCAGCTGACGGGTACTTGAGAGGAGCACCCGGGCTTGCCCATCCATAAGGGTAATGTGAAGCAGTTCATCCTGATGATTATATGAAGGCTGCATCTTTCCGTGATTCCTTCCGTTCATTCAACGATTGTCAAAGGTCTTCTGTTTCATCTGTAAGCCCTGGGATCAGGCCTTCGAAGGGCGGCTACGTGCCAGCGCTTTTCCTTCTCTTCGGGTCGCATCAAATGGCAGTCCCCGTAAAATGTGATCCCTGAAAAGCCTGCATCCCGGAGCCAGTTTTCCAGTTCCGTCATGGTATGGGCGCGCTGGCGCTGCTTTTCATCCAGGCGGCTGTACAAACCGTCCTCCTGTCTGATAAAGATGCACAAATCCAAATCCACTATGCTCGTTTTGGGTGAAAAGTGATTCTGCCATAGGTAGGTGATATTCGGCAGATCTTCCCCCAGCAGCTGGTTGCCCAGCAGGTTTTGAAGCTTGTAGGGCGTGGAAACATCAAAAAATAAACCACCGCCGGGCCGGAGTGATGCAAAGGCAGCCCGAAAAAAATCCTGCACCTGTAAAGGGGTCGTAAGGTAGTTTACCCCGTCGCAGGTGCATAACACGGCGTCCATGGCCCGGTGCAGCCTCAGGTTGCACATGTCCTGTTTCACAAAAGGGATGGCCGCTCCCGCCTTTCGGGCCTTCTGGGCCGCCTGCCAAAGCATTTCCGCGGAAACATCGACCCCCGTGATGCCAAACCCCATCTGATAGAGCGGAAGAGTAAGCCCGCCCGTGCCGCAGGCACATTCGGCTACCCTTCCCTCCCGGATGCCGTGCTGCGCCATCATCTGCCTGTAAAAATCTGCCCAGGCGGTATAATTCACATCCGCCATTAAAGCATCGTATACCTGTGCGAAGGCTGTATACATACACACCTCAAAGCTTTTGTTTAAGGAATATCAACCCTGCCGCTTGCGGGAACGCTTGCATCCCATTTTACCGCCTATGCGGCCGCTTTCCTTGGCAGTCAGGCCTGCCCAACCCACCTCTACCACCCGGTCCAATAAACCCAATTCCCGGGCAGTTTCATATTTCTTCCGATCCCGGGGGGTTAAAGTTTCAAACGCGCTGGCCAAAATACCGCCTCCCTTTTCGCTGGTAGCATGCGCCAAAGGGAGGCCTAACATACCGGACTATTCGTCCTCTTCCTCTTCGTCTTCGTCCTCTTCCTGGCCGAGGCCCCGGTTGACCTGAGCACCTTCAATGCGGGCATTGATGAACCTGTCGAACACGGCGTTGGTATAACTGGCATAGATGAAGCGGCTCAGGGAGAAGCCGATGAGCACATAATACAGCAGTACCCCAAGAATGGCCCATTGTATCTGGCTTGTAAAGAAGAGGACGGCTCCGCCGATCAATAGGGGCACCGCAGATAAAAGGCGCAGGCCTACAGATTGGGGCAGGCGCCCTATGGACAAGAGCAGGGCATTGCGGATCAAGTCCTTGAACTTTAGTTTATAGGTCACCATCAGCGGATACATGTAAAGCACCGCCAGGAACCACACTACGCCAAGCATGGTGGCAAGCACCTGGGGCACCACGAAGAAGGGAGAACTCGCAGCCATTTGGCTATAAAATGACCAGCAGATGTACAATATAGCGGGCATCAGCGATGTGAGGAAGGAGACAAGCAAAGCCTGTTTCCAGTTGGCCTTCACCGCATCCTTGAAGTCGGCCCACACGAAGGCGTGCTCATCCCGGGCCCAGTTGCGTGTGACATAGCTTACCCCGGCCGTAAAAGGGCCGGTGATGGTAATGGCCGGTATCAGCATATATAACCAGAGGAGAGCTGTGCCGCTGACGAAATTCATCAGTTCTTCCCTGGTCATTTCAATGGCTTCCCCCGCCTCGTTCACCTGCGACAGCCCGGAGAACAGCGCGAATGCGAAATACAGCGTAACCAGGATTACCGGCAGCCACACCACCGCATACATCAGGTTCAATCGCATCAGACCCGCAAAGCGGATGCGCAGCATCTCCCAAAATAGCTGCCACCTGTTCTTGGGCAAATCCTCCTTGCGGTAATCACCTTTGCCGCTTTTGCCATAATAATAGCTGTTCATCATTTTCC
>JAEZHM010000085.1 GCA_023416585.1 Bacillota bacterium
GAAACGGAAGAAACGGGTTCCGAAGCTGAGCGCCGCCAGTGGCGGATAAAGCGAAGCGGAGGAAGCGAGCAAAACGAGCAGCGCGAGCGGAAGCGATGCGATGCGACGATTGAGCCGCCGGGTTTGCAAGCGGCAGCGAACCGGCGCGACGATTGAGTCCGTGGGAGGAAAGCCCTGGTCGCGTCCGCAGACGCGAAACATCTTATTGCTACGGCATCTGGCCTACACCCGGATGTACATCCACTTCCCCTTTGTGAAGCGAACATACATGAACGTAAGCCTGATGATCATATCGATGAGGCTGGCGGACCAGGCGCCAAGCAGTCCCAGGTGCAGGGGGTACAGCGCCGTCCAGGCCAGAATGGGCCGGATCAGCGTAACGCACAGCATCATCACCACAGCCACATACCTGGTATCTCCCGCGCCGCGCAAACAGCCGCTGATGACCACCGAGCTTGTCTGGAAAGGCTGAAAGATACCTACAATAATCATCAACTGCGCGGCAAGTGCCAATACCCGCTGATCGCTGGCGAAAGGAAGCACCAGAATATGGCGCAGAGGAATAAAAATCAAAATCAGCCCTGCTGAAACGGTAAGGGCCATACGCTGGCTCACCTTGCCGTATACCATGCTCAAATCGGGCCTCTGTTTGCCCAGCATCTGCCCCACCAAGGATGTGCCGGCTATGCCGATGCCATCCCCAAAGGTGAAGCTGATGTTCAAGAACTGCATACCGATCTGATGGCTGGCAAAGGCCACCGGGTCGTGCAAAGCCTCATAAATTAGGCGGGCATAAAGCAAAAATCCTATGCGCAGGCAAATCTGCTCCAGCATGGCGTTACCGCCCACCCGGCTGATATCCCTGAGCGTAGTCTTGTCCAGACGCCAGTTGTCGCGAAGGCGAAGGTACAAAAAGCCCTTGTACCTGGGGAGCGTAACAGAGCATACCGACAGCACCAGTCCCACACAAAATCCGATAAACGTGGCAATAGCCGCGCCTTCCACGCCAAGCCGCGGAAATCCCAGGTTGCCGCCGATAAGAAGATAGTTTAAAATCACATTGACCACATTGCTGGTAATATTCACTACCATCGTGGTTCTTGTCTTGCCTATACCGCGCTGCGCAGCACTGATGCACAGCGTCACAGCATTGATAGGCAGTGCGTAAGCCATCCACTTGAAGTAAACGGTGGCATCCTTGAAAACTTTTACATTCGCAAGATCGGCGGGATCCACATCCCCCGAAGCCAACCGGATCATGTTTTCCGCTTGGTAAAGGCTAACAGCCATGATCATAAAAGACAAAAGTCCGATCATAACCAACGCGTTGCGCAGTGTACGGTTGGCATCCTCCTGCCGCCCCTCACCCTTACGCCTTGCCACAACTGCCGTAACACCAATATTCAAAGCGAAAAAAATAGCCAGCATGATCATTCGCGGCTGGCCCGGCAATCCTACCGCCGAAATAGCTTCGGCCCCCAATACGCCCACCATGGCTGTATCCATCGCCCCGATGAGGGCCATCAATACCATTTCCGCCACCGCAGGTATGGCGATGCGGATCACATCACGGTACGCCTGCCCGGTGGATGGCAAATCGCCAACCCGAAGTTTGGGCTTTACCATGTGGCTGATACCATAAAACCGTTCTACGAATGCCTGCAATAGTCTTTCCCCATTCTAACATAACATAAAAATAGATATATAATATTATAACACGATATCCATATCTGGCAACCCTTGTCGAAAAAGAAACAAATGGCCGTTTCACTTTTTTCGTATGTTCGGCATAGTTAGAAATAGACCAAACCCATGAAGGAGGTTTTTCACGTGGCTGCTCAAAAGCCCGCTAGCCAGGTATCCCCTTTTGCCGCCATGACATTGGGTGAACAAAACACCCGGTGGCTCACCTTGCACAGCCAGTTGCTGCCATACATGGCCGCCGTTCCCGCCAAAGACCCTCCCGCCACAGCCGGGAAGGCTGAGCCCAATATCAATCTTCGGGCCGGCACCCCCACTTTCGGACAAATACCCGTATTCAATTCCCCGCCTCAGCCCCCAAGGCATGACCAGTACGATGCCGTTCACAAGAAGATGGACATGGCTTATAAACAAGCGCTGGTTTGGCAGGACATCAAAACGTAATGCTAAAAAGTCCGCCCGTCGCAACTTGCGCCGGGCGGATATTTTATCCCATCAATGTCAAGGCTGCTTTTTCCATAATGCCCATTTCCCTAAAGTACAGATCCTCCAGCGGGATCCATTCTTCCAGAAACCGGCGGTGCATACGTGTGCCGTTCCTTTGCAGTATCCTTGCGGACTGTTCCCTCCTGCCAATGGACAGGGAAACGGTCATACCGTAAGTGTCCCTCAGCGCCGGATGATGACTGTACACACCCTCTACAATGTTCAGCATCCGGGGCTCGGCATGAATGGGCTTTGACAGCGTGCATGTGCCGCAGTCGTATGGCTGATAGGAAAAGGCCTTTCCTTGCTTCAGCGGAAGCAGCACTTCCTCAAGGAACCGCTCCCAATCCACATTGCCGCCGGGTGTCTTCAGCCTCTCCTCCGTTTTTCTCTCCGGGGGCAGGAAGAAATCATCCATGTGGAAAACTTCGCTATCACCGTACACTCCTTTCAGCCAAGCTGCCAGAGAACTTTTTCCCGAGCCGCTGGGCCCGTCGATGGCAATGATGAGAGGAGTATTTTTCATCAACCGCTGATCGATAGCCATTAGCAGAGACAGGAATTTCTCTGTTTCCGCGCCAACCAGACGGTATGCCGGATGGTATGTCCGGCGGTAGTCTTCACTGTGGCGGCACAGGGGACATCCGGCCTGCTGATAACCTTTCCAAAAAGCATCCAGTTCCACCGGGGAAAAAGGCATCAGGCCTGCTCCGGTTAATTCCTGCAGTATGGAAACCTTCTCAATAAAGCCGTTTTGCGTACCGCGCTTTTCATCCGACACGGCAGGAAACAATCCGGCGATCGTCTCCGAACGCAAGCTATTGGCCTCCCACGCGTTCAAGTGCAGCCTAAGCAGCCCGCCGCCGATTACTTCCAGCAACGGGCTGTTTGGGTGAAGCAAGGCGGCAGACGCCCGCTCCTCCCGAATGCTTTCCAAGCAAGCCTCCCGGGAAGGCAGCAAATGCCCGCCGCCAAATTCGCTTTGATAGCACAGCTTCACGCCATCCTCCGCCTTCATGGCAGGGTACGTCTTGGCGTGAAGCAGGAGAATATCCCGCATGATTACGCGCCTTTCAGGTATTTCCATTTCTTTGCAAGCATTACCAGGGTGGGGATCAGCACGAGCTGGATCAAGATGCCCGGCAGGGCGTTAACAAACGCGCCTGATATAAATGCAGCCAACGTAAAGGGGCTGTCCCCCCTGGAGAGGATGATGACATTCCCCAAGCCGTATACCGCACGCCCGATAAGCATCGCCAGAATCAGGGAAAACACCAACTGGGAAACTTTTGCAAACCCGGTTTCCTTTTCCCCTTTTCCAAACCAGCGGATGCCGGCCAGCGCGCCGGCCGCGGCGCCATAGGCCGCCAATTCAAGCTCCATGGAAATCAGCGTGTTTCCGTTTGGCATGCCGGATACCAGCATGGCGAGTATGGGCGTTAAGAGGCCGCTCAGCATGCCGTACTTCCATCCGCACAAAAAGCCGCAGAGCAGCACTGGGATATGCATGGGCAAAAAGATAGATCCTGCCTGCCAGCCACCCAAGGCATGGAGCACCCTGGACAAAACCACGGCCAGAGCAGACAGGATGGCAGCCAGAACCATTTGACGCAGTTCCGTACGATTCATTGATTTTCCTCCCCAAAATAAAAATGCGATGAAAGTCCGCCCCCTTCTGGAAGCATGTCCCTTCATGGCACACATATCTTAAGGGAAACCCCGGTTGCCGCGCAAGGCTTCTGCCAAGCTAATCCAATATAGTATGCATGAACAATGTGCCTTTTGTCAAGGGTTGCAAAGCGTTTGGGAAACGATATATACCAGCTCCGAACCCACAATTTCTTTCCTTAAAATAGAAAACCTTTCCGGAAGATCCTGCTCGAACCGGCTGCTGTAAAACTTAACCATATCCTTCTCCCGGCCGGAAAGGCTTTTGATTGGAAAGGTTATGATGGCCGTATTAACGCACAGACTTTCAATCAGGCGGTAGGCCAACCCCTTCTTCTGCTGCTCCAGCACCGGGACCAGCTTGAACAGAAAGGCCACATCAGCTTTTTCCCCGGACATTTCACTCGCCGCATCCAGTATGCTTACATCGCATGCCACACGCACCCTATGGAGAAACGCCTGCACAACCGTTACCGTGTCATGGTCGATATCCCCAGCCCGGTACAGCACATCGCTGCTTAAGCCCATAAAGGGGAATGCGCAGGGGTGAAAGCCGCAGCCGATGTCCAGTACGGTTTTCACATCCTGTAAATAGGGCGAAAGCAAATCATAGAAAGCCTGAATCGAAGGCAGCCTTTCCCTGGTAGATGGGTGCAGCTCCATCAGTTTCAGGCTAAGATCCCTGTCCGATAATCTATTATCCCCGATCAATTCCATTGCCTTTTCATGGCACTTTTCAGGAAAAAAAGCGCCGTGGATGATATGCAGCTGCTTTTTAACAGCCTTTAAAGCTTCTTTTTGATTTTTATACCGGGGCAGATATTCCAGGCAGATGCGCCTCACCAGATCCATAGACAGGTCGGCATACTTAGTCGATTCAGCGATCTGCTTAGCCAGCTTGTCCGCCTCACGCTCCATGTTCCTGAGCCCTCAGCTTTTCCATTAGCATTGAATAAAACCGTAGATTATGAATGGTGGCCAGCCGGTAGCCCAGCGAGTCACCCACCTTGTACAGGTGCCGTAGATAAGCCCTGGAATAATTTTTGCATAGGTGACAATCACATGATTCCGATACGGGACGCATATCCTTCATATACTTGTCATCCATGATGTAATGGTATCGATAAAAGCCGGGCGTGTGAACATCGATGTCCGCCTCCGACTCTGCCGTGAAGACATAAAGCCGGTTATGCCTCGCCTCCCTGGTAGGTATAACGCAGTCAAACAAATTGTAGCCCATTTCGCGGCATGCCACGATCCCCTCAGGCTTGCCCACACCCATGGCATACTTGGGCGTTTCATCCGGCATCTGCTCCGCCGTATAGCGCAGAATATCCTCCACCAAGCGCCCATCCTTGTCAAGGGGCCAGCCGCCGTATCCGTAGCCGTCAAACCCGATCTCCTTGAGCGCATCGGCACACTTTTTGCGTAAAGACAGGCTGCCCCCGCCCTGTATGATGGCAAACAGCAGTGGTCTTACATCATCCGTCAGCTTTCTGGCTTTCAGCTGGCGCAGGTATTCCTCCTTGCACCTTATCGCCCAATCAATGGTGATATCCACCGCCGTTTCGTTGACCTCATCAGTGTCGTCGGGCCTTGTGCAGTAATCCAAACACATCATGACGTCCGAACCGTAGGCAAACTGGGACTGAATGCACTTTTCCGGGGTGAAGATAATTTTCTTATCAGAATTTTCCGGATAGAACACGATCTCATTCTTTCGGATCACGCCATATTTGGGGTTTTCCTGTATAAGGGAAAACACCTGAAACCCGCCGGAGTCGGTCAATATAGGCCTTTTCCAGCCCGTGAAGCCATGCAGACCGCCTGCGGCTTTCAGGATGGAGACACCAGGTGCGGATAAAAGGTGATAGGCGTTCATCACAATGCCAGGGATGCCGCAGCCCTCCAAATCCACAGAATCGACGCAGCGGACTACACCCTGTGTTCCATCCGGAAAGAAGGCGGGCAGCCGTACATCCCCATGGGGTAAAACCATTTGCGTCATCAAAACATCACTCATTTCCATAAAGGAGCTTCTTTACTTCGAGGCATTTCTCCTCCAAAAAGTCAAAGCTGGGCCCAAGATTGTTTTTGTCAAGCCCCGTCAAAGCAGCTTCCACTCCTTGAACAAAGCCGGGCGGGCCGAAGGAAGACAGCGCAAGCCGCTTCAGCGCGCCCTTTTCATTTAGAAGGATTTCTCCATTCGCCGCAAACAATGCCTGTGTCAGGCACAGGATGCCCTTGAACATAGCGCCCGAGGCATATACGATATCTTCTTTGGCAATGCTGGACCGCCCGGTCATGATGGAGAACTCCGCTTCCCAAAAAAACCATTTGGAAGCGGCGTCGCGGTAAGCCTTCGAAACCGGCTCCGCACGGCGCTTTAAGTCGTCCATCATATGCTGCGGATCCTCTATAGGTAAGCAGTATTTCACTTCACCCATATAAATGGCATTCACAAAGCCGAAAGGATGACCCGCCATGAAATCGACTGTCACATGGCCTTTCTGGCAGTCGTCAATGACATGCATCACCTGCGCGGTATCCCGAAGCAGGATGTCCACTTTCCGTCCCTCCACTGTGAGCCATGCTCCCCCGTTGATCCATTTTCCCCATTCACCGGGCTTATTGAACAGGTTCTCCCGGCGCGCATCGTCCAGTGAGGTCAATACCTTGCTCATCTGTTGGACATCAAGGTTCCCGCCATAATACACACCGATATCCAGGTCGGAAAACTCCGTGGCGGTACACGTGCAATGTGAGCCGCCAAGCACCACCGCCTGCACGCCCGGCACCTCAATCAATGCCTTTGCCACCCGCCCGGCAACGCTCCATTCCATACGGCTTCTCCTTTTTCACGCGCGGTCTTCCGTCCGCTCAATCCAATTTCTTTCCTTCAAATTCCACCCGTCGCCCCACCTGCGCCATCAAGTTGCGGAAAGCTTCGCAGTCCAGAGATTGCGCACCGTCCGACAGCGCCGACTTAGGATCGGGATGCACCTCGATCATCAGCCCGTCCGCCCCCGCCGCTATAGCGGCCTTGGCCAGCGGTTCCACCATCCAGGCGATGCCTGCGGCATGGCTGGGGTCAATAATCACCGGCAAGTGGCTGTACCGCTTTAAAAGCGGCACTGCGGAAATATCAAGATTATTGCGCAGCATGGTTTCAAAGGTTCGTATCCCCCGCTCGCACAGAATCACGTTGGGATTGCCGCCCGCCAGAATATACTCCGCACTCATCAGGAATTCCTCGATGGTGGCGGATAACCCACGCTTTAAAAGCACCGGCTTTTTGGTGCGGCCCAACGCCTTCAGCAATTTAAAGTTCTGCATGTTCCTGGCGCCCACCTGCAAGACATCCACATCCGCAAAATCCTCCAGTTGGTCTTCACCCATGATCTCCGTCACAATGGGCAGGCCTGTCTGCTTCCTGGCTTCCAACAGCAGATGCAGGCCTTCATTCTCCAGCCCCTGGAAGGAATAGGGTGAAGTACGCGGCTTGAACGCACCGCCCCTTAAAAAGGATGCGCCGCTTTCCTTTACCGAATCCGCCACCAGTCGCAGCTGCTGAACACTCTCAACCGAGCAGGGCCCTGCGATTACTGTAAAATGGCCTTCCCCGATGATTCTATCCCCCACCGCAATCTGTGTGTCCAAGGGATGAAATCTGCGATTGGCTGCCTTGTATGGCTCTGTGACGCGGCGGACATCCTCTACCACATCATTAGCCATGAGGTGGCTCACATCCACCCTGGATACATCGCCAATCAGACCCAGGATGGTAGCTTGAGTACCGGCGCTGTAATGGATCTGGATGCCAAGGCCCTCAATATCCCGGATGAGACTTTGAACCTTTTCCTGCTGTGCTTCCCGTTTCAAAATAATGATCATACCATGTTCCCCTTTCTTGCTACCGTACTACATATAAAAAAGCAGCCAGGAAGCTTGTTCCGGGCCGCCAATTTCCTTTGCTTTTCCCTTATGGAAGGAAGGCACAGGGGAAACAGCCCGTATCGCCCATAGCGTACAGGTAGCTCCGGTAATACGCCCGCTGAATCTGCATAAAAGCCTTCCTCCTTGTTGCAGGAGTATACGCCGGAAGTTTTTATTTGTCAATCCTTTTTTCCAATGGATGCCTTTTGATTGACTCCCATCCCTGCCCTCCGTTATAATCAAGAAAAGGAATGCGCAAAGGAGAGATCAGAATGGACAAGGGCCTTCCCTTCATCCCCCAAATTGACGGCGGGCTGCGCAAGCACATCATCCGTGTGCCGGAGTGCATACAGCAAGCATCGGGCATACGCATTTTTGGCAAGCGCATTTGCTCCATTATCTTTTCCACCGACGCAGCCATCATCAAGAATTCAAATGCGGATGCGGTCATTGCCGTATATCCTTTCACACCACAGCCGGCTATTTCCCAGGCCATATTGCAGCTGGCAGATGTGCCCGTCTTCTGCGGCGTAGGTGGCGGCACTACCACCGGCGTTCGCGTCACCCGCCTGGCTCAGGATGCAGAATTCCGGGGCGCCATCGGCGTGGTACTGAACGCCCCGGCTAGCAATGAAACGGTGCGCTATGTGGCCGAGAGGGTGGATATTCCCGTGGTGATCACCGTGGTGAGCGATGAGGAGGATGTGCAAAGCCGCTTAAGCGCCGGCGCGAAAATATTGAATGTATCCGGTGCGGGCAAGACGCCTGATATCGTCCGGGCCATCCGCCGCAAATTCCCCGAGGTGCCCATCATCGCCACAGGTGGAAAAACGGAGGAAATGATACTTCGCACCATTGAAGCCGGGGCCAATGCCATTACCTTTACGCCCCCCACCACGGCGGAACTTTTTAAGGAAATGATGAACCGCTATAGGGAACAGCTGGCGGCAAAATGAGGAGCATTTGGCTTATAATAGCCATCAAACGCTCACGTCAAGTTCGTGCCCCGAGGCGAAGCTTTCGGAGCAGCTGGAGGTTTCGGTATCCGTCACGCTTTGTGGTTTGTCGGTCTTCTCGTCCTCGGAGAGTTGGTCGTACTCATGGGGGTTGTCCTTGTGCCTGCGCATCATAATCGACTTGGTGTAAAGCTCCATGTTGTGTTCCATCAGATATTTGTGATCCTTCGGCGGAACTTCGTCACCATTGATAATTCGCCTTGAAATCTCAAAACATGTCAGCAGGATTTTCATTCCTTCCTGCTCCGCCCTCATGCTTTCCCCGGCTTGTTTCATTTTTTTCTGCTCATATTTCATCTGCTCGATGGCCTTTTTCAGCTTTTCCTGCTCGCCTATCCTTTTTACCATGGCCCTTTCATCGGGCAGCGATTTTTCTGCCTCCGAGAGTTCCGATTTTACTTTTTTGGACAGCTCCGCTAGCCTATGGCCGTAAGGATTTATACGCTCTATACGCATCTTGCGTTCCCTCCCCAAATACTCCCCAGTTCAAAACTGCTTGTTAAGTTCCTTTTTGTTTTGCAGCTAAAAGTACCTTTTCAATATGTTGTGATAAATTTGAATTTACCTACTTCGAATTATAGTTATAAACATAAGTCAAGCACATATCTTAATTGAACTAGCAGCTTACCATATGTAACTTCTCTTTTTGTACCGTCAAAACGAAATCCATGCTTTTCATAACATCGCCTTACTTTGTTGTTTTTTTCAAGCACCCAAAGAAATAAGATGGAGAAAGCTCTGAAATCAGGGTTCTTCTTAATGTACAGAAAGTCAAGGTCATACCAGTCATTCTTTAATGCCCATATCCAAGTTTTCCTGTCTTCATCATACAAAGACCTAAACCTGTCTAAGCTTGGGCGAACGATTCCGTTTGCCCATAACATATCCGTGAGCAGATGCGTAAGATACCCAAGATAAAATGACCTTTGCTTTTTATTATACACTCTTCTTTGTATAACAGAAAAATATTGCTCTACATATCTATCCACATGAATGTCTTTTAAGCCATCGGCATCTGTTGTTTTGAAATGGGATACATCCCCGCTCGGCGTAAAAGCAGACCAATCCTCATTGGGAACGCTGCTGTCAGGGGCAATATTCCCGACAACAAAATCCGCAGAAGAAAGATCGGGTATTTGATCCAGCAATTTATCTGTTATGCGCAGATGTACGATCCAGGATGCCATTTGGGCCCTCTATATTGCGATTGGTTTCTCATCATCTAGCCAATATCATTTCGCAAGATCGTCGGATATTATCTGCCTTCCCTGCTCGCTAAAGGACGCTACAGGCATTTGATAATCATACAACAGCAGTCCTTCCGTATTGCGCGGAAGCACTGAGATCACCTTGCCGCTTTGATCAATCAAAGCTGTTGGCGCGGTCTGATATAATGTCGCATCATTTACCGACATGACCGTGAAAACATTTTCGACTGCTCTTGTTCTAAGATGCGCTTTGATCAACTCATATCTTTCGATATCATCGATCTCGGATATGTCGTTAAACAGGACCACCGCAAAATCCGCCTTCCCCCGGTATAACTCTCTGAAGTACTCTGGGAATCTTACTTCAAAGCAGATGCGCACACCTATTCTGAATCCGTCGATCATAAAGGTTCCACCTGGGTTTCCTTTGGTAAAATTCTTTATGTCCCACCCCCACAGCGCCCGTTTGTTGT
Organism: Bacillota bacterium; assembly: GCA_023416585.1. Taxonomy (GTDB): domain Bacteria; phylum Bacillota; class Clostridia; order Christensenellales; family Aristaeellaceae; genus JAEWAH01. The sequence goes on from JAEZHM010000085.1 coordinate 10,489, forward strand.
AAAGGGCATCATCGCTTCCATCAGGCGATAACAGGACAGCACTGTTATGATATACGTCCCCTTCTTTTGTTACACTGCCCACTAGTAAGTACATGGAGTTTTGGGCGGATAATTCCCGTAATTCCATAAAACAGGCTTCCAGCGCTTGAAAGTCAACATTGGTAGACCGTTCATCATTTTTCGGATAACCTGTCAGCGCGCATTCAGGGAAAACCAGCAGCCTTACGGATTCTTTAGCGGCTAAAATGATGGCCTTGCGAATTGCGCTCATATTCCGCTCGATGCTATAAGTCACGGCAAATTGATAAGCACCGATCTTCATAAAGCCGCCTCCTTAAATGAAGAATATATCATACATATAAAACTCATTGAGGCTAAAAATTTGAATTTGTCTGCTTCGCTTTATGCTTATACTATGGGGTTGCAGTGCAGCGATCTTTACCCCACAAACTCTCGCGCCAGTATACCCATGTAAATCTTGTCGGTATACTTCCCATCTTTGAATACCCACTCAGGCAGTCGCCCAACTTCCCGGAACCCAACCTTTTTGTAGCAGGCGATGCCTGCGTAATTATCCGCGTGGACGGTGAGCATAATATTGTGAAGATTTAATGTTTTAAATCCATATTCAAGGAGCAACCGAATGGCTTCAGCGCCGTAGCCCTTGCTCCTATGTTCCTCCTCACCGATAAAAATGCCGATAAAGGCATTGCGACTGAGATGATCGATGTTGTGTATGCTGATGGAACCAATCAGCACATCGCCGTCAAGGAGCACCATAGCATAGCGTTGCATATCGCTCCCCGGTTCATAAATCCATTTCATATCGCTTTTCGATGAAACGACACGATTATACTGACCGAAATTAATAGCGACAGCTTTATTGTTCATCCATTTTATGTAGTTCTCAGCATCGTCATCATTGACGCTAACAGGTGAAAGGTAGAGGCGCTCGCCAACGATTTTACGGAAATAGCACATGCGGGAACCTCCTTTGATTAGCAAATTCCTGTTTGCCGAGCAAAACAAGCCGACCAGTGATACTATTATACAAGGAAGACGCAAATATTTCCAGGAGAATAATAAACCATACCAATGTGGCTGCATTTGGCTTCTTAAATATATAAAACCCGCCCGACGGCATACCCTGTATGAGAAAGGCATACGTCCCCGCTGATAGTTTGAACCCCGAGACGATCATGCGCCCCGGGGCCAAAAGTTTTATGCGCTTTCCTTCTTCCACGCCATATACATCGAAGCCACCACTTCCTCGATGGGTGCTTTGCGCATTTCCAAATCAGTGATACCCGGCGTGCCAGCCAGCGTCTTTAAAACATGTGAAAATTCTGCATCCGACTGCTGGAAGGCATATTCGTGCACGCTGTCACGGGTTGCCACCCATTCCATCCCCGGCCATTCCGGAGGCCTTTCCGGGCCGCTGACGAGCAGGCGCGTGAAGCCGCCCTGCATCTTACGCAGCGCGTGGAAGTCGCCATCAAAGGCGATCTTTCCGTTGGATAAAAGAATAATCCTCTGGGCCATTGCCTCCAGATCATCCATATCATGGCTGGTGACGATCACCGTCGTGCCTTTCTCCCGGTTCACCTTTTTGAGGAATTCGATCATTTGCCGCTTGGCCAATACATCCAGTCCAAGAGTCGGTTCATCCAGGAACAGCACCTCCGGGCTGTGCAGCAGCAGCATCCCCAGGTCCGCCCGCATTCGCTGCCCCAGGCTCAATTCCCGGGAGAAGGTAGTTAATAGATCCTTCAAATCCAGAAGCTCCGTCACCATGGTAAGATTCTCTTGATACACATCCTCCGGGATGTTCCATACGTTCTTTTTCCAATTGTAGCTAGTAATTACAGGATGATCCCACCACAATTCCGTGCGCTGGCCGAACAGAACGCCGATCCGCCTCATCAACTCCACACGGTCCTTGGCGGGAGACATACCCAAAACAGTTACTTGGCCCACGGTAGGCTGCAGTATGCCGGAGAGAATCTTGATGGTGGTGCTCTTGCCCGCGCCGTTAGCGCCGGCATAGGCCACAAACTCGCCCGTTTTCACCTGAAGTGACAAGTCGTTAAGTGCCTTGACTTCCTTCTTTTCCGGGCGGATCAGGTTTTTCACGATGTCCTTCCATTGCCCGGAGCGCTGCCACTGGGTATAGATTTTACTGACATTAACGATGTCCAAAGCCGGAATATCTTGGTGAACCGCATGTTGCATAATGCTTCATTCCTTTCCGAAACAGCCTCACGGCCAATAGTCCAAAGAGAAACGCCATCACAAAGGTCAGGACCGGGAAAAATGGCGCCGGGGTGCCGTCATTCATCAGCCACAGGCTGGGAAACCAGCCGGCCAGCCCAACAGGTACCAGGGAACAGAAAACCGCCTGCCATCCCACGGCCATTCCCCCCAGGGGATACCGCTTAAGCGATCCGAACAGCCCATGGATCAGCGATGCCGATTCCTCCGCCGCCACTGGCGCCCAGAAGGCAATGCAGGAGACGAGGTAAACAAAAGATAGAAATATCACCACAGAGGCAAGGATACTCAATATCAAAAGAAACACCCAGCCAAGCGTGATAGTGATTCCGAGCCGGCCGGCGGCATACACCGTAAGGATTATCCCGCAGATCAGGATGCTGGAACCGGACACTGGTGAAAAGCCGCCGGTCATAAGCTGCATCCACAAGGGAACCGGCTGGATCATATTGTGATCCAGCTGCCCCCGGCCGATGGTGCGGCTGATCTGCCCCGCATTGTACCCGATAAAGAACAGCGAAAATATGCCGTCGCCCAGCATGGCATAACCCAGCATGAAAAGAAGCTGATCCTGTGTCATGCCGCCGATGTTACCAAACCGCCTGGCCAATACGAACACCCCAGCCATAGCCGCCCCGGTGCTGACCAAATCTGTGAAAATCTGCAAAAGGCAGTATTTTGTATCCCGCAGAAACCACATCAAGTCCATTTTTCCGTAGGTTTTGTACAGGCGAAGAAGCATTTTCACCTTATCCGCCATAAGAAATCATCCTTTCCTCACTTTTCTTGAACACGTACCTGGCCAGAGGCCACAAAACCACATTCCAGCCCACCTGTAAAGCTATCAGCGCCACCGGGTCACCCTGTCCAACATACAATGTCAGCGGCGCGTGGGCAATGGAGCCCATAGGCAATAATTGAAGTACTTTTGCAATGGGAATGGGCATCAGGGAAAAGGGAATCAAAGCACCGGACAAAAGCTCAAACAACGCTTCCCGCACTCGGGTCACCGCCCAGCAGCCATTCTTCATGCGCATGGCCAGGGAAGCAAACAAAAAGTCCAGCGCAAACCCCAGGGAAGCGCTCAGTGCAAGGCTTGCAAGGGCCAACAATCCACGAGCCGCGCTATAGGGCAGCGGATGGATGCCCATCAACGGCGACAGAAGCCACACGGGCAGGCTGTACATAAAGAGCACAGGCAACCACCAGCGGCCGATTGTTTCCGCCGTCAAGCTTTGAAGCACAGGCATGGGCCGAGTATACCTGCCGATGATGGAGCCTTCCCACAGCGCGGAAGTGGCAGGAGTCAGAATCTCCAGCTGCTGGCGCAAAACCGAAGCCATCAAGGTATAGGTGAGCAATTGGTCAAGGGTCATGCCGCCAAGATCCGCCCCACCTTTAGCCAGTGAGCGCCAGATCAGCGTCAGCATCAGAAACTGCATAAACCGTGCCACATATTCACCCAACACCTGAAAAAGGTTCCCGTCAAACACCTGCCTGGCGGACAGCCCGGCTACAGCACGGAATCCATTCCACCAGGAACATTTATCTGTCATATGCATGGTAACCATTCCTTTCCGAGAAATAAAAGGATACAAAAAAACCGGGGGCGGCAATTGCCGCTCCCGGTACATAGGCATCTCAACATTCCCCGTTTATAGGAGGAATGCAGTCAAAGCACAATCAGGGAAGCGCAAATTTCGCCGCAAAAGGGCATACGAATGCACGGGCAGAGTCAGGATACCTGTTTGAACTGCCACTTCCCCGATATTTTGCCATATGCCGGAATCCTTCATGGCCTCTTTACGGTTCATGCGCTTCACCTCCTTATACTGTTTTCCAGTGGATACTATAGCATCGCATAAAAAGCCTGTCAAGTTATTTTTTTCAAAAAGCCCCCTCTTTTGTCATATAAAAGAGGGGGTTCCAATCAATCAAAAAGAATGCTACGCTATACTGGAATGAAAAACTAGGTAATTTTATTATAGCCGCTGCTATGAAGCATGGCCTTAATGGGACGCTGCCTGCCTCTGCTCCCCGTCGTGGCGGGGACGTTTGTTGATCACGGCAATGGCGCAAAGAATGGTTGTGATGACATCCGCTTGAAATTGCGACTTTACGGCATCATAGCGTGAATACACTTCTCCGCTTACACTGACGACATACTTGGGCTGCAGGTTGTTCAGCGCCAGTGCCATCACGTCGGCACGGCATCGCTCACACTGGCAGACAGCCTCGCTTCGCATGTATTCATCCAATCTGCTGTCCACCAGTTCTTCCATGAGATTCTTGGGCATGATCCGGGTTTCCATCATGCATTGCTCCTTTTCCGGCTCCTGCCACGGCACCACCATACGCCCGTCGCATGATGGCAGAGAAGGAACCCTTCCTCTTTCGTATTAAAGAAATGCATGGCTGATTTTCGCTATTTTCCCATCCCATTGATTTTACCACAATTTCCAGACGATGTAAACAGATGCTTTTTATGCATCTTCCTCATGAAATGGTAGAATCATGCGGTTGTGGCCGTCATCCCACAGCCGCTCCAGGTTATAGAATACTCTTTCCTCCTGATGGAAAATGTGCACCATCACCGTGCTATAGTCCATCACGATCCAGCGGCCTTCGTTTTGGCCTTCCTTCCGGCGCAAGTTCGTACCCATTTCCGCCAGGCGGTCATCCACTTCTTCCGCCAACGATTTCACCTGTATGGCGGAACGCCCCGTGGCAATCACAAGATAGTCGGCAAGGATGGTTAAGTGCCCAACCTCCAGCACCACAATGTTTTGAGCCTTTTTGTCATACAGGATGTTTGCGATCTTCAGGGCCAGCGTCCCTTCCGTCATGCGGTCTCCTCCTTGGTGTCATTCGCTCATGCTTTTTTGTGTTTTCATCAACCAATTTATGGTCTGGATTGTGGCGGGGTGCAGTGCCTTTCCACGATCCTTTACATAGCTTGTTGTATTTTTGAGAGACATTAAAACCGCGCCCGTAAGGTTTGTTTCCGACAGGCTGCGTATCTCAGAAAGCCCAGGATAGTCTTCCCGGTCCGGCTCAATCTTATCCGCCAGATATACGATCATTTCCAGCCGCGTCATTGGCACTTTCCCCAGCGTATGGCATGCGATGGCGGATAGCACTTGCTCCTGCGAGACGCCGTATTCATATTGGGCCATATGCGCGCCCACCACCGCGTGCAAGAGCGCACCAGAACTTAAGATGGAATCATCCACCTTCATCCTGTGCTCCCTGACATACACCTGCATGGAATTTAGGTCCATCCCCTTGGCACAATCGTGAAGGAGCCCCGCCATTGCGGCTTTTTCTTCATCCTCTCCATGCAGCTTCGCAAGGTGCCGGGCCGCGTAAGCTACGCATAGCGTATGGGCAAAGCGCTTTATGTTCATGGAACCCATCAGTCTGTCCATGAAAGCTGCAAAACCGGGCGGGCTTTCTCTTATTCCATACAGGCCCATCACCCGGATATATTCCATCACCGCCGGATGAAGCCCCTCCGGTTCCTCCCCGGATCCAAGATGCGCCCGGAGAGCTGTGGAAGACATATCCCCCACCTGCTCTTTCAGAAACGTAAAACGCGCGCCACGCCGATTAAGCTCCTCCAGTATGACCTGCGGGGGGACTGCTTCTTCTATACCAGGCCTTGGGCACACCAAGAAACGGCACATTTGAAATACCTTTTCCGGTTCCCTCCAGTTGACAAGATCGTACAGCGTATCCTCACCGATAATATAATAAAATTCTGCCATCGGCATTAGCTTTAAGAGCAATATTAGTGTATCCACCGTATAAACTGTGCCGGTTCTGTTCATTTCTATATCTGTAGGGAAAAAGCCTGTCTCCTGCGCGAGCGCCAGCTTCACCATCGTAAGCCGTTGTGAAGCCTTCGCCAGGCCTTCCCTTTTGTGAGGAGGGTTGCCTGTGGGCAAAAACAGCACTTTATCAAGTGCAGCTTCCTCCATGGCCTTCTTTGCCATAGCCACATGCGCCAAATGGATGGGGTTGAAAGATCCTCCCATCAGGCCAATCCGTTCCGGTTTCAACCAAGCGCCCCCTTTCCATTTCATTATACCCTATGGAAGCCGGATGGAAAAGGGCTGATTGTAGAAAACAGCATGATAAAGGAGCTTGTCCTATGCAGCAATATCTTGAAAAGACTCGTCTAGGTGGAGCACTGGACTCACTGGGCCTTCGCTTTCTGATACTCCTATGCTGCGTTCTCTGGTTCGTCTTCCTATGGGGTGTCACCCTGGCCGCCCTTTTTGCAGGCATTGCCTTTTTTATGCTGGTATGCCTGGCCATCCGCCTTGGCAAAAGAAGGACCGTAGCAAAGCGGGAACAGGCGCTGCGCGAACGAATCGGCGGGGAGATGGCACTGGATGCCTTGCCCCTTGTTCCTCCGCGGCAGGCACATTTTCAAGTCTCCCTGTGGCTTACCCTTGCATATCCGCTGAGGCTGGAACGCATTACGGAGGATGGGGTGCTGTGCCGGCTTAACGGGGAATTGGTGCTTGTCCGCTGCCTGAACCGCCATCAATCAGTGCCCGTCAGCGCCCAGGATATCATTGAGGCGCAGAGGGCATGCCTTAACAACAATGCCTTAAGGTGCGTGTTGTGCACAGCTTCGCAGCTTGGCAGCGCAGCCCAAACCCAAATAGGGCAGGCTGTTCCCCCTGTCAAGGTGATTGGAAAAGAGCGGCTGATCCGGTTGGCGGGCGCCGCCTCCCCTGTCACCGATGAGCAGCTGGTGGCGTTGGGCGAACGCAAGAAGCATCATGTAGGCATCAATATATGGCTGAACCACATTCTTGCTCCACACCGTTCCCGACGGTATTTCTTATACGGCGCGGGTCTACTTTTGCTGTACTTTATTACTCGGCTCCCCTATTATCCCGTTCCTGGCGTGCTTTGCCTGTGCCTCGCTCTTTTGTCCAGGATCCGCCACGCAAAAGAGGATGCCATTTAATATTTGCCTCTTGCGATCTTCGCCACCGCCGCCGTCAGGTCATCCACATGCTGTTCCGTATTATAAATGCCCATGCTTGCACGCACGGCACCCGTATCCATGGTACCTAGCCACCCATGTATGCTGGGAGCGCAGTGCAGCCCGCCACGCAGCGCAAACCCTGCCCTGTCCAAGCCGTCCGCCACTTCTCCGCTTTCCATACCCCTCACATTAAAGCTTACCACGCCTACCCGTGGGGCGTTTTCATCACCATAGACGGTCACATTTTCAATATCCCTCAGGTTGTCACGAAGCCTTTGAGCCAAGTGCTCTTCATATTCTCGTATCTCCCACATGTGTTTGGACGCAAAACGCGCGCCCGCCAGCAATCCCGCGATTCCTGGCAGATTCATGGTGCCGCTTTCATACCTGTCGGGCAGATCCTCCGGCTGGACCATACTTTCAGACCGTGAGCCTGTACCCCCTTCCCTGAAGGGCCTTGGCATCATCCCCTGACCCAGCAGCAGTACGCCTGTTCCATGGGGGCCCAACAACCCCTTATGCCCTGCCATGGCTACCATGTCCACGTTCAGTGCCTTGGGGCTTACATCCAGTATGCCGGCTGTCTGCGCTGCGTCTACCAGGCAGGGGATGCCGCTTTCCCGGCAAACGACCCCCAAACGGCTTACCGGCTGCACCACACCGGTTACGTTGGAGGCATGGTTCAGCACTACCAGCGCCGTTCTGGGCCCAATCATACTCTGCAGCTGGTGGGGCTGTAGCAGCCCGTCCTGTCCTGGCATCAGTACCTTGATCGAGATCATTCCCTGCCGCTCGTAGCCCGCAAGCACCCGCATCACGGCGTTGTGCTCACTATGGCTTACAATGACCTCGTCACCCTGGTAGAGGCTGCCCCGGATGGCCAAATTCAGGCTGTCGGTGCAGTTGCTGGTGAAAATCACATGTTCCGGCTTTTCCATACGGAACATTTCCGCCAGATGGTCGCGGCAGGCGCGAAGCACACGCCCGCCGGCCAGCGAGATGCGGTGCCCCGCCCGGCCGGGATTTCCGCCGATGCGGTTCAGCGTTCCCGCCATGGCCCGGACCACCTGCGGCGGCTTGGGAAAACTGGTGGCAGCATTGTCCAAAT
>JAEZHM010000034.1 GCA_023416585.1 Bacillota bacterium
GTCATACTCTCTACAGCGATATCTACCTCTTCTTTAAAATAAGTACTAATCTTGACTAACATTTCATCTAAGGCACCACTTTCCTCACCAATGCTCACCATACTTAATAGAATAGGCGGGAAAATCGTACTACCACTAATGGCATCTAGTAAGCTACTGCCTTGCTTTAAAGAGTCAATCGCTTTATTCATTTCCTCTTCTGCTACAGCATTACCCATTACCTTCTTAGTAATTTCCATAGCTTGTAGCATAGGAATACCTGATTCTACTAACATAGACATCGTACTTGAGAAGGTAGCTGATAAACTCTTTTTGTTGAGTCCCCCAAAAACAGGAAGCTTTAAACTTAACCGATCTAGGCCTCTTCTAATACTATCCACCTTCTTCATATTAAGAAGAACCAAAGTTAAAGCCACAATAGCTGCTAATAAAATGCCCCATTCATTAACGAAGAAATCACTCACCGCAATAACAATTTGAGTAGGCACTGGAACTTCTGCATTAGTATCTTGTAGTAATCCCATAAAGGCTGGTACTACTTTAATCATTAAAATTACAACAACGACTACAACGATACACATAACAATGATGGGATAAGTCAGTGCTTTTTTAACTTTTTTACGAATACCTAGTTGATTATCAAAATGCTCTACTGAGCGGTTCATAACTTCATCTAAATTACCAGAAGCCTCCCCACAAGCAATAAGATTCACCAAAATATCCGGAAAAATATTTTCATCCTCTACTGCTTGAGACAAAGTTTTACCTTCACTTACTGCTGTATGAATATTATTTAAATGCTCTTTTAGAGTTTTATTAGTACACTGCTGACTACAGATTTCTAAACCCTTGGCAATACTAATACCTGCTTGAATCATAGCTGCAAACTGTTTACAAAAGAAGTTAATATCCGTTAGCTTAATCTTAGGCTTAAATAAAGAAATATTGCTATTTAATGCTGTTTTTTTCTTAATTGATTCTGGATAAAGATTTTTATCCATTAAGACTTTTCGAATCTTCTCTTCGCTGTCTGCTTCTAGTTCTCCTTTTACTTTTTTTTGCGTTAGCAAGTCTTTGGCCGTATATAAATAGGTATCCATCCTATCCCCCCTTTTTATTTTCCTAGTATACGCTTAAATTCCTCTCTATTTTGAGCATATTGATAAGCTGTTTCTAAACTAATCTTTCCCTCTTTATAATGTTTAGCAACAGAAGCATCCATAGTAACCATCCCTACTGTATTACCTGTTTGAATTTGTGAATAAATCTGATGCGTCTTTTCTTCACGAATCAAGTTGGCAATAGCTGCATTACTAATCATAATTTCCAGAGCCACGCATCTCCCTTTTACATCACTACGAGGTAAGAGCTGCTGAGAAATAACTCCTTTTAAAATATTCGCTAATTGCACCCTTATTTGTTGCTGCTGATGAGGTGGAAATACGTCTATAATACGGTCAATGGTTTGAGGTGCACCTATAGTATGTAAGGTACTTAGTACTAAATGTCCTGTTTCGGCCGCTGTAATAGCTGTAGAAATTGTTTCTTGATCTCGCATCTCTCCTACTAAAATAACATCAGGGTCTTCACGAAGTGCCGCCCTTAAACCATTAGCATAACTATTACTATCAAAACCTATTTCTCTTTGATTCACCATGCTGTTTTTATGTTTATGTAAATATTCTATAGGATCTTCTAAGGTTAAAATATGTTCTTGACGTTTGCGATTCATATAATCTACCATAGTTGCTAAAGTTGTTGATTTACCACTACCAGTAGGTCCCGTTACTAAAACCAACCCTCTTTTATTGTCTGCTAGGTTTTCTAGTATCTTTTTAGGTAAACCCAGAGACTCCATAGTAGGAATCTCTACTCCTACTAAACGTAAAGCTGTAGCCCAACTACCTCTTTGCTTATAAACATTAACCCGAAACCTCCCTGTATCTTGCAAGGCATAAGAAAAATCGGCTTCTCCTTTTTCTCTAAACTTCTCCATAATGATAGGCTTACCATCTAAAAGCTGACCGATTAATTCTCTAGTATCTGCTTCTCTTAAAGGTGGCAAATCTAAATGAATTAACTTACCATGTAATCGTAAAGTAGGTGGTATACCGACTGTCAGATGTAAGTCAGAAGCATCCTGTTCTACTACTATTTCTAATAAATCATTTATATCCATTTTTGTCCCTCACTTTATTGTTCGTAAGCTATCCTTAGCATTTCATCAAGGGTGGTTTTCCCTTGTAGCACATTATATAAGGCATTATCCCACAAGGTACGCATGCCTCTTTTAATAGCCTCTGCTTTAAGATCCTCAGTACTTGTATTCCCTGCTGAAATCATATCCTCTAAATGTGTATCAATTGCTAGTACTTCATGTACTGCCAAACGCCCCTTGTACCCTGTTTGATTACAAGAACTACATCCTCTTGGCTGATAAACTTCTGTTCCTTCTGGAACGTTATATAGCTTAGCATCATGAGCTGTCACAATATGTTTACTCTTACAGTTAGGACATAGCTTTCTTACTAATCGTTGAGAAATAACACCTTTAATAGCAGCACCTACCATATAAGCTTCTGTCCCCATATCAATAAGACGAGGGATTGAACTAGCTGCATCATTAGTATGTAGTGTACTTAGTACCAAGTGTCCTGTAATAGCGGCACGAATAGCAATCGTACTTGTTTCACTATCACGCATTTCTCCAATCATAATGATATCTGGGTCTTGACGTAAGATGGAACGCAGAGCACTGGCAAAGGTAAGACCTATCTTCGTATTGGTAGCCACTTGATTGATGCCTTCAATCATATTTTCTACGGGGTCCTCTACTGTGATAATATTCACATTTTCCTTATTTAATACTTTTAAAGCAGCAGCTAAGGTAGTTGATTTACCACTACCAGTTGGCCCAGTTAGGAGAATAATCCCATGAGGATTTTTAAGGAGATTCATAACCTTATCATAGTCACTGGGATAAAAGCCTATTTCATCTAACCCCAATGCTCTACCCGTACGGTAAATAAAACGAATAACAGTTTTTTCTCCATAAATAGTAGGCAAAATACTCACACGTAAATCTACTTGTTGCCCATTAACCGTCTTGGACATACGTCCGTCTTGTGGTAAACGCCTTTCTGCAATGTCTAGTCCTGATAAGATTTTAATACGTGTAGTAATCCCATTAAGCATCTCCCTTTTGGTACGTGTTAACTCATAAAGCTGTCCATCTACTCTGTAACGAATACGTACATAACACTCAAAGGGTTCAATATGTATATCTGAAGCACCTTTTAAAATACAACGTTGCAAAATATTATTAACCAACTGTACCATTGGTGCATCATCATCTGACTCCTCTTCTTCTGAAACAATTTGCCTCTGCAGTTCATCTTGCATTTGCCTTTCAACTTGATTTACAATATTTTTAGTTTGTGCAGAAGTATAGGTTTGGTTGATGACATTAAGAATCGCTTTTTCTGATGCTAATATGGGTACAATATCCATCTTAGTACTTAGCTTTAGATCATCTAAAGCAAACATATTAAGGGGGTCCTTCATAGCTACTTTAAGCTTATTTTGCTCATCTATGCCTACAGCAATGGCTATATAACGTCTAGCTACACTTTCAGGTACTTTAGATGCAATATTATAATCAATATTATATTGCTCTAGGTTCATATGTGGGATACCTAGTTGAAACTCTAGGGCGCCTAAAATATTTTCTTCGGTGATAATCCCTTTCTCAACTAGTAGCTCTCCTATACGCTTTCCTGTTTGCTTTTGTTCTTTGATGACCATCTCTAATTGTTCTTGGGTAATCATCCCTGTTTCTAAAAGCAAATCACCTATTCTTTTTCTCTGTGCCTTTTTCATAGCTTTCTCCCTACTCCTAAATGCTCTTTACTATTAATCTTTAGTCTTTTAACCAAACTTGTTATAGTAATACTACTTGACTTAATACACATTAACTAAATATTGTTATTATAAATAAATTATAAACTCTTCTAACAATTAATTCAATATATATTCAAACTACTTTTTTAACTATTATATACTTTTTACATAATTTCCACTCATTCTACCTTATTATTAACCTTTCTATTCATCATTTTTACCAAAAACACTATAAATATAGTACTTAGTGTTACAATCCCCCCTACTTTAAACCCTTTAGGTGTATATTTTAATTTAATCTGATGTTCTCCCGAATTTAGCTGAACTCCCAAAAAACCATTATATACAGCCAGGGTGTCATAACTTTGTCCATCCACTTGAATTCGCCATCCTTCATCATATGGAATAGATAAGTATAAAATAGATTTATCATCCTCTACTTGAATAGTTCCTTCTATCTCCGTATCTGTATGTTTGGTAACGACTAATTCATGTTTTCTAAGCTGTTCTACTGCCTTTTTAAAAGCCTCTTGTTTAAATTGATAGAAATAAATTTCTTTTACATTAAAATACTTTTCTTTTAATCGAAGCGTAACCTGAACCTTATCTCCAACAGTAAAGTCTCCCAAATAATGAACGCTTCCCATATCCAATTTACTTAACCCCAAAGATATATCATTAACAATAACATCGACATAGTAACAGTTATCACTATCCATATATAAGTAACAGGATCCCTCTTCTTTTATAGATAACTCATAAATTAGTTCAGCATCTTGGTTCTCATCTTGTTCATAATAATGTTTAACGAGTTCGCTTTTATCATTCTCTCCTTGCTTCACCTCTTTTTCTACTAGACCTATATTTGTCTTAGTGAAATGATTAGATATAATAGGCGTAAAATAGCTAACAGCAGTTTCTCCCACCATGGTATTTAGCAGTATTTGTTGGAACTTAATAGGATTTACCTCATTTGGTAATGCATTTAAATCATTTGGAATCATAAAACCTAAGGAAATAGTGTAGGGATTTAAAAAGATACGGCTGTAATCTTCTGACCTCACATACTCATATCCGAAGTATGTCTCCTCTTCACAAGCAATATACTTGATATTTAGTAAGGTATCTACAATAGGTGTAGTTCCTTTATACTGAATCCAATTATGACCTGTAGTAACCCCTAATCGATCTATTGCCTCTTTAACATTAAAATTATAAATAGAATCAAAATGGCTAATGCTAGGAAACCCCACTCCAAAACCATCATTAAGCCCACGTTTGTCTACAAACTCAATACGATACATATCTTGATCTTCTCGCAAAATACTACTCGTTACCCGATCTATTTGCTGATAGGTATCTATGTAGTCACTAGCAATAGGATACTTTGTCACTTCATCCAATCTTTTAACAACCAACATTGCATTGGTTGTTAATTCTAATCCAACAACTAATCCTAATAGTAGCACCACTTGTTTCTTATCATAATTCCCCTTCTTGCCTAGCATAAGAATACTATAATAAATGGCTATAAAAGCCAAGGTAAAAAGTAAGCTATTATCCTTGATGTACCCGTAGCTACTGCGATTAAACAATATGACCGTTCCTACTAAAATTCCAAACACCATATGCATTTGTTTACTAGAAATAGTTTGTATATGGTGATATGCCTTGTAAGCCAGTAAAATCATCATAAAGCTTACCAGGTAACTAAACCTCCCCTCAAAATAAACAGGCGGCTTAAAGCCATGCCAAGCTACATATAATGGATTAATAGTAAGAGAAATAAACATAAATGCGAGCAAAGCAAATGAAGCCACCTTTTCTTTATAACTAATGGCATAGCTACAAAAATAACATCCCACTAGAATAAGAACGATTATACCGCAATAAATAAAAGGTACTCCATTAGCTTGAAACGTATCAAAACTTCCTATAAAGAACTTTGAAAATAACTCCGTAAACTCATAGCGTAATCTCAAGCTCATATCTTGCATTCGAAAAATGCCATCTCTTCCTTTCATCATCAAAAGAATCGGAAGTAAATAAATAGCTGTACACCCAAAAGCTAATAGCGGAGCTTTTATAAAAGCTATACATTTAAATAAAATTTCTTTTAATTCATAGCTATTTCCTTTCGTTATATAACGATAAACAAAGTAAAGAAAGGCGAACAAACCAGTCATATAGCTTAAATAAAAGCTAGTTACAAATGAGCAAACCAACATTGTTGTAAAAAATAAATATTTTTTATTATCTTCTAAAATACGTTCTACCCCCCATAAAATCAGAGGTACTAAAATCAATTGATCTAACCAAATAATTTGATAATGATTAGCGATGCTATATCCCATTAAAGCATAGCACCACGCGAAAATACTAATACTTATATCATTTCTTTGAAACACTTGCCGTAAATAATAAGCAAAGCTAGCTCCCGAAAAAGCAATCTTAAGTATAATGATACAAGTCACAGCACTTTGTACAGCTGATTCTGGAAATAATATAACCAACAGATTCAATGGACTTAAGTTGATAAAAGCAAACGGCGTACTTCCTTGAATTTGGGACCATGTATAAAAAAAGCTTTCACCTTCTAAAAGCATTCTTCTAAATGCAGTTAGTTGATCTACATAAGATACTCTTAAATCAGAAATAAGGACACTATATCCTCCAAAAGGTGCAATTTGCATCACAAAAAAAACAAATATCATAGTCAGTAGTGGCACAAAAAAACCTAACCATATGAATTTATTACATTTTATATACGTTTTAATATAG
>JAEZHM010000052.1 GCA_023416585.1 Bacillota bacterium
AAAGGTCGGCATTCTTCGAAAATGGCCTTGAGGCGCCCGTCAACACTACATATATGGGGCATTGGCACAGTTGGTAGTGCGCTACGTTCGCATCGTAGAGGCCAGGGGTTCGAATCCCCTATGCTCCACCAAATCAGTCAAGCGAAATTGATACAATGAGAGACCGGTCAGCAATGACCGGTTTTTCAATTTGTTATATGTGCACACATGCCAATCTCGATTCGGCCTTTGGAATTAAATGAACCAAAACTCTGTCAAAAGGTGGCATTGCACGTCATTCCTAATCATTGAAATACAAAATGACTGCAATAATAGCAACCGGGGAAATGATATACAGCTGATTTTGTAGTATCATGCGTTTATATGCACTATGCATTCTTTGCACCATCGCATTTTAGTTTCGATACGCCCAAATCATTACCGGAGGTCGACAGCCATGATTACATCCGCCGATATATCCAGCCGTTTTTGGAACCTTAAGCAAAAGCCGGCAGAAGAATTGAACCGTGAACAAGTTTTCATCGATGACATCATCGCAAAGGCACACGTTGAACGTGAGATATTCTCCCACCTTGAAGGAATTAAAACCGTATTCGACGGTGGAGCTGGTTATGGCAGGTTTTCTATTCCGCTGGCCAAGCATGGGCTCGAAGTGACGCACTTTGACATTTCACTGCCTATGATTGAGGCGGCGAAGCAATTAGCCGCCGAAGCGGGTGCACTGGATAACATGCATTTTGTCCACGGCTCGCTGGAAGACCTAAGCTCCTATCAGGATGGCAGCTTTGATATGGTGCTATCGTTCGATGCGCCCATATCGTATACTTACCCAAACCACGAGCGTGTAATCGAAAATCTTGTGCGTATCTGCAGAAACCGTATTATTATCAGTGTATACTCGCGGCTGGCATGGACATATCTGTTTGATCCTGCCCAAAAAGTGAAATACATTCTGAATCGGGATACGTCGGATCCGTTTGCGCGCTGGCAGATCGACGTTGGCGCGGCGCTGGTTCCAGACCACCGTCCCAATATGCAGGCCATACGTTCTTTTTTCAAAACAGGTCTGATGGAACCACCGGAAGTGACAGCGGAAGCTTATGCCCGTGGTGAGACTCCCTGGCCGGTATCCTATGCCTTTATGCCTTATGAATTACAGTCTATCTTGGAGCGTTTGGGAACACATGATATACGCCTTGCCGGTCCAGGCGCGCTCTCACGATCCATTCCCGGCGATGTTCTTCGCAACATTATGAACGAAGCGGAACTACGGCAAGAGTTTTTAGATTTTTGTTATTGGTATGACAGTCAGCCTTGGTGCGCCGGAATGGGCAAAGATAACCTTGTAGTGAGTGCATGCATCCAAGCCTGATGCTATAACCAAGTGGATAAGTATCAATCCCTCCATAATCTCATCGTCAGGCACCTGAGGCTTCCTCCACCTGCCAGAAGCGCATCAGGATGAAAGTGAATAAACTTTACACCCTCCTGTTCCAGCAGATGAATTGTTTCTGGTTCGAGAGAAATATCATAATTGATGATAACGCCCTGGTCCAATGGTACAAAGGAGCATCCCCAACGTTTCTGCTCTTGGTCGGATACGGGAGCAAGATCTACATTGCGCGCCTTCATCCATGCTTTTATGTCAATGGATGTGCTTTTCTCCTTAGTGATCCAATATGTTTGCAGGAATGCGGGTGGATAATACACCATAAGGTGGTCGGTGATACGGTTAAGAACCATATCGGGATGCATAAACCTTCTGTCCTGCGGTATATATGCATAGATCACTTCCTCGAAATAGTCAAGGATATAGTCGATGAATTTTTTGATGGAGTATTTGCTGTGGCGCTCCGTATCGGCAACGAATACTGTTTTTTCTGAAAGCAGGAGGCACCCTTCAAACTCCTCCCCCTCCATTGGTTCAAAGAGCGTTGGGATACCCAAATCAGTCAGCGCTTCCCGAACCACGATTTCCTCATGGCTGCGGCCCCTTGAGCACATCTTGGAAACAATTGCTCCATGGCTGCTGATTACTGCCGTGTCATGCAGATAGGCCAGGTTTGGCAGCCGTTCCATAAGCTCGATGTTCCGGCTTACATGATCCGACATTCGATGCACTTGTACACCGTGTCCGGTTAACAGCTCGCCGTATTGATGGTGCTCTTGAAGGTATTTATCTACATCCGGCACTTTATCGAACAAAAAGAATCCCTTGTTTTCTTCCGTCACCTTTGGCAAGGATTTTTCCGGACAATGGAGCATAACGGTTTTCAGCCTGCCGAACTTTTCAATCCCATAACGTATCTGCATCAACATACTGCCTTTCATAGCGATTCACCATATGATTCCCAATATTAAAAATCCGAACCCTTTAAGTTCGGATTCAATGTTGCAATTTTTATTGGATAACATTAAAAAATGTGGCAGGCTTACTCTACAGATTATTTGCCAATGGCATCAGAGAATCGTCAAAAACGCCGGTGCAAATCCTACATTCACGGTTGCGTATACCCTGTTCATCCGCGTATCGATGATAGACAAAGTGTCTTCAAACGAATTTGAGACGGCTGCCAGCCTTTCGTCTATGCTTACCGCTAAACCGTACGGTCCATTTCCTGCCTGGATTTTGCCAGTTTCCACACGGCTGAATACATCAAGCACTGAAACAGATTGATCCATGCGGTTTGCACAGTATAGCGTCCTGCCCCACTGGGTAAACGCAAGTCCTACCGGTTCGCCTGCAGTAGCAATAGTAGGCGACGAAAGCTCTGCAAGCTGAACATTGATAGGTGTGATGGAATTGCCGTCCTCATTGGAAACGAAGGCAAGCTGGTTGGTAGGGCTTATCTTCACATCCTCTGTGCCGGCCCCGGCTTTTAACACCTTTACAACAAGGTTGACGCCCAGATCAATTACTGCTATCTGAGCTGTATTTCTAAGGCTTACAAAAGCCAGCAGCCCATCGGTGGTAATATCGATCTGGAACCCTGTAGCGGGCAGAGGTATTTCCGTGACCTTTTGCAGGTTGTAGGCATCCAGCACGTACACGGACTGTTCACCATAGTGGACAACATACAAATACCGGCCATCCCTTGATGTTTTCACCCCCGCAGGCTGCAATCCAACCTTTACAGTGTTGATGACCACATTATTCCTAAGTTCGATCACAGATATGGTGTTACTAGAAAAGTTGGAAACATACGCCAAGTTGCGGTGCCTGTTGATATCAATGCCCAAAGGCCCAAGGCCGACGGTTATGTCCAGAAACTTTCTAGCTTCGATCAAATCCACTACAGCTACGCTATTTCCCGAAAAAATGCAAACATAGGCAAGAGGATGTCCCTTGCTTCTTGCCCGTGCAACTTCCATTGGGGCATCCGCCGCCTGAACGCTTGTGTATTCTGCTGGTTTTACGATCCGCTTAAGGTATTCATCCCGATTATCTAGCATAAAAGAACCGTTGAGGCTCTTTTCTGTCAATCCATCCGTCACTATACGTCCCCTCCCAAATCAAAAATAGTTTGACGGTGATTCCATTATATGTTCTAATAACCCCAATGGTTCTTTTTACATTTCATGGTATTTGTGGAGTAGTGCTATTGGAAAAATACGTATGCAGTTTTAAGGCTCTTAACTCATCATCAGATGGTTCAAAATGAGTACCGAAGAAATCATCATCAGGGTGGAAGACCCCCGCTCATCCGATGCCGTCCAATTGCTGATCGAACTGACGATGTGCTTGCAGTCCATTACGGGAGACGGAGGTCAAAGTTCCATCCATGTGGATGATGTGTTGTGCATTCCCCGCAGCCTGTTCGCCATAGCCCGTAATCTTAAGAAAGAAGCAATCGGCTGCGGAGCCTTCCGGCCCATGGATGAAAAATTGGCGGAGGTCAAGCGGATGTATGTGCGCAAAAGATCCTCCGGCGCGGGTTCGAAACTGCTTTTTCTTTTTGGAGCATCGGGCAGCTGAAATGGGTTATGAAGCACTGCTTCTTTCGACAAGGCTTGTAAACCAGGGAGCAGTATCTTTTTGTGAGCGGAATGGATACTTACGGATACCTAACTATGGCCGGTACCAGGGCAGGTCGGAAGCTGTGTGCTTTGAAAAGATACTACTACTTGATTAAACAGTTTTTTTCGTTTAGTGATCGGTCCACCATACCCGTAATTGCATAGTAGCCAAACACGGTGATCATCGTACCGGCCGCAAACCAGCCTGGTTTGACAATAATCACTCCCACTCTAAATAGAACGTAATCAAAAACAAACATCATTAGGAATATAAGGAATTTCAGGACAGCATGTGATTTCATACGGTACAATGGAATCAGCACCATAGTAATAAGAATACCATAAATGATGCTTGTTGCGGTATGATCCTTTGCTGCCTGATCAAACAGACCTAAGCTGTACCTGCGGATTTCAAGAAAATTCAACGTTGTTCCGATGGCGTTCCCACTGATGGCAAATATGCTGAGAAAGAGTGTAGAGAGATAAATGAATCGTGAGGGATGTGCAAAGACCTTTCCATACCATTTTTTGACGATCCAGCTATAGATGAAGAATCCACCCAGCGTGTACCATGATTGATACCAGTTGTGAGCATAAACTCCAAGACGAACAAAAAGCACGTCGATCAGGAAGTAGACAATGGAAAAACCTATTTGCCACCAAAAATTCAAACCAAACACCGCCATCAGAACGGCGGAAGCGGATACGGAATATTGGGAGAAGAAGTTGCCGATCAGCGATTCGTGAAAGCTGTCGGATGCAATCTTGGGATAATAAGCATAGGCATCGGTGACAATCATTAAAAGCACTTCTAAAAAATATGTCATTCCCAGTACGGCAAAAAAGAATGCCAGTGTTTTTTTCGCTCGGAAGATTTTAACAAAATGATTGATACCATTGCTATGCTGATGATGGCCAGTGCAATATACCATACCGTGTTAGTCCAAAATAATATTTTCATACGGCTATTTTTCTCACCTTATGTTGCATTAATCCGGAATAAAGGCAAGCCCTTCCCATTATGCGGAAAATATGCTATCCTGTTACAAAAGGTATTATACGGTATCATGAAAAGAGGATCAATTTTAATGACACGCGACAAGCAGTTCTATCGCACGATCTTTCGTATTGCCCTCCCCGTGGCGTTTCAATCTCTGATCTCCTTTTTAGTAGTGCTGGCAGACGATATTATGGTTTCCTCCATGCCAGACGGTGTGACTGCCCAGGCAGCAGTATCCCAGGTGAATGCCGTGACAGCCTTTTATACCGCTACGCTTCTGGGACTGGTGAGCGGTTCCGGTGTTTTGATCTCCCAATACTGGGGTAAGAATGACACTAAGCGCATCAAAATGATTTTTTCCATCGTCACCATGGTTTGCATTGCCGTTGCCGCGTTGTTTGTGCTCCTTCTGAACCTGTTTCCAAATGCCGTAATCGGCATGGTTGTTAAGGCAAAGGAACTGCAAACCGTAATGATGGCAAAGGATTATCTGACCATCGTATGCTTCAGTTATCTTCCCTTTGCCCTCACCGCCGCGCTGACGGGGATGCTTCGGGCTGTGGAAGTGGTGCGTGTGACGCTGTATGCCTCCATCGTTTCGCTGTTCACCAACATCGGGCTGAATTATATATTTATTTTCGGTAAGCTGGGTATGCCTGCTATGGGCGTTCAGGGCGCGGCTATTGCAACGCTCATAGCCAGGATTGTGGAACTCGTGATCGTATGGCTTTACTCCTTCAAGGTGCAAAAAGCCATCGATATAAAGCCAAGGGAACTTGTCCGAACGGAAAAATGGGTCATCCGGGATTATATCCGTTATGGGCTGCCGGTGGGGATTACCGACATGCAATGGTCACTGGTCGGTATGCTAAAAGCTGTGATCATCGGTCAAATGGGCACGATTTTCGCTGCCGCGAACAGCATCGCATCCGCCATGGCCAACCTTGGTACCATGTTCACATTTGCCTTGGCCGGCGGCGCCAGCGTGGTGGTTGGCAAGGCTGTGGGAGCTGGAGAGTATGACAAGGCTCGGGAGTATTCCAAGACGATACAGATCATGTTCTTTTTTATCGGCATTGTTATGGCCGCGGTGGTCTATCTGCTTGGTACGCCTTTTACTATGCTCTATGGTTCCGCCAAAAATCCGGAGGTGTTTTCCTTAAGCACCTCCATGATCTCTCTGCTGGCCATAACGCTCGTCGGTACCAGCTATCACGCAAGCTGCTTTGTTGGCATCAACCGTGGTGCGGGTGACAGCCGTTTTGTAGCCATGGTCGACATGATCTGCGGATGGCTGATCGTGCTGCCTGTAACGGCGCTGGCCGCCTTTGTATTCAAGGCTCCGCTGCCAATCGTTTTCCTCTGCACTAGAATCGACCAGTGCTTCAAATGGATCATTGCCTTCTTGCGCCTTAAGGGAAACAAATGGATCAAGAATGTAACCCGCGGCAGCGAGGCTACATCGGCATAATTCGATATTTTTACAGAAAAGCCGGGGGAGCACCCCGGCTTTTCTTGTTTCAATCTGAATAAACTGGGCCGCGCACATGGCCTTTGCCGCGCATACATATATAAGGAGACTACTCTCAAGGAGGAATCCAAATGCGTTTGGAAGATTTCGACAGGCCAAGAGGCGTTGTATATATCATGACCAACAGCGCTGTAGAGAATGAAATTGTGGCCTTCCGCAGATTCAAAGATGGCAGACTTGCACTACGCGATTTTTTCCGCACCGGCGGTAGGGGTATTGATGGCGGCGTCGATCCGCTTTCGTCCCAGGGTTCGCTGATTCTGTCCCATTGCGGGCGGTTCCTGTTTAATGTGAATGCGGGCAGCAATACCATAACAAGCTTCCGTGTCATGCGGGATGGCGGGCTTGTGCGAGCCTCGGTTGTCAATTCAGGAGGGGTGCGGCCCAACAGTTTAACCCAGCACTGCGACATTTTGTACGTTTCCAATGTGGGCGACAGTGACGATAACATCGCCTCCAACATCACAGGCTTTACCATTGACCGCTGTGGCGTGTTGAGAAGGATCCGCGATTCCACGCGCCCACTCAGCACGCCCAATGCCCAACCGGCACGGGTGCTGTTCAGCCCATGTGGTGATCAACTGTTGGTATCAGAAGTGAACACGAACAAGATCACCGTGTTTTCCATCAACCGCAATGGCACAGCCACGCTGCAGAAGGTGAACGATTCCAATGGTGCCGGTCCCTTCGGAATGGTATTCGGAAGATGCAATATACTGCTGGTAGCCGAATCTGTGGCTAATGCCCTTTCCTCTTATAGGCTGAACCCGGACGGCACGCTGACCGTGATCAGTGGCTCTGTATCCACCGAGCAGCAGGCTACTTGCTGGGTAGCAATATCTAGATCCGGGCGCTTCGCATATACCTCCAACACGGCCAGCGGCACCATATCCGTCTTCCGTGTCAGGGAGAATGGAATACTGACACTGTTGGAGAATGTACGCAGTACACGTGAAGAAAGACCTCGAGGCGAACCTATCGACAACGCTGTCAGTCCCAACGGGCGATTCTTTTATGTCCTCAATGGCAACCAGGGAACCATATCAGTTTTTGCAATCTGCGAAAACGGAAGATTGATGCGGATACAGGTTACAAGTGGAGTAGGCGTCCCGTTATTCGGTACCCAGGGATTGGCTGTGCGGTGACAGAGGGCTCATCTCCGACACTCTTTATCAGCCATTTTTCTATCAAACTTAGGAAATCATTATATTGTGAATAGCAGGCATTCCCTGCACTTATCAATAAACCGGAGTTGAATACAATGCTTATGAATGAAACAGGTATGACCGGCCCGGTCAGCCCGGCCAAAGCTATTGCCAATGTGGCGGGAAGCGCCGCCTTTCCCAGCATCCGTGGGACGGTGGTATTTAAGGAAGCTTTGGGAGGCACCAATGTGCAGGCTGATATCGCAGGCCTGCCCCAGACGACTTCCAATTTCTTTGCCTTCCACCTGCATTCGGGCAACTGCGGAGGCGGGCCCGTGACCAATCCCGACGGGACCATCAATTATTTCCCGCAGGCCGGCGCGCACTATAACCCTACCAATCAGCCCCATCCGGAGCACGCCGGCGACTTCCCCGTGCTGCTGGCGGCACCTACCAAAGGCGGTTCGGCGCATTTAAGCTTTTTCACCCCACGCATAACCGTATCTGATGCAATCGGCAGGGCCGTGGTCATCCACCAGAACCCCGACGACTTCAGGTCACAGCCCTCCGGTGACTCTGGCACGGAGATCGCCTGCGGCAATGTGGTTGCAAGATAGCGAAAAAAAAAACCGGGTCATCCGAAAAGGTGACCCGGTTTCCATTTATCGCAAGCCATACAGCCCCATCGGATCTGTTTTATGCTCCTCCTTGTACAAGCCCACCACATCTTTTACCACAAAGAACATACACTTTCATGGACCAATGTATGGATTCCTGATATACCCCGCCTGTATGCCTCCTCCTGAATCTTGTGCCAGGCTTTCACCGGCGGCACGCCTGTTTCTACATACCACTGATCCTCAGGGTAACGCTTGCGGACTTCCTATTTAGGCGTAAATATGGCGCATATCTCCCCGGGGAGGCTGCTCTCCATATAATGCATGCTGGACAGCCTATAGATATCCACCCAGCAATATTCCCATCCCGCTGTTGTCAATAATGTTCTGAAAGCCTTTGCTGTTTATCTTCCGGCAGAATCTTCAGCTTCATTGTAATACCTTGGGCCAACTCTAACGCATCACTGGGTACAGGCGGGGAAATACGAAAGGCCGGCATCGCAATCCCGCCATCTAACCCCACGGCATCCATAAGCGCACGTATCAACGTATCCGCTCCGCCAACAACATGACCAATGCTGGATAGAGAACTGTGAACCTCCGCCATCATACTGGTACAATACCGGCCGTCTTCAGTCCATACAGTATGTCATCGTACGTCACATGATCCGAACTAATCATCCTTCACGTTCTCTTTACAAAAAAATGCCCCTCCCGGTACGCCGGGAGGGGATATGCATTTTACCTGTCAGAATAAATGCAACGCCGTTGCCCTTGCCAATGACGCCTGTTTTTGAGGAAGCAGGGAGGACAGCAGGCTGTATACGTGCTGAGAACCAACCTTCTCAAAGGGAGCAATCCGCCTTAAGGCTGATAGGCCTAGTATGGAAAGCGCCAGAGGAATGAAATCCACATGGGACACGCCGAAGCTCAGGCCTACCAGCGCGCACCAGGCGAATTCCACAACTGCAGACAACGCAAGGGACGGACCTGCCTTTTTGCGTCCCTCCAAAGATGTTTTCAAGTATGCCGCATACATCAATGCGGCCCGCAGAAGTACCGACAAGCATACCAGATAGTATCCTGCCGAAAACAGAAACGAAAGCACTTGCGTCATCGTATCTCCTCCTAGCGAAGCTTTTGCATTAGGTATTAATGCAGGCAGAATTTTCTACTCATGATTAAGCGCCGGCCACCGCCATTTCCCCTACGTCTACGGACGGGCTGCCAACGTTGCTGCCGGGGAACTTCAAATCGCTGCCTACAGCCTGAATATTTTTCAGCAGCTGATAAAAATTTCCTGCTACAGTAATTTGTTCGACGGGATTCCCTTTTTTACCTTCTTTGGCGATAAATCCTTTTGCAAGCAGAGAAAAATCACCACTGACGCCATTGGCGCCGCTGTGCAGGCCACTCACTTCGGTGATCACCAGCCCGTCGCCCATATTGGTCATCATTGCTGCCAGATCATCCGGACCGGGCTTTAAAAAGAAATTGGTGACTGATACTCTGACAGGGGCGCTGTAGCTTGCCTTGCTGGCATTTCCAGTGGTCTGCACGCCGTCCTTTTGAGCGGTTTTCAGGTTATGCAAAAGCGTTTTCAAAACACCGTTCTCAATGACCGCCTTGGTTTTTGAGGCCACACCCTCGGCATCAAAGGGACGGCTTCCCTCTCCGTAAGGCAAAAGTGGATCATCCATTAATACCACACAGCTTGATGCAATGGTTTCCCCCACCCGGCCCTTCAAAAGCGAAAGCCCGTGCTGTGTATTTTCAGCGGAAAATATCCCGGAAAATGTATCTAATATATCGGCCATGGCGCCGTTTTCCAGGATCACACGGTAGGTTCCGCTCTTTACGGGTTTACCCGCCAAGCCGAATACAGCTTTTTGCACTGCGGATTCCGCCAGGCCCTGATAATTGAGCTTGGAAAAATCGTGGGTAAGGTTGATATCAAAGGCGGTGCTGGCCTTGTCGCCTTCCCTTGCGATAGGCTGGAGGTAAGCGCCGCAGTAGTTTCCTTTGTAGGAAATGTCCAGGCCATAGGTGTTTTTGATGCGAACCTGACCGATACCGGACATAATAGTATTGTACTTCACTTGTTTGACGCGGGGATCGCTATTGACTGCCGCCTTTTCCATGTTCAGAACAAAGTCCAGTTTCTCCTTGGGGGTGACACTTTCCAAAGCCGGGTTATAGGTATCTACACTGGGATACGACTTATCTCCGGCGTAAATGAACTGTCTATCCTCCTCCTCCGACAGGGAGGCGCTTTCCACCACGCCGTTCACCAATTGACCTACGGCCTCTTCATCCATGACCTCGGTAGAGGCGTAGCCCATCTTGCCCCCGTAAAGGCCACGCAGAGAAAGGCCGCAAGTGGTGTTCACAGCATACTGCACGATTTCCTGTTCAGCAGAAACGGCCCTGAAGCTGTCGCCCGAGGCAATGTACGCTTCAGCAGCCTCAATGCCCGCATCACGGGCTGCATCCATCAACTTATGCAAAAAAGCATCCAATATCATAATGATCTACCTCCTATACCAGCTTCATCTTCCGCCAACAGTAAGGCGGCTTACGCGGATCATGGGTTGGCCAACGTTGGTAGGCACGCTGCCGCTGACGCTGCCGCACATGCCCTGTGACATCTGCATGTCTTTTCCCACCCTGTCGATGCGCATCAGCACTTCCGAACCACGGCCGATCAATGATGCGCCGCGCACCGGGGAAGCGACCTTTCCGTCCTTCACCAGGTACCCTTCCATGACGTTGAAGTTGAATTCGCCGGTGGCGGGGTCCACCGATCCGCCGCCCATGCGCCGTGCATACAGCCCGTCACCCATGGTTGCGATCATGTCCCGCTCATCATCCTGCCCGGCGGCAATGTAGGTATTGCGCATGCGGGAGGTAGGTGCATAAGCGTAGCTTTCCCGGCGGGAACTGCCGGTAGACGTCATGTTCATGCGCCGGCCGTTCAACTTATCCACCATGTAGTTTTTCAGGATGCCTTTTTCAATAAGAACCAAACGAGTGGTGGGCGTACCCTCGTCGTCAATGTTCAGGCTGCCCCATTCGTTCGGTATGGTACCATCGTCGATTGCCGTCACGCAATCTGCCGCAATTTTTTGATTAAGCTTCCCGGTAAATTCGCTGGTGCCGAAAGCAACAGCCGTTGCCTCCAGGCTGTGGCCGCATGCCTCATGGAAGATTACGCCGCCAAAGCCGTTATCAATAACAACCGGCATCACACCCGCTGGGCAAACCGGGGCGTGGAGCATGGTGACGGCGATTTCCGCCGCTTCCTTCCCCACCTTTTCCGGGTCCACCCTATGGTCGAACAGTTCAAAGCCCATCATGGCCCCGGGATTGCAGGATCCTGTTTGATTCTCCGTGCCGTCGGAGGCAACGGCGGAACAGGAAAGGCGGGAGTAGACCCTTTCATCACATGTGAACAGCCCTTCGCTGTTGGCGATCCATACATCCTGCTCCGAATCTGAATAACCCAATACCACCTGTTTGACTTCCGGGGAATTTGAGGCCGCAGCATGAGCTGCTCTTAGCTTTTCAGCCTTTTGCGCAGCCTTCACCGTGGTAGGGAAATAGGCGATGGGGTGCATCGATACCGTCTCGCGGGGCTGCAAAAGCTTTGGCAAAGCTGCTTTCCCAACGCTTACCGCCGCAGCGGCGCGCCTGGCGCATTCCATGAGCCCTTCCCTTGAAGTATCGTTGGTATACACGTAAATGGCGGACAGGTTTTGAAACACACGGATGCCGGCCCCGTGACGCCTTCCGCTCAAGACCGTATCAATCTTTCCACCGCGCATTTGCAGTACGTTGTTGCGCCTGTCCTCGAGATATATTTCAGCAAAATCTCCACCGGTCCTCATGGCCTCTATCAGCACATCCTGGGCTACCTGCCGGTCCAACATACACATTCCTCCCAACCGCTGCCAACTATAAGTAAATCCAAACCAGGTCCGTATGCTATGCGATCAAAGAAACCAGATCAATGTAATTCAAAGAGTCCGCCACGACCGTCGCCCTGGGATTTTTAGCTGCAGCCCCGACGCCAAGCACCCTCATGTTTCCGTTCAGTGCGGCTTCCACTCCAGCATCGGCATCCTCCACCACCAAGCAATTTTCGGGAGGAATGTTCAGCATCTTTGCGGCCAGAAGGAATACCTCAGGATCAGGCTTGCTGTTTTTGATATGATTACCGTCAGCCACGGCGTCAAAATATCCTTCCAGGCCAATCTGCTTTAAAATGATGGGCGTATTCCTGCTGGAAGATCCTATGGCAATCAAAACGCCCTTTTCCCTAAGCTTTTGAAGCGTTGCAGAAGCGCCGGGGAGGATAGCCGCGGGCGTAATCTTCATGACCAGGCGCTTGTACGTTTCGTTCTTTTCCGTAGCCATGGTGATTTTTTCTTCTTCCGTATAGGTGCGCATGGCTCGTTCCAGAAGAATTTCCAGGCTTTCCATGCGGCTCACGCCGCGCAGGCGCTGGTTGATGTCCCGGTCGAAATAAATGCCTTGACTGTCAGCCAACTGTTTCCAGGCTTCGTAATGGCAGTCGTCAGTGGATACGATCACGCCATCCAGGTCGAAAATTACGGCTTTGATATCCATAAGCTGCATACCGCTCACCCCGTCATGCTTTCAGTTGATTCAGCAATTCCTGTATTTTTTCCCGTGTGGCGTGATTAAGCGGTGAGAACCGGCCTTCCAGCGCTTTCTCCAGCTTCTCGATGGCGGCTTCCTTATTGCCGGCTTCGATATCATACTGAGCCAGGAAATATAGGGTGTCAATTTGAGTGGATTTTTCTTTCAGCGCCATTTCAAAGTAGGGCTTGGCAGCCTCCTTATCCCCCGCCAGGCGGTAGAGGGTCTGCCCCATGTTATCCAGAGCGATGGGATCTGTATCGTCATAATCCAAGGCTTCCTGGTTGAAAGCTTTGGCCTTTTCCAAATCTCCGCTTTCCACATACAAATAGCCCAATGTGCCAAAGATCAGGCCGCTGGGACTGCGCTGGTGCTGTTTTTCCATCAGCTCAATTGCGCGGCTCAGATCTCCCAGCTTGTAGCTGGCAACAGCATAATTCATGAACAGCTGCTGGCGCTGGGCATCGCTTAAGCCGGGCGCTTTTTGCGTTTTCACAAGAACACCCTTGGCCTTTTCATAATCTCCGTCCCGCAAAAGCAGCACGGAATACGCCAGCATGTATTGGGCAGAATCCATTCCAGCGGCCAAAGCCTCCTCGTACAGCTTCTTCGCTCCCTCTATGTCGCCCTTTCCCTGCTTGGTAAGAGCCATGCGGCCCTTGATATTTCCCATAAAGCTCATCGTATCCGCGCCTCCTTCGTAAGGGTGAGAGTCTGCGTCTTTTTTAACAGACGCATATAACGGTATTGTAACTCATTTTGCATTCCCTGCATAGCGGTTTTGGATGAAAGCACAGGCTCTGATGCCAGCAAAATAGCTGCTTTTGTAATTTCAAGGGCATTTTTTACATCATGCAACCGGTGCTCATACAATTTGGCTAGCTCGATATAAGGGATGAGGCCCCCCTCATGGCAGGCAATCATTTGCTGATAGGCGGATAAGGCCTCACCGACCTCCCTTGCGCGAAGGAAACTGCGGCCCAAGCTCAATTGTGCCTGGGTTTTCACGCTGCCTCCCGTGCAAAGATGGTAGCAGTGCCTGGCAAGATCAGTCTCCCCCTGCTTTTCCAATGCCCGGCCCACGCTGAAGATATCCTCAAAAAAGCTTTGCTGCTCCGGCTTTTCATACACGCTCAGCAGCCTGTAGAAAAGCTTTGCCAGGGATACGATATCCTGCCGGTTGTGATCTATCACATCCTTAAAAAGCGCAAAGTTTCCCGTTTTCAAAAACTGAAAGAACCGCTCCGGCGCTTCACTGCCCGGCAGATCATTCTCCCTTGGCGCAAGAAAAATCTCCTCCTCCAGGCGGCTTAAGCGGCAGCTTTTCAGCCGCAGCTTCCATACCCTGCGCGCAGGATGCAATAGATCTGCATGGATCATCTTTTCCAGCGCGTCCGTTTCCATGCGGTTCATAAGCATCCTGGCCTGAAGAAGAGGAAGATCGAAGGTTTTGCCGTTGAAGGTGACTACCAGTTGGAATCCATCGCATAGAGCCTGGAGGGCGGTGAGCATGAACCGCTCCTCGGGGTAATCGCGCATCACCCACTGGTGAACAGTAAACCCATCCTTGGTAAAGTAACCGGCTCCCGTAAGGAAAGCCAATGTACCCACGCCTCCTGAAAGCCCCGTCGTCTCCGTATCCAGGTAAAGAATACGATGTGGATCGATAGCCTCGGGTATCGTATGCCCAAGCACAAGCCCCAGGATACGGCCGGAAAAATGAAGCTCCCTTGGGATGCCCGAAAGCTCCGCCCAAGGAAAGGTTTTTTCCTCATGATAGCACCCCGAAGCAGGAACGGCGGGCTTTACTTCATTTTGAGGCTTGGGCTTGTCCACCGCCTTTAGTTTATCCCGGAGGCTTACGGGCACGCAATCATCTCCTTCAAAAGGGAGATAGAGGCCTTCTTGCCCTCCGCGCCGATTTCCCCCACCGGACCCGCGCAGGAGGGACAGCCTTCCTTACATTCGCAACTTAAAACGATGTCCAGCGCGTGATTGATAAGCAAGCTTTGCATGGTAAAGCATTTTTCCGCAAGACCGATGCCGCCTGGGCTGTTGTCATATACGAACAGCGTAGGCTTCTGGGTAAAGGTTCCCTTCACCTGATAGACGACGCAGATATCCCTGGGTGAGCACATCAGGTACAGCGGCGCGACGATGCGCAAAAGGTTCGATACGCCCAGCATGCCGCTTTGCAGCTCGTCCTTGCCGTATTTACCGGCAATATCATCCGGCAGCGTCCACCACATGGCGGTGGTATGCATGTCGGTTTCCGGCAGACGCACAGGGCCAAAGCCCAGGTTCTCATGGGTATCCAGCTTCATTTTCTTGAACATCTTCACCAGGGTGGTAACCTTCACTTCCCCCAGTACCCGGTTGAGGCTTTGGGGCTCGCCCTTCTCTTCGGCGATATCCAGAAGGCTTAAGCTGATGTTCAAATCGGCATCGGTATAATAGTCTACATCCACCTGCCGGATAAACGCCTTGCAGCCGTCAAAATCCAGCTTTTCTACCTGGTACTGCTGGGCTTCGTGCATGTAGATGGCATTCTCATGCAAAAGCATGGGCACGGTATAGCGGTCCATTTCTCCTATTACCCTATGATGGGCGGGGTTGGTAATGTCCACGATCAGAAAGTTTTCGTTCGCCGCCGAGCGCAGGGATATTTCCGAAGCCGGAAAATCTTCCGCCATCCAGTGGTAGCGGCCCTCCACGTGGCGCAGTATATTTTCTTCTGATAGATAATCCAATAATTCCTGGGTGGAAGCCACGTTTCCAAATGTCTCGTTATCCTCAAAGGGCAGCTCGTAGGCGGCACACTTGAAATGGCTAAGCAGCACATACAGATTATCGGGATTGAGTAGCGCATGCTCCGGCGACTGGCTGAAGAAGTAATGGGGATGGGTCACAATATACTGGTCGATGGCTGCGGAGGAAGCGACCATCACCATCACCGACGTTCCCTTGCGCCGGCCAGCCCGGCCTGCCTGCTGCCATGTACTGGAAATGGTACCGGGATAACCGCACAGAACGCAGGCTTCCAGTGCGCCGATATCGATTCCCAGTTCCAGCGCATTGGTGGATACAACTGCGTCTATAGCCCCCCTGCGAAGGCCGGATTCAATGTCCCGCCGCTCGCTGGGCAGGTATCCGCCCCGGTAACCCCGTACCCGGCCGGCATTGCCCAGGGGATCGCGCACCATATCCTTCAAATGCCGGGTCAGCACTTCTACAATCAGGCGGCTTTTGGCAAAGACAATGGTCTGCACGCCGTTATTTAAAAGCGTCGAAGCGATGGCCTTTGTCTCCTGCACTGAACCCTTGCGGATGCCAAGCTGCCTGTTCACCACCGGCGGATTGTAGAAGATGAAATGCCGGTCTCCCGTAGGCGCGCCGTTGTTATCTATCATTGTCACAGGACGGCCGGTGAGTGTTTCTGCCAGTTCCTTGGGGTTGGCAATGGTTGCGCTGCACAATATGAATGTGGGATGGCTTCCATAGAATGCGCAAAGGCGCAAAAGCCTTCTTAGGACATTGGCCAGATTGCTGCCAAAAATACCCCTGTAGGCGTGGATTTCATCAATCACAATATAGCGCAGGTTTTCAAACAGCTTTACCCATTTGGTGTGCTGGGGCAGGATACCGCTGTGGAGCATATCCGGGTTGGTGACCACGATGTGACCTGCCTGCCTTACAGCTTTACGTGCGGAACCAGGCGTGTCTCCGTCGTAGGTATAGGTTTTGATGTCCACATTCAGCGCTTCTATGAGAGTATACAATTCACTCACCTGATCTTGAGACAGCGCCTTTGTGGGAAACAGGTACAATGCCCTGGAATCGGGATTTTGCAATATGGATGAAAGCGCAGGCAGGTTGTAGCACATGGTCTTGCCGGAGGCGGTTGGCGTTACCACCACCACATCCTTGCCTTCTCCCGTGGCTGCAAGGCTTGCTGCTTGATGGGTATACAGACGATGGATGCCGCGTTTGCTTAAGACTTCGGGAATGCGGGAATCAATCCCCTCCGGATAGTCGCCATATTGGGCAGGCCGGGCGGGAATCGTATGCCAGCAGGTGACGTTTTCCATGAAATACTCGTCCTGCTTCCAGCGGTCCAGCAATTGCTCCAGATTCATGCCTGTGCCCCCAATAGCGTATACAAATTTCCTTTCCATTATAGCCCATGACCGCATACTTGTCCATGCGCCGGAAGCCAAAAGCAAACAAACATTCGATATTTTCGTTACAATGAATGGATACAAAAATCATACTTGCTCTCTTACATACCTGAAGCCACGGTGATTGAATGTGTCCGTCCTAAATTCGAAGAATCCTCCCTCTATACCTAAGGCGCCATCCTCATGGAAGAAACGCTTCGCTTTGCCGAACCCGTCAATCCCTTGCGGGAAGGTGAATACGTTCATGGGATCATACTTCTCTTTGATCTTGCAAAGTACACCCGCATGTGCCCCATAGTACTCTTCCAGATAGCAGGGTAGCTCATCATACGGAAAATTGACGTAGGAACCATCTGTCATGGACGCAAAGCATGGAAACCAAAGGTTGATCCAATCCATATTTTCCTGCGCAAACCGGTCATTATCCCATACCGTTTCCAGCCAGAGGATAAAATGTGCCCGGCGGTAGAAAAAGGCCGTCTCGTTAACGTCAATATCTGAGACCATGCCACCCAGCGCGTAAAGGGACACACCCGCAAACACAGACCCCTGAGGCGGACGGCTTACGATTTCGGCCAATGTTTCGCATTCGTTCACCGTTAATTCCCGTAACGCAAAGCGGCTGACGGATTCGAACTTTTCAAAAGGCGGATAGCTGCTGCCGATGATTGTCACAGCCTCCAGGAAGCTTACATATTCCAGGTTGGATTCCGCGTTTTCAAGTGCAAGGAAACAACTCAATATCTGCTTTGCTTCCTCCGGTTCCCCATAGAAAATGCCCCTCACCAGCATCGCCAGGCCATCGCTTTCGGAATTGTAAATCCGAGCGATCAGCGTCATCCTGTTATCGGCGGATGCAAGCCAATGCTGCCATGTCTGCAAAAATCGAACCTGTTCCTGAGAGCTTACATGCAGATAGTCGATTTCAATCAGCGTCACCCTGTTTACACGTGGCGGAAGCTTAAAGGCCATACCCGTTATAACGCCAAAATTCCCGCCTCCACCACCTCTTAATGCCCAGAAAAGGTCGGCGTTGCACATGCGGTTAACCGTCAGCACATTTCCCTCAAAATTCACCATCCTGATTTCCAGCAGATTATCGCACCCCAAGCCAAACATCCGGCATGAAAGCCCCCATCCTCCGCCGGAAGCAAACCCGCTCACCCCCACGGTGGGACATGTTCCGCCGGGAAACGGATAGCCTCTTGAAGATACAAAACCGTATACCTGCCCATTGGTCACACCTGCCTGAACGCGGAGAACACCCTCGCATTCGTCTATCTCCATGGCGTTCATTTCACTGATATCAATCACCAGCGTACAATTGCCGTTGGAATAGCCTTCGTAGTTGTGGGCGCCGCTGCGAATGCGGATAGGCACATTATGCTCCCTGGCCCACAAAACCGCGTTGGAAACATCCGCTTCATTTTGGCAATAATCTATCACTACAGGATATTGCTGTACGGCTCTGTTAAAGCCCTGCCTTAACTCATTGTATAAGGGATTGTTAGGCAGCACGATCCTTCCCGTAAGCCCTTGAAAAATGGAATCCATAAGCTACACCCCTTTTGTCTCCGCGCAGCCGGCCTCCGGCAAGCACGGCGCTTATCACTCCATTCCTTCTTTATGAAAACCAGGTGGGGACCGTTCCTGCGCACATTTCTTCACCAAAATGCAAAATATGCCCAAATCATCAAGCACAAACCATTCGATCATGATAGAATACAGTCACAATAACGTTATTGCTCGTGCCGGGATGTGATACTATGCGAAGCTTCTTTCTGCTGGAAACCGCCGTCAATTACATTGAAGAGCATCTTTGCGACCCTATTACGGGAGAGGATGTGGCAAAGGCCTGCTGTTCTTCCCTGTCCGGGCTTCAAAAGCTGTTCCGGTATGCGCTTTACCACAGCCTCAAGGAGTACATCGCAAAGCGCAGGCTGACAAACGCTGCGCGGGATATTGCACAATCCAATGGCACGGTCACGGAGATTGCCATGCGGTACCAATACAACTCACCGGAGGTGTTCGCCCGCGCCTTCAAGCGTATGTGGGATGTGGCGCCATCGGCTTACAAGGAAACGTGGCGGTTCAGCGGTCTGTTTCCAAAGATCGAATACAAATATCACGAAGGAGATGATCCGGAAATGGCCAGAAAAAAAGTAGACTTGTCGGAGGCCTACGAAATGTTTCAAAAAATGCGGGGCACCTATGTGGTATGCTTTGATGTGAATGGACTGCTCCCTATCAACGAAATTGCCTGGGATGCTGGTGACAAGACCATTTTGGAAGCAGCCCGCAGGATCGAAAGCGTCTCGTCAGACGATATGCTTGTTCTGCGCATTGGCGGTGATGAATTTGCGCTGGTTACGGGAAAGAGTGAACTGCGTGATGCGGAATCAATCATGGGGCAGGTGCTTGCATACAACGGTAAGCCGATCACATGGAACGACCGTGAGATACCCGTATCCCTTCGGGCCGGCATCACAAGAATCCCGGCAGAAAACCTTCGTTACAGTGAACTTTTCACTGAAATGCATCATACTCTCCGGCTGAGCCAGAAAGAAAGCAGGTCATAATTGCTTCTCAACAACAAAAGGGCCGGGAACCTGCTTTGTGCAGGCCTGGCCTTTCGTTTCAATATTGCACCCGTTTCTATAAATATACCTATATAGTTGAATATATTGGAAATAGTGTTATTATTAATGTCTGGGTAAAAGTAACCCTTTTTTGTAAAGCAAACGGGAAATTTCCGGGAGGATTTGAACTTCGGATTATTTATGATTTCGGAGGTGAAGAGGTGGGAATATTCATAAAACCCGACAGACTGAATATTGGCGATACCATAGCGACTATATCGTTGTCCGGTGGGCGTGCCGGTGATCCTGACATGGCTGAAAGGTATGCAGTCGGAAAGCGGCGGTTGGAACAAGCCTTTGGTTTGAAAGTAACTGAAACATCCAATAGTATGAAAGGCTCCAAATATCTGTACGAAAATCCGAAAGCACGTGCGGATGATTTAATGGAAGCTTTGCAAAACACTGATATTAAAGGTATTTTTCTTAATATGGGCGGTGATGACGGCATTCGGTTAC
This sequence comes from Bacillota bacterium, assembly GCA_023416585.1. Classification (GTDB taxonomy): domain Bacteria; phylum Bacillota; class Clostridia; order Christensenellales; family Aristaeellaceae; genus JAEWAH01. The sequence continues at coordinate 20,246 of JAEZHM010000052.1, forward strand.
TGCCGCATATCGATTTTGATGTTATTAGGAATAATCCCAAGATTTTTATCGGTTTTTCTGATGGAGACACCTTTCATCACATGTTTACATACGCGGGTGTAATATCTTTTTATGGTGCGAATGTGCTTGCGACAATATCGGAACCTGGCGAATTGAATCCCTATACAGTAAAGTGGATACAAAAAGCCCTGTTTTCCAGTGATCCCATGGGCCAAATTGAACCATGTGAAAGATGGACGCCATTAGATTGGAAAAGTACGAAAGCTGATGAATTAATCTGGAATGACAATGAGGGTTACAAAGTCTATCAAGGTTCCGGTAAAGTGAAAGGGCATATCATGACCGGTTGCAGTGGCCCTCTTCATTTAATGCGGGGAACATGTCTTTTCCCGCCCCCCGACTTATGGAAAAACAGTATAATCTTTCTTGAGGATGGAGCGCCTTATGGTATGAAAATCGCGGGTATCCATTCAATGCGGGCATTCGCAGCTACAGGAATGTTTCATCATGCAAGTGCGTTGGTTCTGCCCAGATTGCCTGATGATGTGGTGGAAGAGGTGATACTTAAAGTTCTTCATGAGGAAGGACTCAAGAAATTGCCTGTATTTTCAGGTGTAGAATTTACACATTCAAACCCTATGACCGTACTGCCAATTGGCGTTGAGGCTGAAATTGATTTGGCTTCTAAAACATTTACTGTTTTAGAAGCAGGCGTTAAGTAAAATCTACACAAAAAGCATAATGCGAAGTTTCCAAATTTCATTTTATGTGTCAGATAACATGAAATCAAACCATGTCCCACATACGCCGCACGAGAAAAACAGCGCAGCCGTACATTACGACTGCGCCGTTTTCTTTGAGAATTAACCCTATTGCATTACGCAATTATGGGCGGCCTTTCGCAAATGCTCTTCCTTTGAAGCATTACTTGATTGAGTACTTCACACTTTAGCCTGTTCTTCTTCCATGTTCATGCTTGGCGACGCCTTTTCAAAGGCGATCTTTCCGTCCTGAACAAACAGCCGCACATCATCGCCCAGATTAAGCCGCCCGGCGATGATCTCTTCACTCAAAGCATCCTCTACCGTGCGTTGGATCACCCTGCGCAGAGGCCTGGCGCCGTACTGCGGGTCGTACCCTTCCTTGGATAGGAGGGCCACTACTTCATCTTCGAACTTCAGGTGCATGCCCCGCTTGTTCAGCCGGTCAGCCACCTGGGAGAGCATCAGATAGGCGATCTTGTCAATGTCACTCTGCTCCAGGGCGTGGAATACGATCAGCTCATCTACACGATTGATGAATTCGGGGCGGAAGATATCCTTGACCTCCTTCATCACCTGCTCCTTCATGGTTTCATAGGATCGCATGGTATCGATGGTGCTGCCAAAGCCAAGTGAGCGGCTGTGGCCGATGGCGTGGGCACCGGCGTTGGAGGTCATGACGATGATGGTGTTTTTGAAGTTCACCACCCGGCCCGTATTGTCGGTAAGCCGGCCATCCTCCATAATCTGCAACAGGATGTTGAACACATCGGGGTGGGCTTTCTCCACCTCATCCAGCAGCACCACGCTGTAGGGCTTGCGGCGTACGGCCTCGGTCAGCTGCCCGCCTTCCTCATAGCCTACATAGCCCGGTGGTGAACCTATGAGGCGGGACACTGTATGCTTTTCCATGTATTCGGACATATCGATGCGAATCAGCGCATCCTCATCGCCAAACATCGCTTCCCCCAGAGCCCTGCAAAGCTCCGTTTTGCCAACGCCTGTAGGGCCTAAGAAGATAAAGGAACCGATGGGACGCTTGGGGTCCTGCAAGCCGGCCCTGGCGCGGCGTATGGCCCGGCTGACGGCTTTAACAGCCTCCTCCTGGCCGATGACGCGCTTGTGCAGTAAATCCTCCAGGTGCAAAAGCCGCTGGCTCTCCCCTTCGGTCATCTTCTTTACCGGGATGCCTGTCCAGCTGGATACGATTTGGGCAATCTCCTCCTCAGTAACGATTTCCCGGGAAGCGCTCTTCTTCTGTTCCCAAGCTGCGCGCAATCCTTCTATCTCCGCCCTGAGCTTGCGTTCCTGGTCGCGGAGCGATGCAGCCTTTTCGTAATCCTGCCGGGCAATGGCTTCCTTTTTTTCGTTGATCACATTGTTCAATTGCGCTTCCTGGCTCTTTACATCAGGCGGCGCGGTGTAGGATTGGATGCGTACCCGGGAGGCGGCCTCATCCATCAGGTCGATGGCTTTGTCCGGCAGGAACCTGTCGGAAATATACCGGTCGGAAAGGGAAACGGCGGCCTGCAAGGCATCGTCGGTAATGCGTACCTTATGATGGGCTTCATACTTGTCGCGAAGCCCTCGCAATATTTCCAGCGCTTCCTCGGGGGAAGGTTCCCCCACCGTTACCGGCTGGAAGCGACGCTCCAATGCCGCATCCTTCTCAATATTATTGCGGTATTCATCCAGTGTGGTGGCGCCTATGCACTGCACCTCGCCCCTGGCCAGAGCAGGCTTTAATATATTGGCGGCATCCATGGAACCCTCCGCCTTTCCTGCGCCTACCAGGGTATGGATTTCGTCGATGAACAAAATAATGTTTCCCGCCTTGCGAACTTCGGCGATGGCATTCTTAAGCCTCTCCTCAAATTCGCCGCGATACTTGCTGCCGGCGATGAGGCTGCCCATATCCAGCGTCATCACCTTTTTATCCTTCAAGATTTCCGGTATGTTGTCGGAGACGATACGCTGGGCCAGTCCTTCCACCACAGCGCTTTTGCCAACGCCGGGCTCGCCGATAAGCACGGGATTGTTTTTCGTGCGGCGGCTCAAAATCTGCACAATGCGCTCAATCTCCTGGTTCCTGCCGATCACCGGGTCCAGTTCGCCATTCCTGGCTGCCTGGGTAAGATCACGGCCATACTGCTTGAGCACAGGCGTATCAGGCGAGGAGGCTGTCGCTGCAGGCTTGCCATCCTTGTCAACTTCCGTCTCCTCGGATTTAAGCAGTGCCAATATGCTTTCCCTCAGCTTTTCGGCATCCACTTCCATCTCCCGCAGTATGTTGTAGGCTACGCCTTCCCCTTCCCGTAATATGGCCAGCCAGAAGTGTTCCGCCCCCACAAAGGTATGGTTCAGGCGTCGGGATTCGATCATGCTGACTTCCAGTATTTTTTTGCCACGGGGCGTAAGCTCCAGCGCGCCGCTGACTTCTTCCTCCCCACGGCCGATGAGGGCGACCACGCGCTCCATTACGGCGTCATAGGTCACATTCCCCAAAAGAGCGCGGATGGGTTCGCCGGGCTCCTTCAATAAGCCCAGCAGAAGATGCTCCGTACCCACATAGTGATGTTTCAGTTCAACGGCGGCCTGCTGGGCATAGGTGAGTGCCTTCTGGGCACGTTCCGTAAAACGGCCGAATAGTGCCATAATTTTTCCTCCTTAGCTGCCTTGAAGCCTTTTTCTAATGTAGCGGCTCCTGGCAATATCCAATTCTCTTCCCTTTAGTGTCTTGTTTGCGATTTTCATGATATGGGCATCCTGGGCTTCGGGCAAAAGCGCATCCGCCGTCTGAAGCGTGATTGGTAAAAACTCCAATGCGCTTCCTAACCGCATGTTGGACCAATGCTGCATGAATTCCTGAAGATCCATGCGTCGGGCGTACTGCAAAGCTCCCAGTGAACGGTATACCTGATCCTCCAAAGCCGTATTATCCCCTGCGGAAGCCCGCTTTTGCAGGTTTCTTTCCATATCTATGATCTGCCGGCCTACGCCGACAACGGCCTCAATAATTTCCCCCTCGGTGCGGCCCAGGGTGACCTGGTTGCTTACCTGGTACAGGTTTCCCAGCGCTTCGCTGCCTTCGCCATAGATGCCGCGTATGGTCAAACCCAGCTTGGATACAGATGTGCTTACATTGCCCATCTGCTTGAACATGGTAAGCAGCGGCAAGTGCAGCATCAGGGAGGCCCGCATGCCTGTGCCCGTGTTGGTAGGGCAGGCTGTAAGGTAACCTAATTGCCCATCAAAGGCAAAGGCAATGTGGCGTTGGAGGGCATCCTCCACCTCATAGGCCAGCTCCGCTGCCTTTTGAAGCTGCTGACCAGGCTGCAATGATTGCAGGCGTAAATGATCTTCCTCGTTAATCATCAGGCATATAGCCTGATCATCACGTATCAGAACCGCACCGGTTTGATTGTTCTGCATCAGGTCGCGGCTGATAAGATGGCTTTCCACCAGAGACATCCGTTCCCGGCTGTTTAAGTCTCCCATTTTGTAAAGCGCGTAAACACTGGTATCTTTAGGTTCCGCCGCAAGAGCATTTACCGCCCTATCCACGCATATTTGAGCAATGGCGTCGCTTTGCACGGAGGAGAAGGGCAGATCCTCATAGTTGCGGGCAAGCCGCACGCGGGAGGATACTACAACGTCTAACTCATGATCCATCATGACTTGCATTCCTCCCCCGCGGTGATGGTCAGTTGCCGAAGCTGGTCCCGAAGTATGGCAGCCTCTTCAAAATTCTCCGCAGCTACGGCCTGATCCATGCGGCTGCGAAGGGAAGCGATCATTTTCTTTTTCTCCTGCGCCTGCGCATTTAGGATTGGCATACGCCCAGCATGCTGGGAACGGCCATGGATACGCAGCAGAAGCGGTTTCAACTGTTCCCTGAAATCTTCGTAGCAGTGGGCGCAGCCCAGTTTTCCGGTTTTTTGAAACTCTTCATAGGTCAGGTGGCATCTGGAGCAAGTAAGCTGCGGAGTCTTTTCCTCCTTACTGATGGATGAAATCAGCGAGGAAAGAAAGCTTTGTATGTCTCCCTGCTGGATGCTGTTTTGTATCTTGCTGACGCAGCCTTTGCATAGGTGCCTGGTAGCAGTCTCACCATTTACAAGTACGGTGATAACAACCGATGCCGGGTTTTGGCCGCATTCTTCACATAACATAATTGTCTCCTTTGGGCGCAAAGCCCTTGTCACTGGGAATCCGCTGAATTGCGGTGCTGCTGGGCCACGGAGAGCAGTATGCTTCGCAGGATCCGAGCTCTTGCCGCATCCTTCAAGGCGTTGGGGATCGGCAGGGACAGCGCACGCTGGGAGATGGCGGCCGCCATCAACTGTGCTCCCTCATGGGATACAAGCTCCCGCTCCCGAAGCTGCCCGATCAGATGCATAGCTTCCGTTTCGCCTATGGCTTCCCCGATGCGCTCATGGATAAGGTAAAGAAGATGCTCACCGGAACTTTGTTCCATGCGCACGATGCGGATATAGCCCCCGCCGCCTCTTCTGCTCTCTATAATATATCCATGGTCGGGGGTAAAACGTGTGGCTAGCACGTAATTGATCTGTGACGGCGCACAATTGAAATATTCTGCCAGTTCATTGCGTTTTAATTCCACCTCTGGCTCATCCTGCGCCAGCATGGCTTTAATGAACTGTTCTATGGTATCGCTCAATCGCATATAACATCCCTCATTTCACGGTCAAAAATATCTGACTATCTTTGACCAATTCAATTTTATCACGGCTGCAGCCAAAAATCAATGACCCGGTCCCAAAAATATCGTCGTGAGGGAACACAGACGCACTATTTGGACATAATACGACTGAATACGTATAGTCCATCATGTAAAAATAAAAAAAGCAATATACAAAAACAATATATGCGTGGTAATATAAGCATACAAAGGATGTATTTGGAGGCGTATAACATGATATCCAGATTTGGCAAAATCATTACGGCATGTTCAGCTTTCTTTTTGGCATTGTTCATGTGTTTTTCGATCATGCCTGCCGCAATGGCTTTAGGATCGGGAGACGATGTAACAGCCGCCGGGTGCAACTATCCCACTACCCTAGAAGAGGGCAAATCCTTTGCGCTCAAAGGCACCGTTTCATCGGAAAGCAGCGAGATCGTCCGTCTGGAGGCTGGTGCTTACGATAGCAAGGGCAATATGCTTACAGGCCGTTCCTGGAATCCCAAGGCCAAGAGCATTGACCTGCGCTGGTATGTGAACCCTCATGTGGAGTTTGGCAAGCTAACGGCCGGTACATACACATACAAGATCACGGCCACAAACGGGTCGGTGAAGAAGACGCTTCTCAGCCAAACTTTTGAGGTGAAACCACGCTTAAAAACACCGGACGGCCTGTCTGCCAAGGGCTGCAACTCCCCCACATCGCTTACAAAAGGAAAAGGCTATGCGCTGCGGGGCACGGTTTTATCCCAATCATCCAAAATCACGAACATTACGGTGGGCGTATACGATAAGAACGGAAATCTTGTCACAGGCCGCTCCTATAACCCCAAAGCCAAAAGTGTTGACATAAGGTGGAAAGTGAACCCATATGTCAAGTTCGGCACGCTGGATGTGGGCACCTACACCTATAAGATCATTGCCACAAACGGTGAAGGGCAGAAAACGCTGTTAAGCCAGGAATTCGAAGTCAAGGCTCCCGATCCTGTATCCGACAAGCTGTCCGCATCCGGCTTGAGCGCGCCAAGTCTTCTGATCAGAGGCCGCGGCTTTTATTTGAGGGGTGTTGTATCCTCCCAGACATCCAAGTTAAGTCAGCTTACGGCAGGCGTGTTTGACGCAAACGGCAACATGCTCACAGGCCGTTCCTGGAATCCAAAAGCAAAATCGGTGAACTTCCGTTGGTTTGTAAATGAACACGTGAAATTCGGCACACTTGAGTTAGGTACTTATACTTACAAGGTTGTTGCCACCAATGATAGCGGAACCAGCACGCTGCTGGAAGCAAGCTTTCAAGTGGTGGAGTAATCAGAACATATAAAGAATGGCTCCCGGCAATCAAACCGGGAGCCATTCTTCTTTTATAGTTTTTGTTACAATCAGCCGTTTGACGCTTCCTGCGCCGCTTTGCCGACAAGCCCTCCGGTGGTGATATCTTTGAGCATTTTGGGGATGTCCACTCCCACGGCTTCTTTGATGGATTCAAAGTTTTGGAGCATGGCGCCGGACACATCCTTGGACATTTGGGTTGCGCCACCTTCGCCAAAGAGAATGATCTTTTCGGTCTTGCTTAAAGGCTCGCTTACGGCCTTTGCGATCTCCGGCAGGCGGTTGACGATCATCTCAAGCATGGCGGCCTGACCGTACTGCTTCATGGCCTCTGCTTTCTTTAGGATTGCTTCCGCTTCGGCATCACCCTTCAAACGAATGGCTTCAGCCTCAGTCTTTGCCAATACCAGGGCTGCATCAGCTTCCTTTTGCGCCTTAAAGAAGTCCGCTTCGGCACGCTCTCTGATCTCCACGCTCAAGCGTTCGCGCTCAATTTGAACCTGCTGTGCCTGCAATTGCGTTTGCTTTTCCAAGCGGACCAGTTCGGCGGCAGCCTTTTCTGTTTCCAGCTCCTTGCGGGCAACTTCCTGCTGCACATTATATGCCAGGTCGGCTGTTGCCTTCGCTTTGTCCTGTTCGGCCCGGAAGGACGCCTTTTTCAACTCCAACAGCTTTTCCTGCTCGGCCATATTAGCATCCGATTCCGCTTTGGCCCGATAGCCTTCCTGCTGGGCGGTAGACTGGCGGATGAGGGTATCGCGCTCGGCTTCCGCTTTGGCTATGTCAGCGTCACGCTTTTTCTCGGAAATGTTCTTAACAGCCAGCGTATCCAGAACACCGTCATTGTCGGAGAAGTTCTGGATCGTGAGGTTGACGATCTCAAGACCCATATTCTTCATATCCGTCGTGGCAGCCCGCTGCGTTTCCTGGGCGAACTTGTCGCGGTTTTGCACCAGGTCGGCAATGGTCATGCGACCGATAATTTCGCGCATATTGCCTTCCAATACCTGCATGGCAACTGCTGCGATGTCGCTTTGTGTCCAGCCCAGGAACTGTTCCGCAGCGGTGGCCACGGAAACAGCGTCAGAACCAATTTTTATGTTGGCTACGCCATCCACCATCATGCCGATGTACTCCTGGGAGGGTACTGGCTGTGTGGTTTTGATATCAACCTGCATGATGCCAAGATTCAATTTGTCCACCCGTTCGAAGAAAGGAATCACGAATGTGGCACCGCCGCGAACGATGCGATAGCCAAACTCCTTTACAATCTCCTTGCCCGTATCGTCCTTGACCTTGTACTTGCGCCGCCGGCCGCTGACAATGAGCGCCACATTGGGCGGAACCTTGATGTAATTGCGCACGAATGCGATGAAGAACAAGGCAACAATTCCGACAATGATCCAAAGAAAAATTTGCCCATTTTGCTGAAAGAACCGATCAGATGAAAACAACCAAACCACCCCTATCCTTTTTAAAATCAATTTCAGGGAAACCCTTTCCCTTAATATCGCATTACTGAATGCGAAGAAAAGAACGGTAGCATAAAGACTTGACTATAGGAGAGCAACGAAGGGGCCGAAGCTCCCTCGTTTGAGATAATCTCGGCCGGCTTTGCCGGTCGGGCGGGACGTTTGCGGAGCAAACATTCCTTACACGATTTCCCGGCCGCAAAGCATTGGCTTTGCAGGGAAATCTTGCAGGCTCGAACAAATGGCGCCTGAGCGCCACTTGATCGAATTATTTCTGCGTCGCCCACGCCAGCAAATCGCTCCAGAGTGGATGATTTTTGTCAAGCACCAGCGTGCTGTTTTGATCGAGGGATTTTTCCAATGCCTGCAAAGACCGCCAGTAGCTAAAGAATTCGTCATCTTTGCCGTAGGAGTTGGCATAAATCTCCAACGACGCCGCGTCACCTTCTCCGCGTATGCGCCCGGCTTCGCTCATAGCGTCTGCCTCCAGCTTTCTCGCTTCCAGATCGGCACTGGCCACGGCTTTTTGATATTCTTCCTGACCCTCGCTGCGAAGCTGCTGGGCCACCTTGGCCCGGTCGGCCTGCATACGGGCATAGGTGCTGTCAATATTGGCGGGTGGCAGCGAGGTACGGTGCACTTGAATATCCTTGACTTCAATGCCCCTTAAGCACATATCGGCATTAATGGTTTTCAGGCCTTCGGCCAAAGAGGCGTTCAGAGCATTCTTATTGCTCACAAAGTCGTCCGCCAGCATTCGGTTGATAGCCTGCACAATCACGGGATGGATCAGGTTGTCCATCTGATTTTCCGCGCTCACCATGCTGCCTAGTTTCAGGCTGAATAGCGCGGGATCAGCGATGTACCACTTGGCAAGGGTGGTAATATAGTACTGCTTCTTTTCCTGAGTGTTCACTACCTCGCTGTCGGACACATAGGTGTACAAACGGGAAGAATACCGTTCCACCTTGTCCACAAAGGGCATTTTCCATTGAAGACCGCCGCCTACAGCGATCTGCACACTGCCGGACATGGTGATCTCATCCTTCAGCTGATCAGCAAACTGCTCATGAAAGTCATTGCGGCTATTGATAACAATGCGCTTGATTACACCGAAGCGGCTGACTACGGCTTGTTCAGCCTCACCCACAACATAGAAGCACTCGTTGAATAGGATCAGCAGTATGATGAACAGTATGCCATAGAAAAAGATACGCTTGCCATTTTTGCGTGCAAAGGATTTTAGCTGCTCGCTCTGGTAATTGATTGGCTTCTGATAATTCGTCTGTCCGCTTTGCATATCAATCACCTTCCTTCCGTCGAGACGACAGCGGCATTAGGAACCTCGCCGCCATTCAAATCAAGTACCTTCAATACATTGCTTTCGTTATCTGCAACGATGATCTTGCCGCTGTTGCTCATGATATGCTCCATGGTTTCTATCAGAAGCCTTTTCCTTGTGATCTCAGGCGCGGTCTTATACTTATCATATACGGCGTCGAACACGGCTACTTCCGCCTCGGCCGCAGCAATCGTTTCCGCCTTATAGCCCTCAGCCTCCTGCAACATTTGGTACGCCTTGGAGCGAGCGGTGGGCAGCACCTCGTTTTTGTATTTTTCCGCTTCGTCAAGACGCTTTGTCATTTCGTTCTTGGCGTTGTTTACATCCTCGTAGGATGCGGCAACAGCTGTGGGGACATTTATATTCTGAATTCGGACACTGTTGATCTTCACACCCATCTCATAGCTGTCTACGACGCGTTGAAACTCCGGCAATACAGACCTTTCAATATTTTCCTTGTTTAAAAGCGCGTTGTCCAGCGACAAGCTTTGTATATTCCGGCGGATCACCGCCTCGAAGGCTAACTGAAGCGTGTCCTCCGGGTCGTCTACGTCAAAATAATATTGCTTCACGTCCCGGATGGTGTACTGGTAGATGGCATCCAGTTCCACAATGCTGTTGTCGTTGGTGAGCATCACACGTTCACCTTCATTATCAGAATACTTGGACGCACGCCCGGCGGAGCCTTGCGCCGTGGTGCGGAAGCCGTACTCCTTGGTATGGATGGTGGTGACGCTCTCGCTGATCACATTCTGAACAAAAGGAATGCGGAAGTAAAGCCCAGGCCCATGGGTAGCAGTAACACGTCCAAAGGTGATGACCAGAGCTTCCTCGCCCTGCCCCACGCGGTAAAAGCCGCTGAGCAGTATGATCCCCGCCAACACCAATACAAAAAGAAACACCAGCAGCTTGCCGGATAACCTGGATCGCATGGTAAATCTCCTTCCCTATTCAAAAGGGGCGTTTTCGCCCGTTATTGATGCGTTCAGCATACCATAATCAGTCTGTTTTGTATAGGATGGCCTTCCCAATCATACACAGGGAATCATAAAATATACTTAGGGGCGTACGAACACAAAAACAGGATCTTGGGTGCGGAGAAAAGCAAGAATACTTCAAGTGTTATATTGACACAGAACCATGTTTGTGGTTTAATAAGCCGAGCCTTTTAGTTTACTATTGCTAAACTCGCCATATTGACTGCAAGTTTAGCAGGATTAAACAAAAAGAGGCGGTTTCAGAAAGCAATCCATTCCAAAGGAGATGAGCCTATGAAGATCGGTGAAAAGCTGCGCCGACTGCGCATGCTTAGGGGGCTGACCCAGGAAGAACTGGCTGACCGGTGCGAGTTGAGCAAAGGGTTCATTTCCCAAGTGGAAAGGGATCTGGCCTCCCCCTCCATTGCAACGCTCACCGATATGCTGGAGTGCCTGGGCAGCAGTCTCCCCAACTTTTTCAATGACAAGGAAGCCGAAAAAATCGTCTATACCTCCCAGGACATGTTTGTCAAGGAGGAAGCGGAAACGCTTCATGGCAGTATTACCTGGCTGGTGAACGACGCCCAGAAAAACAGTATGGAGCCCATACTTGTGGAGATGGCGGAAGGCGGGGAAACGCAAATGCTGCCGCCCCACGATGGCGAGGAATTCGGCTTCGTTCTCTCGGGCAGCATTCATATTTTAATTGGAAGCAAAAAACATAAGGCGAAAGCTGGCGACAGTTTCTGCATTCATCCCCACGCCCCCCATCAATTGATAAACGCAAGTAAATCCAAAGCCAAGGTTTTGTGGATCTCCACGCCCCCTATGTTTTGAGGGTATTATCATCGATAAAGGAGACCGCTCCCCATGGTTGAAAAAACACACCTGATAGACCTTGAATCCATATCGAAGGATTTTGACGGCACCACGGTGCTGGATAGCATGAATTTGTATATCCGCAAAAAGGAATTTGTAACGCTGCTGGGGCCAAGCGGCTGCGGAAAGACCACAACGCTTCGCATCATCGGCGGATTTGAACACCCCACGACAGGAAGGGTGCTTTTTGAGGGTAAGGATATCACCCACGTGCCGCCATACAAGCGCAAGGTAAACACCATTTTTCAAAAGTATGCGCTTTTCCCCCATTTGAACGTACAGGACAATATTGCATTCGGCCTGAAGATTGCCAAAGTGGACCGCAATGACATCCGCCGCCGGGTGGATGCCATGCTGGACCTGGTGAACCTGAAGGGGTTCGGCAAGCGCAGCGTGGAATCCCTTTCAGGCGGCCAGCAACAGCGTGTGGCTATCGCAAGAGCATTGGTGAACGAGCCGGAGGTTCTTTTGCTGGATGAGCCACTGGGCGCGCTGGACCTGAAGCTGCGCAAGGAAATGCAGCTGGAACTGAAAAATATGCAGCAGCGGCTTGGCATTACCTTTCTGTACGTGACCCATGACCAGGAAGAAGCGCTGACCATGAGCGATACCGTTGTAGTCATGCGCGATGGCAAGATACTTCAAATAGGCGATCCCAAGCGCATATATGACGAGCCGGCAAATGCCTTCGTTGCGGACTTCATAGGAGAAAGCAATATACTAAAGGGAACCATGGTCCACGACGAGCTGGTAACCTTTGCCGGGGCCGATTTCCCCTGCGTCGACTTTGGGTTTGGTGAGAATGTACCTGTGGATGTGGTGGTGAGGCCAGAGGATGTAATGATTGTGGGTGAGGATGTGGGCCAGCTCACCGGCACAGTCAAGAGCGTTCTTTTTAAGGGTGTCCATTATGAAATGATGATAGATGCCGGAGAGTTCACTTTCAAAGTGCATTCCACCACCATGCAGCCGCAAAACTCAAGAGTTGGTATCTCCATCGTACCTTTCAATATTCACATCATGAAGCCCATGGCGGAAGCCAAGGAGGAAATGGAGCCTTGATAAGTGGCATGCAGCTTCCTACCTGGGCATGGTGGCTGATGGTGCTTGGTTTTTTAGGCTTTGCGTCATTGGTGTATATGTCCATCCGCCGCAACAGCGGCGTAAAACGTTCGCTGTTTGCCTCCCCCTATACGCTGTGGATGATTTTGTTCACGGTACTGCCTGTGATTCTCATCGGCTACTACGCCTTTACCGACAAAACGGGCGCCTTTACCTTCGACAATTTCAGCCACTTTTTTGACAGCAATCATGCCAAGAACCAGATCTATGCTTCTATGGGCGATCAGTACGCTTCCTACATTCACCGTGGCACGGTGAATGTGGATACGCTGGCCTATTCCCTGTGGATGGCCTTCTTGTGTACCGTGATCTGCCTTTTCATGGGTTATCCCGCCGCGCTTTTCATGGCGGACAAGGATATGAAAATAGGCGCCACCATCGTAGTGCTGTTCATCATACCCATGTGGATGAATTTCCTTCTGCGCACTGTGGCCTGGATGTCACTGCTGGAAGACCAGGGCCTGATAAACAACGTTTTAAGGTCGCTGGGCGTTGGCAGCGTGCAGCTCATGTACAACAACGGTGCGGTTTTGCTTGGCATGGTATACAACTTCCTGCCATTTATGGTATTCCCTATCTATACGTCCCTTACAAAAATGGACGTGCGCCTTCTGGAAGCTGCCCAGGATCTGGGCGCCAGCCATGTTAAGACTTTTTTGCGTGTAACGCTGCCACTCAGCATTCCCGGCATCATTTCTGGAATCACCATGGTATTCATGCCTTCCGTCACCACGTTCTTCATCCCCCGCATCCTGGGCGGCGGAAATACCATGATGTTCGGTGACTTGATTGAGAATAAGTTTTTGACGGAAGGCAACTGGAACGTGGGCAGCGCCCTCAGCCTGATCATGATGGTTCTGATCCTTTTAAGCCTTGGCATTTTGCGTAAGGCCGATCCGGAAGGCGAAGGGGGGAGCATGATATGAAGCGGTTTATCAAGCATGCATACCTCTCCCTTATCCTGCTGTTTTTGTATATCCCTATTATCGTGCTGATTTTCCAGTCCTTCAACGGCGGTAAAAGCCGCGCCAAGTGGGAAGGCTTTTCCTTTAGATGGTACGGTGCGCTGTTTAATGACAAGTCCATTATGGACGCGCTGTATGTGACCCTTACCGTGGCCATACTGGCTGCCATCGCGGCTACTTTCCTGGGCACGCTGGCGGCCATCGGCATCCATGCCATGCGAAAACGGCCGCAATCCGTTATGATGACCATGACCAACCTGCCCATGACCATGCCGGATATCGTAACAGGTATATCGCTGATGCTTCTGTTCTTGTTCGCCAAGGTGGAGCGGGGCTATGTGACCATGCTGTTGGCACACATCACCTTCAATACGCCGTATGTGATCCTCTCGGTGCTTCCAAAGCTCAAGCAAATGAACAAGTACAGCTATGAGGCCGCACTGGACCTTGGGGCCACGCCGGGGTATGCTTTATTGCATGTCATACTGCCGGAAATCAGCCCGGGTGTCATTACCGGAGCGCTACTAGCCTTCACCCTTTCGCTGGACGACTTTGTCATCAGCTATTTCACCACCAGCCCGCTGGTTCAGAACCTATCGACGTTGATATATTCCAAGGCCCGCATCGGCATCGAGCCCACGCTGAATGCTTTGAGCGCGCTGATGTTCGTAGCGCTGCTGCTTTTATTGCTGGCCGTCAACCGACGCACTGCCAAGGCGGAAAAGAAGAACCTCTGATGTTATGCGCAATCGCGCAAAGCATAAATTTACCCAGATTACAAACCAGGAGGTCATATCCCATGAAAAAATGGATTGCTCTGCTTCTCATCGCGTGTATGTTGGTTCCCGCCGCAGCATTTGCGGAAAGCGCGGGTGTGGTAAATATTTTCAACTGGGAAGACTATATCGACGAGCAGACGCTGGAGATGTTCACCGCCGAGACCGGCATCAAGGTCAACTACATGAAATTTACAACCAACGAGGATATGCTGGTGCAGGTGGAAGCAACTCCCTCTGCCTTTGACGTGGTGTTTCCTTCGGATTATTGTGTGGAGCGTATGATTACCAAGGGACTGCTGGAAAAAATCGATATGGCCAGCGTGCCCAACGTGGATCAGGTCTTGCCGGAATTGCGCAACGCTTCCTATGACCCCACCGGCGAATACAGCGTGCCTTACATGTGGGGCACCGTGGGCATCCTGTATAACAAGACCATGGTCACGGATCCTGTGGACAGCTGGTCTGTCTTCTGGGATACAAAGTATAAAAACAACGTGTTCATGATGGACAGTATCCGGGATACCATGGGCATCACGCTCAAGTACCTGGGCGAATCCATGAACACCCGCGACCCCATAGCCTTGGAAAAGGCCAAAGATCTTCTTATTCAGCAAAAGCAGGCTGGTATCGTGAAGGCCTATCAAGTGGATGAAACCAAAGATAAGATGGTGGCCGGCGAAGCTGCCTTGGCGCTGGTCTGGAGCGGCGATGCACAGTATGCCATAGACCTGAATGAGGATCTGGACTATGTCGTACCCAAGGAAGGCTCCAACGTGTGGGTGGATGCCATGGTCATACCCAAGGGTGCCAAAAACAAGGCCAATGCGGAGGCCTTCATCAACTTTATGTCAAGACCTGACATCGCCAAGCTTAACTGCGAAGCCATATGGTATTCCTCCCCCAACGTCGGCGCCATCGAACTGATGGGAGATGAATACAAAAACAATCCTGTTATGAACCCAGCTCCCGATGTGGTGCAAAGATGCGAATACTTCAATGACATCCAGGATTTTATTGAGATCTACAACGCCCTGTGGCTGGATATCAAGAGTGCAAAGTAATCTCGAAGGTTTCCAAAGGGCTCCGAAGCCGAAGCGCCCCAGTGGCGGATGAAGCAAGGCGGAGGAGGCTGGCGAAACGAGCGGCGGGCTGCAGCGAACACCGCGACGATTGAGCCAGGTGGGTAGGAAAGCACTTTGGTCACGCCCGCAGGCGCGATATTCCCTTCAATAAGCATAAGATAGAAGCAGGCTCGCTACATTACAGCGGGCCTGTTTTGTTGTTATGATTACCTCGGATAATAAAGTATCATGCTCATCTCCACCGGTACATCCCCATCATTCCTGTATCCGTGGGCCACATCAGCTTTGAATCGAATGGAGTCGCCCTTGCGTAAAAGCTCCTCCCGGCCGTTGATGATAACTACAGCGTCTCCGGTAAACACGGTAATATACTCCTCCGTACCGCTCAAATGCGCCGAAGATTCAAACGTACATTTGGGCTGCATTCCGATCCGGTAGATTTCAAAGCGTCTTTCCTCGTCAAAAGAAAAGATAGGATGGTTGATGAACAACCCGCCGCACTCCATCATCGGCATGATATCCTGTTCCCTTACGATCTCCGTTTCTTCCGTTTCCCTTTCCAAAAAGGAGGTAAAGGATATTTTCAGCCCGTTGGCAATTTTCCAAAGCACGCTGATGGTTGGATTCACTTCTCCACGCTCGATCTGTCCCAGCATGCTCTTGGAAACACCTGACAGCCGGGAGACAGTGTCCAGGCTCATTTTTCGCGCTTCACGTACCTTTTTGAAGTTGCCGGCAATAGTCCGGTTTACATCCATAAAATTTTCCCTCCGGGATGATTGACATCATACTGCACACATCGTATTATATATCGCATATCCATTCCTATCCATGGCCAGTATATCATACATGTTCCGGGAGGTAAACCAAATGCCCAATCCGCTTGCGTTCCTGGCCTATATCCTGGTGACGGCATATACACCGGGGCCCAACAACATCCTTTCCATGAGCAATGGCAGCATGTACGGATTCAAGAAGAGCTTCCCATTCAATGTGGGCATTCTGTGCGGTTTTTTTATCGTTATGACGCTATGCACGCTCTTCAGTGCCGCGCTCTTCGCTGTGATTCCGAAAATAAAAACGGCCATGTTGATTCTTGGGGCTATCTACATGCTGTATCTGGCATGGAAGATTTTCAAAAGCTCCACGCACGGTCCGCAAGCGCAAAAAAACAGAAGCACCTTCCTTTCAGGTATGATGCTTCAGTTTGTGAATCCAAAGATCATGGTATATGGCATCACTTCGATGTCCGTATACATCCTGCCCTATTACAAAGATCTGGGGCATGTGATCCTTTTCGGCTTGCTTTTATCGTCGGTGGGCTTTTCCGCAACGCTTTGCTGGTCTGCATTCGGCACGGCGTTCAGCAGATTGCTGAAAAACCATGCCAAGGTACTCAATCCCATCATGGCGCTTCTTTTGGTATACTGTGCCGTTTCGCTGTTTTTCTAGATTACTTTGAAAGCGCGCATGCAATTTTCGCGCCCAGTGCAGCATTGTTATACACCAAACGGATGTTGGATTCCAGGCTTTCCCCACCTGTAAGCTTTTGTATTTTGTCCAGCAGGAATGGCGTGATCTCCTTGCCCTTTATATTCAGTTTCTTTGCCTCATCCAGCGCATTTTCAATAGCTTTGTTAATTGTATCAAAATCCATGGCGTATTCTTCCGGGATGGGGTTCGTGACCAGCATGCCTCCCGCAAGACCGCAATCCATTTTTGCTTGAAAGACGGCCGCAATCTCCCTGGGCGTGTTAAGTTGGCAGTCTACCTTGAATCCACTGCGGCGGGTGTAGAAAGCCGGCAGTTCCTCCGTCTGATAACCGATCACTGGCACGCCTTTGGTCTCCAGATATTCCAGTGTAAGTCCAAGGTCCAGGATGGATTTAGCCCCAGCGCATACCACCATCACGCTTGTTTGAGCCAGCTCTTCCATATCCGCGGAAATATCCATGGTAGTTTCCGCGCCGCGGTGCACACCGCCGATACCGCCAGTGGCAAACACCCTAACTCCAGCTAAATGCGCGCCGATCATGGTAGCCGCTACTGTGGTAGCTCCATCCTCCCCACGAGCCAGCAAAAGAGGCAGGTCACGGCGGCTGGCTTTTGTGACCGACAGGCCTTTCTTTCCCAAATACTCGATTTCTTCCCGGTTGATGCCTACGGTAATTTTGCCGCCGATCACAGCAATTGTGGCTGGAATGGCGCCGTTATCCCTTACGATTGCCTCTACGGCAAGCGCCGTTTCCACATTCTTGGGATAAGGCATGCCATGGGAAATGATGGTAGATTCCAGGGCTACAACAGGCTTCCCCTGGGATAAGGCGCTATGTACTTCAGGGGCAACACGCAGATATTTTTGTTCGTTCAAATGGATCAGCCTCCAACATGCTTCATTCTATTTACTAATAACTGAAACGACATATCCTCTCGGATAGCGCCTTTGGCTTCGGCGCACAGCGCGGCAGCTGAAAGGCCTATCATAGCCATATCCTTAGGCATCCTTCCCATAAAATAACCATACACGGCCGCAGCCATGAACGCGTCGCCGCAGCCGGTGGTATTTTCGATCCTTCCCGGATAGCAAGGCAGTATCCCCCGTTCCCTTCCGTCGTCATAGTATACCCCTTCCCCACCCAGGGATATAAACACCAGCTTTACACCTTTTCTATGCAGCGATTCCGCGGCCTTGGGCAAATCTTCATTGCCACGGATAGATACCCCGGAAAGCACCTCGGCTTCCGGGCGGTTGGGCTTTACGCAATAAACATTCCGCAAATGCTCCTTCAGCCTGGCAGCCTTTTTCACTGATACAGGATCAGCGAACAGCGGGGCCGTACAGTTCTCCGCAAGAAAGGCTATTGCCTCCTCGTAGAGGTTTGCGTCCAGCACCACCACCCTGGAACAATTGATTTCCTCCATACGATCCCGCAAAAAAGCCGGGCTGATATGGCGGCAGATATCCATGTCGGATACAGCCAGGTTCACATCCCCATCCGGGTTATTGATGCACAAATAAGTGGAGGTAGATTCACCGGATATCGTTTGGCTCAAAGAAAGGTCTATGTGAAGCTCCCGGCAGTTTTTTTCCGCCTGATAGCCATACACGTCCTCTCCCAGCACGGTAACAAGGCGCACTGGCGCGCCAAGGCGGCTCAAATTATCTGCGATGTTCCGGCCTACACCGCCAAGGCTAAGCGTCACACGCCCTGGATTAGAATCACCCATAATCAGCGGATCGAAGGCGGTGCCGCCGATATCCATATTCACAGCCCCGACTACCGTGATAAAATCACCATCGAAAGATGCTTGTGCTGCCACTTGCTTTCCTCCCGGATACAACCTGTGCTATTCTACCAATACACCGACCGCCCGTCAATACAAGATGATATTCCAACAAAAAAGCGGCCCGAGCAGAGCCGCCTGAGATGTAAGCCATGGATCATGTGTTCCGGGTGCGTATACCCTGTATGTTGGCGTATTCCGAAAGATGATTCACGATGTCTTTATATGTGGCTTTTCCCTGCATATCCAAAGTGTACAGGTTCGTGT
The DNA here is from genome assembly GCA_023416585.1 of Bacillota bacterium. Taxonomy (GTDB): domain Bacteria; phylum Bacillota; class Clostridia; order Christensenellales; family Aristaeellaceae; genus JAEWAH01. The sequence continues at coordinate 39,208 of JAEZHM010000052.1, forward strand.
ATAAATTGTACTTACCCATGTTTTCAACGTGAAAGTCGATATCCAATACATGGATGCCCATATTCTGAAAATAGTCATTGATAAAGGCAATCGTTTCCACCCTGTGAATGAACTTAACCTCCACATTTTTCACGGCATTCACCTTGACCACCCTTTGCAAAATGGTCAGCGTGATCATCACGATGGCGCAGCCGGCGATTGCAATGCCGTAATAACCCATGCCGGCGGCCAAGCCAAGGCACGCCGCATTCCACAAGGAGGCAGCGGTGGTAAGCCCGGCAATCTTCTTTTGGGCAATAAAAATAGTACCGGCGCCCAAAAAGCCGATGCCGCTTACCACCTGCGCGCTGATGCGGCCCATGGTAATGGTAACGCCGGTGTTTGCATGCAGAAGATTCAGGCGCAGGGCGTCGGATATCATATACGATTCCATCACGGAGATCAACGCCGCGCCAACGCAGACCAGCACGTGCGTACGCATGCCGGCAGGCCTGTTTTTCCGTTCCCTTTCAATTCCAATCACACAGCCTACTACAACGGCCAAAAGCAAGCGCAGCCCGGCCTCCCACCAAGCCATACAGTTCATTCCCTTCTTAATACAGTAATAAGATGAGCCATAAACGAAACAGAACGAGCTTTCATTTCCTTCAGGAATCCTTTTCCCGATGATTATGTATATGCAAGTTCTTACTTGTTTCTTACAAACATTATACTATAACTTTACAAAAATCACAAGCATGATGCATTGTCCATAAACATGCAAAGGGGCTGTCGCATTCGTTGCATAATTGCATGATCATTTAAAGAGACGGTATCTGAAGGTTTCCAAAGAGATCCGGAAACTGGCCGTCTTTGGCTCCGAAGCCTCGGCCCCGCCTGTGGCGGGAATTGGAGGGGCGGAGGAGACTGGCGTAACAAGCGATACAAGCGGCAGCGCAGCAGCGAGAAAAATGACAGTGAGCAGTGACGATTGAGCCAGATAGGTAGGAAAGCCCTTTGAACGCATCCGCAGATGCGTTTTGATGGGCTTCCCACAGTACATACCTTGCCACCTAAATATCACAGGAATATTTGTAAATATTCCGGGCATCACTCATGCGCATAGCGCGCATGAGCAGCCTATTTGTGTTAAAATTATGTAAGCGGGTAAAGACGCTGTCAAAGAGCTGTATGATACATACTGCGTATAAATTCCTTCGGCCAAGGGATGTGTGATGCTGTATCATCCGTTATTTGTATGAAACAATCATTTTATCCATGCAGGCGGTGAAAAGCCATCAAAATGCTCAGGGCTGTCATGGCATCGCGAAGCTCTCCCGCCATTCTCCCGAACGGAGCAATGGAAGGGATCTTCCACCGCAAGGTTCAGCTTTCCGGCGGGAATCTACCAGGTCTTCCAGTCTTATGATTTTGCTATCATACGCAACCTTCCGGCGGAAGAACACTACATTCGTATACATGGCCCACCATATTGAGGAGGGATTTCACACATGAAAAAGAATCTAAGTTACCCCATTGGCCGTCGCATGCTATCCTTCGTTATGGTTCTGCTCATGGCCTTCCCATGGGTATCAACACCTGCCATGGCCGCTTCCGAGTGGAGTAATGGTCTTGAAATCAAGATGTCATGGACGGATATCAACGGAAACACCGTTGAATCTGAACCCGCCTCCCTGATTTCTTGGGCGCAGGGCGACGTCTTCTGGCTTACGTTGTCCAGCGACATCCTGCAAAACTCCCTGACTCTGAAAATCTACAATCCAAATTACCCCGGATATAGCTATACCCCCAACAACGGAGATTCTCTGGGGATAGTAACAGGTGCAGATAATTTGGAAGGCAACCCCGTTCTTATCAACGTTAATAATGAGAGCGGCACCCCGGTTACTGACCCTTCTACTGCCATTCGCTTATACATATCCGCCGCGCCTAAGCCTCCCGCCGAAGCTGATATTCGGGTGATCTACCAGGGTACCGATGGCGCCTCCCTGCGGGGAGACGGTTCCTTCCATGCCGTGGAGGGCCAAGAAAACCGCATCACTCCTGAACAAATCGCATTCGAAAACGGCTACACGCTATCCGCGGAAACTCCCGAGTTCGTCATCTCCTTTGATGGAAACGGTTTGCCCAATACGGACACTGTTACCTTCCTGTACAATCCTCCAGCCCCGCCTAAAGAGGCTGGCATCCGGGTGATCTACCAGGGTACAGACGGCACCTCCCTGCGGGGGGACGGTTCCTTCCATGCCGTGGAAGGCCAAGAAAACCGCATCACTCCTGAGCAAACCGCCTTCGATAACGGCTACACCCTGTCCGCAGAAACTCCCGAATTCTCCATCACCTTTGATGAAAACGGTCTGCCGAGTACGGACACCGTTACCTTCCTGTACAATCCCCCCGCCCCGCCTAAAGAGGCTGACATCCGGGTGATCTACCAAGGTACAGACGGTGCCTCCCTCAGGGGGGACGGTTCCTTCCATGCCGTGGAAGGCCAAGAAAACCGCATCACTCCTGAGCAAACCTCCTTCGATAACGGCTACACCCTGACCGCGGAAACTCCCGAGTTCGTCATCACCTTTGATGGAAACGGCCTGCCGAGTACGGATACCGTTACCTTCCTGTACAATCCTCCCGCCCCGCCTAAAGAGGCTGACATCCGGGTGATCTACCAAGGTACAGACGGTGCCTCCCTCAGGGGAGACGGTTCATTCCACGCCGTGGAAGGCCAAGAAAACCGCATCACTCCTGAGCAAACCGCCTTCGATAACGGCTACACGCTATCCGCGGAAACTCCCGAATTCTCCATCACCTTTGATGAAAACGGTCTGCCGAGTACCGACACCGTTACCTTCCTGTACAATCCTCCCGCCCCGCCTAAAGAGGC
>JAEZHM010000003.1 GCA_023416585.1 Bacillota bacterium
TATTGCAAAAGCTGCACTTGTGCACCTTCTGCTGCATACGGGGAGTAAAATCGTCTTTGGCCATTTTTTACCTCTAGGCGCGGGTCGCCCGCGGCTGGTAGATCTCGTCGATGATACCGTAGCTTAAAGCTTCCTCAGCGCTCATAAAATGGTCCCGTTCCACGTCCCGTTCAATCTTTTCCAGGGGCTGGCCGGTCATTTCCGCCATGAGACGGTTCATCCTCTTTTTGGTGTTCAGAAGCCATTCCGCCCGGATGACCACATCGGTGGCTTGCCCCTCGGCGCCGCCCAGGGGCTGGTGGATCATGACCTCGCTGTTAGGCAGCGCCAGTCGCTTGCCCTTTTGCCCCGCCATGAGCAAAAATGCGCCCATGGAAGCCGCCATGCCGATGCACACCGTGCGAACATGGGGCTTGATATAGTTCATGGTGTCAAAGATGGCCATCCCCGCCGTTACAGAGCCGCCCGGGCTGTTAATATAAAGCGAGATGTCGGCGTCGGGGTTTTCCATCTCCAGGAACAGGAGCTGGGCCACCACGACGTTGGCCACGTCATCGTTAATGGGGCCGCCCAGGAACACGATGCGGTCCTTGAGCAGCCTAGAATAAATGTCAAACGCCCGTTCTCCACGGTTGGATTGTTCAATGACCATTGGGATCAAACTCATGGTGCTTGCCTCCTTTTGGCAGCAAACCGCTGCTTAGGTCTTTCCTTTTGCATGGACGCCGCTTCCAGCCTTTTTAGTCTCAGGCTTCAAGGCGGAATGCGGCGCTCCTGTATCATATGACCGCCCGATTCAAATTATGCCTGGGTAAAACCGGGCTGATGGTCAACTGCGAAGATGATATTATACATCTTTTTATGAAATGAATCAATGGTGATGATGCTCGTGGCCTTCATGATCATCATGATCGTCATGCTCTTCCTTTACGAAGGTGGCGGTGGATTTCATCAGCTCGATCACCTTCATGATGGCGGCGTTGTCGCGCAGATACTCCTTTTGCCGTTCATTCAGCTTTTTCAGGTACTCATCCTTTTCCTGCCCGGCGCGCTTGGCCTGCTCGGCTACTTGCGCATCCACTTCCTCTTCGGTGGGTTCAATCCCTTCCGCCTTGCGGATGGCTTCCAGCGTCAGCTCCACCTTGGTCCTGTTTTCCGCCTCACCTTTGTACATATCGCGCAGCTGCTGGGCAGACTGGCCGGTGTATTTCAGATAATCTTCCATCTTCAGGCCCTGGTAAGCCATGCGCAGCTGCATTTCACGCATGATCTGGTCCAATTGCTCCTCCACCATGGGCGGGGGTACATCCATGGAAGCGTTGGCGACGGCTTTTTCAATCAGGGCGTTCTCCCGCTCCACATCCAACGATTTTTGCGCATCTTCCTCAAGCTTTGCACGAATGTCGGCCTCATAAGCGGTGAAGGTGTCAAAATCGCTTACGTCCATGGCAAAATCGTCATCCAGTTCCGGCAGTTCTTTCTTTTGAATGCCATTTACCTTTACATGGAATACGGCGTCTTTCCCTGCCAGTTCCTTGGCATGGTACTCCTCGGGGAACTTTACATCCAGATCCTTTTCTTCTCCGATGGCAATGCCCACCATCTGCTCCTCAAAGCCGGGAATGAACTGATTAGATCCGATCACAAGTGTCTGATCCTTCGCGGTGCCGCCTTCAAAAGCCACGCCATCCACGGTGCCCATATAGTCAAGGTTCACCGTGTCACCCTGTTCTACGGGCCGGTCCGTGATGTCCACCAAACGGGATACGCGCTCCCTGTCCCGCTCAATGCGCTCGGTCACCATTTCATCCGTCACCGGATGTTCATGGGTGCCAACGGTCAGGTTCTTGTATTCGCCCAGAGTTACCTCGGGGCGCACATACACTTCGCAGGTGAATTGCAGTTCTTTGCCGGAGCCTATTTGGCCAATGTCCACCTGAGGCTGGTCCACCGGCTGCAAATCATTCTCCTTGACGGCCGCCTGATAGGCATCCGGAAAAAGGCTGTCAAAAGCGTCGTCATAAAAAACACCTTCACCGTACATGCTCTCTATCAGCTTCCGGGGCGCCTTGCCCTTTCTAAAGCCTTGCACATTGATGCGGCTGCGGTTTTTCAGGAAAGATTTCTGCATGGCTTCATCAAATGCCTCAGCAGGTATTTGAAAAGTGATCTTGACTTTGTTACTGGAAAGCTTTTCGACGGAATGGTTCATGAAAAAACATCCTCCTGCCAATTCATGGGCGCAGCATGGCCCTGCCCTCTATTCAGGGAGGGCATTGAGTAGTTTAGCACAGGAAGGCGCTACACGCAACCCTGCCCGTATAAGAACAGCCCTTTTTTTGTGAAATTACTGGATTTGCTCACTTTTCAGGTACTTGGGAGGTCTCACCGATGGCGATCATCCCACTGATGCTTCGTACATTGGCATCCGGCCCAACGTTGTTGTTTGCGTTCAACTTTTCCCCCATGAATACAATTGCTGAAGTATTGCCGCCGTCCAGGTTGAGCGCCTGTGTTGCCCCCATCATAAGCAACCGGTTGGCAAGCCACAGGAAATTTACACCGCTAGTTCCTTTATGACGACCCTCCGCCACCACGCAGACATAATGGTTCTTATCCACCATACCAAAGCCGCACCTTGGCTGGATGCTTTCCACAAACAGCCCGCTGAGCCTTTCGCTGACTATACCATCCCTTATGAGCATTGGGCCGAAAGCAAATACATCCGTGGCCCCCATATCGATGTACTCCTCAGCCGTGTGCTCCTTACTTTCATATACCCGCAAATTTCCATCGGGAAACAATACCATGGTATCCAGTGTGGGAAAAGCGCTATTGCCGCTGTGCATCGTCGTACTGTTATAAACAGTTCCATTGCGGATAATGATTCCCACCTTTTTTTTATCGACTTTTCGCTGGACAAACTGATCATCGTTAACGGCAAACACAATATGGTTTGTCTTGGCGATGGCTTCAGGCTTTTTGAATATACTGGTAACCCTTTTTGGATCGGCCGGAACGCTATGAAGTGTTTCCTTCCCCATTGTTCGGATATCCGCCTCATACCAGATCAGGGGCATATTGGGGTCGGTATAGCGTTGTATCTGAATCTGCAGCCCAGCCGAAATATATATCCACAGCCCGTTTTCCTCATCGGAGTGAACGAATTCCTCCATCCCAGCCTCCGGGGAAAGATAGCCCTCCACATTAAGGGCAGGCATGGCAGGCCAAGCATCCAGAGAGGGTGCCAGCGTGGGCATGGGCGTTGAAGTTGTTTCTAATGTCCCGGCAGGTTTGGGTGTCTTGCCCGCCGAGGCTGCGACACATATGAATACCGTCAGGCAGATCACGATCACAAAGGATAATGTGTTCTTCTTCATAATATGACTCCTGGCATTATTAGCATAATTTACATCCTTCCATCCAACGTTTCGCCGGCACCGTTTTTTCCAAGGTGCATAAGATATAGCAGAATTCTGGAAAGGAGTATATGTATGAATCTGAGCACTGGTCCAACAGCACCTACGCAAGCCTGCGCCTATGAATACACCGTGAAACGGGGCGACAGCTATTATCTGATCAGTAAACGCCTCGCGGTTTCTTTAAGGGACCTGATCGCGGCCAACCCGAACATCAATCCTGCCAGGCTGATGGTAGGCGATGTACTTTGCATCCCCATGGCAGAAGGCACACAGCAATTAGCCCAGGAACCCCAGGTCGTCAAGCAGCCTAAGCAAGTGGAAGGTGTCCAGCCATTACCTGAGGTCATCCAGCCACCCAAACAGATGGAATATCCCCCGGAAATGATGATGCCCGGTGAGGTTGCCGGAGAAACCGGCGAGACTGCCCCCATTGTGGAACCACCCGTATTTGCATGCCCACTGGAGCAGCGCAGAACCGTACAGCCTGGGCAATCGGTCGGCGATTTCCAAATCAATTCAGGGTTGAACCGTCATACCATGGAAGTGGCTAACCCTAACGTGGACCTGGATAACTTGGTGCCTGGACAGGTAATCTGCGTACCGGATGTGAATCAGCCCTGTCCGCTGCCCACCAACTACATTCTTCAAGATAACGATTCTCTGGAAACAGTGGCAGCAAAATTTAATCTGTCCATCGCCTCGCTGCTGCGTGCCAACCCCTGCCTTGCGCCGGCAGATTTTCTGCCCTGCGTATGCATCACCCTACCCACAAGGTAATACATCAGGACTTTCAGAACATATCGCGCAAGGCGGCCATGAGAATCATGGCCGCTTTTTTATGATGGCGTTAATACGTTCTGTACAAATCACTAACAGCAGACCTACTCCCAGCAGATACCAGGGATAGATTTGAATGCCCGCCAGGTTGGCGGCCTGGCCCAGCACTGCTGGCATAAGCGTACTGCCGATGTAAGCAGACGCCATTTGGATGCCAATCAGTTCCTGGGCGTGCTCCTGGCCAAAGCGGGCTGGCGTCTCATGAAGCAGCGCAGGGAAAATGGGAGCGCAACCAAGGCCCATAAGCGCCATGCCAACCGCTGCCGCTTCCCCTGGCAAAAACAGCAGGCCCGCGCCCGAAAGGATAAGCAGAAGACCAAGGCGGATCAATTGCTTACTCGTCATTTTGAATGTCAAAAATCCGCAAAGGAAGCGTCCCACCGTGATGCCCGCGTAGAACAGGCTGGCCCACCAGGCACCCTGGGCAGGTGCAAGCCCCTTCATTTCCACCAGGAAGCTGGCGCACCACAACCCAGCGGCGATTTCCAGACTGCAATATAAGAAGAAAGTAACAAGCGTCCATTTGACACCGATAATCTTTAATGCACTTGATCGCCCGGTGCTCTGTGCACCGGACTTAAGCTTTTCCTCCCTGTGCCACAGGGGAAGCGATAAGAAAAGGATCATGACAAGTGCAAACTGTATGACGGATACCATACGGTATCCGCCCTGCCAGAAGTTCCCCCGGCTTACAAAAGCGCCCATGATCACGGGACCAAGCGTAGCCCCAATGCCCCAGAAGCAATGCAGCCAGTTCATATGCCTGGCCTTATAGTTCTTGGCCACATAGGCGTTCAGTCCCGCGTCCACCGCCCCTGCGCCAAGGCCCAGCGGTACTGCCATGATGTACAGCCACCACGCACCCGGCGCCAGTGAAATACCCAGCAGCGCACAGGCCGTCATCAAAACGCTGAAGGCGGTCACCCGGCCGGTGCCAAAACGACGTATCACCCGGCTGCTGAGCAAACTTGACACCACGGTGCCCCCCGCTACCACAAGGCTGATGCTTCCCGCCTGGCCCAGCGGTGAGCCCCAGGCCGCGCGCATAGCAGGCCAGGCCGCCCCCAGCATGGAATCGGGCAGTCCAAGGCTGATAAAAGCTAGATAAATTATTCCAAGGAAAAAGAATGCCATAATATCCTCACATTCAAGCCGTCAAAATAGTACTTATTTTGACGAAGTCTTAGCATCCCCTGAACTTTGTCAGGCTTTGTTGATGGTTTGCTTTACATTTTCATTTGTGAACCGCTCTGCCAGATGCTGCACATGACCGCGGGCCATAGTCGCGCCAAGGGCCGCTTCCTCCGGCGTAAGCGGCGTATCCCCCATCAGGCCCACAAACTGGCTCACCTTCAGGCCCAGCGCTTCTTGCATGTCCATATCGCTGCCTCCCGGGCTTACCAGATAATAGCACAAAAGGGAATCTTCCTGCCCGATGCGGTGTGCCCGGTCTTCTGCCTGGCTGTGAACGGCGGGCGACCAATCCAATTCACCAAACACCACGCATCCGGCTCTTTGCAGATTCAAACCTGACGCTGCCCGGAGTGAAATGCAGCACAGATCCGTTTTACCCTCCATGAACCTGCGTACGCCATCCTCTTTTTGGGCCCCTGTTTCCCGCCCCGTGATAAAGGCAGGAGCATACGCCTTCAGTTCCTTTTTGTAATCGTCCATTACCTTGTGGTGGTGGGCAAAGAGCAGCACCTTTTCCCCATTTTCCAGCAGTGCCTTGACAAACTGGCATACATAAGGCGCCTTGGCCAGGCCCGTAGCCTGGCGCTCTTCCTGGGAGATCTGCTCCTCCAGGATCGCCCGCTGAGATGCAGAGAGGCTCTCGTCTTGTTTCCAGTGGAGCAGCTTTTCCAATACAGGCTGAATGAGCGTGCGGTACACGTCATCGTCCAAGTCAATCTCCTGCACCAGCCTCCGTTTGGGAGGCAGTTCCGGCAGTACTTCCCGCTTGGTGCGGCGCAACATCAAGCCCTCTCTTCGCAAATGATCCCCCAGCAATTCCGGCTTTACCACTACGGCATTGCCATATCCGTAGCACCACTCCCGGGAGAAGCTCTCCCAATCCCCCAGGAAATGAAAATCCAGGATATTCACAACATTCCATATCTCTCCGCCCTTGTTGTAAATGGGCGTGCCACTAAGGCCGATCACCTTGCCCACAGCGGCTGACAGCAGGCTTGCGGCCGAATACTTCTCAGTGCCGGCGTGGCGCAGCTCCTGAACTTCGTCAAAGATCACCGATTGAAATCCCGCTTCGGGCAATTCCTTTTTCCAGCCTCTGAGAAGAAGGTAATGCATGAGGTATATGTCAGCGGTTGGAAGCTTATAAGGCTTGAGCCCTTTGATGATATGCACCGTGGGCTTTCGCCCGTTTATTCGCAGAAAGCGGCCTGTTTCCGCCTCCCAGTTGCGTATAAGATGCGCCGGCGGAATGACGAGGGCAGGAAAAGCCTGCGTAGACGACAACCAGGCCAGCGCCTGCACCGTCTTGCCAAGCCCCATCTCATCCGCCAGTAAAGCCCGGTCGTTTTGCAGCAAAAATGCCAGCCCCCGCTGCTGAAAGGGGAGCAAATCCCCTTCGAAGGCACCTTCCGGAGGGATGGCGCTTTCAGGCAGAAGCCTTGCTGCCTCCCGGCGCAGCGCATAGGCACGGGCTTCCAAAAGTGCCTCCTGCCAGCGCTTTTCATCCTGTTCCTTGACGGTAAGGGGATATCGCAGCATCAGCCAATGCAAATCTCCCACAATTCGCCGGTGGGCTGTAAACCGTGCTTCGCCCCTGCCATGGCCCGCGCTGCCCGGAAACAACCTTTTGGCCAGCTCTGTCACACAAGGTTCCCCTTTGATCACCCAGCAGCGAGCCCGTTTATTATAGGAGAGCATACCGTAAACATGTCCGCCCGATTCTGCGGGACGCAAATAAGCAGGCAATTGTGCCTGCAAATCGGGCTCTATATGATTTTCTTCCTGCTCTATCAAAGTGCTATCCCCCACAAACGGTTCATGGATAATGTGATGCAGGGCTTTCCCAAAATTTCTCCCGGCAAGTCTGCCGCGCGCTCCACAACCACCACTAAAGCTTCGATGCGTGAACTTTTAGCATACCTTTCCAGTTGGCGCAAAAGCTGCTTGCGTTCCGGCTTTCCCTTTTTCACTTCAATGCCCACTGTGCCCGCCAAAAAGTCAATTCGGCATCGCGGACCCAGCCGTTCTTCATGAAGGAAAGAAATATCCGCTTCACGAAAAGCGCTCTCCACCAAGGCGTGCAAATCGTACTCACCCGGGCAAAAGGGTACGCGCAGTCTTGATAGGGCTTGCGTGATCTCCGTAAGGTGGTTTGACATGTTTCCCCTCCGTTCCGGCTTGGGTGTATTGTATCACGGCTACGCTTGATACGCAATTCCTGGTAATTCGAGCATGTATGTAACAATTCATCGGAATACGGCTGCATAAAGCGTATCGGGTTGCAAATACCGCCTGTTTTTTGTATGATATTTGCAGTTGTGTATCACCTGGAAGGAGTGCTTTCATGCTTAGGTCTCGCCCTGCTATAGGCTGGATGGTTTTTTTGGTACTTATTTATTTCACTTTGCCGGCTCTTGGAGAAAGCACTTTGAAATGGATTGATCCCCCCAGTGCCATACGTCCCGGCAAAGCCATACGCTTAAACTTCTCCGTTACCCTGGCGGGCGATGCCGATATTCTCTTAAAGGATAAGTCCGGCGAACTGGTTGCCACCGTCGAGGAGGATTTTCCTGCCAAGGCAGGGCGCAACAGCCTGACCTGGGACGGAAAGACGGAAGGCTCCCCCCTCCCCGCCGGCACTTACATTCTACAGGTGGTACAGGGAACGAAAGAAGCTACCACTACAGTCACAATCGGGGATTTAAGCCCGATGATCCTATCCACCATGCCCGGCGACACGCATTTGATTCCTGGATCAGATTGGTACATGCAGGTGGAAACAAACATGGAAGCCACGCTGATCATGAAGCTCATTGCGGATTCCGGAGATATTATTTTATATGAAGCGCTTGTACCGGGGGGGAACCATCAAATACCGTGGGATGGAACAGCCGATGGGCAGCTTCTTCCTCCCGGCAGCTACAACATCGGTGTGAACCTTACAGATAGCACAGGTTTTTCCTCCAATGGAGAACAGATGACCATCACCATTGAGGATCCGTCCGCAGCCACTGCCCCTGCACAACCAACGAGCACTGCTCCAGCCCAGCCGACGGACACGGCCCTAACCCCGGCGCCAACCCAGGCCGGAACGGAAACTGCACCAGTCATACAAAACAACAACAATGAAGAGACCAATTCCCCGGCAGATTTCAGCAATTATACCTGCAGCCATGAAACGTGCTTTTTCACATTGCCTATGGGCGTTATGGATGAAGCCGCTATCTGGAAAGCCATGATGCAGCCCATAACGGTTGTCAAAGGTGAGCAGCGCCAGGTGGTCAAGATATACGCCGAACCAAACAAGGAATCCAAGGCCATTGGCGAAGTGACCTGCGATTCCCAGGGGCTGCATGTAATCGAAACACTGGACAACGGCTGGACGCTGGTGGAAGCCTATTCCAGCTCCATACATTCAAGCAAGGTGAAAAACTGGGCCGGATTCTTTTCCGGCTACATCGAAACCTCCAAGCTGGAAACAAAGCAGCCTAACCAGAAGTACGGTCTGCTGCTGGACAAGCTTACCCAGCGGATGTACGTGTTCCAGGAAGGCAAAATCATCAGCGAGCTTCTGATCTCCACTGGCCTGGTCAACAGCAAACAGCCTTACAATGAAACGCCCGCAGGAGAATTCATGGTCGTAAGCAGGACGGGCGGCTTCTGGTCCGGCAACATGTGGTGCGACCTGGCACTGCGCGTCAATGGCGGCATCCTGATTCATGAGGTGCCCTGCCTGAAAAGCGAAGACGAAGTGCGCGACTACGGCCCCTTCGAGCGGGTGCTGGGTCAAAAAGCCAGCCACGGCTGCATCCGTGTGCAAAGGGAGGTAAGCCCCGAAGGCCTCAATATGCGCTGGCTGTGGGACAATATCAAGCTGAACACAAGGGTTTTCATCTGGGACGACGTGGGCAGGAACATTCCCATTCCCGAGGACAGCCTGCACCTGTACTACAATCCCGACGGCGGGCAATATTATCACAAAGACCAAAACTGCTCAAGTGTTAAGAACAAGTATCTGCCGCTTACCGGCTTCACCTACGGTGAGTTGGAAAACTCCCCATACAGCAAACTTACCCCGTGCTCCCGCTGCAACCCGCCCAAGCGCAAGGCCGATATCGAGGCGCTGAACGCTGGAAAAAAGTAAAAAGCAACGTAAATAAGCCGCCTTTCCTATCATTATCAGGAAAGGCGGCATCATTTATATTGTATTTATTCTCCCTGCTTACCGTATAGGAATTCATTCAGCGCATCCACGTTTTTTGTAAGGTTGGGCACCAGTACAGCCATGCCGGAAATCATTTTGCTGGCATATGCACCCTGTGCGGGAATCTGCATGGTTTCAAAGGTGGCATCCTTGGCCGTCATCGCAGTAGGGATCAGGCGGATTGCATCCGCGGCAGAAATATTGGTCACCACATTGTCCAGATTATTAAGCACAAGCTCCCCAATCTTGTCCCAGCTGAGCTTCATGACCTTGTGGAAGGCTGCCTCCACCACGGTACGCTGCCGGTCGGTGCGGGCAAAGTCGCTGTCGATCTTGCGGATACGGCTGTAAGACAGCGCCTGCCTGCCACTCAGCGTTTGCAGCCCCGCTTTTTTCACCATGCCGTCATTTTGCTTTTTGCCCATCTGCTGGTTGTAGTACTGCAAAATACCGTTGAGCTGAGTTAGCTCCCTTCTGGATACGTCGACTTCCACGCCGCCTATGGCGTCAATGAGGTTGGCCATGCGGCTGAAATTGACAGATACGTACGCATCAGGTTCAATGCCAAAGTTTGCTTTGAGCGTTTTTAAAAGCAGTTCCGGGCCGCCGTAGGCATAGGCCGCATTTATGCGTGTGGAACCCTTGCCGGGAATTTTCACATACATGTCGCGAAGGAAGGAAACCAGCTTAATGGTCTTGCTTTTCGGGTCCAGCTGGGCCAGCATCATGGTGTCGCTGCGGCCGCGGCTCTTGGGGGAGTAGGTGTCCGTTCCGATGAGCAGAAGCTGGAACGTATCCGTATCGGGCGCCACAAAATCCTCCGGCAGCACCAGATATTCGTTCAGGTCCCCTTCCTGTCCCTCAGGAATGGTTTCCGACAGAATCTGTAAAAGCTCCTCCTTGCTCAGTTCCTCTTCCTGCGTGGCCTGGGAAGGCACCGCAAAGCACATCACCGCCAGCATCACGCAAAGCACCCTTGAAAAAACCCGCTTCATCATGGCCATAAAAAAGACCTCCTGCCTTACAAGCAAATTTCGACAACTTGCCTGCTTTCCCTTTTAAAACGGTTATAAGGTGGAGAATCCTGCATATCTTTGCAAAAGCTGCCCTGGCAATCATTGGTTGTAGTCCGGATCAAAGTGCAGCACGCATTCGTTTTTACCATCCAGCTCGCGGGCATACTCTTCAATCTTCTGCTTTAAACCGGCCTTGTCCTTATAGTCCGAAGGCACCACTACATCAAAGAGCAGCGTGATCCTGTCGGAACGCATCACCCTGCGGAAATCGTGCAATTTCAGGTGCGGGTCCACTGAAATCAAGTAGTTTTCCATCTTGGTAAGGGTTTGCAAAGTTTCCTCGTCGTCGGTGACGATGGGGTCCATGTGGATTACCAGCGGAATGCTCATTTCCTTTGAAATGTCCCTTTCCGCCAGGTCTATCACCTCATGAATCTTCACGATATCAGCCTTTGCAGAAACCTCCGCATGGACGGACGCTATACTCCGCCCGGGCCCGTAATCGTGCACCACCAGGTCATGCACACCCAGGATCTCATCATAAGACAAAAGCTTTTCGGTCAGCTTACCGTTGAGCTCCTGGCTTGGCCGTGCCCCCAGCAGCCGGTCCACCGTCTCCTTGCACACCCCGTAGCCCGTTTTCAATACGAACAATGAAACCAACACACCCATATATCCGTCCAAGTGTATTCCAAACAGCCTGACAATGAGCATGCCGATCAGGATGCCGCTGGTAGCCAATACATCGGATACCGAGTCTTTGCCTGCAGCCTTCAAAGGCTGGGAATCGATGGTCCTGCCCAGCTTTGTGTAAAAGAAATACAACCAGCCCTTTGTTAGTACGCTCCCGATCATAATAAGAAAGGTTGCAAGCGTAAAATCCGGCGTGGAGGGCGTGATGATATTGTCTATGCCGCCCCTGAACAGTTCAAAACCCATCAGCAGTATAAATACGCCAACGCCAAGCGCACCGATATACTCCATACGCCCATGACCGAAAGGATGATCCCTATCCCCCGGCTTTTGCGCCATGCGGGTGCTGACCAATGAGACGATGGAGCCCCCCGCATCCGACAGGTTGTTGGCCGCGTCCGCTGTCACAGCCACAGAACCAGAAAGAAGGCCGGTCAGGAATTTCGTCAAGGAAAGAAGGATATTGATGCATATCCCGGCCGTTGTTCCCAGCGTGGCGTAAGCCGCCCGGACGGATTGATTCCCCGTATCCTGATTATTCTTCACAAACCGTTTTATGAGCCAGACGGTCAGCATTTTTACCCTCCGATAAATAATGTTTAACGGATAGTATATCACATTTTTCCAATCAGTGCATCTATTTCTCCAAAAATCGAGGTTAGCCTATGCTCACTTTGCACTAGGTTAACCGCGCCTCCCACCAAAACAGTCCTTTATGACAAAACCTCTTTACTTTTTCAGCCTATTGCATATAATAGATGAAGTATATGACCATGATGGGGACGGGCATGGAAAGCACCCTTTCAAGCGAGCCGGCGCAGGTGGAAGGCCGGCATGGGAAGCCAAGCCAAATCACCCCGGAGTTTTCGCGCCGAAGGTACTAAAGTAGGCGCGGGCGGGCTGCTCCCGTTACAGAGCCGCAAACATATGTTGTTTGCTCAAAGAGGGCGCTTTGGCGCCAATCTGGGTGGTACCGCGGAGCAATCCGTCCCAAGAATACTTGGGGCGGTTTTTTTATACTCCGCAACAAAACAGCCGATTATGGACACGGGAGGTTCATTATGTATCAGAAAGTACCCACCGACATGAATTTTGCTGCCCGGGAAAAAGAAACTGCCGCCTTCTGGAAAGACAACGACGTCGTTCAAAAGAGCTTTCATCACAGGGATAATGCGGCTGAATCCTTTAGTTTTTTTGACGGTCCCCCCACAGCCAATGGCAAGCCCCATATCGGCCATGTGCTCACCCGCTCCATCAAAGACCTGATCCCCCGCTACCAGACCATGAAGGGCAAACGTGTTTTGCGCAAGGCCGGTTGGGATACCCATGGCCTGCCGGTGGAACTGGAAGTGGAAAAGCAGCTTGGGCTGGACGGGAAGCCGCAAATCGAGGCTTACGGCATCGAGCCCTTTATTGCCGCATGCAAAAAAAGTGTGTGGAAATACCTGCACGAGTGGGAGGACATGTCCGAGCGCGTTGCCTTCTGGGTAGACATGGAGCATCCCTACATCACCTATGAGGACAACTATATCGAGTCCGTATGGTGGAGCCTCAAGGAGATCGCCAAGCGGGATCTGCTGTATAAAGGCCACAAGGTAGTCCCCTACTGCCCTCGCTGCGGAACGGCGCTCTCCAGCCATGAAGTGGCTCAAGGATACAAAGAAGTCAGCGACTTGAGCGCTTTTGTTCGTTTTCAAGTAAAAGGCCAAATGGATACCTTTCTCCTGGCCTGGACCACCACCCCCTGGACACTGCCCAGCAACGTAGCGCTATGCGTAAACGCCAAGGAAGAATACTGCCGCTTCACAGTGGGCGGTCAGACCTATATCATGGCCAAAGCGCTCATCTCCTCCGTATTTTGTGAAGAAGACGCAGCTTCGGTCGAAATTCATGATGTTTTCCCCGGCGAAAAGCTCAAGGGCATGGAATACGAGCCGCTGTACAATTTCGCAAACCCCAAGGAAAAGGCTTGGTTCGTGGTGTGCGACAGCTACGTTACGCTCTCCGACGGCACCGGCATCGTGCATATTGCCCCCGCTTTTGGTGAGGACGACGCCCGCGTAGGCCGGGAAAATGGCCTGCCCTTTGTGCAATTGGTGGATACCCAGGGCAAATTCGTTTTAGGCACGCCATGGGAGGGTGTTTTCGTCAAGCAGGCTGACCCCGCCATCCTTACCGATCTCAAGGAGCGCGGCCTTCTGTTCAAGACGGCGGCCTATACCCACAATTATCCCTTCTGCTGGCGCTGCGACACACCGCTTTTGTACTACGCAAGGTCCACCTGGTTTATTCGCATGACCGCCTTGAAGGACGACCTTATGCGCAACAACCGCAGCGTCAACTGGCTTCCGGACAACATCAAGGAAGGCCGCATGGGAAACTTTCTGGAGAACGTGGTGGACTGGGGCCTTTCCCGCGAGCGCTACTGGGGCACGCCGCTGCCCATCTGGCTGTGTGAGGACGGCCACATGCACGTGGTTGGCTCCAAGCAGGAACTGCACGACATGGCGGTAACGCCCTTTGACACGCTGGAGCTGCACCGCCCCTTTATCGACCAAATCAAATTGAAATGCCCCGTGTGCGGCAAGGAGATGCAAAGGGTCAAGGAGGTTATCGACTGCTGGTACGATTCCGGCTCCATGCCTTTTGCCCAGTGGCATTACCCCTTTGAAAACAAGGAGAAGTTCTTAGAAAACTTCCCCGCCAACTATATTTCCGAAGCCATCGACCAAACCCGCGGCTGGTTCTATACGCTGCTGGCCATCGGCACGCTTCTTTTCAACAAATCCCCCTTTGAAAACTGCGTCGTCATGGGCCATGTGCAGGACAAAGATGGGCAAAAAATGTCCAAACACAAGGGCAACGTGGTGGACCCCTGGAGCGTGCTTGACGTTCAGGGTGCCGATGCAGTGCGCTGGTACTTCTATACCGGCGGAGCTCCCTGGCTGCCCAGCCGCTTCTACGGCGAAGCAGTGTCCGAATGCCAGCGCAAGTTTATGGGCACGCTGCAAAACACCTATGCTTTCTTCGTGCTCTATGCCAATATCGACAATTTCAACCCCAAGGAGCATCCGCTGCACAAGGCGCAGCTTTCATTGATGGATAAATGGGTGCTAAGCCGCCTGCATACGCTCATCCGCTTTGTGGGAAGCGAACTGGACAATTACCACATCACAGAGCCGGCCAGGGCCATCGGCGACTTCGTGGATGACTTAAGCAACTGGTACGTGCGCCGCAGCCGCGAACGGTTCTGGGGCAAGGGCATGGCCGGCGACAAGGAAGCCGCCTTCATCACCCTATATACCGTGCTGGAAACGCTCTCCCGCCTGATTGCGCCTTTTGTGCCATACATGGCGGAAAACATGTATCAAAACCTTGTGCGCAGCGTGGATGCTTCCGCACCGCTCAGCGTACACCTGAGCGATTTCCCTGTATGCGACGATGCCTTCATCGACCCGGCCATGGAAAAGCAAATGTCTGCCCTCATTGAAGTAGTGCAGCTTGGCCGCGCTTGCCGCAACTCCGCCTCCATGAAGGTGCGCCAGCCGGTAAAGGCGCTGTATGTGAAGGGCGCTTCCTTTGAAGGCGAATACGTGGACCTGGCAGAGGATGAGTTGAACGTCAAGCAGGTGATCTTCACCGAAGATGCCCGCGCCTTCACCAGTTACAAGCTTAAGCCCCAGCTTCGTACCCTTGGCCCTCGCTACGGAAAGCTGCTGGGCAAGCTGAGCCAGCATCTGACGACCCTGGATGGTAATGACGTGGTGGATGCGTTCAGCCGCGGGGAAAGCGTCTCCTTTGAACTGGACGGCATCCAGGTTGTGCTTGAGAAGGATGACGTGCTCACCGAGCCCATGCAAAAGCCGGGCTTCATGGCATTAACCGATCACGACGTCACCGTAGTGCTGGACACCAACCTTACCCCAGAGCTTATCCAAGAAGGGTTCGTTCGGGAGGTCATCAGCAAGCTGCAAACCATGCGTAAGGAAGCGGATTTCGACGTCACCGACCGCATCCATGTAACCTTTAAGGCCGGCGAAAAGCTGTCCGCCGCCATCGAAGGCGGCCGCGCTATGATCGAGAAGGGCGTGCTGGCTCTTAGCCTGACATCCGGCGAAGCCTCCGCTGATGCCGTGACCAAGGAATGGGACATCAACGGCGAAACAGCTGTCCTTTCCGTGAAGCGGGCGTAATCCATAAGAGGAACAAGCGAACGTTTTGGAAACGACCGCTGTAGGGCGGGGGCCGGCGTTCGCCGTCCGTAGCGGGACAGTACCGCGGCATGCGGCGAACGCCCGCCCCCGCCCTGCAGCGGTTGTCTATGATTCTCGATACCGGCGTCCGAAGGTCCAGGGCGATCGGAAAGCCCTGGTCGCACCCGCAGGTGCGAAGTTCCCCATACTTGGACATAACATCAAGTGTTAGATACCGGCATCCGAAGGTCCAGGGCGTTAGGATCGCCCTGGTCGCACCCGCAGGTGCGAAGTTCCCCATACTTGGACATAACATCAAGCGTTAGATACCGACATCCGAAGGTCCAGGGCGTTAGGAAAGCCCTGGTCACACCCGCAGGTGCGAAGTTCCCCATACTTGGACATAACATCAAGTGCTAGATACCGGCACGAAGGTCCAGGGCGTTAGGATCGCCCTGGTCGCACCCGCAGGTGCGAAACCTTGTTCTGCTTGAACACTATGGGCTAAATCTGCAAGGAGCAATCAAATGTTTTTAGCCAACACATGGACCGACTACCAAGTCCTTGACACCGGCGGCGGCGAAAAGCTGGAGCGCTGGGGCAGCTTCATTCTGCGTCGCCCCGATCCCCAGGTGATATGGCCCGTATCCGATCCCGGGTTATGGGAAAAAGCTCAAGCCCATTATCACCGCAGCGAAAAAGGCGGCGGCCAGTGGGAGTTTTTTAATCAGCTTCCCGACAGGTGGACCATAGATCATGGGGAATTGAAGTTCTACGTCCGTCCCACAGGCTTCAAGCACACCGGCCTGTTCCCCGAGCAGGCGGCCAACTGGGTTTGGATGGCCGGTCTTTGCAAAGCCCGCGCGGCACAAAGCAAAACGCCCCGTATTTTGAACCTGTTCGGTTATACAGGCGGGGCCACGCTGGCCTGCGCCGCTGCCGGAGCGCAGGTCACACATGTGGACGCCGCCCGTGGCATGGTGAACTGGGCACGAGAAAACCGTGAACTTTCCAAACTGCCCGAAGCAAGCTGCCGCTGGATCGTGGAGGACGCATTGGCCTTTGTAAGAAGGGAAATCCGCCGCGGCAGCAGGTATGACGGGATTTTAATGGATCCGCCCAGTTATGGCCGCGGCCCCAATGGCGAAGTGTGGAAGCTGGAGGATGAACTGTATGGCCTGTGCGAAACATGTTCGGAGGTTTTATCCGATACGCCTCTGTTTTTCCTCATCAACAGCTATACCACCGGCTTTCAGGCCAGCGTGCTCCATAATATTTTGCGGCTGTGCATAGGCGCAAAACACAGGGGCACCATCGATGCCCAGGAATTGTGCCTGCCTGTACTTACCGGCGGCTTGCTGCCCTGCGGGTCCAGCGTGCGATGGGAAGCGTATGTGTAACGTCGTCTATGAGGATAACCACCTGCTGGTGGTGATAAAGCCCACGAATCTCCTGACACAGGCAGATAAAACAGGGGATGACGACCTGCTGTCCCAAATGAAGCGCTATATTAAGGAAAAATATCAAAAGCCGGGGGATGTCTACCTGGGCCTTGTCCACCGCATGGACAGGCCTGTGGGCGGCCTTTTATGCCTGGCCCGCACCTCCAAGGCAGCGGCCCGGCTTTCCAATCAGGTGTCCAATCATGAGATGGCAAGGGAATACCTGGCTATCACAGAAGGAAACTTGCCGCCAAGTGGAATGCTTCGGCATTATCTCATCAAGGACGATATGCTGAACATGGTTTCCACCGTACCGGAGGGAACGAAGGGCAGCCAGTTGGCGGTTTTGCACTTTGAGAGTCTCGACCAAAGGGATAACACATCCCTGTGCCACATCCGGCTGGAGACGGGCCGCGCCCATCAGATCAGGGTGCAGATGGCAGCTTCAGGGCATCCGCTTATAAACGACGCAAGATACGGCCACGGTATGCCAGGCAATCAGATCGCACTGTGGGGAGCAAAGCTAACCCTTGCCCATCCAACTCTTCATAAAAAAATGACGTTCTACAGCGCACCTCAAGGTGATGCTTGGGCCATTTACAAGGAGTCCATCGGCCGCTTTCTTACAGCGGAACCACTAAGTTAAAAGGAGCATGGAATGAGCAACCCATTTAAGTTCGAGCTTTACAAAACCTGCAAGCAGTCCGGCGCCCGGCTGGGTGTTTTACATACCCCCCACGGGGATATCGAGACACCAGTCTATATGCCGGTAGGCACTTTAGCTACAGTAAAGGCCGTGATGCCAAGGGATTTAAGCGAAATCGGTTCGCAGATCATTTTGAGCAACACCTACCACTTGCACCTGCGTCCCGGCGAGGATCTGGTTAAGGAAGCCGGCGGGCTGCACCGCTTCATGCACTGGGACAAGCCTATCCTCACAGACAGCGGCGGTTTTCAGGTGTTTTCCCTGGCCGGCATCCGCAAGATCAAGGAGGAAGGAGTTACCTTCCAAAGCCATATCGATGGCAGCCGCCGCTTCATCTCTCCTGAAGTATCCATGCAGATCCAGCAGGACTTGGGCTCCGATATCGCCATGGCCTTTGACGTATGCTCCCCCTACCCCTGTGATTATGATACAGCCAAGGAAAATATGGAACGCACCCACCGTTGGGCCAAGCGCTGCCAAAATGCCCACACAAGGCCGGACCAGGCGCTGTTCGGCATTGTGCAGGGCGCGTTTTACAAGGACCTGCGAGTGGAAAGCGCAAAAGTCCTCGCGGATATGAATTTTATCGGCTATGGCATAGGCGGCCTTTCCGTGGGCGAACCCAAGCCAATCATGTACGAAATGTTGGAAGAATTGATGCCGTTTATGCCTGTACACAAGCCCCGCTACCTGATGGGCGTAGGCTCTCCCGACTGCCTGATAGAGGGTGTATTGCGCGGTGTGGACATGTTCGACTGCGTGTTGGCCACCCGCGTAGCCAGGAACGGTACCATTCTGACAGGCCGGGGCCGGCTTGTGGTGCGCAACGCCGAGTACGCCCGTGATTTTTCACCTCTGGAAGATGGTTGCGACTGCTACGCCTGCCAAAACTTTTCACGCGCCTATATCCGCCACCTGTTCAAGGCCCAGGAAATACTGGGCGCACAGCTGGCTTCCATTCACAACCTGCGCTTTTTGACAAGGCTGATGGAGCAGGTAAGAAACGCCATCCAGGAAGATAGCCTGCTGGATTTTCGCAAAGCATTCTTCGCAAATTACGACATGAGCCGGAATTTCTAGCGGTCTTATATTCCTTTTGTGACGCTTTCCTGAAAACTTTCCTGCTTTGTCCAATAATCCCTTGCGCGGTTCATCGTTTCTTGTTATAATCTCATAGACAGAATGTTGAAGGGAGACCCCAATCCATGCTGAATACGCTTATCAACTGGGCATTTGGCCTCAACGCAGCCCTGGCAGATGCCGCCACCACTGGCGGAACCACTGCCGCCGATCCTAATGCCGTCGCAACTCCCGGTGTGCCCGATCTTTTGAGCACGCTCATCCCCATGGCGCTGATCTTTGTGGTGTTCTATTTCCTGCTCATCAGGCCCCAGCGGAAAAAGGATAAAAAAGTCAAGGAAATGCTTTCTGCACTCAAAGTAACCGACCGCATCTGCACCATCGGCGGCATCTACGGTACCATCGTGGCCATTAAGGATGATACCTTCACTGTCGCAGTGGGCCAGGACAACGTGAAGCTGGTGTTTGCCCGCTGGGCCATCCGCAATGTGGAAGAAGTCTCTGTGGAAAACGACTCCGAAGTGCTGGCGTAAGTCAAACCAACAAGCATAAACCCTCCCAGTCCTGCATACAGTTGAGCAAAAAGGACAGGGAGGTTTTTTTATGTCCCAGACGAAGACCGCGCCCCGCAGGCGTGCCCGCACGCGCAGCCAGGGCGCGTGGAGCCGCATCCTGAGGGGCCTGATTGTAGCTGTGGCGGTATCGGCGGCGGGCATACTGGTATTTGCGCTTCTGATGCAGTGGCTCAAGCCGTCTGATGGCGTCATTCGCGTATTTAACCAAGTTTTGAAACTCGTATCCATAGTGGTGGGCGTCATTTCCGCCGTGGGGCGCGGCGGAGAAAAGGGCCTTGTCCGCGGTGCAGCGGTGGGCCTGTTATACATGGGCCTGGGCGTATCCCTATACGCTCTGCTCACAGGCCAGAACCTTCCCTTCACCTCCTACCTGGGTGATCTGGGCATGGGGCTTGCCGGAGGCGGGCTGACGGGGATGATTCTTTCCAATCTTGCTGCAAAGTGATTGCAACAAAAGGAAATTCGGTGTATAATACCTCCATTACCACCCAAGATGGAGGAGGATTCCCATGAAACATATTAAGACCATTCAACGCGACTGCCTGAAACAGTCCTTGGTTCACGGCGGCTGCGGCGAATGCCAGGCTTCCTGTCAGAGCGCATGTAAAACGAGCTGCACAGTAGCCAACCAGTCCTGTGCCAACAAAGAAAACAATGCTGTATTGGCTGGCGGCGAGGGAAAACTGAACCGCGCCTTTGGCAAGTAACAAAACATACTGGCTGTTTACAAGCGGGAGGCGGACTCCCGCTTATTGTTGTTCATAAAAGCTATATCTGGAGGATACCGTCTTGATACATACCTTTATAGCGATAGGTCAGCCCATGGCGCTGGATGTGGGTTCCGGCGCTGTTCATGCCCTGGATGAGCTTGCCTTTGAAGCTCTCAATCTGCGGGACACGCTTGCAGGAGATGAGATTGTTCAAACTCTTTCCAAGCGCTTTGATCCCAAAGAAGTGGAAGAAGTGCTTTGCGAACTTAACGAACTTGAACAAATGGGCCAATTGAACACACCTGACAACTATGACGATGTTGAGGTTCATTCCCCCGGCGTGGTCAAGGCCATGTGCCTGCATGCAGCACACGACTGCAACCTGCGCTGCCGCTACTGCTTTGCGGGCGCAGGCGAATACCACGGCCGCAACCGGTGCATGCTGACGGTGGAAACAGGCAAGGCTGCCCTTGACTGGCTTGTGAAAATGAGTGGAAAAAGGGTCAACTTGGAGGTGGACTTTTTTGGCGGCGAACCGCTGATGAACTTCAAGGCTGTCAAAGAGATCGTGGCCTATGGCCGGGAGCTGGAGAAGATACACAGTAAGCACTTCAAGTTTACCACTACCACCAACGGCCTTCTGCTCACCGATGAAGTGATAGACTTTCTCAATAGAGAAATGGACAACGTTGTTCTCTCCATTGATGGGCGGCCCGAAGTGCATGACCGCATGCGCCCAACGCCAAACGGCAGCGGCAGTTATGCCCATATTATCCCTAACGCGCTGCGCCTGGCCAAATCCCGGAATCAGCAGAAGTATTATATCCGGGGCACCTTCACTGCCCATAATCTGGATTTTGCAAGCGATGTACTGCATTTGGCCGACGCGGGCTTTGAGCAGTTGTCCATCGAGCCTGTGGTGGCCGATCCCGCCTGCGAATACGCGCTTACCAAGGAACATCTTCCCCGAATTTTTGAAGAATACGAGACATTGGCAAAAGAGTATTTAAGGCGCCGTCAGGATGGCCGCTGGTTCAACTTTTTTCACTTTATGGTTGATCTCACCGGCGGCCCTTGCCTTCGCAAACGCCTTACCGGCTGCGGCGCGGGCAATGAATACGTGGCCGTCACGCCGGAAGGCGATATCTACCCCTGCCATCAGTTTGTGGGCCGGGAAGGGTTTAAAATGGGTTCGGTGCTTGACGGTTCCTTCGACACAACCATCCAGCATAGATTCGCAGCCAACAACGTGCTGTCCAAGGAGGAATGCAGAAGCTGCTGGGCGCGTTTCTTCTGCTCCGGCGGCTGTGCCGCAAACGCCCATATGTTCCATGGTGATATTGGAAAACCATACGATCTGGAGTGCCAAATGGAGCGCAAGCGTCTGGAATGCGCCATGGCGCTATATACGCTGGAGCGGAAATAAAATCCTTAACAATTTTCCAAAAAATATTCATAAAGCGTTCATTATCAGGTCAAAATTCTTGCTTATACTACTCTCGAATCCACCAAAGGAGGGATATAGAGAATGAAAGACCATCTAAAAAAACATCTATTAGGGTATATTGCCGTAGCCTTGGTATTTACAATGGCGGGCGCAAGTCTTACACTCCTGGCGTCCAGCGGCGGCAATGCCAGCGCGGAACAGCAAAGGCTGGCCACCAAGATCGAAGGCACCGTCACCAGCCCCTTCACCGCAGCCATCGCGGCGGTACGTGACAGCGTGGTCGGCGTCAGCAACTACACGACCTACAACTATGGCGGGTTTGGCCGTTTCGGCGGATTTGACTTCAACTTCCCCGGACAGGGTCAAAATGGCGGGAACGGTGGAAATCAAGAAACGCTGCAGGCTACCGGCAGCGGCGTGGTTATCAGCGCCGATGGATATGTGCTAACCAACTACCATGTAGTGGAAGGCAACACAAGCGTAAAGATCACTACCCCCCAGAAGACTTATGACGCTGAGGTGATCGCTTACGATCAAAACCTGGATATCGCCATCCTCCAGGCAAAAGACCTGAAGCTGAACCCTGTTTCTTTGGGTGACAGCGATACCTTGCAGGTAGGCGACTGGGCAATTGCCATCGGCAATCCTCTTGGCACGGAACTGGCCGGCACAACCACGGTGGGCATCGTGTCCGCCCTGAACCGGCAAGTGAGTTCAAACAGCACCGACGCGTACGGCATACGTAACACCAATACCATGATTCAGGTGGATGCCGCCATCAACAGCGGCAATAGCGGCGGAGGCATGTTCAACGTACTGGGCGAACTGATGGGCATCCCCACCCTGAAGTATTCCGGCAACCTCTTCAGCGGCTCCTCTGTGGAAGGCATTGGAATGTGCATCCCTATCAATGCTGCCAAGCCCTTAATAGAAAATGTGCTTTCCGGCAAAGCCAAGGGTAACCAAAGCGGTTCCAATCCCTCTTCCGAAAATCCCAGGCCCCGCTTGGGCGTGTCAGTCGCTGGCATTGATCAAAGCAACAACTCTGCCGTTGCCGCGGGCAAGCTTCCCGCCGGCGTATATGTAAGCAACGTCGAGGACAATTCCCCCGCGCAAAAAGCGGGCATTCAGGCAAGTGACATCATCGTGGAAATCGACGGTCAGCGCATGATAACCACCGATGAAATGATCACTTACCTCTCTACAAAAAAGGAAGGCGACGTTGTCAAGATCAAGGTATACCGCGTGCCCGGCATCCAGAATTTCGGCACTGTCGATGAAATTCCCAAGGGCGAATACAAGGACTTTGATGCAACGCTGGCCATCCTTGACAAGGTTGCACAATAAGCGCTTAAGTCCATCGCAATTCGCTCAGTCCCTCATGAATTACTCCTGCCCCGGCGATCGCGCCGGGGCATTTTTCATACGCAGCAAAGGCCGGTACCTTACAGCCATTTGGAATGCGTTTGTGCCATATACTCCTGTATCGATTTCTAATTAGATTTTAATCAAACACTCTATTGACATCCATCTAATTCCTGGTATACTATGGCCGATAAGATTTCATGTATATCAAAGGAGTGTATGACGTATGTCTAACAAGATTGGCGGGTATCGCGCCATCCTGCGCCACAAGCAATATACGAAGCTCATTGCCGCCAATGTGATCAACCGGTTCGGCGATTCCATCGACACCATTGCCTTCACATGGCTGGTGTACGAGTTAAGCGGAAGCGCTGCTTGGTCTGCCATCATCTTTGGCGTAAACATGCTGCCTACCGTTGTGCTCGGCCCCTTTGCCGGCGCACTGGCAGAGCATATGGATAAAAAGTGGACCATGGTCATAAGCGATATTACCCGCGGCCTCCTGGTGGCGCTGACCGCCGCATTGTATGTGTTCAACGTTCTGACCCCGGTCCTGATGCTGATTATCACACTGTTGCACTCCACGGTGGAAGCTTTCCGTATTCCTTGCGGCATGGCCATTGTACCAAGACTTTTGCCCAAAGAGGATTATGAGTTCGGCCTTTCACTCAACAGCAGCCTGAGCCGCGTGACGGAGATCGTCGGTTTGGCCTGCGCGGCGGGGATCATTGCTGCCATAAACATTTCCGGAGCGATTTTTATCGACGGCATTACCTTTTTCCTGTCTGCTTTGCTGATCGCCTTGGTGAAAACCGTTAAGGAAAAGGAGAATGGCGAGCCAGCGGAGAAACAGGATTACTGGAGGACGCTAAAAGGCGGAATATCCTACGTCCTGAAGACCCGTGCCATCCTGAACCTATGCTTGCTGGCATTGCTGCTTAACAGTTTGCTTGTGCCGCTGAGCGCGTTGAATGCTCCCCTGGTCAACATGTACAATCTGGGACCGGAGGCCATGTCTGTAGCCGGCATACTGCTCACAGCGGGCGCTGGGCTTGGTGCGTTCATCTACCCATACATTAAGCGCCGTCTAAGCGGCAAATCTGTAACTATCGCAGGTTTCCTGGCCGTCTCCCTCTGCTATGGCGCGTTGGTATGGCTGAAGGAACTGACAGCCGTTCCGGCCTTGTTCATCGCAGGAATTTGCATCACGCTGCTGCTGTTCTCCGTCACAATAGCGCTGCTCAGCGGCCATTTCAATGTTATGGTCATGAAGCTGGTCAATCAGGATTATCTGGCTCGGGTGGGGTCTACCATGAATGCCGTATGCACACTGGCCATGCCCGTCATTTCCTTCTGCATGGGAGGCCTGACGCTTCTTATGGGGCTCAGCGGGGTACTATATCTTTTCGGAGGCATCTGCTTTGTATCGCTGCTGCTTTTAATAAGATTCCGCATGCTGGACAGCATGGATTAAGAAAGGAGCGCTTATGGAACGCATCTTT
The DNA here is from genome assembly GCA_023416585.1 of Bacillota bacterium. Taxonomy (GTDB): domain Bacteria; phylum Bacillota; class Clostridia; order Christensenellales; family Aristaeellaceae; genus JAEWAH01. The sequence continues at coordinate 24,387 of JAEZHM010000003.1, forward strand.
CATTCTCACAAGGACCTGATGCTGGAAGCGATGGGTTACCTTAGCCTGCTGGCGGGAGATGCATCCCTGGATGCCACATTAAGCAGGCTGGAGGGGCTGTATGCCGAAGTAATCGATGCGTCCCGGTTCAAAATGCGCATGGAACCCGTGCGTTCCCTGGCCAATGCCATCAGCCAGCACTATACTTTAGACCCCAAGGAGTTGGAGCGCTTTTTCCGCCCCTTCTCCATTGGTCAGGGAAGCCTTTCACAATTGCTGGTTATGTCGTTCTACGAACCAACCATTTCCGACTGGTCCGAGCAGTTAAAGAATATCCGCAAGAAATTTGCCGAATATGCGAAAGATGCGGCGCCCTCCCTGCAACAGCTCAATATCGGCCGCCTTTTCGACGATACCGATACGGACAGCAAGGAAGAACAGCGCTCCCTTGTGGAACAGTTGGATGATACGGGCCTTGTGGATGGGGAGAAATGGCAGATACTCAGGGTTATACAAGATGCCGGCCCCTATCTTGAACAGCTGACCGCAATACTTATGCCGGTAAAATCGCTGATTGAGGAAAACATTTCTCTCATTCAGCCGGCGCTTGAAGATACCTTAAAGCGGTGGCAGGCTTATTTCGAGAGGGTTTCCTTTGAATCTTTCCTGTCGGAAAACATCGGAATAAAGCCGGGTGACATGAACGGTTACATGCTGCACATCTACCCTTCCATTTTCGATTGCAGCTCTATCGCAATAAACATGGAATCAGAGATCAAGACCTTCTACATGCAGATCGGTGTATGCCTCCAGGAGGGTATGAGCGTAAAGACGCTGCCGCTGGAAAGCTTCCTTCTCCTGGAGGGCTTAAAAGCGCTGTCGGACAAGAGCAAGCTAAATATCCTCTCCCACATTCGCGACAGGCGTTCCTACGGACAGGCTCTGGCAAGGGAAACGGGCCTGTCCACCGCCACTATCTCCCATCATATGAGCGCCCTCATCAATTGCGGCTTCATCCGCCTGGAGCGTGTGGAAAACCGTATTTATTACCATATGGATAAAGAAAACCTTCAAAGGTTCCTTAAAAAGCTTTCTTTATACCTGTTAAGCGGCGACGGAGCCGATGTGCCTCTTTCCTGATGTCATAACTCCCCTCCCCCATGCATACCTTTCATCAAGCGGATGCGAGGAGGGAAACTCATGGATACTGCAAAGCAGTTCAATTTGTATCAGGATATTGCAGAGCGCACCGGCGGCGATGTATACATCGGCGTGGTGGGCCCGGTGCGTACCGGGAAGAGTACCTTCATCTCCCGGTTCATGGAGGAACTGGTGCTGCCCCGCATGCCTGCCGGACCGGTGAAGGACCGCCTGGCCGACGAGCTTCCCCAGGGCGGCTCAGGCCGCACCATCATGACCACCCAGCCCAAATTCGTGCCGGGAGAGGCTGTGGAAGTCTTTTTGCAGGACAGCACGCCTGTGAAGGTTCGGATGGTGGACTCTGTAGGGTATCTCGTAAAGGGAGCCCTGGGCACAACGGAAAACGAAGCTGCCCGCATGGTGCACACCCCCTGGTTCGATCAGGACATCCCCTTTGAGCAGGCGGCGGAGATCGGCACCCGCAAAGTCATCAACGACCACGCCACCATCGGCATGGTGGTCACCACCGACGGCTCCATTACCGACATTCCCCGCAGTGCCTATGTAGACGCAGAGGAGCGGGTGGTGAACGAGCTGAAAGCCCTCGGCAAGCCTTTCGTGCTGGTATTAAATAGCGCTACGCCGGAAACGGCAGAGGCCGCAGCGCTGCAAAAATCGCTGCAACTAAAGTATGACGTGCCCACACTGCTACTCAACGTCAAGCAAATGGGCTTAAGTGACATTCAGGGTGTGCTGGAGAAAATCCTCTATGAGTTTCCGCTTCGGGAAGTGCGCCTGAACGTTCCAGCCTGGCTCAATGCTCTGGATATCAACCACTGGCTGGCCACCCACGTACTGGAAGGCGTGCGCCAGGGCGGCAAGAACATAAAGCGCATGCGGGATAAGGAAGTGTTTGCCCATGCCTTCGACGGTTCCCCCTATTCCGCCGGGCTGCAAAACGACGGCGCGGAGCTGGGCGAAGGCCGGGTCACCTATAACCTGCCACTGACGGAGGGATTGTTCAACCGCATCCTGGGCGAGGAATGCGGCACAGAAATCAAGGGCGACGCCCATCTGCTGGCTCTGATGAAGGAATTGGTGGCAGCCAAGGCGGAATACGACCATGTGGCCGACGCCTTGCGGGCTGTGCGTGAAACAGGCTACGGACTGGTGACGCCCGCCATGAACGAGCTTACGCTGCAGGAACCGGAGATCGTGCGCCAGGGCAGCCGCTTCGGCGTCAAGCTAAAGGCCCATGCGCCTTCCCTGCACCTGATACGGGTGGACATCGAAACGGAGGTCTCCCCGGTGGTCGGCACCGAAAAGCAATCGGAGGAACTGGTGCGCTACCTGATGGATGAGTTTGAAAACGATCCCCAGCGCATCTGGAGCACCGATTTCTTCGGCAAGAGCTTGCATGACCTGGTGCGGGAGGGATTGTCCAACAAACTGATGCGCATGCCTTCCGACGCCAGGGAAAAGGTACAGGAAACACTGACACGAATCATCAATGAGGGCTCGGGCGGAATGATCTGCATACTGCTGTATAATGAAGGAGCTGACGAAGTCAGCTCCTTCATTTTATCTTTTCGCACGATTTCCCTGTATGCCTTCGCACCGTCCTGCTCTTCACTTGGCCGGTGCAGGGCATACGGGTGGGAAATCGCGTAAGGAATGCTTGCTTCGCAAGCGCCCCGCCCGACCGGCAAAGCCAGTCGAGACGATTATAAACGAGGGGGCTTCGGCCCCCTCGTTGCTCCCCTTAGTTTGATAGCTCTTAAGCCCGGTCCTCAGAATCTTTCTTATTTCTTCACTTACTCCTCCGTCATCCCATTATCGATCTGGGCCACCGGCCTGCCATAGGGGTCATAAAGGACAGCCACGTCCTTTTTTTTGTTATGCCAAACGTTTTTATCGTCAAACCGCCAGTCGCACGCTCCCGGTGTATTCAGTGAGCCGAGCCGTGCGAAAGCGCCAGGTGGGAGCGTAGCATTGTCGGGGAAGAAGAAAATTTCCTCGCCCCTTACGGAAAACACGTACCAGCCCGCCAGGGATACCGATTCAGAACCTGCATTGCTTATCGTCAGTGCATCCTGTTCCGTATCAAGCGATGTGAGGCGAACAGCGCTGTTTATAGCGGGAGTGCTCTTCCATTCCACAGCCTCCGCAACGGCCTTTTGATCCTTCAATGTTACCAGTATGCCGCCCTTGGCATCCTGGGTGACAGCGATCTTGGCACCGGCGCGTTTTAAGGAAAACAGCACGGTAGGATGCGGTGTATCAGGCTCTTCCTGGGAATTGGTTGAAACCACTGCCACCTGCGGAGATACAAGCCGTACAAAGGCTGCGGAGGTCGTGTCATTCTCCCCGTGGTGCGATACCTTCAAAACCTCGCTTTGCGTAAAGCTGCCCACCGCCATCAGCGTGCTTTCTTGCGTAAACTCCATATCACCGGTCAGAAGAATGCTGCCGTGCGGCGTTTGAAGCCGCATCACCAGGGAATTGTTGTTTTCATTATCCTCGTCGAGCGTGATAGGCCCCAGTACTTTGAAAGAGGATGCTTCGGATACTGTCACCGTATCCCCCGCCTTGAGCCAGATGGGCTGCTTGCCCCGTTGTGCTGCCGCCAGGGGAAGCGGGTGATTGTCCGGCTTAATACCTGTATACATGGCAGAGCCATACCATTCGTTCACTGCAATGTTGCTCTTGGATAATAACTCCATTCCGCCCTGATGGTCCTTGTCCGTATGGGTCAAAAATACACCGTCCAGCCTGGTCACCGATAGTGCATCCAGTGCCGTCCACAAAGCACCCCAGGATTGTTTCGTACCGGTATCCACCAAATATACTTTGCCATCTACCCAAATAATCAGACTATCGGCTTTTCCCACATTGACAGCCACAAGCTTTACACCGCTTACCTCCTGCTCCGCCAGGGCTTTGGGTTCCCGGCGAACGGAAAGAGGCACGGCGGCAGCCAGCGCCAAAAGGGCGATTACTGCAATTGTCCACACTTTTTTGACACGCACACCTACCCCTCCTTAAGGATGGACGAGCCTTTCAAATTATAACAGCTTTTTCCCCATCCGGCAAACAGTATTGTTTTTCTAAAAAAGGCGCAACATACCCATGGAAAAGGAGGAGATTGACTTGATTTTAAGCAGGCACCCCCTTGAAAATATCCGTGTCGTCCAGTATGGCTGCGGCAAAATGGCAAAGGTCATCATCAAATACCTGTACGACAAGGGAGCGCGGGTAGTGGGCGCCATCGACGCGGACCCGGAGCTTTCAGACGTGGACGTCGGTGATTTTGCGGGTCTGGGCTTTGAAACAGGCGTAAAAATCGTCAAGGATGCAAATGGCATCCTGGATGGCTGCCGCCCCCATATCGTCATCCTTACCATGGAAAGTTTCATGCAGGATATGCATGCCGCCATGACGGAATGCGCCATCCGGGGCATCAATATGATCACCGCCTGTGAAGAGGCGGTATACGCTTGGACCACCGCCCCCGGCATCACCAATCAATTGGACGCACTGTGCAAGAAAACAGGGTGCACCTTATATGGCACCGGCATGCAGGATGTATATTGGGTGAACATGGTGGCCTGCGTGGCCGGCGGCATCCACCGCATCTCCCAAATTGAAGGTACAGTCAGCTACAATGTGGAGGATTACGGCATCGCGCTTGCCCGTGCCCACGGCGTGGGGCTGGACCCCCAGCAGTTCGACCGGGAGATCGCAAGCCAGGAAGCACCGCCAGCCTATGTGTGGAACTCCACAGAAGTGCTGTGTGCCAAATTGGGCTGGACCATTGCCTCCATCAAGCAAAAGGCCGTGCCCGTCTTTGCCGACAAGGAAATGTACAGCCATACTCTGGAAAAGAACATCCCAAAAGGCAATGCCATCGGCATGTCGGCTGTGGTTACCGCCATCACCCATCAGGGACCTGTGGTGCAGGCGCAATGCATCGGCAAGGTGTATGCCCCGGAGGAAGGCGATATGTGCGACTGGAAAATTTATGGCACGCCGGATACCGCTTTCTCCATTCAAAAGCCGGACACTGTCGCCCATTCCTGCGCCACCATTGTCAACCGCATCCCCGATGTGATAAATGCCCCGCCGGGCTACATCACCATGGAGAAGCTGCCCTACGCCTCTTTCCTCTCCTACCCCATGCACATGATGGTGAACAACTGGGATACCCTCATGGGCAGCAAAATGAGGCCCGAACCAGTTTACGCCCCGCCCAGCGGGTTTGGGCAGTATCAATGATCGCAAAGCCCCTGCCTTCAAATGAAGCCAGGGGCTAGCTTTTTAACAGATGCAATTGCAACCGCAGTCAATTGGCAACCTTTTCGCGTTACTCAAAAACCACGATCGCCTGCTTGCGTTTGATACGAAGCAGAACAGATTCCAGTACGCGGAAGGAATGGTTAAGGTCCTTTTGCTCCAGGTAGGCCGCCGCAAGATCCTGTCCTACCACCAGATCCATGTTTTCAGGCTGCGGACATACGAGCAAAGCCTGATCCTTGCCAAGCACCGGTGTCTTGAATACGAGCCCGTTTAAGAGCTTGCTTACACGGTCAATTTCCAATAGGCCTGTGCCCGGCTGCAGCCGCTGCATCTGCATAAACAGATTGGGGCTCAACACAAGCGCATAGGCACCGTAGACGCCTTTGGAAACCAGCATCTCAATGGCAGCCGCAACATCCGAAAATGCATTCTCCCCTGCCGCCCAGTCTTTCTTCTTCAGCTTGCCAGCGCCGCTTACGGTAAGCAATCCTTCGTAGCCCAAATTTTGCTTTCCCGAAAAGATCAACCGGTCTTCCTTCAACGCACAGGCCTGGGCAGCAGCCATGGCACGGGACAAATCAAGAGGAGTGCCTGACTTCTCGCTGCCTGCCACTTCCTTGGCAAAAATGGTGAAATCCTCATAGATGGTCGGGATTTCCACAAGCCGTCTTCCCTGTGTGGTGATGAAGCCGTCATCCAGCAATTCATCCTTTGCATCGGCATCATCAATGTGGATGCTCCCCACGCCGATGCCCAAAGGCCCGAAAAGATGTAAAATCCTTCTTCCTGTCAACACATTTTGCGCCGCCTTCACAACGGCAGCGTCAATCTGCTCCCAAACAGCTGTATCAATCGGGGATGATTCCCTGGCCAAATAGTCCATTCCTGATGCCTCCTTCCCAGCGTATGCTCACTTGCCCAACAGGCTTCCTACGGTTGCCTTTCCGGTATTCTCCCCGTGTGAGGGTGCCGCATCAGGCGTTGAGATACCCAGCTCTTCCAGCATTTCCTGCACTTCCGCTTTCCCTGAGGCAAAAAATTCGGCTTCCTTGGGATCAAGGGCATACAAAAGCGTCATCAATTCGCCCACATGTGCTTTTTCCTCGTCACGGATATCCCCAATCACCTTTTTCGCCAGCTCAATGTCCGTAGCCTGCACATGCGCGTCGTAGAGATAGATAGCCTCAAGCTCGCCTGCAATATCCAGCCGGATCGCCTGAATGAGTTCTTCCTTCGTCAGTTTTCGCGGCACATTGCCCTGAAAGGGGTTTGCAAAATTTGGCATACTCTCACTCTCCGATTCGAATTGATTTGTCTGTTTTTTTATTGTTCGCCTTTAATATAGCCATTTTCCTTCCAACTGAAACATTTTTCGCCTCAATCCAAATACAACATCCAAAGTATGTATGCAGAACAGCCTTTATGCGAGAATGGTAATCTTTCCATCCTCCACCGGATGCTTCTCCTTCCCGGCAGCAGGATGGCCCACTGCAATCGCGATCTGGAAGGAGGATCCTTTGGGGAAATCCAACGCTTTCTCCAACGTTTCCTTCTGCGGCCCCTCAAATGCGGCCCTGGGCATACCCAGGATCACGCTGCCCAGCCCAAGGCTGTGGGCTGCCAAAGCGATGTTCTGCACTGCGATGCCGCAATCCAAAATGGCATAGCGGCCTTCGGAGTTTGCGGAAATAAAGATCACTGTAGGGGCATGATGAAAAATCGTGTACGCAGGCTCGTTTAAACGGGCCAAAAACGCTTCATCTGCGTCTTTTTTCATTTGATCCACAGCAGCACGGTTGATTTGCTCAATCAGTTCTTGATTCTGCACCACAGTAAAGTGCCAGGGCTGGCTGTTACGGGCGCTGGGAGAAGACACCGCAACCGACAGTAAGACATCCAACTGTTCCTTGGAAACCTGCTCCCCTGTGTATGCGCGGATGCTGCGCCGCTGATCGATTGCCTGCAATACGGGATTGGTCATACAAATGCCTCCTTGTCTGAGATTTCCTGCCATGGTATGATACAGGTATGATAGAGGAGGGATGGCCCTTGACCGATCATGAAGCGTTCATGCGCCTGGCGCTTGATGAGGCCAGGCTGGCAAAGGAAACGGGAGAAGTTCCGGTGGGTGCCGTGGTGGTGCATGAAGGCAGGGTTATTGCCGCATGCCACAACCTGCGGGAATCCTCGCTCGATCCAACGGCCCACGCCGAGATACTGGCGCTTCGGAAGGCCGCAAGTGTTCTTTCCGCCAGGCGTCTTTCCGGATGCACCCTATATGTAACCTTGGAGCCCTGCCCCATGTGCGCCGGGGCCATCGTCATGGCGCAGGCGGACGCGTGCTTCTTCGCCGCCTATGACCCCATACAGGGCTGCTGCGGCAGCTTGTACGATATCCCCCAGGATCCAGCCTTCAGTCATCACACAAGGATCGTGGGCGGCATCCTGGAAAAGGAAGCCAAAGCTCTTCTTCAGGATTTTTTCGCCGCGAGACGTTCTTAGCATTGCCTGATGATTGAAACCAATTCCCTCACCACAACGGCCATCTCCTCCGGCGTGCCGATGGAGACGCGCAGGTACGGCGCAATGCGCGGCTTGTCAAAGTGGCGCACCAGAATGCCCCTCTCCTTCAGCCTTGCCTGCACCCATGCAGCGCTTATGTCATCCGCCTTCACAAAAAGGAAATTCGTATGGCTTTGCAATACGGGGATGTCCGCCTTCAAAAGTGCGTCCCGTGTCAAGTCACGGGTCAAAGACACTTGCTTGTTGACTTTCTCATAATATGGCTCATCTTCCATGGCCGCCGTGGCTGCAGCCTGAGCCAACCGGTCGAGGGAATAACTGTTGAAGCAGTCCTTTACCCTGTTCAGCCCGTCAATCAAAGCGGGGTGGCCCATGGCATAGCCCACCCGTAGACCCGCCAATGCGTGGGACTTGGACAGGGTGCGCACGATGAGCACGTTGTCAAAGCGGTTTAGCAGAGAAACGGCGTTCTCCGGCGAGAAGGCCTCGTAGGCTTCATCGATCAAAAAGACCTGACCGCAGCTTTGAAGATATTCGGCCATCACGGTCAGCGTTTCCAAAGGAAGAGATATGCCGGTAGGCGCATTGGGGTTTGCCAGTACCACGGATGCGTCCTGCAAAAGCCCCTGCACATCCACCGAAAAATCGTCCTTGAGCGGAACCGTTTCATAAACTGCACCAAAGAGTCTGGCATAAACAGGGTAAAAGGAGTAGGAGATGTCCGGCGCCAGCAGCCGCTTGCCCGCAAAAAAGGCAGCAAAGGCAAATGCCAGTACCTCGTCCGACCCGTTCCCCGCAAACACTTGCTCAGGCCTAATGCCATTTACCTTTGCCGCAGCCTGGCAAAAGGCCGTGCTGTCCATATCCGGATACAGCCGCAAAGCCTGCGCAGCCTCTCGCATGGCTGCCTCCACCTTTGGACTGGGGGGATAAGGGTTTTCGTTGGTGTTCAGTTTGATGTATTTTTTATCCTTGGGCTGTTCCCCCGCCTGATAGGGTGTCAGGCTTTGAGCCAGAGAGCTTAAGTAAGCCATGGGAAAAACCTCCATTTTCTCCGCACCGTTAAGCGCTTCGCCAAGACGGTGTTCCGTTCTGAAATAGCGAGCCATTTCAGAACTTCAGGTTCGGGATTTCATCCCTCCCCCTTAAATACCAACCTTTGGTGGTAACACTATATCATTGGCAGTCTGCATTGTAAACCTACTTTTCCCCAAAATATCTCTTTTCGCCTTCGATTGCCTCCATTTTTCAGCCAATTTGGGGCTGGCAGAAGGCTCGAAAAAGAGGTATAATAAGGCGATCAGAACGGAGGGTTTACACTGCATATCCGCACGATTGTGACCGATTTGGATGACTCGCTGCTGAATGAGGAAAGGCAGATTAGCCCTTACTCCCTTTCAGTGCTTCGCAAGGCAATGGCAATGGGAATCCGTGTGGTGCTGGCCAGCGGCCGGGCCGGGGCCAGCATGCGCTCATACGTAGACGAGGTAGGCTCCCCCGCTCCATACATCGCATGCAACGGAGGAGAAATCATCGATCCCAGGGATCACCGGCTGCTGGATGGTTTGATGTTTTCAACGGAGCAGGCCAAGGCATGCGCCAGGTTCGCCGAGGAGAACCACTTTTATGTTCATTCCTATGACGGCGATACTTTCTATTATGCCGGCGAAGAAGCCTATGGCAAAGAGTACAGCTATTCCTCCAACTTAAAGGGAGTGCGTGTAAGCCGGCTGTCGGATTTTATTACGAGCCCCACCCCCAAGCTTTTGTGCGTGGGTGAGCCGCAAGCCATATTGATGCTGCTTGATAAGGCCCGCAGCCATTTTGGAGATGCCGTATCCCTTAGCATCAGCAAGCCGAACTTTCTGGAAATGGTGCCCCCCGGCGCTACCAAAGGCGATGCGCTTCAAAAGCTGTCTGCTTATGAGCCGATCTCACCCGAGACTACCATGGCCTTTGGCGACAGCCTGAACGATATGACGATGCTCAAGTGGGCAAGATATGGCGTAGCCATGGAGAATGCACGTCATGAAATAAAGAGCGCTTTTACCCTTGTTTGTCCCCCCAACACACAGGACGGCGTAGCACAGTATATAGCTCGCCATGTTCTGAAGGAGGATGCTTCCGCATGATCCAAGCCAAGGATTTTGCCGAATCACTGCAATTGAAGGAGTTATCCCCTTCCACCAGAAAGGAATGGGATATAAGAACCACGGACCTGAACCGTCCCGGAATGCAGTTTTGCGGCTTTTACGAATATTTCGCCTATGAACGCCCTCAGGGGATCGGCAAGGTGGAAATGACCTATCTGGAATCGCTGGAGCTGGACATAAGGCGCAAGATGCTGAAGACCTATTTCAGCTACAATCTGCCCTGCGTGGTCATCTGCCGGGGCATGACGCCCCCACCCGATCTGATCGAGGAAGCGTCGATGCGTGACATCACCGTATACCAGACCGGCATGGTCACCACAAAGTTCACCTTCAGCGCCATCAACTTTTTGAACCGCCGCCTGGCTCCACGCATCACAAGGCATGGCGTTTTGGTGGATGTGTATGGCGTTGGCGTACTTTTAACCGGTGAAAGCGGCGTGGGCAAAAGCGAGGCCGCGCTGGAACTGGTCAAGCGCGGGCACCAATTGGTGGCCGATGATGTGGTGGACATCTGCCGTGTCAGCGATGACAGGCTCACCGGAGAAGCGCCTGAAATGGTGCGCCATTTCATGGAGATTCGCGGCATCGGCATCATCGACATCAGGGCCATGTACGGCGTAGGCTCGGTAATCGTCAACAAGACCATCGATCTTGTCATGCACATGGAGCAGTGGATCGAAAACAAGGAGTATGACCGCCTGGGGCTTACGGAAGAATACATCACCATTCTTGGTGTGAAAGTCCCCCACCAGATCATGCCGGTCCGGCCTGGCCGGAACCTGGCCATTATCATTGAGGTGGCTGCCCGGAACCTTAGTTTGAAACGGTTAGGGTACAGCGCAGCCCATGAATTGGACCGCCGCCTCACCGATATGATCGCAAGAAATTCTGCGAATGATTAATCCTTACATAACGAAAGCGGGGACGGCTTATGGTGTACATCGGCATTGATCTTGGCGGCACGGGTATCTCTGTGGGGATCGTGGATGAGTCTGGGAAAATCCTTCAAAAAGGCTCCGCGCCCACACTGGCCATGCGGCCTTATCAGGAAATCGTAAAGGATATGGCGGAAGTAAGCCTTGAAACGCTCCGGCAGGCAGGCCTTACCCTGAATGATGTGCACAGTGTGGGTATCGGCATTCCCGGCATCGCCAATGCCGATACAGGTGTGGTTGTTTTTTGTACCAACTTAAGCTGGCATGATGTGCCTCTGCGGGAGGAATTTCAAAAGCATATCGGCAAGCCTGTTTATATTGACAACGACGCCACCGTGGCGGGCTATGCCGAAAGTGTGGCGGGCATCAGCGCGGG
>JAEZHM010000122.1 GCA_023416585.1 Bacillota bacterium
TGCCAACTCAGGTAACTAGTAATGCAATGGCTGATAGATTAGCTGGTATTTATGGTAAAGAGGCTGTGGGAATATACCATGGCAAGTCATTAATAAATAAAATGATGTTGTGTGAAGACGAAGACGATGAATATAAGGAAATTAAGGACCAAAATTTTCAAAGTAAGAATTTTATGAATCCAGTATGTGTTACGACTGTGGACCATGTTCTTTATAGTCTCATCCATGCATATAAAACATCTGATTTCGCTTGTGGGGGATTACAGACATCAGTGATAGTATTTGACGAAATTCATTATTATGAAAAAACGACAATGGAATACATTTATGAAGCATTAAGAATATTAAGGGAAATGAAGATTCCACATATACTTATGAGTGCTACTTTGCCTGAGTTTATAATTAAGGATATCAAGGACCAATATCATTACATTTATGATAATGAGGGTATGAGCTATAAGCCATTCATAATTAAAAGAATAAACGAATGCCTTATTACAAAGTTAGATGGTGAATGGAATATAAATCAATGGTTTATCAAAGAACTAATTAAAAATTACAAATTTGGCATGAGACAGACAATCATAGTAAATACTGTAGATAAAGCGCAACAGTTCTATGAGTCGATTATTTGTCTGAAGGAAATATCACAAGGTGATGTATTATTATTCCATGGAAGATTTACGGTAAACGATAGAATAAGGAAAGAACATGAAATATTTTGTAAAAGTGGTAAATATCCATTTATTCTTATTGCAACACAGATTATTGAAATCAGTGTGGATGTAAGCTGCAACATTATGTTTACAGAACTTGCACCATTTGATGCACTAGCACAAAGAGGAGGAAGACTTAATAGAAAGGGAACTGATCATATTGTTAACGGGGTAAATCAAACAATGTATGTGTTTGATATAGAAAACACACGCCCATACGCTAAAAACACTGGGGATGAGGCCTTTAAATACTTGTATAATAGTTGGGCTAGTATTCCTGATGCCCCCATTAGCTATGAAGAGATAAAAAATATAGTTGATGACATATATAAAGATGAAAAACTTCTTCAAACAGAATATACGGGACTTTTTTTGCAATCATCACTGTTTGGCAATACCCCTGAGGATGTACGTGGGTCCAGAGTCGATGAAGATACAGGAGGATATTTCTGTACGAGACATAGTGATTTTAAGCAGATAGATGTAATTCCATCAATTAAGATTCCCGAATGTGTGAACAACATAACTTCAGCTAGTAATATAATAAAGATACCACAATATCTTCTTTTTCAGTTTCCAGAGATGTTTTACAATCAAGAAATCAATGGTCAGATGTACAGAGTATGTAAGTTTAAATATACGTATGAAAAAGGTATTGAATCCGGAATAGAGGATAAAAGTGGATACTTTGAGTGGGAATAAGTTTAAAGGAATAAAAGCAGGTTATGCAGTCCATAATCTATCATGAGGTGATAAATTATGGAAATACCAATGACTGAGGTCAGGACAACTGGTGTTGAGGTTAACTATCTGATTGTGTGCAAACGGAAGCTGTGGTTTTATATCCATGGGATTGCAATGGAGCAAAACTCGTCAAGGGTGGAAGTTGGTAAGGAAGTGCACGACACAAGGCTTGAGGGTAAAAAGACAGAGTTATTAATAGATGATACCATTAGGCTTGATTATATTGATAAGGAGCTTGCAATACATGAACTGAAAATGAGCAAGTCCATGGACGAAGCCTCTAAATGCCAGATATTGTACTATATATACTATTTGCGCAATAAAGGTGTTGACTGCAAAAAAGGTATAATTCATTATCCTGAAAGCAAGCGTACAGAAGATATACAGTATGATGACAGCAGCGAGGAAAAGATAAAGGAAATAATAGAACAGATAAATACTGTAAAGCAAATGAAAGTTCCGCCACAGGCTGAAAAGGAAAGAAAGTGTAAGAAATGCAGCTATTATGAGCTGTGCTTCTGCTAGGAGGGCCTGTCAATGAAAAGAAGCTATTACATATTGAACAGCGGCAGGCTGAAAAGGAAGGACAATACACTTTTCTTTGAGAATGATGATAATACAAAGGTTATACCGATTAATGACGTTGAGGACATAATGGTTTATGGTGAGGTGGATATGAACACCAAAGCCCTTAATTTCCTTGCACAAAATCAGATAATGATGCATGTATTCAACTACTACGGTTATTATGAAGGAACGTTTTATCCCAGGGAAAAATTGAATTCGGGCTTTATGATAATAAAACAGGCAGAGCATTACATGGATAATGATAAAAGGGTTTATATAGCAAGAGAAATAATATATTCTGCCAGCTACAATATACTTAAAAACATAAAGCATTACCTAGACAGATACCCTGAGCTTTCGGAACACATTACAAGGATAGAGGAACTAAGAGATAAGCTCCACACTGCATTTGATGTGCCAACTGTTATGGGCATAGAAGGTAATATAAGGAATGTATATTATGATGCATTTCCTATAATAACAGGAAACAAGTTTGAATTCAGCCAGAGGGTAAAAAGACCGCCGAACAATCCTATGAATGCGCTGATATCATTCGGGAATTCCTTGATGTATTCTGCAGTTCTAGGAGAAATATACAATACACAGCTTAATCCTACAATAAGTTATCTTCATCAGCCTGGGGAAAGGCGTTTTTCCCTGTCACTTGATATTGCAGAGATTTTTAAGCCTATTATAATAGACAGAATTATATTCAAGCTGATAAATGATGGCATGGTCGGCGAGGAAAGCTTCCTTAAGGAACTGAATTGCTGCTATATGAATGATTCTGGGAGAAAAACCTTCCTTAAAGAATTTGACCAGCGCATGAATGCCACTATTACTCATAAAAAACTTGATAAAGAAGTCAGCTACAAGACTCTTATAAGGCTGGAGCTCTACAAGCTGATTAAGCATTTGACAGGAATGGAAAACTACGAAGGGTTCAAGATGTGGTGGTAATATGTATGTGTTGGTTGTTTACGATGTAAATGAGAAGAGGGTAGCAAAGGTGCTGAAGTTCCTTAGGAGCTATCTTAACTGGATTCAAAATTCGGTGTTCGAGGGAGAATTAACTGAAGCACAGCTCTTAAAGATAAAAAATAGAATAAGACAGATTACAAATGACCAGGAGGACTCTGTTATCATATTCACTGCATGGGAAAAGAAATGGTTAAGTAAAACTGTTCTTGGAAGAGAGAAAAACAGGACCGATAATTTTATATAGTTATTAGCGCGATGTGAAGTTTATACGCCAAAGATAATATTAATGTCCATTGAAAAAAATTGTTAGAACTAAAAGGCATAATGTACTATAATTGGAGTTGTAATACAATTAGTTTGTAAACCTCCCATCCAATTGATAGGATAGGAGGTTTACAAGAAAAAATGATATGATAGGATGCTAAAAGAGTTGATAAGCCTATATTCCTAAACGGGTTATAATCACACCATATTGGAATTGAAACAAGAGGACTCCTCGTTGTACTTAAAAGCAATGCCATGTTATAATCACACCATATTGGAATTGAAACACAATTCAAGAAAATGGCAGAGATAGAACACGAACACGTTATAATCACACCATATTGGAATTGAAACGGATTTCTTTTACTACTTCCTTTTCAGTATGCCTAGTTATAATCACACCATATTGGAATTGAAACTTATTTTACTTACTGTCAATAGGTTTTTAAAATTATGTTATAATCACACCATATTGGAATTGAAACTGATTCATCATCAGTCATAGGATTATTTTTTAAATTGTGTTATAATCACACCATATTGGAATTGAAACAACAACTCCATGGCTTTGGTATTTCTGGTTGTCTCTGTTATAATCACACCATATTGGAATTGAAACTGTGAATGAACTTCTTATTTTCATCATTAAACTTTGCCGTTATAATCACACCATATTGGAATTGAAACTTGTTTGTACCAAGTGCCTGCAAAATTGCTCAGGATGTTATAATCACACCATATTGGAATTGAAACAAAACTTAAAGGCAATGATTGAGTATGCAGTTTCAAAAGTTATAATCACACCATATTGGAATTGAAACTTTGGCATCTACTTTATAAGAATGTACTGTCCTGACGTTATAATCACACCATATTGGAATTGAAACTTGAGAATCTGCTAACCACAATTGCTGAAACCCCTGGTTATAATCACACCATATTGGAATTGAAACTATACCATATACAGGTATACGGTATTTTCGGAGTGAGTTATAATCACACCATATTGGAATTGAAAC
>JAEZHM010000159.1 GCA_023416585.1 Bacillota bacterium
CTTTGATGGTGCCCGAGGCTCCCAGCGCGACGTTCCAGCCCTGGATACGGTACTGCCAGGCCAGATTTTCCAGCTTCTGAACGGCGGCCATGCGCGCCCGCTGGAAGTTTTCCCGCGAAATCGCGCCGCCCGGGAAATACATCTGCGCAAAGCTGACGCAGCCCATACGGCGGCTTTCCACCAGACGCGGTTCAAAGTCTTCACCAATGACCAGCTCTGTGGAGCCGCCGCCGATATCAATCACCAGCTTGCGGCCTTTTTCCGGCTGCGTGTGCTCAACGCCCATAAAAATCAGACGCGCCTCTTCGTTACCGGAGATGATCTCAATGGGGTAGGGGATCACTTTTTCCGCACGCTTGAGGAATTCAGGGGCATTCAGCGCCTGGCGCAGGGTATGCGTTCCCACAATGCAGACGCTGGAGGGTGAGAAGCCCTGCAGGCGTTCGGCAAACAGCGACAGGCAGTTTAAACCACGCTCCATCGCCTCTTCGCTGAGCATGCTGCGCTCATCAAGCCCATCCGCCAGGTGTACGCGCTGCTTCAGACGACCGATGATCTGCAGCGCGCCATCCACCTCACGGGCGATGACCATGTGAAAACTGTTAGAGCCAAGATCGACCGCGGCGTATTCCTGCGGGCGTGGGGTCTTATCATTTATCGGCATAGGTTAATCGGGTTGCTCGAGTGATTTGATATAGTCGTAAATCGCCAGTTGCGACCGCACTTTGCGGCGGTTGCCGCGCGGTACATAGCGGTTACTGAGTTCTTTGTCGATATAGCGCGCTTTCACCGTGTCGCTAAACAGAATCTCGATAATGTCGAGAATACGCTGTTTCAGGCGCGGATCCAGCAGTGGCGCTGCGACTTCAATTCGATAATCAATATTGCGCGTCATCCAGTCTGCCGAAGAGAGATAGACCTGTTTATCTCCCGCATTATCGAAAATATAGACCCGATCGTGCTCCAGGTAGCGGTCGACAATGCTGATGACGCGAATATTATCGCTGATACCTTCCAGTTCCGGGATGAGCGAGCACATGCCGCGGATCAGCAGGTTAACCGGAACGCCGGAGCTGGACGCCGCATAGAGTCTGTCCACGAGACCTTTGTCGACCAGATTGTTGAGCTTCAGCGTGATGCCGGACGACAAGCCTTTCTGGGCGTTGGCAATTTCTTTGTCGATCATATCGTACAGCAGGCGGCGCGAGTTCTGCGGTGACACCAGCAGATAATCGAAGCTCACCGGGCGGTACGGGTTCTCAATAAAGTTGAACACCCGACGCACCTCGTTGGTGATGCGCGCGTCGGCGGTCAGCAACGAGTAGTCGGTATAAATTCGTGCGGTTTTCTCGTTAAAGTTCCCGGTACCGATGTGGGCATAGCGCACCACGTCGTCACCCTCTTTACGGGAGATAAGGAATAGCTTGGCGTGAATTTTCAGCCCCGGGGCGGAGAAGATAACGTGTACACCCGCTTCCGTCAGACGGCGCGCCCAGTGGATATTGGCCTCTTCGTCGAAACGTGCCTGCAACTCAACCACCACGGTCACTTTTTTGCCGTTGTGCGCGGCGTGGATCATCGCGTCGATGATGCGGGAGTCTTTCGCCACGCGGTAAATATTGATTTTGATTGCCAGCACGCTCGGGTCAAAGGAGGCCTGACGCAGCAGCTCCAGCACGTGTTCAAACGTGTGATACGGATAGTAGAGCAGGACGTCGCGTTCGCGGATGGCATCGAAACCGTTACGGAACTTATCGAACCAGAGATGACGCCGGCGCGGCAGCGGTTTATTCACCAGATTGGCTTTGCCGACGTTCGGGAAGCCAATAAAGTCTTTAAAGTTATGGTAACGACCGCCCGGCACGATGGAGTCATAGCGCGAGATAGTCAGCTTGTCGCGCAGCATTTCCACCATCGCGTCTGGCATATCACGCTGATAGACAAAGCGCACCGGTTCGGCCGTCAGACGCTGCTTGAGGCTGGAGGACATCAGCTCCATCAGGCTGGCTTCCATCTCGTGCACCAGGTCATATTCGGCGTCACGGGTCATCTTCATCGAGTAGGCGTTTAACGCGTCGTAATCGAAGAAGCCTTTGAAGATATCGTCCAGACAGTAGCGCAGGATGTTATCCAGCAGGATCATCGGTTTGCGTCTGCGCGGGGTTTCCGGCGGCAGGTTCACAAAACGTGGCACCTTGTCGGACGGGATCTCCAGCAGCGCGTAACGGATGGATTCACCGCGGATAATTTCCACGGCCAGATAGGTGTAGTCATCTTTCAGGAACTGCACCAGATCGGTTTCGCGGTTGATCAGAATAGGGGTGATGTGCTGGCGCAGATACTGTTTAAAGTAGTGGCGCAGCCAGTTTTGTTGGTTAACGGAGAGCTGACGTTCGTTAATCAGGAAGATTTGATTGCGTGCCATCTCCAGCAGCAATTCGTTATAGAGGCCGTCAAATTCCTGATCGGCTTTCAACACGCGGGACTGAATTTTGCCTAACAGATGGCGAGAGTGAGAGTTTAAGCCCTGCTCTTCGCTGATGATGATCCGCCGTTTCAGCTCGGCAAAGCGAA
>JAEZHM010000162.1 GCA_023416585.1 Bacillota bacterium
GCCCCAGCGCGCTGGCGTAGGCCGGGCTATTGAGCTTCATGGTACGCTTGGGCGTCTCCCTGACAGGCCTGTCCAGCTTGCCGGCAAGATAATCACGCCCACCCCTGTTCAGGCTCAGGCCGCCGCCGGTCAAATAAATGGAACTCCAGCTTCCCAGGCGTACACCGCTTTGGTCGATGCAAGCTTTGATAGCTTCTGCAATTTCATCGACCCTGGGCTCCAACACCCTTGCAACCTCGTTTTGCGGGAAAGAAGCAGGCTTGCCATCGGCTCCTGCGGATATATCGTATGATTGACCAACTGTAGACATGCCGTACACGTAGGCACGCTTCACCTGTTCTGAAGCCTCCATGGGTACATGCAAGCCCTCCGCCACGTCCATGGCAATATGGCCGCCGCCCATGGGAATCGTTCTATGGAAGATAACGGCATCGCCTTCCACCGCCATGACCTCCGTGTTCAGGTAGCCCATGTCGATGAGTATGGCGGTGCGGTCACGGTCCTCCTCGGGGAGGTAAAGCATCGCTTCCCCGGTAGGCGTGGAAAAAAATCCACTGATGGCGATATTCATTTCCCGCAGCCTTCCCGAAATCTCATCCAGGAAAAACTGGTCGGCTACCACAAAAGAAACCAGGGCCCTCAGTTCACGGCCCTTCATATCCATGGGCTCCAACGTTTTCTTGCCGTCGTCCACCATGAACCAAGCGGGACTTCTGTGTACCACCACGCCACGGAGCGGCGCCAGTTCTTTCTGGGCGGAATCAAATATTGCCTCAATATGCTTCATGGTGACCCGGGGGTCAGCCCCCTGCAGTTCCACCTTAGCCGGTATGGCATAGACCCTGGAGAATTCACCGGGCACTCCCACATTGATTTCCTTGATGCGGAAGCGGGATTGGGTTTCAGCCTCGGTGATGGAGGCACGGATGGCCTCATTGAGCAGTTGGGGCGAGTTCCACTGGTCGCCGGAATACCCGTCATAGGCCGCAATGCCTGCGCCGCTGATATCGCAGCGCTGGTTTCCGCCGTTCTCCGCCACCAGCGTGACGATCTTGCTGGTCCCAAAATCCATCGCCGCCACAGTGGTCTTCATAAGTTCCTCATACCCCCGTTCCTCGGGAACTTCTGCCATAGGTCAAAAAACATTATAGCATAGAAGCATCCCTGTTGAGAAGAAGAAAAATGCAGGTGTGCATATTTTTTCATATCTTGCATGGTTCATAACATTCCTTGAGGATGATCTGCCTGTCATCCAGTTTACCAATACCTATTGTACCTGCTTTAGGAAAAAACCGCAAGGGAAAACCGTTGAAATTCCGATGTTTTTTCATCTTTTTCCCCCAAATTTGCCCATTTTTTACACCGATCTGTCACTGCGCGGGAATGTAAGTAGGATTGATGGGTGCGGATACGTCAACACTCCCCTTCTCACGGCCTGCTTGATGCAAATAGTCAAGCACAGCCCGCATTGCGCCTATCTTCGCCTGCATATCCCCTTCATTCCCCAGGCGGATAGTGAATCCGTCCACAGATACCAAATACAGATTGTCCATATTTGCAAGATTTAATTCCGAAATTTGGGAGATTGTTTCCTGAAGTGCAAGCTCTGACATCACTTTGCGGTAAGTGGCAAGCTGTTCTTCTTTCTGACAGGTTATGTAGCGTCCCAACGTGCTGGAAGTAATTTGTAGCCCCGTTACGGTCGTAAGCCCCTCGGTCAATTGCAGCGTCTGCGACCGTTCCAACACCATACCTTCCCCGTCCAATGTATACTGTTCCCCCATGGACTGTATATTGGCACGGGGAATACGTTCATATACCTGTATAATCAAACCGTCGGGATAGTCCCGCTGCATATCCCGAAAGATCAGGTATCGGTCCTTGTTGATATTGTCGCGTATTTTATCCTCATCCAGCAAAAGGATATTATCGCCTTGCGCCACTCCGGCGAGCATAACTACTTCCTGCGGCGTACGGTACTCGGAGCCTACCACCTGTACGCGTTTTAAACGGAACAGGGTGCTATGCAGAATGATACCCACCCCTACCAGCACAAAAAGGGAGCAAAGCACTGCCCAAAGGCCCCTGCCCTTTGGGCGGGACCTTTTTGCATACTCCGGTATAGAGGCGGGTACTTGCCGGAATTCTTCACGAATCCGGCCTGGGCCGCCTTGCTGTGCCATAGGGGCACCTCCCTTGCTTTGGTGTACCGTTACTCGATCCTTTGTACCTTTGCGCCAAGGCTTTTAAGCATTCCTTCCAGGTCTTCGTATCCACGGTCGATCAGATGCACATTTTCGACCTCTGTGATGCCCTGGGCTGCAAGCCCCGCCAATACAAGCGCAGCGCCGCCGCGCAGATCCCGTGCGTTGACCCTGGCTCCGTAAAGTGCATCCACACCCTGGATAATGGCCATGCGGCCATTGACCATAATGTTGGCGCCCATGCGGTTCAAATCCCCCGCGTGTGTAAACCGGTTCTCAAACACATTCTCCACGATGATGGAGGTTCCCTTTGCGATGGCTGCCAAAGCCAGCATCTGCACCTGCATATCGGTAGGAAATCCGGGATGGGGCTGTGTTTGCAGCTGCTGGAAGGCTGTCAGGCGCTTGGGCGCCTTCAAATCAATGGCTCCTATCCTCTCCCGTATCTCACAGCCCATTTCGCGAAGCTTCGCCAGTACAGCCACCATATCCCTGACAGGTGCGTTATCCAAATGGATCTCACCGCCGGTAATGGCCGCCGCAGCCAGCATTGTTCCCGCCACGATCCTATCCGGAATGGGGCGGTATACCGTGCCGTGAAGTTCCTTGACACCCCTTACCAAAATGGTATGGGTACCCGCTCCGCGCACGTTGCCGCCCATGGCATTGATGAACCTTTGCAGGTCTTCAATTTCCGGCTCTCTGGCTGCGTTGTGGATGGTGGTGGTTCCCGGAACCAGGACCGCCGCCATCATCACGTTTTCCGTAGCGCCCACGCTGGGATAGTCAAAGTGTACTTCAGCCGCGTGCATTTCCCGCCCGTCGCAATGAATCAGCCCGCCTTCCTCAAGGATGGTCACACCCAGTTTGCGCAACCCGCTCAAGTGCAGATCGATGGGCCGCATGCCGATCTCGCACCCGCCGGGATATGTGACCGTAGCCCTGCCGAACCGGCCCAGGATGGGCCCCAGCAGAAATATGGAGGATCGAATCTGCTTGGAGAGACTGTCAGGCATTTCCCAATTATGTAATTCGCTGGAAAGGATATGCATTGTGCCTTCCGAGCGCGTGATCCGGCAGCCCAAAATCTCCAATATATCCGCCATATGGTGGGCATCGCTGATATTAGGGCAGTCCAGCAGCGTAACTTCCTCCCGGGTCATGATGCTGGCAGCCAAAATGGGCAGCACGGCGTTCTTGGCACTGTTCACGCGAATGGAACCGGCCAAGGGCGTTCCACCCTCCACACGGAAAAATCCCATGTGTTTCACCTCCACCGTTATTTCCCGTGCTTCAT
>JAEZHM010000027.1 GCA_023416585.1 Bacillota bacterium
GCGCCGCGCTCCACCAGTTTGCGCTCACGGCGTTTGCGCGTTACCTTCTTTACCTTTTGCTTAGGTGCCATGGATTCATCCCTCCGTGCCCCAAAGGGCAGTCGTTAGATTTGCGCGATTGCGGGCATTACTTGGTCGCAGCCTTCTTTTTGCCGCCCACCGTCTTCTTGGGGCCCTTGCGGGTGCGGGCGTTCTGCTTGGTGTTCTGGCCACGGACGGGCAAGCCGCGGCGATGGCGGACGCCGCGATAGCAGCCGATTTCCACCAACCGCTTGATGTTCAAGGACACCTCGCGGCGAAGATCGCCTTCGGTCTTTACGTTATGCTCGATATATTCGCGCAACTTGGAAACTTCCTGTTTCGGAGAGATCCTTGACGCGGGTATCGGGACTGATGCCGGTCTCTTTGAGAATCTGCTGGGAGGTGGACAAACCGATGCCGAAGATGTAGGTCAGCCCGATCTCCACGCGCTTTTCTCTGGGCAGGTCAACGCCCTGAATGCGTGCCATGTGTGAAACACACCTCCAAATGTTGGTTCGGCTCCGCCGCTAAACGCTGCGGGCCTTATTCGCCGGACATACAAATGCCCGGACAGTGTGGATGCGATCTATCGGTAAAAGCCCGTGGATCACAGAGGTTGCCCCCTATGCAGCCGCCCACGAAGCTCCAACCATCTTTGTTTAGGGGCTCTGCCCCTAAGACCCTGCCAAAGGGATACATCCCTTTGGAATCCCTTTGTTTTGATACCGTCCCCCAAAATGGGGATTGCAAAGGGGTTTTCCCATCTGGCTCAATCGGCGCATTACTCGCTGCCGCTCGTACTGCTTGTTTCGCCAGCCTCCTCCGCCTCGCTTTATCCGCCACAGGCGGCGCTTCGGCTTCGGAGCCTTTGCCGAGGTCCAGGGGCAGAGCCCCTGGTCAGCCTTGCTTTTGCTTATGCTTGGGGTTTTCGCAGATGACCATTACGCGGCCCTTGCGCTTGATGATCTTGCAGTTTTCGCAAATGGGTTTGACGGAAGGCCTGACTTTCATGGGGAAATCCTCCTTGCATCCGCCCGGCGGGCGGCAGTTTATACGCGGCTCAGCCCTTGCTGCGCCAGGTGATGCGGCCTCTGGTGAGGTCGTAGGGAGAAAGCTCTATGGTGACCTTGTCCCCAGGATAGATGCGGATGAAGTTCATGCGCATTTTGCCAGAGATATGGGCCATAATTCGATGGCCATTGGGCAGTTCTACCTGGAACATAGCGTTGGGAAGCGCTTCAATTATTTTGCCTTCCATTTCAATGACATCATTCTTGGACAAGTCCGCAACCCTCCTTGCATGTGGGCAGTGCCTGCATGGCCGCATTTTCCAAGGTTTTTCGAAGCTCGCTGTCGGTAACGGCCTTGTTTTCACGCAGCCTTTGCGCAAGCTCCGGATAAAAAATCGGCTTGGCATGCAGGTGTATGATCTTCTTGCGTTTGGGATGCTCGGCCTTGCGAAGATCCCCGTCCGCCATCAGTACGAAACGATCGTCCACCACGGACATGATGAGGAACAACCGGCCGCGGTCCCGCCCCTGCGTGGACTGCACCACGCGCCCAACTTCATAGGGTATGGGCTTCACGCGTCGTCCTCCTTCCAGGTAAACCCGGGAAGCGTCAGTATTTCCGGCAGCCCGTCGGTGATGGCGATGGTATGCTCATAATGAGCGGCCAGGCTTTTGTCCTTTGTGGAGAACGTCCAGCCGTTTTCCGATTCTTCCACCGGCCAACCGCCGGCGGCAATCATGGGCTCAATGGCCAAAGTCATGCCCTTGCGCAGGCGAATGCCGTGACCGGCCTCGCCAAAGTTGAACACGCTGGGCTCCTCGTGCATGGCCCGGCCGATGCCGTGGCCCGTCAGGTCCCGGATGACGGAATACCCGTGGGCTTCCGCCCATGTCTGCACAGCATGACCTATATCCCCCAGGCGGTTGCCCGCCACGGCTTGGGATATCCCCTTCCAGAAGCACTGCTCCGTCGTTTCGATCAGGGATGCGGCCTGGGCTGAGATTTCTCCCACGCCCATGGTGAAAGCGCTGTCCGCCTGCCAGCCGTCCAATACCAGCCCGCAATCGATGCTGATGATGGAGCCTTCCTGCAGCACCACATCCTCACCGGGGATGCCGTGGACCACCTGATGATCCACACTGGTGCACAGCGTGGCCGGATAGCCATGGTAATGAAGGAAGGATGGCACCGCCTTGTGCTTGCGGATGAGCTGCTCGGCATACACATCCAGGGCGGCAGTCGTAACACCAGGTTTGACCGCGTCCCGAAGCTTTTCCAGCACTTCGTGCAGGATGGCTCCCGCCTCGCGCATTTTGCCTATCTGCTCTGGGTTTTTGAGATATATCATGATTCGACCCCTAAAACCTTGAGGATGTCTTCAAAAGTCTCTTCCATCCCCTGCGCGCCGCTGACGGTTTTCAAAAGGCCTGCCTCTTGATAATACGCAACCAGCGGTGCTGTTTGACGGTGATACACCGCCAGTCGATTTTTTACCGTCTCCGCCTTGTCGTCATCCCGCTGGATCAGGGTTTCGCCGCAGGCGGCGCAATCCGTTTTCCCGTTCAGATGACTCAGGTGGTAAGTGGCACCGCACTTTAAACATACCCTGCGCCCGGAAAGGCGGGTAATCAGGTTCTCGTCCGGCACTTCCAGATTCAAGACTACGTCGATCCGGGCAATGCCCTTCAGCGCTTCGGCCTGGGGAACTGTCCGGGGGAATCCGTCCAGGATATACCCCTTTTCGCAATCCTTTTCTTTCAGCCGCCCGTCCACGATGGCAATGACCACATCGTCCGGAACAAGCTGGCCGGCATCGATGAAGGACTTGGCCTTCAAGCCGACTTCCGTGCCTTCGCGGATGGCCCGGCGAAGAATGTCACCGGTGGAGATTTGGGGGATACCCAGCTTTGCGCAAATCCTTTGCGCCTGAGTCCCTTTTCCGGCCCCGGGAGGGCCAAGAAAGATCATGTTCATTTATTCGTTCCTTCCATATTGAGGCAGGACACTTCACCTACGATATGCACAATCCCCCGGCATCATGCCGCCCCGCTCGTACGCGCGGGCTGCGGGGCAGGCATGACCCGAAAGACTTTTATAGGAATCCTTTATAGTGCCTCATGGTCAGCTGGCTTTCCATCTGACGGGTAGTCTCCAGCGCCACGCTCACAGCGATCAGCAGGGAGGAAGCCGCGAACGGCACCTGCGTCTGCAGATTCACTGTCAGGACGGCGGGGATCGTCGCCAGAATGGCCAGGAACAGCGCGCCGAACAGTGTCAGGCGGGAGCTGGTGCGCTTCAAGAAGTCCACCGTGGCCTTGCCCGAACGGATGCCGGGGATCAGGCCGCCCTGCTGCTGCACGTTCTTGCTGATATCCTGGGGATTGAAGCTGATAGAAGTATAGAAGTACGTAAAGGCAATGATCAGAAGGGCGGTGATGGTGAGGTATGCGGGCCTGGTGCTACCCAGATTCGCGCTCCACCACAGGTAAAAGTCGCCCTGGCCGCCGGTGACCAATTGAATGATGGTACCGGGGAAGGCCATGAAGGAGTAGGCGAAAATCAAGGGAAGAACGCCTACGGAGTTCACCTTCATGGGGATGTGGGTGCTCTGTCCGCCATACATCTTACGGCCGACAACGCGCTTGGCGTACTGTACGGGAACACGGCGCTCGCCCATGTCTACAAAGGTGACCAGGGTGATCATCACCACAGCCGCCAGAAGCACGGCGATTACCGACAGCCATCCGGCCGCATTGGTCGCGGTTTGAATTCCACGAATGAAACCGGTAAACAGGTTGTTCACGATACCGGCAAAGATCAAAAGGGAAATACCGTTGCCAATGCCTTTTTCCGTGATGCGCTCGCCGATCCACATGGCCAGGGCCGTGCCGCCAGCCATGCTGATGCCTACCAGCACATAGTTGAACCAGCCAGCCTTGATCAGGTTCAAGCCGCCCACCAAGCCAATGGCTTGAACGACAGCCAGACCGACGGTGACATACCGGGTGATGGTGGCGATGCGCTTGCGGCCCTCTTCGCCTTCCTTCTGCATCCGCTCCAGCGCCGGGATGGCGATGGTCAACAGCTGCATGATAATGGAAGAGTTGATGTACGGTGTGATGCCCATGGCCATGATGGTCATGTTGGAAAAGGCATTGCCCGTCATCATGTTGACCAGGTCAAGCAGCGGGAGGTTGGTGCCTACCTGCGATTTTAAAGCCACAAGGTTGATGCCGGGGGCGGGTATAACGCCCACCAGGCGGAAAATCAGCAGCATGCCCAGCGTATACAGTATCTTTTTGCGCAGATCATCCACGCGCCAAGCGTTGCGAAGGGTTTCCCACATCTCAGATCACCTCGGCTTTCCCGCCGAGAGCCTCGATCTTTTCTTTGGCAGATTCCGTGAACTTGTCCGCCTTCACTGTAAGCTTCCGGGTCAGTTCGCCGCCGCCCAGAATCTTCACGCCGTCCAATGTCTTCTTGATGATGCCGGCGCTCATGAGGGACTCGACAGTAACCACAGCTCCATCTTCGAAAATGTCCAGGCGCTCTACGTTTACGGTTGCATATTCCTTGCTGAAAATGTTGGTAAAGCCGCGCTTGGGAATGCGGCGGGTAAGCGGCATCTGGCCGCCTTCGAAGCCGGGGCCCTTGCCGCCGCCGGAGCGGGCGCGGGCGCCCTTGTGGCCCTTACCGGAGGTTTTGCCCAAACCGGAGCCCGTGCCGCGGCCCAGTCGCTTGGGGGCGGTGGTGGAACCCGGTGCGGGTCTCAACTCGTGCAGTTTCATGGGTTCTCCCTCCTTACTCGCTGATTTCTTCCACGGTGACCATGTGCTTCACCCGGAAGATCTGGCCGCGGACACAGGGATTGTCTTCCCTGATGACGCTGTGACCTACCTTGTGCAAGCCCAGGGCTTTCACGGTATCGATGTGCTTTTGCAAGCTGGAAATGGGAGATTTGATCAATGTGACTTTCAGCTTCATTGTCTTTTCCTCCTCAACCCAGCAGTTCTTCCACGGTCTTGCCGCGAAGCCGCGCCACCTGTTCAGCGGAGCGGAGGGTTTTGAGGCCCGTCAAAGTGGCCTTCACCATGTTGATGGGGTTGCTGGTGCCAAAAGACTTGGTGCGGATATCCTTGACCCCGGCCATTTCCAGCACGGCGCGTGCGCCGCCGCCGGCGATGATGCCGGCACCTTCCTGAGCGGGAAGGAGCACGACTTTGCCGGTGCCATAGTAGCCCACCGCCTCATGGGGGATGGTGGTGCCCTTCAAGGGAACGGTGACCAGATGCTTTTTCGCGTCTTCCACCGCCTTGCGGATGGCTTCGGGGATTTCAGCAGCCTTGCCCATGCCGGCGCCTACACGGCCTTTTTCATCGCCCACCACAACCAGCGCAGAAAAGCGGAAGTTGCGGCCGCCCTTTACGACCTTCACGACGCGGTTGACAGCAACCAGCTTTTCTTTGAATTCGCTGACCTGTTCGAAGCGTTGCATGATAGTGTCCTCCTTCTAATCAGAAATCCAACCCGGCTTCCCGGGCGCCGGCAGCCAGTTCCGCGACACGGCCGGTATACACATAGCCGCCCCGGTCGAAGACCACCTGCTTGATGCCGGCCTGGAGGGCACGCTCAGCCACGAGCTTGCCGACGAGCTTCGAAGCGCCCTTCTTGCTGGCTTCCTCCAGCTGCCCCTTCAGGTTGGGGTCTACGGTGGAAGCGGATACCAGGGTCACGCCCTTGGTATCGTCGATGATCTGGGCGTAGATGTGATTCAGGCTGCGGTATACGGAAAGACGCGGCATATCTGGGGTGCCGCTGATCTTTTTGCGGACGCGCGCGTGGCGGATCACGCGGATCTCGTTGCGGTCACGCTTTTTGAACATGTGCGTTCACTCCCTTTCTTACTTCTTGCCGGTCTTGCCTTCCTTGCGGC
>JAEZHM010000068.1 GCA_023416585.1 Bacillota bacterium
ACAGCCCGCGCATCCTGTTCCTGGATGAGCCTACCATCGGCCTGGATGCCGTGGCCCAGCATCAAATGCGCGCCTTCCTGAAGGAAGTGAACAAGGAGCAGGGCACCACGATTCTATTAACCTCCCATTATATGGAGGACATCGTAAGCCTGTGCCGGCGCTGCGTGGTGGTAGCGGGTGGTGAAAAGCTGTGCGACGGGCCGACAGACGTACTGTTCCAGCAATATCAGACGCACCGGAAGATCACCCTTGCCCTGGAGGAAGAATGCGCCGTGGAACTGCCTGATGACTGTACGGAAGTAACAAATCAGCATATGAAACTGTCGTTCCTGCTGCCCAAAGCAAACGCGACGCCTCTTTTGCAGTCGCTTTTGTCCCGCTATCCCATCCGCGACATCATGGTGGAAGAGGAAGATATCGGCAGCGTAGTGGCAAGGCTATATGCCAATAAGGAGGAAGCGGCAGGATGAGAAAATACCGGGAGGCTTTTATCATCGCCTTCAAGACATGCACCGTCTACCGCTTCGATACAGCCCTGCAGGTATTTTCCGGCATAGCCCGTGTACTGTTCGCCTGGCTTTTATGGGCGGCCATCTATAAGGGAAGGAATCAGGTGGCAGGCTTCACCCTGGATTCAATGATCCTGTATTACCTTATTCAATCCTTTTTTGCCCAGATGGACAATACCGGCCGCATTGCCGATGAACTGAGCTCCCATATACGGGCCGGTACATTCTCGAAGTTTCTGGTGCTGCCTATCAGGGTACAGCCGTATCTGTTCGCCCAAAACTTGGGCAGCGCGGCCTATATGGCGTTTTTCAGCCTGGCGGCCAGCATCCTCTGTTTATTGGTGTTTCCAATAAAGCCTGAATGGACCATGCTTCTGCTCAACTTTGCAAAGGCGGCTGCGCTTTTGCTGCTGGGCCGCCTGTTCCTGTCTCAATTGAATTTTTTCCTGGGGATACTGACGCTAAAGTACCAGGACGTATGGCTGTTCGTGATGATCAAAAATAATGTGCTGGCTTTTCTTGCAGGCACGCTGGTTCCCCTTAACCTTATGCCGGAATCTGTTTTAAAGGTGATGCGCTTGACGCCCTTTTACCATGCTACACACCTGCCTGCCATGCTGATTCTGAATCGCGCAAGCAATGAAGCGCTGAATGGCATGCTGGTGCTGGCGCTATGGATTGTTCTATTCTTCTTTCTTAACAATCAAACCTACGCGCACCTGCGCACACGCTATGACGGGGTGGGCATATGAAACGGAATCTGAAACTGATCCTTACATTGGCAAAGCTTCGCCTGAGCCATTTGATGGTCTTTAGGTTGTCGTTCTTCGGCGCGTTCTTTGTGGACGGCAGCCTGTTTGCGATCCAACTGCTGATGTTTGACGTACTATACGGGCAGATAGAATCCATAGGCGGCTGGCAGCGGGGGGAAATGACCATATTCATAGGCACCTTCTCCCTGGTGAACGCATTGAATATGTGCACCTTCTTCTTTGGTCTGATCACCATACCGGAGAAGATACGGCTGGGAACGCTGGATCATTATATCACCAAGCCTGCAAGCCCTCTTTTACGCCTGTCTTTTGAACAGATGAACCCAGGCTCGCTGCCTCTCATTGCCATGAGCCTCATCATTATCCTGCGCGGCGTTTCGCAGCTTTCGGCGCCGCCAACCTACTTAGCTGTGATCGGATATATCGTTCTTGTTCTGTTGATGACGCTTTTGTGGTATGACATGATGCTGTTATTGCGCACCGTGCCCTTTTTTGTTTTGTCTATTGCTACGGTGCACCGCTTGGAAGAATCCTTGATAGAGCTCAGCATGAAGGTGCCGGGCGTTGTCTTTGAGGGTGTGTGGAAAATCCTCTTTCAGGTGGTATTGCCCTATGGACTCATGGCAACGCTTCCTACCCAGATGCTCACCGGCACGCTGTCGTTCCCGGGCCTTCTTTGGGGCTGCGGCGTTGCCATCCTTTTCACCTTTTTTACCTTCAGGCTGTGGAGGTTCGGCCTTACCCGTTATAAAAGCGCCAGCAGCTGAATCAAAATTTATGACTATTGCGAATTGCATGTTTTTTTGTATCCCGGGTGATAATCGGTCTACGACGCCATATGTTTGTTGGTTTCCCCGCCAGGAATTGTGATTGCTTGGCAAACCCATTCCTCTTTGCCTGGCGCCGTAGAGGCGATTAGTATGTCAAGGGGCGGATAGTATAGTAATCGCCCCTACGGCGTCGTATGTTTGTTGACCTCTCTGGCTATGATTTCGAAATTCGTTATATTT
This sequence comes from Bacillota bacterium, assembly GCA_023416585.1. Classification (GTDB taxonomy): domain Bacteria; phylum Bacillota; class Clostridia; order Christensenellales; family Aristaeellaceae; genus JAEWAH01. The sequence goes on from JAEZHM010000068.1 coordinate 2,293, forward strand.
GCAGTTGAAACTCCACTAGTTCAGCATCATTCCGGGGCGATTTAGCAATATGGCTTACCCAGGAAGGCCTTCGCTTTTTGTAAGAGCTATGGCCGGCCGAACCTTCCCGTCCGCCCTAGACAAGGCTCCCCTCGCATCCTCCAGGGAAACGGACGACTCATGCATCACAATAGCCGCCTTGATATTCCCTTCCGCCTTCAAAAGCAGTTCCTCCGCCTGATCCCGCTCCACCTTGAGCGCATTCATCACCAGGCGTACGGAGCGGTCCTTGAGCTTTTGATTGCTTGAGCGCATGTCCACCATCAAATTCCCGTATACCTTTCCCAGCCGCACCATGACGCCGGTGGAAAGCATATTCAGAATCATTTTCGTAGCCGTACCTGCCTTCAAGCGTGTGGAACCGGAAAGCACTTCCGCACCGGTGGGCGCCTCCAGAGCGATGTCCGCAAATTGGGATAAAGCGGCCCCCGTATTGCAGCACAGGGAGACGGCCAACGCTCCCATTTCCCTGGCATATCCCAAAGCACCTTTGCAATAGGGAGCAAAGCCGCTGGCGCTGATGGCTACCACCGCGTCATTACCGTTAAGCCCCCGATCCTGTAAATCCTGCCTCCCGGCCCCCGCGTCGTCCTCCGCCCCTTCTACCGCAAAGCGCAGCGCATGGTCACCCCCGGCAATGATCCCTTGAACCAATTCGTGACTCACCCCAAAGGTGGGAGGGCATTCCGACGCGTCCAGCACGCCCAGCCGTCCGCTCGTGCCGGCGCCGAGATAAAAAAGCCGTCCGCCTAAAGCAAGCCTTTTCGAAATTTCATCAATGGCCAGACCAATTTGCGGGATGGCTTGGGAGACCGCATTGGTCACCTGGCAGTCGATACCGTTCATCAGCCGGGCGATCCCTTGCCCGTCCAAAGTATCCAGTACCAGGGAATCACGGTTCACTTGCTCCGTTGAAAGCTCCGCCAGGTACGTTTTGGGCGTCCATTGGTCCATACTATATATTACCTTCTTCTCTCCCGCTGGGCGCGGCGCTTTTCCCGGCCGGCCATATGGGTGATGTCCAGATAAGGCTTGTATTCCTGATAAGCCTGTGTGGCGGCGGCGGAAAACAGAATATCTACCACGTGCATCATTGCGATCCGTGAGGACATGGCGGAAGAACGCACCAACATTTCCGTGGTGGCCACATACAAAGGGATGTCCGCTGCCCGGCTTAAACGGCAATTCCCGTAGCGGGTTACGGAGATCACCGTAGCCCCGGCATTCTTGGCAACCTGAAAAGTATCCAATGTGTCTAAAGTCTCCCCCGAGTAAGAGAAGAACACCGCAACGTCCCCGGGTTTTAAGCATGAGGCCAGCACTACCTGCACATGAGGATCAAGGGACGACTGGCTGTTTTTGCCTACTCTAAAAAACTTCTCCTGGGCATCCAGCGCCACGATGCCGGAAGCGCCCACGCCGTAAAAATCCACCCGGGACGCCTTGATGATGGCTTCCACAGCCTTTTTTAACCATTCCTTAGAAAGGATGCGTGCCGTATCCTCCACAGCAGCCCGGTTGTGCTGGGTCACCGTGTGAATAATAGCGTCCAAATCATCTCCTGGCCGGACATCCGCATAGGCCAGGCGGTTCTGCCCACCGGTAGCCAGGTCGGCAGCCAGTGCCGTGCAGAAGGCCTTGTACCCCTGGTAGCCAAGCTGCTTGCATACCCTGACCACCGTGGTCTTGCTGGTTGCGCAGGCATCCGCCACCTGTTCGATGGGCTGGCCGACAATTTCCATTGTATTATCAATGAAATACTGTGCCACCCGCCGTTCCGCCGGCGGGAGCTGCCCCTGTATCTGGCTGAGCCTGACGACACAGCTTTCCATTTAAAGCCTCCGTTTCTGCGCCGCATGACATTACTCACATCTGCAGTGTTTACTTCTTATTGTACACAACCTCGAAAAAAATTACAATACTCGTCTTCCATATTTTCAGGTTTACTATATTTCTAAGTAACTATTTTCTCTGTATTCCTATCGGTCGCTCGCTTCCTTCCATTGCATATTCCTTTACTAATCCTTCATTTATTTCTATCTTGTCCATGAAAGAATGTTTCTTCTCCCGTGGTCTAACATTTTCATGCCGGGATATTTTTAGTAACTAAATACATAAATTCCACAAAATCTATTGACTTCCCTGGGATAGTTTGCTATCCTTTCCTTACTGATGAACGAAAAGTTCATATATCTGAAAGGGGCGAAAATTGCAATGAGGAGACTTGTTGGGATTTCCCTGGTTCTGGCCGTGCTGGCTATGCTGCTGGCTGTGCCCATGTCTGCTTTCGCCGAGCCGGTGGAGCTCCAGTTCTGGAGCTGGAGGCCGGAAGACACCGCGTTCTATGATAAGATGATCGCGGAATTTGAGACTGCGCATCCCGACATCAAGGTCACGCAGACCACCATCAAGAACACAGAGTACAACACCGTTCTGTCCACCGCCTTGGCCGGCGGCACCGGACCAGACGTGTTCATGAGCCGCGCCTATGGCGGGCTTCAAACATTTGCCGATTCCGGATACATGCTGGCGCTGGATGAACTGATCCCGGAACTCAAGACCTTTGACGCCCAAAAGCTCAAAGGCGCCACCTCCATCACCGATGGGAAAGTGTACGGTGTACCCGCGGTAAGCCAGACCATGCTGTGCTACTATAATAAGAAGGTATACGATGAACTGGGCCTAAAGGTCCCCACCACTTGGGATGAGTTCATGGCTAACCTGGAAGCCGCCAAGAAAGCCGGCTACGATGCCCTTGCCAACGGCACGAAGGAAGGCTGGTGCTGCGAGTTCCTGTTCGGCGCGGTAGGCCCCTCCTTCTTCGGCGGCAACAACTTCTATGACAAGGTCATCAAGGGTGAAGCCAAGTTCACCGATGACGTTTTCGTCAAGGCCTTGGATAAGCTGAACGAGCTCAAACCCTATCTGCCCGACATGTATACAGGCGTTGCCTACACCGACATGCAGGCCAGCTTCGCCAACGAACTGAGCGTACACTTCATCGGCGGTTCCTTCGAGGCCGCGAACTTCAAAGCACTGAATCCCGAACTCCAGTTTGACATCTTCGCCGTGCCCGGTCCCACCGTTGCGGATCCCGCCTATGTGGCCGTGTACGCCGACATGAACTACGCCATCAACGCCGCCAGCCAGAAGCAGGAAGCGGCCGTGGAACTCTTGAAGTTCCTGGCCACCCCCGAATTCGGCAAGGCCATCGTAGCCGACCTTTCCATGGTCAGCTCCGTGCCCGGCGTGGATGTAACCGCCAACCCCTTCATCGCCAAGGTGCTGGAGCTGCAGAAGAACAGTACGCCATACCTCTTCCTGGTCGGCTTCCGCTATCAGCAGCCCACCGGTTCTTCCCTGTTCCAGGCCGCCTGCCAGGGTATGATGGACGGCAGCCTCACGGCGGCGGATGTCTGCAAACAGGTGCAGGACGGTATCGCCACCTATTACGCGCCTTTTCAAAAGTAAACCCTTGTGAGAAGACGGAAAATTCCAAATGAGGGGGAACTGCGGTTCCCCCTCATTACAATCCTTTTCAGCCAAGAGTATCAAGCCCCTGAATCCGAATGTCATACGGAGGTGGCGCATGAAAAAACCATTTGATTGGAAAAGGGCAGGCTGGATCGCCTTTTTCATCCTGCCCGGCCTGAGCATTGTTGCCGTTTTCATCCTGCTGCCTTTGTTTTTGTCGCTGTTCAATAGCCTGTTTTCCTGGAATCAACTGATTCGCACGGATTTTATCGGCCTTGGGAATTTTCAGCGCCTGTTCGGCGGCTATCCATATCAGCCATTGTTCCTGAATGCGCTGGTCAATAATCTGAAGTGGTTCATTGTTACAATGCTGGTTCAAAACTGCCTGGGTCTGCTTTTGGGATATTCGCTCAGCCGGGGCATCGCCGGGTCAGGGTTCTATCGCAGGGTATTTTTCATCCCCGTACTGTTTTCCATCATTGCCGTAGGCTTTTTGTGGGGGCTGTACCTGCGGCCCAACGGCATGATCAACGCTTTTTTCGAACTTCTCGGGCGGGAGGATTGGAAACACGCCTGGCTGGGTGAACCCGCCATCGCTACCTATGCCATCATTTTTGTGAACATCTGGCGCTGGGTGGGCTTCCCTTCCCTGGTGTTCATGACCGCCATCGACAATGTGCCTCAGGACTGCATCGAGGCGGCGACCCTGGACGGCGCGGGGGATGGGAAGGTATTCTTCCATGTCGCTCTTCCCTTGATTATTCCCTCCATCACCACCATCACGGTGCTCACCATCATCGGCAGCCTCAACGTGTTTGAGCAGGTCTACACCATGGCCGGGCTGGACGGTGCGCCCAACCATGCCACGGATACCATCGGAACGCTGTTTTACCGCACGGCATTCGGCTCGGTGGACTCCGGTTCGCCTGAGATCGGCATCGGCTCAGCCATCGCTGTGATCATCTATGTGATGACATTCTGCGTCTCCCTTTTCTCCATTGCCGTTACCAGGTCCAAGGAGGTGGAGCTATGACCACGGATTTCCGCTTCCGCCATTCCTCCCGGGGGAAAAAGGTGTTTTTAACCGTCACTCAGATCCTGATGATGTGCTATGTGGCTATGATATTCTATCCCCTTATCAACATGATCTTCTCCTCCTTCAAGACCACCAGAGCCATCATGCAGCACCCATTCTCCCTGCCGGAGAGCTATAACTTCGCCAACTATGTGACCGTGTGGGTAGACAAGGGCTTTGGCCGGTATTTTGGCAACAGCCTTATCTATACGTGCATCTCTATGGTCTTTGTGGTGATCCTGGGCTCCATGGCCTCCTTCGGCGTCTCCCGGTATGACTTCAAGGGCCGCACCCTCATATACATGCTGTTTTTGAGTGGTATCATGCTTCCTTTGAAGGCCGCCATTATCCCCCTGTTTCTCATTGTCAAAGGTCTGGGGCTTACGGACCGCCCCCTGTCTGTGATTCTGATCTTTATCGCCATGGGCCTGCCTTCCACAGTGTTCATTCTCTCCGCCTTTATGCGCACCATTCCGGATGCGCTTTTGCAGGCGGCTCGTATCGACGGGTGCAGCGATCTTCGCATTTACGCCCAGATCGTGATGCCCATCGCGGCGCCTTCTCTGGCTCTTACCACCATTTACAACGCCGTGCCTATATGGAACGATTTTTTCTTTCCGCTGGTCTTTTTGCAAAACGAAAGCTACAAGACGCTGTCCATAGGCCTTAGCAGCTTCATAGGTCAGCATTCCACCAAGTGGGACCTGCTGTTTACGGGGCTTTGCGTTGCCATTATCCCCATGTTGATTTTATACCTATCCATGTCCAAATACTTTATCAAGGGCATGACGTCAGGCGCCATCAAATAATGGAGGTCCTCCTATGGAACTTAATCAAATCAACGCGCTGCGCGGGCAATACCATCATGAACTGTTCGAAAATGTGATTCCTTTCTGGCTCAACCATTCCCTGGATAAGGAATATGGCGGCTATTTCTCCTGCCTGGACCGGGACGGTACTGTTTTCGACACCGACAAGTTCGCCTGGATGCAGGGGCGGGAGATTTTTCTGTTCTCAAAGCTCTGCTCCGTCTACGGCACACGGCCCGAATGGCTTAACGCTGCCAAACTGGGGCTCAATTTCATGCGCAAGTATGGCAGGGCGGAAAACGGTGATTTTTATTTCTCTATGGACCGCACCGGACGGCCCCTGGTGGCTCCATACAACATCTTCGCCGACTGCTTCATGTGCACGGCTTTTTCGGAATATTACAGGGTCACCGGGGAGGAACTGGCCCGGGAGGAAGCACTTGCAGTCTACCGCCGCATACAGGAGCGCAAAGGGAACCCCAAGGGCGTATGGACAAAGCAGATCCCCGGGGCACGGAACCTGTGCGCCATGTCATTGCCCATGATCCAGATGATGATGGCCAGGGAGCTCAAGGGCATTCTTCCCGATGAGGAACTTATGCCCATCATTGAACAAAACATGGACATCATCCGCCGCCGCCACATCGACAGGGAGCGGAAAATGATGTTTGAGCGGGTGCTGCCCGACGGCGGCCACCTGTTTGATGTGATGGAAGGGCGGCTTTTAACCCCCGGTCACGCGCTGGAGGTATTGTGGTTCATGATGGATGTGGCCCAGGGCATTCACCGCCAGGACATTGTGGAGGAGGCCGCGGAGGTCATGCTCTGGTGTGTCGAAAGAGGCTGGGACGATAAGTACGGCGGCATCTATTATTACATGGATTATGAAAACCGCCCCACCGAAAAGTTGGAATCCTCCATGAAACTCTGGTGGGTGCATGCCGAAGCGCTGTGCGCCTTCCTGCTGGCTTATAAACTCCTTGGCAAGCAGGAGCACCTTAACTGGTTCCTGCGTATAAGCGACTACTCCTTCCGCCATTTCTCCGACCCGGAATACGGCGAATGGTACGGGTATCTGGACAGGCAGGGAGAGCCCGCCCTGACGCAAAAGGGTGGTAAATGGAAGGGCTTTTACCATCTGCCCCGGGCGCTGTATACATGTGAGCAATGGCTAAGTGAGATGGCGGATGAGTATCCGCATCGCTGCAAATAAACGTGAGGATGCCTTTTCCCAAAGGCATCCTCCTTTATTTATCTCCAATGTACTTATTCCTTCGCGGAAAACCTGTCCCTGCCTTGTTGATACCGGCCTATTCTGATATACTATCTTATGCTGATAGTTATTTTAAAGATAATACATAAGAAACAGGGAGACGTTGTCTGTGCGCATCAAACTGTATGATATGATGTTTTCTCTTTCCGGCGCCATGGACCTTGTGGCCCCCGAGCTGTTCAACCACCACCAGCAGGTGGCGTACCTGTCTTACCATTTGGGCAGAGAAATGGGTCTGAGCGCCGAAGATACCCTGAACCTTCTGATGGCAGGCATCATTCACGACATTGGCTCCCTGTCGCTGAAGGAACGGATGTTCATGATCCGGGACGAGCTGGAGGAGATCAACACCCATGCCTTTAGAGGCGCGTCATTGCTGGAGAGATATCCGCCCTTTGCTCCTTTGGCCGAAATCATACGCTATCACCACCTGGCCTGGAATCAAGGGGAAGGCGCGGCATTTGACGGCAAGGCTGTTCCGCTTTTAAGCCATATCTTGCATTTGGCCGATCGGATTTGCGTATTGTTCACCGGCAGCAAGCATGTGCTGCTCCAATTGCCGGAGGTAATGGCCCGGATACGCGAAGGGGAAGGCTCCCTTTACCTGCCCTCAGGGGTGGACGCTATGATGAAGCTGGCTGTGCGGGAACATATCTGGCTGGAATTGAACGACAGGGATCCCATGCGCTTTTTGCATAAGGATGCCACTTTGTTTTCCATGGAGCTGAGTTTGGACGAGGTCCTGCAAATCTCCGAACTTTTTTCCCACGTTATTGACTTCCGCAGCCGCTTCACAGCTACCCATTCCGCGGGTGTGGCCCATACGGCGAGGATGCTGGGCGAAATGAGCGGCATGTCCTCCTCAGAGTGCGACATGCTGCTGATTGCCGGATATCTGCACGACCTGGGAAAGATCACCATTGACAATGAAATTCTGGAAAAGCCAGGCCGGCTGGACGCAAGGGAATACAAAATCATACGCTCCCATACATTTTACACCTACTGGCTGCTATCCAAGGTGCCTGGATTTGAAACCATCGCGGAGTGGGCGGCCTTCCATCATGAAAAGCTCAACGGAGGCGGTTATCCTTTCCACCTTACGGAAAAAGCGCTCCCCTACGGGGCCCGGATCATGGCCGTGGCGGACATTTTTACTGCTATCACGGAAAAACGGCCTTACAGGGAGGGCATGACAAAGGAACAAACCATTCAAACCATGAAGACTATGGTGGACAACGGCACCATCAGCAGGGAAATTGTAGAGCTTCTTGCCGATCATTACGAACTGTTCCTGAACATCCGGGAAGAAAGCGAAAAGCGGGCACGCGAAGCATACGAGGAGTTTTTCCGCCTGTCCGAAGAGGTCTGTCCGGTATAAGACGGCAATGCCGGGAAAACAAGGCTTTGTTTTCCCGGCATTGTGTTTTTCAACTGAAGTCTTGCATAGTGGCATGAGTATGATCAGACAGTATCATTGAGGTACGATTCTTTCATTTCATTGGCCATCAGCGCAAGCTGCCGCATGGTCTTAAAATTGCGTGCGGTTACGGATGCCTTTATCTTTGAAACCTGAGCCGCAAGCTTGGAGTTGTGGATGCCGTTTTGCACAAGCAGGTATATGTCCCTTCCGCGTACAGCAAAGCGGTCCCCGCCACTTGGGATGGCTTTTAGTTTTTCCACTGTTTCCGGTTCAGGCTCGGACGGGAACATGCAAACATGCAGGCTTTCTACTCCTGAAGCCGCCTCAGCAGCCTGAATTTCCTCCACTGTAAAAGGGCAATGATCTACGATTGCCTGAAGCTCCCGTGAGGTGCGCAATATCACGGGCACGGGAAAACCGAAACGGCCTTCGATCACCTGCTCCATCTTTTCGCGTTGCTCCGCTTCTTTCCTATCCGATTCAAACAGTACATTGCCGCTTTGGATATACGTACGCACGTTAGAAAAGCCGGCTTCCTGAAGCACCCGCGTCAGTTCTGCCATGTTCACACGATGCTTTCCGCCTACATTGATTCCCCTGAGAAGCGCTATATAGATACTCATCCTGTCACCTTCGTCTTGGCTTTCTTCAGCAAGATTTTTGAGCATTTCTCTTTCAGTTTCACGCAATCGTTCAAATGCCCCATTTGATGCCTGGTGATGGGCATCAATAGTATTCCCGCAACATTCTTTTTCCCCCAGAAATCTAGAAGCCACACGGATTCCGGATGTGCCGTCACGCCGCCTTCCTCAAGGATCCGGTCAACCTGGCGCTTTGAAAACTTTCGTTTGAGATCATCAGGCTTCAGATCTGCGATGACTTCCCTCACACGCCTGCCCACCGCATCGCGGTAATCCCGCAGCGCCTGTTTATCCACCTCGCCGCTGAGGGATAAAATTTCCTCATCCGTCATAGCGTTGCCCGTATCCCGGACATTGGTATGAAGCTTAGTCAGCCATGATTCATCCAGAACCTGGTTTTCATCCGCCATCAGCAGGTTGCAGGTCAGATCCTCAATGCGGGTGATGTGCCATATGTTCCAGGCTACCGTTACATCCGCTGCCGTAGGCATGGTGCAAAAGGCAAAATCCGAAAGGCCTTCCCATACCTCATCCATCAGCGTGGGTTCACTTTGCCCGGATACATCCCTTGTGTGCAACAGCCCGTGCATACGCAGGACCAGTTCCTTCGCCTCCAAAAAAGATTCCTTTTGATCAAGAAGTTCCCGCAGCTTTGCCTGCAGGGGATTCCACTGTGTGCCTACAGAAAACATACTTTTATTCTCCTTTGATCAACATCAGGCATCATTTTCCGCATTGTAACACGGCTTGGAAAATAAATCAAAAAAGTTTTGTCAAAGTATTGACATTCTTCCTCTTTTGCCTTATAGTTAATTACATCAGTAATTAACTGATGATCAAAGGAGGTGGCATCATGAAGCTGGACTTTCATAGTGAACTGCCCATTTACCTGCAGATCACCGCAGAGATAGAGGATGCCATCTTCACCGGCGCCTTCCCGGAGGAAACGCAAGTCCCCTCCACCACGGAGATATCCGCCTCCATGCAGGTCAACCCGGCCACAGTTTTGAAGGGTATGAATCTGCTGGTGGATGAGGGCCTGCTGTGCAAAAAGAGGGGGCTCGGTTTATTCGTCATGGAAGGCGCGGTGGAGACGATCAGAATGAAGCGGCAGCAGCAGTTTTACGAGAAATACGTTGTCTCTTTAATTAAGGAGGCGCGCAAGCTGAAGCTTACGCGGGAGGAAGTCATGGAATGGATGGAAAGGGGTTTTGCACAATGAGCGGCCTGGAGGTCAAACACATCACAAAAAAGTTCGGTCAGGTAACGGCTGTAAGCGACGTCTCCGTTGCGTTTGAAAATGGAAAGATCTATGGCCTTTTGGGCCGCAACGGTGCCGGCAAGTCTACACTGCTGAACATCATTACCAACCGCATCTTCCCAGATGACGGGGAAGTGCTGGTGAGCGGTCTTCCCGCCAGAGAAAATGATGCGGCGCAGCAGCAAATCTATATGATGAGCGAAAAGGGTTACTATCCGGACAGCATGCGGGTATCAGAGGCCTTCAAATGTACGGAAGGGTTTTACGGCGGCTTTGATCGTGATTACGCCGCAAAACTATGCGACCTGTTCGGCTTGAACCCGAAAAAGAAGGTCAAGGAACTATCCACCGGCTATGGTTCCATATTCAAACTGATTGCGGCACTAAGCGTACCTGTCCCCTTCGTGCTGCTGGATGAGCCGGTGCTGGGCTTGGACGCAAACCACAGGGAGTTATTATACAAGCTGATTCTGGAGACGTATGCAGAAAAACCCCGCACCATCGTTTTGTCCACCCACTTGATTGAGGAAGTTTCAGGGCTTATCGAAGAAGTGGTCATCATCAAGAAGGGCCAAGTCATTCGCCAGCAACCTACTGAGGAATTGCTGTCCATGGGGTACACAATATCCGGCCCCACCGCCAAGGTAGACGAGTATGTGACCGGCAAGGATATATTGGGAGAAGACACGCTGGGCGGGCTTAAAACCGCATACCTGATGGGGCAGCCCGGAAATGAAGCTTTGCCGGAATACCTTCAAGTAGGCAAAATGGATCTGCAAAAGCTGTTTATCCGGCTGACCAACGAGTAAAGGAGGCGATGAAAATGAAATTGAAAGCAGCCGTCCGGTATTACCTGAATGATTTCAAAAAGTCCGTAATCATCTTCTATGGCGTTCTGATGGTCATTTTCCTTTTGCAGCTCCTCATCGCCGCCCTTGTTCACGAAAATCCCGGCTCTTCCAGCGGCATGGAATTCGCCACCACCATTTTCCTGTTTGTGGCAGGGCTTAACGCCTTCAAGGCCCAGTTCAGGCTGTTTTTGCAAAACGGCATGTCTCGCAAGACGCTGTTCACCGGCTTTGTGGCGGGGCTTCTGGTTCTCGCCGTCGCCATGACAGTGATCGACCTTGCTTTCGGCTGGTTCCGGGGATTGTTCGCGCCTTATTCCACCATGTATATGGACAGGTTCGGCAGCCTGTACGCCGATAAAAGCAGCTTAACCGCGCTGGCCGACGGGCTTTTGTGGAGTTTCCTGGCCTATGTAACGGCAGGCATGACCGGCTTTTTGATCACCAGCCTGTATTACCGTATGAACAAGACCTTTAAGCTTGCCGTTTCCATTGGCGTACCGATGCTGGTCTTTGTTGGGATTCCCCTCATAGATGGGCTATACACCAATGGTGCCATCACCGCTTTTTGTATCAACGTGCTCGCATTTGCATTCGGGTTCGGCGTTACGATCGATTTATCCAGAGGGTTTGCAGGCCTTCTCGAGCAGTTCTTTCGCCAATTGGAAACCGGGATCCCTCTGTACCCATATCGCGCCATTCTCTTCAGCATCCTATGCACTGCCGTTACGGGAACGCTGAGCTTCCTGCTCATCCGCAAGGCAACGGTCAAGGAATAGCGGTCAAGCCTTTCCCTTTACAATCTTCACCGGATTCTGTTACAATGCGTTATGTCCGCAATAAAAACGGGCATAACGTATTTTTATGCAAAAGGATGGACGTATGAACCGGTTTGAAAACAACCTCTCCGAAGGGAGCGTATTGAAGGGGCTTATCCGCTTCTCCCTTCCCTTTCTGCTATCCAACATCGTGCAGTCGCTGTATAACGTGGCGGACATGTGGGTGGTAGGCAATTTCAGCGGCACGGCCAGCGTATCGGGCGTAAATATCGGCGGCCAAGTGACCTTTATCCTTACAAATATGATCATGGGCTTGTGTACAGGCGGCACGGTACTCATCGCCCAATACATTGGCAGCGGCAACCGGGAGAAACTGAAAAAGACCGTTTCCACACTGTTTACGGGGCTGATGGCGGCGGCCGTGGTCATCACCGCTATTATGCTGCTACTTAAAAACCAGGTATTGCAGTTATTAAGTACGCCGCAGGAATCCTTTTCAGAGACCAGCGATTATTTATGGGTCACGGTAACGGGCGTCGTATTCATTTTCGGTTACAACGCGTTAAGCGCGGTACTTAGGGGTATGGGCGACAGCAAGCGGCCGCTGATATTCGTTTCCATCGCCTGCGTAACCAACGTAGTGCTGGATATCATCCTGGTGGGGCCTTTTCACATGGGCGCGCTGGGCGCGGCCATTGCTACGGTAATCTCCCAGGGGCTTTCGCTTGTTCTGTGCATCCTGTATCTTAAGCGGAAAGATTTCCTGTTTGATTTCAAGTTGAGTTCCTTCCGCATCGACCGGGGGCAGCTTAATATCATACTGAAAATCGGCACCCCCGCCGCCATACAGAATACCATTGTCAGCATGTCCTTTTTGTTCATTACGGCGCTTGTCAACTCCATCGGCGGCGTAACAGCTTCCGCTGCCGCGGGCGTTGTGGGCAAATTCAACAGCTTTGCCATACTGCCCGCCATAGGCATGAGTGCGGCGGTATCCACCATGGCGGCGCAGAATATAGGCGCAAACAAATGGGATAGGGCATTAAAGTCTACCAAGATCGGCATGGTTATCGCCATTGGCTTCAGCCTGACTGCCTTTGCCGTTGCACAGCTTTTCCCGGAAGCCATCATCTCGCTTTTCGACAAGAATCCAAAAACCATAGCCGATGGAGTTGCATATATGCGCTCCTTCAGCTTTGATTATCTGATCGTGCCCTTTGTATTTTGCTTAAACGGCCTGTACATCGGCGCGGGGCATACGAAGTTTTCCTTGCTTACAGGCTTAGTTTCTTCTTTGCTTGCAAGGATCCCGGCCTCTTACCTGTTTGGCAAGGTTTTGGGCTGGGGGCTAAAAGGCTTGGGCCTGGGTGCGCCGATGGCCTCGATGGTTTCGCTGCTGATGGTTTTGGGTTTTTTCCTTTCGGGCCGCTGGAAGGTAAACGTGGCAGACAGGCATGTGGCTGGAGATATGATGTAATCACGCCTCACGCATAAACTGTCCATCATCAAAAAATCCGCCACAGCTATGGCGGATTTTTATTACTTTTACAAAAGTCCCTGCATTCACCTGGAAGCGTCGATCCATTTCTGCAGCATATCTGGGGGTACTACGCTGCGCAGGATGCTGACTGCCTGTTCAAAATCGTTCTCATTCCTTTGGAAAGCCGCATCCTTCAGCATATAGAAGCCCGCCTTCATATACAGCCTGATGGCTTTATGGCTCCAGGTTTGGGTATGCAGGAAGACAGGAAATGTATCCTCCTCCACAAAAAACTGCATGACTCTTTTCAGCAGCGCCGTGCCTACGCCCATCCCCTGATATTCTGGCCGGACTGCAAACCAATGCAACAAGCCCGTTTCGTTTTCCCCGGTCTTTTCAAACCAGGCGGAACAGGTACCTGCATATATGCCCTGCGGCGACAGCGCAAAAAAGCAGCGGCGGCGGGCCTCCGAAGGTACGCATAGAAAGTCTTTCGCGAAACGCTCCTCCGCCCTTAACAGGCAGTCAAACTCCCCTACTGAGGTTTCAATAGCCGCCCATTCCTTTTCGTCGCCCGTATCATATGTTTTGATTTGAATGTTCTCCGGCAGCTTGAGGGAAAAACCAGGCGAAACACCATCTGCCCGCATGATGATATCCCGGTAGGGAATGGATTTATCCAGCATCATCTTCTCCCTTTTCGTACTTTTGTACAGGCGAACATCCCGGCGAAATGGCAAAAGTTATAAGCTGGCGTTATTTATTCGAAAGATATTCATGTATATCCTTTGCGGCTTTCTTCCCCGCCCCCATGGCTAAAATGACGGTTGCTGCCCCGGTGACGGCGTCGCCCCCGGCCCATACGCCCTCGATGCTGGTACGCCCTGTTTCCTCATCGGCAATGATGCCGCCCCACTTCTGGGTGGTAAGCCCCGGGGTGGTTTTCTTGATGAGGGGGTTGGGGCTGTTGCCGATAGCCACAATCACCGTATCCACCATCATTGAAAAGGCGCTGCCGGGCTTGGGAACGGGGCGGCGGCGTCCGGAGGCGTCCGGTTCACCAAGCTCCATTTCCACGCAGGTCATTTGGGTTACATTGCCCTTTTCATCCCCCTGGATGCCTACGGGGTTTGTAAGCATACGGAAAACGATACCTTCCTCTTTGGCATGGTGGATCTCCTCACGCCGGGCTGGCATCTCATTTTCGCCACGCCTGTAGATGATGGAAACCTCCCCGGCGCCCACGCGCAACGCGCTGCGGGCGGCGTCCATAGCCACGTTTCCGCCCCCGATTACCGCCACGCGGCCACCCACCTTCACGGGGGTATCAAACCTTGGATAATCATACGCCTTCATGAGGTTGATGCGGGTCAAAAACTCGTTGGCAGAATAGACGCCATTGAGATTTTCGCCCGGTATGTTCTGAAAGTTGGGCAGGCCTGCTCCGCTGCCTACAAATATGGCGTCAAAGTCTTGTTCCTTCATCAGCTCTTCCACAGTGAAAGACCGGCCCACTACGCGGTTGGTTTCGACGTTTACGCCCAGTTCTACAATTTGGTCGATTTCCTTTTGCACGAGCGCCTTGGGCAGGCGGAATTCCGGTATGCCATACATCAAAACGCCGCCGGGGGTATGCAACGCCTCAAAGACGGTCACCTCATAACCAAGCTTGGCCAGATCCCCGGCGCAGGTAAGCCCCGCGGGGCCGGAACCCACCACAGCCACCTTTTTGCCATTTTTTTCGACGGGCTTTTGTCCCGCTATGCCATGGGCCATAGCCCAGTCGGCGGCAAACCGCTCCAGCCGACCGATGGCTACCGGCTCGCCCTTTATTCCCCGCACGCATTTTTCCTCGCACTGCGTCTCCTGGGGACATACACGGCCGCAGATGGCGGGCAAAGCGTTTGTTGTGCGGATGACTTCATAAGCGGCCTCAAAGTCGCCCTTTTGCATATAGGCGATGAACTCGGGAATGCGTACATTCACCGGGCAGCCTGATACGCAGGGCCTGTACTTGCATCCAAGGCAGCGTTTGGCCTCGTCGATGGCCATTTCCGCCGTGTAACCTTGCGCCACCTCCTGAAAGTTGTGCGCACGTGCCTCGGGCTGCTGCTCCGGCATGGGGTTTTTTGTATTGCGCAAATTGGGCATCAGCGGTTCCCTCCCGTCAGGCGGCAAAAATGCTGCTCTTCCTCCCGATACATGCGGGAGCGGGCCATGGCCTGGTCAAAATCCACCAGGTGACCGTCAAAGTCAGGGCCGTCCACACAGGCGAACTTCGTTTCACCGCCCACCGTCACCCGGCAGCCGCCGCACATGCCGGTGCCGTCAATCATGATGGGGTTCATGCTTACGATGGTCTTGATACCGTAAGGCCTTGTAAGCTCCGACACCGCCTTCATCATGGGTAGCGGCCCGATGGCTACCACGGCGTCGTACTTTTCTCCCTCCTCAATGCGCTTACGCAGCGCATCGGTGACAAAGCCCTTGTTGCCATTGGAGCCGTCGTCGGTCATCAAAAAGAGATTTTCACAAGCATCCTTCATTTCCTGTTCCAATATGATCAGGGATTCATTGCGGAAGCCCATGATTCCGTCCACTTTTGCCCCCAAATCATGCAATGCCTTGGCCTGGGGATAGGCGATGGCCACACCCAGCCCGCCGCCCACCACAGCGGCACGCTTGATGCCGTCAAAATGGGATGGCTCCCCCAGCGGGCCTACGAAGTCACGGATAAATCCGCCCTCTACCTGCTGGTCCAGATGGTTGGTGGTAAAACCCACCTTCTGAAAGATGATGGTGACGGTGCCTTTTTCCCTGTCGTAGCCCGCTATAGTGAGAGGTATCCGCTCGCCCTGGTCGTCCACCCGGAAGATGATGAATTGCCCCGGCTGCGCTTTTTTTGCCACGTGGGGAGCATGAATCTCCATCAGCGTGACGGTGTCATTCAGCCGCCTCTTTTTTACGATCTGATACAAAAAAGCTCCCTCCTTGATGTAAGTCACAGTTTTTCCAGCGACGGCACCCAGTCGCCGTTGATGAAAGGCGCTCCTTCAAAGCTTGGTGATGCCCAGCGCACGGCGTTTAAAATCACCCGCTGAATATCAGGCTGATAATAAATAGGGAAGGTTTCATGACCGGGCTGGAAATAAAAGATGCGCCCGTAGCCCCGCGAAAAACAGCAGCCGCTGCGGAATACCTCGCCGGATTGGAACCAACTCATAAATACCAGTTCGTCCGGCGCAGGGATGTCAAACCGTTCGCCATACATTTCTTCATGGGGAATTTCAAAATAAGGCGGCAGCCCCTTTGCAATAGGATGCTGGGGGGTAATGACCCATATGCGTTCCTTTTCCGCTTCCTCATGCCAGCGCAGGGAACAGCTTGTGCCCATCAGTTTTGTGAAGACCTTGGACATGTGACCCGAATGGAGCACGATCAGGCCCATGCCGCTTTGCACACGCTTTACAACGCGCTCTGCCACCTCGTCCGCCACTTCATCATGTTTTGCATGCCCCCACCAGATCAGCACATCCGTCTTAAGAAGCACATCCTCGTTAAGGCCGTGCTCCGGCTCTTGAAGTGTTGCGGTGCGGACCGTAATATCCTTTTCTTTCTCAAGAAAATCCGCAATGGCCCTATGGATGCCGCCGGGGTATATAGCTGCGACGTCTTCCTTAGTATTTTCATGATAAAATTCATTCCAAACGGTGACGCGAATCGCCATAGGCCCACTCTCCTTGATGATATATCCCCAAGAAAAAAGCGATATGCTTTTATATAGTATCATACAGCGTTTTTCGCCGTTTGCAAGCTATTCCGCCGAAAAAGTGCACGATGTTGCCGATTGCACCATCTTTATTCATTTGCTGGTTATTTCTCCTAACTGGCTATTGCAAGAGAGAAAAAGGCTTGCTATAATCACACTATTGGAAGGTTTGAATCCGGCAAGCCTTCCGTTTTTCTGCGCTATGCAAAAAAACATCGCAATTTGTCCGGAGAAGCGCTGCATATAAAGGGAAAAGTCTGATAAAATTGTCGTGTTTTCTTGAAATTTCCCTGATACCATGGCGCAGGAAGCGGGTATATATCGAATGCTGATATTCTATGCCCTGGGTTTGCTGGGCGGTACCGCTTTCGGATGGCTTCAATGCCGTTTTCTTGTCTGGATTATTAGCTATCAAGGAAAAGCCCGCCCGGTTTTTATGGTGGCGAAGCTTTTGCTGTGGGCTGTATGCATGGTCCTGATAGCGCTATGGTCTATTCCGGTGCTGATTTGTTTTGTTTTAGGCGCCACCGCCGCCATGCTTATGAGCCTTTTTATTATAAGGCGCCGCTCAAAGGAGGAGTGAATCTTGAATCTGAAGGTCAACCTCTATCCTGAGCACTTTTATGTGTTCGGCATCAATGTGGGCCTGTCGGTGGTCATCGCCTGGGGCGTAATGGCAGTATTGATACTGGCTTTGATTGCAATCCGTATTTTTGTGATAAGTAGATTCCAGAAAACCCCTAAAGGGATTCAAAATGTTCTGGAGATAGCGGTGGATGGAGTCTACAACTTTGCCAAAAACAAGGTGGGGCATGACGCGGCAAGATTGGTGGCTCCTATGACCATGACGTTCATGACCTACATCTTCTTTATTACGTTTGTGGAGCTATTCGGTTTACCCCCCGCAACAGAGGATTTGAACTGCACCATCGCTCTGGGACTTTTGTCTTTTTTTACGGTGAACTTCGTCGCCATCAAATGCGCAGGCCTTAAAAGGCGCCTTAAGAACTTGGCAAACCCCAAGGTCATTATAGCCCCCATCCGCGTTCTGACAGACTGTATTGCGCCTTTTTCCATGGCGATCCGTCTTTTTGCCAATGTGCTGGTGGGCGGCGTTATCATGCAGATGATTTACTCGCTGATCCCCATTATATTGCCCGCAGTGGTGGCCTCCTACTTCAGTGTTGCCCATGTGGGCATCCAAACCTTTGTATTCGGTATGCTTTTTCTGACCTATGTCAGCGAGGCGGTTGGAGAAATTGCTGAATAAAGATAAAAAGCACGTTTTCACAACATAAAGGAGGTACGAATATGTCTGCTTTGGGACTCATCGCTATTGGCGCTGGTATTGCGGCACTCTGCGGCGCCGGTGCCGCCATCGGTATGGGGCTTGCCACGGGAAAGGCCGTGGAGGCCATAGCCCGCCAGCCGGAAGCATCCGGCAAGGTAAATTCCACTTTGCTGTTCGGCCTGATCCTGATGGAGACTTGCGCCATATACGCGCTGCTTGTCGCCATCCTGGTTATATTCATTCTGGGTGGCCGGGTTACCGCCTGATAACGGCATATACACGCCACTATTAGGCTGCCGTGTTACCGGGAATGAAACGGAGGAATTCCTGTGGAAGATTTGTTCAACCCTATTACTATTTTGCTGCACGTAATCAATGCGTTTATCCTGCTGGGCGCATTGTATTACCTGTTGTACAAGCCGGTGCGGAAGTACACTACAGCCCGCACCCAGGGCATTGAGGATCAATTGAAAAACGCCCAGGATGCGCAGAATAAAGCTCAGGATCAATTTGCGGCTTCCCAGCGAAAGCTGAAGGAGGCCGATGAAGAAGCCATCGCCGTTATCTTAAGAAGTACACAGCAGGCGAATGAACAGGCGCAGCGGATTCTCGAATCCGCCAAGGTGGAAACCGAATCCATTACGGCTCATGCCAAGCAGGATATACAAACAATGATGGACAATGCGCATAAGAATATGGCGGATGAAGCCGCTTCCATGGCGATGGAACTTACCTCTGAAATGCTGGCACGTGAAGTGAAGCTGGAAGATCACAAGCAGCTTGTGGATGATTTTATCAAAAAGTTGGGCTGAAGATATGATAAAGGGAATGCTTCTGACCGCCTTGCCCATAACCTCGGAACAGCACAAGGAAATAGAAGAACGCTTTTCAGCCGTATTGGATCAGCCTGTTTCCCTGGAAGCAAAGGTGGATAACAGCCTGATCGGTGGCATACGCGTTGAATTGGGCGGCCGAGTTTTTGACGACAGCCTGAAAAGCAAGATGCACGGGGTTCTTTCCTCTTACCAGCATGGCGCCTCCGAGGATAAACAGGAGGAAGAGCTTCAAGCTTCGAATAGCAGCCAGGAAAGCGGCCAGGAGGCCTATCTTGACTGGAAGGCGGTAGGCCGCGAACTGAAAAAAAGGCTGAAAAGCTATACTCCGCAGCTGGATGTACGCGGCGCAGGCGTTACGCTGACATCCGGCGACGGTGTCGTTTCCCTGTCGGGTCTTGCAGGCTGCCGTCTTGGAGAATTGATCGAATACGAAGACGGCGGGTTCGGGATCATTATGAACATGGGAGAAGAAAGCGTCAGCGCTGTTCTCCTGGGCAATGATGCCGTTGTTTCTGTGGGTACAAAAGCCTATGGCACGGGTCAGGTCCTTTCCGTTCCGGTAGGGGAGGACATACTGGGCCGGGTCATCAATCCCCTAGGCCAGCCGCTGGACGGGGAAGGCCTGATCCATGGCGTGGATGTAAGGCCCATTGAATCGCCGGCTCCCAGCATCCTGGACCGCAAGCCCGTTTCGAAGCCCATGGAAACAGGCCTGATGGCAGTGGATGCCATGGTGCCTATCGGCCGTGGCCAGCGGGAGTTGATCATCGGAGACCGTCAGACGGGAAAGAGTTCCGTGGCGATTGACACCATCCTGAACCAAAAAGGGAAAAATGTAGTTTGCTTTTACGTGGCCATCGGGCAAAAGGCTTCCAGCGTTGCGCAGGTCGTGGCTAAGCTGAAAGCGGCCGGTGCTATGGCCTATACCACTGTGGTGTGTTCAACCGCCAGCGATTCGGCCACCATGCAGTATATTGCCCCCTATTGCGGCTGCGCCATGGCAGAATGGTTCATGCAAAATGGCAGAGATACACTGGTGGTTTATGACGACCTGAGCAAGCATGCCGTGGCCTACCGGGCCATTTCGCTGCTGCTTCGCAGGCCGCCGGGCCGCGAGGCATATCCCGGCGATGTGTTCTACCTTCACTCCAGGCTTTTGGAGCGCGCGGCGTGCTTGTCCGACAAGCTTGGCGGCGGCTCCATGACGGCGCTGCCTATTGTGGAAACGCTGGCAGGCGATATTTCGGCCTATATTCCCACCAATGTAATTTCCATCACTGACGGCCAGATCTTCCTGGATACCGAGCTGTTCAGGGAGGGCGTACGGCCTGCCGTGAATGGCGGCCTGTCCGTGAGCCGTGTAGGCGGCGCCGCACAGACGAAGGCCATGCGCAAATGCGCAGGCCAATTGCGCCTGGAGCTTGCCCAATACCGGGAACTGCAGATATTTGCCCAGTTTTCCTCCGATTTGGATCCTGCTACCCAGGACATGCTCCGATATGGCGCGATGCTGATGGAGCTTTTGAAGCAGTCCAACAATGCGCCACTTCATATGGCCTTCCAGGTATCCCTTTTGTACGCGTTGACACGCACCGTCATTCCCCATGAAGCAGGCGTTGAAACCGTCAAGGCCTTCAAAACCGAATTTCCCAAATATATGTCCCTGTATTTCCCCCCGGTGATTGGCCGCCTGGAGGAGAAGAATGATTTTGACGAATCCATTGAAAGGGATTTGACGCAAGCTGTGAAGACATGGCTTGCAAAGCATGAGGCGGAGGCGAAAAAATGAGTTCCGTCTCCGAAATCCGTCACCACATCAAGGTGGTGGAAAATATCCATAAAATCACAAGAGCCATGTATTTGATTTCCTCCGCCAAAATCAAAAAGGCCATGCGTATGCATGAGCAAAATCTTGTTTACTTTCTCAGAGTCCGTTCGGATATACGGTTTATCATGGAAAACATGGAGCTCCCCATTCGCAACCCTTATTACCGCCAGCATGGAAACAAAGCAGGTTATGTCGTAATCGCCGGGGACAAGGGCCTATGTGGAGGTTATAACGCCGAAATCCTGAAGCTGGCTAAAAAAACCATCTTGGACGGGGTCCATGACCAGCGGTTTATTTTGACCATCGGGCATATCGCAGGGGATTATTTCACGTACCTTGGCATGAATCCCGACATCAAATTCCTCCATGTCATACAGGATCCTACCTTGCGCCATGCCAGGGAGATCACCTCTCTTTTGTGCAAGCTGTTTCGGGAAAAGGAACTGGATGAGGTGTACATTGTTTACACCATGATGGAAAAGTTGGGGCAACTGAAGCCCACCGTGCTACGCCTGCTCCCTGTTTTGCAGGAGGATTTTGCGGATGCGGTAATTCTCCATGAGCCTGCCAGCCTTACATTCCATCCTTCAGCGCCGGAAGTACTGGACGCCATGGTGCCCCATTATTTGACCGGCCTTGTTTACTCCGCACTGGTGCAGTCCTATGCCAGCGAGCAAAGTGCCCGCATGACCGCCATGGACGCAGCCACCCGCAACGCCAAGGGGATGATGGATGGACTGAGCCTGGATCTGAATCATGCCCGCCAGGCTATTATCACTCAGGAAATTGCAGAGATCATTTCCGGAAATCCTGACCAAGGAGCGATTCTATGACAAACGGATCAGTTATTCACATCGTGGGTCCGGTGCTGGATATCCGTTTTCCCGACGGGGAAATGCCGCCTATCCACTCGCTTTTGTATGTGCTCGACGGCAACCGGAAGGTAGCTGTGGAGGTTAGCCAGCATTTAAAGAATTCCGTGCGGTGCATTGCCCTGGAAGCAACGGAAGGGCTTTCCCGCGGGCTGAAGGTGGAAAATACAGGCGGACCTATCCGCATCAAGGTCGGAAAGCAGATGCTGTCCCGTACGGTAAACGTGCTGGGGAATCCCATTGACGGTAAGGGTGAAATCCCAGGGGATGAAACCTTGCCCATACACCGCCCCGCACCCTCCTTTCTGGAGCAGCGCCCGGTCACCGAGGTATTTGAAACGGGCATCAAAGTGATCGATCTGCTGGCCCCTTACGCCCGCGGCGGGAAGATCGGCCTGTTCGGCGGCGCCGGCGTAGGCAAAACGGTGCTCATCCTTGAAATGATCCACAACATCGCCACCGAGCACGGCGGATACTCCGTTTTTACGGGTGTTGGGGAGCGAAGCCGCGAGGGAAACGACCTGCTGAAGGACATGAATGAATCCGGGGTCATTGACAAGACGGCTTTGGTGTTCGGCCAGATGAATGAGCCGCCGGGGGCCCGTATGCGCGTTGCTTTGGCAGGGCTTACCCTGGCAGAGCATTTTCGTGACAAAGAAAAGCAGGATGTGCTGCTTTTTATTGATAACATCTTCCGCTATATCCAGGCAGGAAGCGAGGTTTCCGCGCTGCTGGGCCGCATGCCATCCGCTGTGGGTTATCAACCTACCCTGGCAACGGAAGTCGGATCGCTGATGGAGCGGATCGCCTCCACCTCCTCAGGTTCCATCACCTCCGTGCAAGCCATTTATGTTCCGGCGGATGACCTGACCGATCCGGCCCCTTCCGCCATCTTCTCTCATTTGGACGCGACGACGGTTCTATCCCGGAAGGTATCCGAAATGGGCATCTATCCTGCCGTCAGCCCCCTGGATTCCTCTTCCCGGATTCTTGACCCCAACATCGTCGGCCAGGAGCATTATCAGGTGGCTATGAGGGTTCAGGAAGCGCTGCAGCGCTATCAGGAGCTGCAGGACATCATCGCCATCCTGGGCATGGATGAGCTTTCCGAGGAAGATCGGCGGACGGTGTACAGGGCTCGGAAAATACAGCGCTTCCTGTCTCAACCCATGTCGGTGGCGCAAGTGTTTACCGGCATCCCCGGCCGCTATGTAAAACTGAAGGACACCATCGCTTCCTTTAAAGCCATCGTAAACGGCGAGGCGGACGACCTTCCGGAAGCCGCATTCTTTATGGCGGGTGATTTGGAGGATGTGCGCCGTCAGGCCAAAAAGCTGGAGGCGAAGTAACCGTGGCCAAGACGTTTCACTTGTCCATTCTTACCCCGGAGCACTCCTTCTTTGAAGGGGAAGTAGAAATGCTGGTACTGGAAAGCGAGGATGGCGAGGTTGGCATCCTGCCCAATCACGCCCCTGTTGTGATTTCCACAATTGAAAGCGAACTGCGCTTTATGGCAAACGGACAGTGGCGCTGGGCGGCATCATCCTCCGGTTTTGCCACCGTTACGCAGGATCAGGTATTGGTGATGCTGCAATCTGCGGAATGGCCGGAAGAAATTGATATCAACCGGGCCAAGCGGGCCGAGTACGAGGCGAGGGAGCTTCTGCGTCAAAAAAAGAGCATGGAGGAATACCGCACAGCACGTACCATGCTTTCCAAAGCCATGGTCCGCCTTCGCGTCTCCACACGCCGCAATATCAACAACTGACCAGGGACTCTGCCCCTGCGCCTCTTTCTCATCCCCCTATCCAAAAAACATCCGTGCCTGTTCCGTTATTGGGAGCAGGCACGGATTTCTATAATAAACAACCCGCATAAAAGGCGGATTGATGGCAGGGAAATACGAAATTCCCACAGAATGGTATACTATCATGATATTCCTGCGGGGAACAGAAGACTTATCACCTGCGCCTCTTTCGCAAACAGAGCACAGCCGCCATTATGTCCGGTTTCCTGCGCGTTCAAATCCCGTACCTTTTTGAAAAAAGGCGACTCCAGCGCCTGTAAAAGCGTATGCTCCTTCAGGCTGATATCGGAATAGGGAGAAAAGGGGCAGGGTTCCGCGCCGCCGTAAGGATTGATGTGGAAAAAGCCGCGGCCGGCAGCCAGGCAGCCACCCATATGCTTTTCATCGCCGGGGAAAGAAAGGAAGATCATCCCATCAAAGCGTTCCCGCAAATTTTCCTGGGCCTCATCCATCATCTCCCGTGCCGAATCATCAAGAGCCAGGTGCTCCGTTCCCGGAGCCACTGGCACATATTCGATAAAAAACACCAGGCGGCAGCCCATATCGTACAGCGATCTTAAAAAACCCGGCGAAGTAACCTCCACCATATTTTCGGTGGTGACGGTGAGGGAAACACCAAACAGCAGCTTTTTGTCATGCAGGTCGTTCAGTGCGCTTTGAGTAAGTTTAAAAGTTCCCTCACCCCTGCGCGCGTCGGTCGCCGCCTCGCCGCCTTCCAGACTGATCACCGGCACCAGGTTACGGTGGCTGTCCAACAGCTTAATCACGCCCTTGTCCAGCATGGTGCCATTGGTGAAGATGGGGAACAAAATGCCTTCATGATCCGCCGCTCTATGCAGCACATCCAGGCGCAAAAGCGGCTCGCCCCCTGCCAGAAGCATGAAGGGTATTCCTGCCTCTTCCGCCTGCGAAAATACTCCGTCCCATTGCTCAGCTGTCAACAGCTTTTCCTTGCTTTGTTCGCCGCACAGTCCGTTAGCCCTGGCATAACAGCCCTTGCAGGCAAGATTGCAGGCGCTTGTGATGCTTGAGATCAAAAACATCGGGATGTGGCGGCCCTGCGCTTCATGTTCCAGCCGCCTTTTTTCCATCACGGTTTGCTGCTTATAGTATTTTCGCAAAAACACGGTCTCCTTTGGATTGCGAAGCGTTGCCCGAAGGATATCCGCGATCAGCTTTTCCGCCCCTTTGTTTAAATATTCAGTCAGGTCATGGTTAGATTCCATGGTCAGTTCCTTCCTGCAGTTGTCTATTAGGTTATGTGTACCGGCAGGGCTTAGATACCCTCAAGTAACGCGTTGATTATAGAAAAATGTGTCATTAGCGTCAATGGGATTTTCATTAGAACATGATGAGGAATTGATATTTCCCTAACAAAAACCCCTTGCCAGCTTATGCGGCAAGGGGAAAGATGGAACATAAACGGAGTGCATTATTCCAAAACGGTACCGTCTGCCTTGAACAGCGGCAGCGGCTCCAAATAAATGATATCGTCCCGTTTGCGGGCCACGCCTTCGGCCAGTATGGCCATGCGCCCTGCAATCTCGCCGCCGGCAGCACGGACCAGTTCCTCCACCGCATAAAGAGACTGGCCTGTGGAAATCACATCATCTACCACCAGCACCCTCTTGCCTTTGATGAGGGCTGCATCGTCGGCATCCAGAAAAAGCTGCTGCACGTTGGTGGTGGTGATAGACTTCACTGATACGGAAAACACATCCCGCATGTACAGCTTGGCGGACTTGCGCGCCAACAGATACTTGTTCTGGCCGCTTTGCCTGGCCATTTCATACACAAGAGGAATACCCTTGGATTCGGCGGTGATCATGTAATCATAGGGCGGCGCTTTTTCCAAAAGCGCGCGTGCGGCTGCAATGGTCAGTTCTACGTCGCCAAAGATCACAAATGCGCCGATATACAGGGAATCGTTCACACGGCAGATGGGCAACTCACGCTTGAGCCCAGCAATTTCAATGGGATATGTAAGCATATTGATTCTCCCCAATGCAAAGGATTGGCCGGCAGGAAAACTGCCACGACGTCCATTATAAAACAACCGGGAGAAAAGTCAATGGAGCAATTCATTACCATATTTGAAGGAGGATTATCCATGGCAGCGTATGAAGAGAGTACCTTTTTATCCATTACAGGCGACCCGCTTCACAAGCTCGTTTGGCGCCCTGACAGGGATCCTATAGGCGTGGTGCAGCTTACGCACGGCATGGCGGAACATATTCTAAGATATAACAGCCTGGCCGAGGCCCTAAATGACGCTGGCTTTGCCGTAGTTGGCCACAACCACCTGGGCCACGGGGAAACAGCTGCAACGAAAGGATACTTCGCAAAAAGGAACGGCTGGGATGCACTGCTAAACGACATGCACAAAGTGCGTCTGGATACGGAAAAGGAATATCCCGGCCTGCCCTACTTCCTGCTGGGCCACAGCATGGGCAGCTTCCTTGTGCGCTGCTACCTGTTTGAGCATAGTCAAGGCTTGAAAGGCACGGTACTTTCAGGAACAGGTTCCTTCAGTGCAGCGGAAGCCAACCTGGGTCTGCTGTTGTCCAGAGTTATTATACTACTTGGCAGGGGAAAGCGTCCGGCCAAGCTGGTGGATACGCTGGCCTTCTCCGCAAACAACAAGTCCTTCCTGCCGGCACAAACACACTTTGATTGGCTCAGCCGGGACAAAGGGCAGGTTAAGGCATATGTAGACGATCCCTTATGCGGCTTTTTGTTCACCGCCAAGGGATATCACGACCTGTTCACGGGCCTAAACCGGCTAAATAAAGCGGAAAACCTGCAAACCATGAGCAAGGATCTTGCCGTGCTCTTCCTGGCGGGAAGCCGCGACTCGGTGGGCAAGAACGGTTTGGGAATGCAGCGGGTGGCGGATGCATTTCGTGACGCAGGTATGAAAAATATCACAGTGAAGCTGTACCCCGAAGCCCGGCACGAGGTGTTCAACGAGGTGAACCGCCGGGAAGTCTATGATGATCTGATCAGCTGGCTGCTGAGCAAAATCGGGGAATAGCATCTAAGAAAATGGCGATAGCAGGATTTTCGGATTATACTGCCCTGAAAATAGCATTTACTACTGCTATGGTAAACCTCCCCCAGCCTCCTTCGTCGGCAACCCCCTCCAGAGGGGGCCTTTTGGAAAGCCTCCCTCTGGAGGGAGGTGCCGCCCGCAGGCGGCGGAAGGAGGTTAAAAGGCCTCCATCTCTGTCCCTTTTGGTGATGCTTGCATCATAGGCATAGGTTCTAAAACATAAGCGCGTCGATGGACCTAGTGCAGGGTGGGGGCGGACGGGAATAGAACTTCGATAGAAAATGATGCAAACAACAAATCATTAATGTTTTGGTTTGGTATCAGCTGCTTATCCACTCCGGATTATTCAATATGTTCCTGCAAAGGAAGAAGATCAATGGAGATACAAGGATATTCATCAGCGTCAATACAGCCAGCACCGTGATATTCACGGAAATGAACAGCACACTCATGGAATACAGCACAATGGACAGCACGACACCCGGCAGTATCAATATGATCATCACAAGGAAATAGAGCATGATCAGCAGTGCCTTCATCTTCATGCCGCTGAACAGCTTTTCCAGAAGAAGGTTTCCGGCCACGAACAAAAGTGAAAAGCTGATTCTGGCCAGTACCATGAACGCAATCTCCAGCGGCGGAACCTTCAGTATCAGCCCCATAGGAATCATGAGCAGCAATGCTTCCGCCGCAAAACCCAGGATGGACTCCCTGAGGCAATGGATCAGCTTGCGGAAGGATGTTTCGGGCATCATATAAATATAGGGGCGCGTAAGCTCCTTTACCCAGCGGCCCGAAGTAACGGTGAAAAGCTGCATATAGGTGGCAAAGGCAAAGCCGGGCAATAGCCCTTCTCCCCGCATGATAAACGCAAAGGCCAACGATACAAGAAGCATGATCATTGACATGGTGTCCAGCAAAAACCGTCTGGCCCGGCGGCTTTCCAGCCGGTGCTTGTAGTAAAAGACGGATGCGCCGAAACCGCGGTTTATGCCTGTTTTGCCAACCTTCACGTTTTCGGGAAGGACTTCCTGCATTTTTCCTTCCCGTTTTAAGGCGATGGTTTGGTGCATTGTTTCGGTAGCCTTTAATACATCCTCATAAAAGTCGGTTTGCTCACGGCTCAATAGTGCAATTCCGGCAGCTGTCCAAAGAATGGTTGCGCACAGGCTCCACACAACCTGAGCCCACTGAGCCTCCCATAGCCCCGTTACAAGGGCGCGCATCCAGCCGCCAACGGGGAACAGAAGCATGGGCAGCCGGGAGAGCCGCTCCGCACCTACCTTCATCCAAGCTGAAGAGTTTGCAAACACCGGCAGCAGCACATACAGCGCCGCCAGGCCGCACAGGGACAGCAAAACGGTCTTGGCGGCCTTCCTCTTTTTTTCGTTTTGGTGGGTCAAGCCATACATGGTCATGGCCGTAAGCTGCCCCAAGAACAGCGTAAGCCCGTAGCCTACAAGCACGATCAGCAAAAAGGTCAGTGGAACGCCGTACTGCTGGTGGATCCAGGCGTACTGAAACAGAAGGAAAAAGCCGACCATGAGCGATGTGCCCATCTGCTTGACCAGCCCGTACAGCAGTATTTTCTGGGGTTTTAGCGGTGCTGGAAACAAGAGATGGATATCCGCCAGGGAAAACAGCGTAGTTCCCCTGTTGACCCCCCGGTAGGCAGAGAAGGCAAACATGGCTATATACAGCATCGAAACGATGGCATACAGTTCCTCAATGGGCCGAAACTGCGCATTCACACCTTTTCCGCCAGCGAAAATCACAAAGCCAAGCATCGCCGCCATCAAAAGCGCTACAATCCAGTTGGACGGCTTTTTAAAGAAGGAGATGATTCTATTTTTCAGCGTGGTCAGGATTAGATAGGGCAGCGCATTCATGCTGTGTGCCCCCCTCCCTCTGTGATTTCAAAAAACAGCTCCTCCAAGGATTTCTCGCCTTCCATGCGGTTCTTGTTTTCCTTGGTGGCGGCAAAAGCGCCGTTCATCATAATGTGGGCCACATCCCAGTTATCCTCCACGCTGTCCAGCATGTGGGTGCTGATCAGAACCGACACTCCCTGTGCTTTCAGTTCCCGAAAGATTACCTTCAGCTCCTTGATGGCGTGGGGGTCCAGGCCTACCAGAGGCTCATCGAATATAATCACCTTGGGCTTTGTGATGAGAGCACAGGCGATGCTTACTTTCTGCTGCATGCCCTTGGAAAGCTCCCTGCCCAGCTTATCCTGCTTGTCAGAAAGCTCCAGCCGGTCAAGAAGCTGCTTCGCATCCTTTTCCCAATCGTTCAATCTGTAAGCGCGCGCCATTAGTTCCAGATGCTCCTTGACTGTGAGCAGATCATAGATGGCCGGCATCTCCGGCACATACCCCAGTACCTTTTTAGCCTCAATGGACTTATTAATGTGTCCGTTTACGGTAATCTCGCCCTCATGGCGCAATAGTCCCGCGATGCATTTGATCATGGTGGATTTCCCCGCGCCGTTGGGGCCCAGCAGCACAGCGATTTGCCCATCACCCACCTGAAAACTGATGTCGTTGTTGGCTACCGTTTTTCCGTACTTCTTTGTTACATGGCAAATGGATAACATACCTTTACTCCTTTTCTCGTTTATCCAGTCAATATCCTAGCGGCTATGGGGGATATTGTCAATGCGGTATATCGCACCCCCGCAGTTCCCAGGTCCAAAGCAGCATATGAACGTCTGAATATTTCCACCTTTTTCATGATGAACCGAACCTGCACACGACCTTTCATGATAAAAAGAAGGATTTTTATCCAGCCGGGTCGAATGCCTTTTTAATACCTCTGTCCGTTGCTGCCCGGGCGCCGCGCGAAAAGCAAGGAAAAGGGACTGCCCTTCGTTTTATATACATGCATGGATGCAAGTCCTATGGGGTAATCTATCCCTGGGAAGAAGAGGATGATCAATATGAGCAGAAGCAAAAAGCAAAAAGATCCTATCCGTACATTGCTCCGGGGAATGATTTTCCTGGCGGTAGCCGCCGCCGTATGCTTCGCGATCTTTTATGGCTTGAACGCCTTTGAAAAGCATACCCTGGATCAGAAGATCAAGGATACGAAGGCCATCAATCAAAAGCGCGAGCAGGAATATTTGGCCGCTCAAGCAGAATATCAAAGCGCCACGCAAAAAGGACAAAACATTGACTGGCCTTCCGCCAAACCGGAAGGCTGGGATGTGATTGACGTAAGCTCCTTTCCCCTGGAAAACACGCAGAGCGCAACCAAGGACAGGGCTGAGCTGCTCATCGGTGGCATGATGCTGGTCAACCCGTGGCATAAGCTGCCTGCCGATTTCCCCACAGAAGGAACCCAAAGCGTGATCACCGCTTCTGAAAGAAAGATAGGCGCCAAAAATGTGGATGTTAAGTTGTTTCGGCCTGCCATCGACGCCCTGAAACTTGCCATGCAGGATGCCGCCGCAGCGGGAATCAAGGAACTCTTCGTGGATGAAGGGTATAGAACCAACGAACAGCAAACGGAATTTTTTGAAAACAAAAAGAAGACTCTGGAGGACAAATTCAGCGGAGATACGCTGTACGAACAAACGAAGTTGCTGGTCAACGAGCCGGGCACCAGCGAATATCAAAGTGGTCTCGCCTTCCGTATGGGCCTGTACCCTAATCCCAACAAGTTGGGTTTCCAGGCATCCGACCAAGGCAAGTGGTTTACTGAAAACTGCTGGAAGTATGGCTTTATCTTCCGTTTCCCAACGAAGGATTTCCCAAATTCCTCCTGGATTGATAAATCCTATAAAACGGGTGTCACTATCCAGCTAAACCTGTACCGCTGGGTTGGCGCTCCCCACGCCACCGTCATGCAGCAATTGGGCCTATGCCTGGAAGAGTATGTGGAATACCTGATCGAGCATCCCCATCTTGCCGTGTATGAAAACGGCACCCTCAAGTATGAGATTTTCAGAAAGCCGGTGGGCGACGAAGCCACCGTAAATTTCGACGTGCCCCTGGCCGCCGCCTACACGCTGGCCTCCCTGGATAACATGGGTGGCCTAGTCACGGCATTCATCTACTGAAAGCTGACCTACTCAAAAAATGGACCGCTGCATGGCGGTCCATTTTTTATGATCCTATGGTTCGATGATTTTGACATGGGAATAAGCGCAGTATCCATTAGTTTCCCGGAAAACAGGATGGATCAAGCCCATTTTTGCTATGGACTTTTGGATTGAAAAAAATATACTTAAAGCTGCATAGCAGCAAAAGAAAGGCATTTGCTTTTAGGAGAGTGAAAACAACCCATGGTCAAAATTACAGCCGACAGCACATGCGACTTATCGCCCGCAATACTAAAAGAGCTGAACATCACTTTATGCCCTTTGCACATCCTGGCAGGGGAAAAAGATTTCAAGGATGGTGTGGACCTAACCCCTGCCGGTGTTTTTGATTTTACGGAACGGCAAGGGATCATGTGCAGAACAGCCGCTGTCAACGTATACGAATACGAGCATCTTTTTGAGGAATTTTCTTTAGGCTTTGATGCGGTGGTTCATATCTGCATAGGATCTGAATTCTCGGCATGCTTTCAGAATGCCGTGCTTGCCGCAGGACGCTTTCAAAACGTGTTTGTGGTAGATTCCCGCAACTTGTCCAGCGGAAGCGGGCATATCGTCTATGAGGCTGCCCTGATGGCAAAATCCGGCGCAGGAGCGAAGGAAATACTGTTAAGACTGAATACGCTGATCCCGCTGGTGGATGCAAGCTTTGTCATTGACCGGCTGGATTATCTGCACAAAGGCGGCCGCTGCTCAGGCCTGGAGGCCGCAGGCGCCAAGCTGCTTCAAATTAAGCCCTGTATCGATGTACTTAACGGGCAGATGAAAGTGGGCAAAAAATACCGCGGAAGCTTTGAACGCTGCCTGGAGAGCTATATTAAAGACAAGCTTTCCGATTTGAGCAGGGTAAACCTTAAACGCGTGTTCATCACTCATCCCATGTGTTCCGCCCAAACTGTTCAGCAGGTACGGGAAGCCATCCGCCGGTATGCTGATTTTGAAGAAGTGATCGAAACCAATGCCGGCTGCACCATATCCAGCCATTGCGGACCTAAAACGCTGGGCATACTGTTCCTTAGAAACAGTGATAAGCAGGTGTAGAACGTAGCAGGTTTATAGCATTAAGTACGTTTCTTTTACTCCTTCAGCCTCCTTCGTCGGCACCTCCCTCAAGAGGGAGGCTTTCCAAAAGGCTCCCTCTTGAGGGAGCTGTCGCCGCAGCGGCTGAAGGAGTAAATGCTGCGGTATGTAGATGGCATAGATAATGATAAAACGAAAAAAAGCAAGGCCGGCACGCATGTCTTTTGCGTGCCGGCCTTGCCTTCTTTTGAGAAGAGTGAAACAGGTTTCCTATGCCATTTTCAGCCGGTAGCCAAGCTTATACACTGTTTCAATACGGTCCATGCCCAGCTTTTTACGAAGCCGCTGCACATGCACATCCACAGTCCGGGTTTCTCCGATGCCCTGGTATCCCCAGGCGGTGCGCAGCAGCTGTTCCCTGGATACGGTGGTTTCCGGATTCTGCATCAGCGCATGCAAAAGGGCAAATTCCTGGGCAGTAAGCTCCAGCGGTTCTCCGGCCAGCTTTACAGCCTTTTCTTCCAGATTGATCTCCAAGCTGCCCAGTGTAAGCCTGTTTTCCGTTTCCTTCAAAAGCCCTTCCACCTGCAAAAGCAACTCCCGCTCATCAAAGGGTTTCACCAAAACGCGGCTGGGCCCGGCATACAAAGCCTGAAGGTGATCCTTTGTATCCGATTCACGGGTGATGAACAGCACGGGACATCTGCGTAAGGCAAGGTTTGTAAGGAAAGGATGGCTGTCCGTCCAGGGGAGGCGGGCGTTCATAATCACCAATCCGTTACTCAGCGCCTGCAGATATTCCCCCGCTTGCGCCGGGCTTTCCTCTACCCAGCACCCATGACCTGCCTTAGTCAATATTTGCGTCATCTGACGGGCCGACTGTTTATCGCTTTCGATGATGAGCACTTCAGCCATGAATTTCACCTCATATATTAGACGTACCAAGTTTGGAAATTCATGCCGCATGATTCTTAAATTTATGAATAAATTGTGAAGAATTTTACGGAACGAGGACTGATCTTTACCAATGGCGCCTGTTCCTGAATATCTCATTCAAACCGAGCCCGGCAAAAATCCAGCCCAGCGGTCCGCAGCCGCAGCCGCTCCGGCCACAGCGGCGCCTTCGGGAACCGAAGATCAGCGAGAACAGTATGAACAGTATAAACAGGGAACCCAAGTTGAATCCTGAGGACCTATCTTCGTGATAGGTGCGGCTTGGCGTCTCCGTCTGCTTGTCATTTTTCTCCCATTCGGA
This sequence comes from Bacillota bacterium, assembly GCA_023416585.1. Classification (GTDB taxonomy): domain Bacteria; phylum Bacillota; class Clostridia; order Christensenellales; family Aristaeellaceae; genus JAEWAH01. The sequence continues at coordinate 35,221 of JAEZHM010000068.1, forward strand.
GAAGAACTTGCTGCCGCCGGGCAAATAATCCATCCAGCTGTTATTGTTGCTGGAAGGCGCGACCGTAGGCGCGGCGGTGGGGGAGGCGGCAGGAATGCCAAACAAATCGGCTGTGGAGACGGTCTGGCCATACGAATTGCTAAGCGATGTAGCCAGCTTGGGGATATACTGGCGGAAAGCCGATTCGTATTGTTCGTTTTGAAAATCCTTCAGGAAATAGAAATTCAACAACTGCTGCTGGGTTTCTTTCGACAAGCGGCGCTCCAGGGTGCTTCCGGCAACGGTCACAGCCTCCTCATCGCCCGAAGACATAAGCAGCAGCAGGTCTTCGTCATTTAGGTTCCACAAGCGAAACACTTCACGGCCGAAGGCGGCAGCATCCTGGCCGTCCAAAAAGTGAACGGTCACCACCCACAGCTTCACGCCGGTTTCATTCTTCAGCGTGTTATGAAATGCATTCAAATCATCAACCGTATCTTTTGAAAAAATAGTCGCGTTGTCCGAAACCACCAGGTCCGTTTTTTCAGGATACCTGGGTGCAGCCCAAGCGCTCGGCGGGCTGTATAGCAGCAATATCATCAAAAGCACGGTTCCAAGATACCGGAAAAATGCGCGGCGCGCCATATCCATTCTCCTTCTTAAGACAGGTAAGTACGAAGCTGTTAATGAAACAACTCGGCCATGCGGACGCCCGTCAGCTCGGCGAACCAACCGCTGAAGGACTGCTGCAGGTTTTTGTTATACTCTTTGGCCGCATTGTTATAGGCGTTCACCGCGTCCCCCTCATCATAGACCTCCAGCGCCTTTACGAGTGAAACAACATAGTTCCAATCCTTCGTGTCATCCTGAAGTGCCTTTTGATCTTTAAGCGCCTTTGACAATGCACCCACCGACTCGGTCAGGGCCTGGTTGGCGTCAAATTTTTTGTTAAGTGGCGCGCTGTCGCTGCGCAGTACATCACGCGCATCCGCAACAGCTTTCAGGCGATTATCCTGCTTGTCAAGATACCGCCTTGCTACCGCCAGCAGGTTGCTGGCATCGGAAGCACGCAGCTCCAGCAAATTCTTCAGCCCGCCCTCCTGCTCATACATCTTTTGCAGTTCCTGGGCCTGCGCCTGCCAGCCCTTGCGGGCACCCCAGGCCAGGCTCCCCAGCACAAGCGCCAGGGCAATCAGCAGGCAGAGATATGTCCGCCCGGTGTTTTTCATGTTCCTTCCTCCATGTGAGTCAAAAAAACTACATATGCTCCAGTGACTGAAAATCATTGTATTTTGCTGCGATGGGCGGCGGGGAGGGCTCCTTTTTCAAAAGTGCTCTCCCCGCCAAGCCAGCCTTCCGTTCCCTTTTACCGTTTGAGCTCAAGCAGCTTGCTCTTGAGCTGACCTTCCATCTGGTGCAGTGTGACTTCCGCCGCCATCCGCTTTTGATGGCCTTCGGACTGGATGCGCACTACTTCATTGATGGTGTCGATCAGGGACTGATTGGTCTGAACCAGCGTTTCGATATCGATGATGCCCCGCTCTGCTTCCTTGGCAGTTTCGATGGTGCCCATTTTGAGCGTTTCGGCGTTCTTTTTGAGCAGCTCATTGGTCATATCGGTGACGGCGGTTTGCGCCTTCAAGGCCGATTGGCTGTGATACAGGCCCAGCGCCAGCACCATTTGGCTCTTCCATAGGGGCAGGGTATTGCTCAAAGTGCTTTGAATGCGCTCCACCAGCAGGCTGTCGTTGTTTTGCAGAAGACGGATTTGGGGCGCCATCTGCAGCGCTACCTGACGGGTAAGCTTCAAGTCGTGCAGCTTCTTTTCAAATCTGTCGCACATGGCAGCCAGGTCGTTGGCCCTTTGGGCATCCATGGCGTCGCCAGACTGGGCAGCCCTGTCCGTCAGTTCCTTAAGCTGTGTTCCGCGAACAGTAGCCAGTTTTTCATCCCCGGCCATGATATACATGGTCAGTTCCTTGAAATACAGCGTGTTCTGGTCGTACAGATGGTTGAACATGGCCACATCCTTCAAAAGCTGAACCTGGTACTTTTCCAGGCTGCCGGCGATGGAATCCACATTGACGCCCACCTTTTCGTACCGGACCTTCAGCATTTCAATTTGCCTGCCGGCGCTCTTGAAGAGCTTTTTTAAGCCCTTGGGGCTCTCCGCATCCGTTTCAAAACCTTTGAGTTCAGTAACCAGGCCCACCAGCATGTCGCCCACCTCGCCGGTCTCGCTGCTCTTTACATATTCCAGCGCCTTGTCGGAAAAGTCAGCGATCTTCTTTTGGGCGTCAGCGCCGAAAAGAAGCACATGGTCGGGATTTTCCAGGTTCAGCCGGCCGATAAACTCATCAATGCTCTTTCTTTCTTCAGGAGTGAGCTGGGCGTCATCCATTTTGTTCACCACCACTTCGGTAGCCTTGGGAGCCAGCGCCTGGGTGGCAACAATCGTTTCTTCCAGCACTTCCTTGTCTTTCAACGATACCTCGGGAGTTACGGTGAGGACGGGGATGGACTGCTGCTCATTGTTCATGTCGGCTCCTCCTTATTCTACATCCTTGTTGGCTGTGTCGGGGGTGGCTTTTTCCTTCCCCATGGCCTTGAAATCCGTATCCACAAGGCCGTCCCTTTTTAGCATCTGCTCCAGCACCTCGATATCGGTGGTGACATCCAGGATATCGTCATGATAGAGCGTTTCCAGCTGTTTCTCGCAGGCGGCCAGCACTACGCCCATCGCCTTGGCAATGCGGCTGCGGGCTTCCTGGGCATTCTGGCCCGTTACCTCCCGCTGGTCCATGACACGGTAACTCCTGAGCATCTTAAGCGTGGTGGGCAGGTAGTAGTCCATAAACCGGCGAATTTGAGGCGCTTTCTTGGGGCGCTCCGCAACGGTTTTGAAAATCTGCCCACAAAGCCGCGTTAAATCATCCATCTGCTGAGAAAGCGCAGGATCGGGGATCAGGTCGTTTTCTTCCTGAATCTCAGCCATCATTTCCCGGCCCTTGCGGATCACTTCGTCAGCGGCGGGATCCCCTGTTTCCGGGATGACCTCCGCTTCCTCCACCATTTCCGGCTGCTGCTGCTTGTTGGGGCTTAAGTCCAGCCCGGAGCCCATGATGCCAATCACCCGGCCAAACAGCAGCGATACGGCGGCCGCCAGGACATAGTCCCACACCCTGTACAGCGGGAACAGCCAGGCATACAACGCGAAGACGATTCCAAATGCCAAAATGCCGGCGCCAGCACCTTTTCTGTTTTTCTTCCCATGCGGGGAAGTTTGCTTGTTAGCCATGACCGATCCTCCATCCGGTAGACTTACGCGCCTATGGTAAGTCAATTCCGCTTTTAAGTAAAGGCGCATCCGCGCAAAGCCGCGTTTTGACGCATCAAGCATGCATACGGGGCGCCAAGCCTTCAAGAGCAGCTTACATTATAGCACAGCACCAAATCCGCGCAAAGAATGGGACATGAGAAAACCATGAGAATTCCATGAGAGACAAGGGTTTTTCGCTGTCTTATGAACAGCCATGCCTCCTTATGGATCATTATAAACATATGGGAAAATTCTGTCAAACATAATGGCCGGCCTGCAAATGAAAATGCCGCCGGCACATGAATCCGGCGGCATTGCAGGTAGGCTTTTTATTTATTGTAGCTTTGCCCGTAAATGAACTCCTGAAGCGCCTCAACGTTTGCTTTGAAGTTCTTGTCGTTCATGTACACCAGGCTGGCCCCGTTGATATCTTTATAGCCAAATGTCTTATCCATGGGAACGCGATGCTGTTCAATAAGCGGTTCCCCGGCGGCCACCTTTTGCGCAAGGTCGGATTGAAGCACAGTGGTGCCAAGCTCAAACATTTCGCCAACGCTGATGTTGGTATACACATAAGGCAGCACGGCGGTTAAAAGGTCCATCATCCTGTTCATATCCATGTTGTGCATGACCTGATTGAGAAGGACTTCCAGAAGCTTGCGCTGGCGGGCGGTGCGCATAAAATCGTTGTCGATACCGCGGATGCGGGCGAAGGTAACAGCCTGCATACCGTCCAGGTGGTGTACCCCGGCAACGCCCTTTACCTTGTCCCGTTTTACATTGTCCAAGGGTTCCTTGCGCAGCTCATAGTTGATGCGGTTGGCTTCCGCCTTGGTAAGCTCGATGTCCACGCCGCCAAGGCTGTCGATAATGGCGGCCAGGCCGAAGAAATTGATGGCCACAAAGCGTTCCACATTCATTTGAAAGTTGCGGTTCACCGTGCGCATTGCCAGTTTCGGTCCGCCGTTTTCATCTTTTCTGGAACCGAATGCATAGGCTACATTGATGCGGTAGGCGTTTTTATAGCCGGGTACGGTAACGGCCGTATCCCTTGCTATGGAGGACAGCTTGAGTTCTCCAGTCTTCTTGTTGATAGAGAGGATCATGATCACATCGGAAATTCCCGTATTTATTACATTTGTGCGGGAATCAACACCCAGAAGCAGGATGTTGATATAATCGTCCGGCAGATCGGGGTTGGCTTCCAGCTCGCTCAAGTCGATGTTGGCAATATCGCCTTCGCCAAGATCGGAGAGCATTTTCGCATGCTCGGCATCCAACTCCTCGGGAGCGATGGAAGCTTCGGCGTCACCCTGTGGGGTAGTGCCCTCCTCCTTTTCCCACTGTTCCCACTGGGCAAGGTCCTCAGCATCCAATTGTTTCTTGATATCTTCGCCAGTAAAAGATACCTCAGGGTCGCTTTCGCCAAGCGCGCAAGGGACAATGGTCAAAAGGAGCACAAGAGCGCAAAAAAGGCTTACCAGCCGCTTCATCCATGAAAACTTCAAGCAAAATTCCTCCTCCCGCGTGGGGTGGATTTTGGGGGGCAGTATGTCCCCATTTTTTCCCGGCTCATTATACCTGCCCGGGCGGTAAAATGCAATCCTGAAACTGCCGGGCTGCCTTCCTGATGGAAACGATTGAGAACGCAAGGTTTATCCCTGAACATCCTCAAAGCACAAAACATTTTCCACGCCGTGAGTCCAGCAGAACATGTCCACCGGCTGGCAGTGTGTAATCCTGTAACCCCTATTAGAAAACAGCGCGGCATCACGCGCCTGGGTGGCGGGATTGCAGCTGACGTAGACCACCCGCCGCGGCCGTGCCTGTGTGATGGCCTCAATCACTGGTGGTTCCACCCCTTTACGGGGCGGGTCGAGTACGACGACGTCGGGTCTTAAGCCTTCCTCTACCAGTTGGGGCAAAAGTGTCTCCGCCTGACCTAAAAGGAACTCCGCATTGCCAATGCCATTCTTTTCGGCATTCTCCCGGGCGTCACGGACAGCCGCCTCCACCGTTTCCAGGCCGATTACCCGCCGCGCCGCCTTAGCCAGCAGCAGCGATATGGTGCCGGCGCCGCAATAGACGTCAACCACGGTCTCTGTTCCCGAAAGGGAGGCAAACTCCAGCGCTAACTTATACAAAACTTCCGTCTGTTCAGGGTTGATCTGGAAAAAGGATAGGGGTGACAGGTAGAATTTCAAGCCGCACAGTGCGTCTTCAAGCCGCTCCTGCCCCCATAGAACACGGTAGCTGCTGCCCAGGATCACGTTGCTGCGGGCGGTATGAACGCTCAGGCACAGGGATTTAAGGGTTGGCACTTCTTTTTGCAGCGCGGCCAGCAGTTCCTTTTCCCGGGGTAAATCCTGCCCGTTGATAACGATGACCGCCATCACCTCATTAGAACGGGAGGAGCGGGCCATTACATGGCGCACAAGCCCCGTATGGGTTTCCTCCCGATAGGGCGGGATGCGGTACGATTCCATCCAGCCCCGGACAGCCTTTAAAACACCGTTCAGGCCGGGCTTAGCAACGGGGCAGGAAGCGATGTCGATGATATCATGGCTGCGAGGCGCGAAAAAGCCGATCAAAGGCTTGCCTGCCTCCCCGCCTACGGGCAGTGCCGTTTTGTTGCGGTAGTGCCAGGGGTCTACCATGCCCAAAACTGGAGGAACTGTAACATCAAGGCCACCGATATGCTTTAAGCAGTCTTCCACCTGGATACGCTTGTAATAAAGCGTCTGTTCATATGTCATATGCTGGGAAGCGCAGCCGCCGCATTTGAGATAAACGGGGCAAGGCGGCGCCTGCCTTGCGGGGCTTGGATTTTTGACTTCCAACAGCTTGCCGAAAGCATGATTCTTTTGCACCTTCACCACTCGGCAGGAGATTTCCTCCCCCGGCAATGCAAATGGTACAAACAGCGCCATACCTTCGTGAAAGCAAATGCCTTCCATCTCGGCCCCCAACCGCTCGCACTTCACGTTAACTACCTGGTTTTTCTGCACAAAAATCCTCCCTTGCTCCTCCGCTCCGTGCCTTAAAGAACCAAAAGAGCAAGGGAGGAGTATGATCCTTCCTTTATTTTCTCATTAATCTCCCGTTTGTGCAAGCCGTGTAAGCGGTCCTGTTTGCTCAAGCATTGTGGGGATGGCTTCATGATAACGGGTAAGCGTAATCATCTCCCCTTCCTCATCCCCAGCAAAGATCAGCGAATTCCCCGTAAGCAGAAGCTTAAGCGAAAGTTTTGTGCCATCCGGGAGCTCAGACCGAAATATATTGCCCATCACCGTAAATGTCCCCGCCTGCCCTATAGCGTCCGGCCTGTCGTAGACGACGGTGATGCTTCCGTCCGCATCAAGCGTTATGAAAAGAAGGCCGTCTCCATCCTGCCCTGCCCACGTGCCGGTCAGCCCTTCCGGTATTTGATGCCTGTCCGGGCCAAGCGGAGGCGTTATTTTAAGTCTTGTCATGGCAATCGTGTCTCCTGTGATACAGTCTGTAAGCGCCAGTGTGTCGCCCAAGAGCCAGTATCTTAGCGCCGACCGTGAGCCGCCGCCAGACCATGGAATAATTAGCATTGCTGCCGCTGAAGGCGCCTGTCAAATCTAAAGCACAAGCAATCACACACAGTAACAGCCCGCATCTCTCAAAGCCTAAATCTGCCCAAAGAGTAGCATAAGCATACTTGTTTCTCCTAAGATAAGCATCAATACAAAAAGCCCCTTGAAAACCATATTAAGAGACGGCTTTCAAGGAACCTCGGGAAAGGAATAAATTTGGTTTTACCGTTATGGCCGGTTGACAACCGTCGATTTTGCTTACGCAAATCAGCCGCGTTCCTGTGTATCGGGCTGCTGCTTTAAGCCTTCCGCGCTTTTCTTTTCAGCGGCTTGAGCGGCCGGCTGCTTTTCAGCCAGCTTTTGCGCGCACAGGCTGCGGAAGGCGGCGGCCTCGATGGCGTATTGCATGGCAGTTGCCTCAGGGGGACGCGCGGCAAGGGACTCAAATACATTCTCCTGCGTTTTGCAAAAAGCATCGTATAATCCCTGCGTATCCTCTCCCGGCGGCGGTGTCATAAGCAGCTTCATCTCCTCCAGCGAGGCCACCTGCTTGAGTATGCAAAGCATCATCAGCTGCGCCAGTTGAACGCGGTCATACTTTTTCCCTATAGGCCGCTTTACAAGCCCGCATTTCACATAATTGTTGATCATGGAGGGAGTGAGTATGCTGCCGGCCACCGGATACAACGTGCGGCATTGACGCTCCATATACGTAATCACCTGATCCATATACAACCCCAGGTCCGGCAGCTGTTCCCAGTTAGGAGGCGCGTAAGCTGTCAAGCCCGAACTGTTCACCTGATCGTTTTGCATGTACATTTCCTTCCCATATAATATACCACCATGCTACCATATCATCGATAATTCTACAATCCCTTTTAAAATATATTACTTGACATTGTAATAAACATGGTTTAATCTAGTATTCAATACCAGATTGTAAGGGGATGTAAAGCTTATGGACTTGCGGCCGATTCATTTGTTTGGAGATTCCATCGGCAAGGGCATCATGTTTGATGAAGGCCGTGGTAGGTATGCCATTGCCCGGGAGCGCTGCGATGTGCAACTGCAATCTGCCCTAAACATTCCAGTGGAAAATCATGCCCGAATGGGTGCCACTGTAGTGGAAGGGATGCAGGATTTTCTGGAATGCGGCGATATCGCGGGTACCATCGTAGCCATTGAGTACGGTGGGAACGACTGTGACCTCAAATGGGATGAGGTGGCGAAGGACCCTTCCGCCTTCCATGAGGCCAAGGTCCCTCTTGAGACATTTCGCCGTCTGCTGAAGGAATTCGTATTGAATGTACGCCGCCGCAATGCCGCGCCTTTATTGGTAACGCCGCCGCCTCTGCATGCCCAGCGCTTTTTTAACTGGGTCACCAAAGGGCTTGACGCGGATGCAGTTCTACGGTATTTGATCGACGTGCAGAATATCTACCGATGGCAGGAACGGTACGCCATCGCCGTTAGGGACGCGGCGCTAGAAACGGGTTGCGATATATTCGACCTTCGGGATGTTTTCCTCTCCAGGCGGGACGTTGCGGATCTGATAAGCCTGGACGGCATGCATCCAAATACCAAAGGCCATATGCTGATAGCGGAGTCGCTTTTGCGAAAGGACTATTTGTATATCAAGCCGGCTCTTCCCTCCGTGCCGATGCCAAGGCTTGCAAAGGCACCCGGTTTAAAACAGTATCACACGCGCATCCCATTGCAGTCGAAAAACCTGCTGACCTAACAAAAATCCTTCCGGTTTGGAACAGTACCAATCCGGAAGGATTTTTTATAAGGAAGGACACTTATTTCAGGATAGCTTCCGCAACTTGCGCGCCGGACGCACCTGTATTTTTGGTGAATATGATCTTCACCGCCAAAAGGCTTTCCCCGGGCAAAGTGACAGTCACGCTATTTCCCGTTTCCGGGTTGAATTCATAGTCCTGGGAAGGTACGATCTCGGTAAATGCAGCCCCGTCGGCACTGCCCAGAACGGAGAAGGTCTGTATGCGCTTACCCCAAATGGCGGCCGGGTTCAAGTGCAGGATAAGGCTTGTAGGGGATGCGGGTTCGCTAACGGTAAGCGTCAGCTCATCCTGCCCGCTGCCAGCGCCTTCCCAGTAGGTATTCACATTACCATCGGCCGCATTGGCTCCGCCATAGGATTGCGTCTGGCCATTGGCAGCGGCGGTGACACCGATCCCTGTCTCCAGGGCGGCAGGCGCTTCTTTCACCTTATAGGTGTGCAGATAGCCGGGATAGGTGGTGGTTACAATGCTTTCATCAGCCTCCATCCTGATGTTGCTGCCGATATTCTTGTTCTTGTTGAGCTTTATATCGTCCAGTGATGTAATGCGCTTCCCCAAAATTTCCATATTCTTGAACAGCACGTCGTCAATGGTGCAGTCCTTGTTGAAAGCAAAGATGCGGATGGAAGTATCCTTGCCGCCGAGGACCTTGATGTTATCAAACACCACGCCCCGGGTATTCCCCCGTTTCGAAGCTTTGGACCACTGGGATTTGGTGGTGGTTAGCTCTATGAGCAGCCGCGCGCCGTCGCCCTCGCCCATTTGGGCGTCCTCCACCGTGATATTTTCAAAGCGGACGTTTTGTATGAGCGCGTTGTCGCTGTTGTGTATGGACATGACAGGCTTGTGGAAATTGTGCAGTACCGTAATGTTGCGGAAGGTGATGTCCTCCATCACATCCGCCCTGGTTTCATAGCCCACCTCGCAGGACTGGGCCAGGTCGGTCCACAGCACACAGTTTTCAAAAAGGATCGTCTTGACGTTTCCATCGTAGCCCTTTACCACCAGGTTGTCGTCCCAGCCCCTTATGAAGCAGTTGCGGACCGTTACGTTCCTGCAGGACTGGGTGGTAATACCGTCAGAATTGGACCGGGCCGCAACAATATGGATGCCGTCCACCGTGACGGTATCACACTTATACAGGTTCACCGTCCAGGCCGCGGGATCCAGGATGGTGATCCCCTCAATGGAGATATTTTTACTTTCGGTGAAATTGATGGGCACAATGGTATCATCCCACCGGTCATACTGGCTGCCGTCGATGATGCCCCGGCCCATGATGCGCACATTCTTGACCCCGCCGGCCTGTATGTATCCCCGCAGCACGCAGCCACCAGCCAAATAGACGGTTTGCCCGCTTTGGGGTTCGATCAACCCCGCTTCATGAACGCCGGGGCCGAAGTAGATCACGTTGGGATCTTTTTTATCGGGGATATCCGTCTCAGGTGCAGAGGCGAACAGGTGCAGCGCGCCTTTCACCTGGTTATTGTATTCCACGGTGACGGCTGCAGGCTCCCTCAAAATAAACTGCGCCGTATCGCCCTTGATGGAAGGCGTGATGCTCAATGACAGAGGCCGTATCGTAACTGATTCCAGCGTTACCCCCGGAAACTGTACTGTCACCGATACAGGGCCGCCCATGGAAAATAGCGCCACAGGAGTCTTTGATAGTATGGGCCGGGATGTCCAGGTTCTTTGATGGTTCACCGCCGTATCGATGACGGAAAGGGGCTGGCCTTCCACCCACACCTTGCATGTTTCGCTTGGGGAAAGGTTGATGGGCTGGCTGTACAGCGTCACGGGATAGCCCGCCTCCGATAAGGACGACGCCAACAGGAATGTAAGCACAAGAATCAATAACAGGGAAATGAGCTTCTTCATTGCAGGCGCCTCCTCAAATCATGATTCTTTGTATTCCTCCGGCAATTTCACAGTCACATCCTCATGACCCACGGTGGCTTCCCTGCCATAAACCAGAAGTTTCACAGGTTCACCCGCCACCAGGGAAAGGGTAACGGTTTCGCTGCACACCTTCACATTCAGCGTACTGCCCGACAAGGTGAGGCAGAATTGATATCCCTGCCAGGCGACGGGAATGGAGGGGTTCAGAGAAGGAATATCCCCGTCTGTGCGCAGTCCGCCAAACCCGAAAACAATGGTCACCCAGGCGGCGGCGATGTTTGCCAAATGCAGCCCTTCGAACGTATTGCAGTTGTAGTTGTCCAGGTCCAGCCTGGCCGCAAAGCCAAAGAACCGGAATGCCTCCTGGTGGCGCTTAAGCTCGCTGGCAAGGATGGAATGGATGGAGGGGGACAGTGAGCTTTCATGAATGCACCGCGGCTCATAGTAGTCATAGTTGGCAGCCTTTTCCGCAGGTGTATAATCGCCTGGGTGCAGGAACATGGCCATCAGCACATCCGGCTGCTTGATCATGTCGGTGCGGTAGATGCGGTCATAGCTCCAGTGGTGGTACAGGGGAAAATCCGTGATGGGAATCGCGTGAATGTCCATGTGCGGCAGCGTAAAGTACCCCTCGTGCTGCTCAAAGACCAGATGCTCATCCTGCTTTAAGAACATAGCCCCGGCGCAGGCCGCCCAACCGGACCGTTCTTTATCCGTCAAAGACACCTTGCCGCAAAGGTCCGCATAAGCCTTTGGCGCTTCCTTTTCCATGCGGGAAAGTGCCTGCAGTGTAAATTCCAGTGTCTTTTTGCCCATGAAGTTGGTGTAATAATTGTTGTTCACCATCAGGTGGAACTCATCCGGACCCATGACGCCGTAATATCCGTAAGCGGTATGGTCCTGGTTCCAGTCGCCGCGGGAGGCACAATAGCGGCTGATCTCCACCAGCATCTCAATGCCTTCCCTGAACAGGAATGCATCGTCCCGGGTTAAGTGATGGTAATTCCACACAGCGTAAGCTACGGAGGTGCTGGGCTGCATCTGCAGGCTGGCGTGCTGCCAAAGGGTGCAGGCCTCCTTGCCGTTCAAGGTAGCAATGGGATAGCAGGCGCCCTTGCAGTCCAGCTGTTTGGCCCGCTCCCGGGCCTCTGGCAGCGTATGATAGCGGAAAAGGAGCAGGTTCCTGGCGGCTTTCACATCGTTGAGCAGGTAGTAGGGCAAACAGTATGTTTCCGTATCCCAGAAAGCATGGCCATTGTAGGCTTCGCCGGTTAAGCCCTTGGCGCCGATATTGTTGCGGCCGTCAAAGCCCCGGTAGGTTTGATGCAGCTGGAAGATGCAGTAGCGTATACCCTGCTGGTTTAATGGATCGCCTTCGATCTTCACATCGGCGGTGCGCCAAAGGGCGGCGTAATGCGCTATGTTGCTCTTTAAAAGCGCTTCAAAACTCAAGCAGGTCTTGGAGCTTGAAACCGCTTTGTCAAGCAGCGCCGGCGCATCGGCATAATCATCCCCACGGCGCAGCGAGTCAACCCAAATCCGTTTTTCAAATACCATGGGTTTGTTGGGTTCAAGCGTGCTTTCTACCCCAAGGCCGGTGAACAAATGCTTTTCCATAGGCGTGACGGAGGCACCTTCCGGCAGCGTAAGCGCAAAACCGTACAGTGCCTTCTGGCCTGTGGTCTTGGTTTCATACAAATGGGCGGCAGAAAGGCCGTCTATCCGCCCGCCCCTGTCCTGCCAGTTGCAGCGGCCCGTGTTCTGGTGGATGACCGCGCCGTTTATGCCAAAGACAAGGTTGGCTGATAGCTTCGCATCCAGCGCCTTCAGCGTGATGCGCTGTACTGCCTGGCGGGGGTCTTCCATACCCAGCAGCCGCTCAAAGGTTACGAGTACCCTGCCCTCCGGAAGTTCCCAAATGAAACTGCGGGACAGGAGGCCTGACTTAAGGTCCAGTGTACGCTCAAAGCAAGATGTGGAGCACACACCCAAGTCAAGGCCTACGCCATCCACGGAGATAGGGCAGTACAAATAATCCGGCGCGCAGACCATATAATGGGTCTGCTTGACGATTCCCTTGTAGCCACCGGCTGTATCCTCCCCGTCCAGCTCATAGATACCGCCCAGATAGCTGCCCAAAAGGCTGTTTACGGTGCCGCCCTCCTCAAAATAACCCCGGATACCCATATGCTCATTAGCCAGAGAAAAAATAGACTCGCTGACAAGGCTGTGTTTAGGATCAAAACCCTTCTCCACAACCTGCCAGGGAAGGCACTCAAAATATACGTCCGCTTTCTTTGCCATGATATCCATCCTTTAAACAAAAAATTAACCCTTGATGCCGGCAGAAATCACGTTTTGGGTAATCTTGCGCTGGAAAGCAATGAACAGGACAATGGGCGGAATGATGGCGAATACGATGGCCCGAATCACATCCATGTCATTTACTCGGTCAGAGGTACGGTAAGTAAACAGGCGCACCATGACCGTTTCCAGGGGGGTGTTGCCTAGCACCAGATAGGGCAGCAGGAAATCCGACCAAGCTGCGTTGACAGCATAAATGAGTATGACCATGTTAATAGGCATGCTCAGCGGTATTACAATGCGATAAAAGAGGCTGAGATCATTGCATCCATCCAGGCGTGCCGCCTCTATCAGGGAAGACGGCATGGAATCATAGAAGTTTTTAAATAGAACGACGTAAAAAGCATTTGCGCCAATGGCCAGCCATAGGGGCAGGAAGGAGCCGATCATGCCCAAATTTGTTATGTTCATGAATAGGGGAACCAGGCTGGTGGTGGCGGGGAGCATCAGGCTGCCCATGATCAGCGCATATACAAATTTATGCCCCCATGGCTTTAAATGGGAAATCACATAGGCAATCAGACCATTAAATACGACTGCGCTTACCGTGCTGCCCAACACTACCCAGAAGCTGTTTAAGTAAAAGCGGTAAAACTTCATTTCCTGCCAAGTCTTTAAATACCCTTCCAGGCTGAAGGATACCGGAAGGAACTGAGGACGGTAACGGTTGTCCAGGCCCTTGACGCCGCGTACAAACTCTTTGTTTTCCTTAAAGCCCGCCAGCATGACCCAAATAATAGGCATTACGCAGATGACCAACGCTACTATGCATACTAAAATCATGAGGGTGTAGCCAATTTGCACAGGAGGTTTCCTCAGGTCATAACCCCGGATGGAACCATCGTCTTTGGATATGAGCCTCTTCATGCGTTTTCCTCCCTTCACATATCCTTAGGCCTGTTGATCCTGTTGTACATAAGGGTTAGCGTGATGAGCGCAATGGAGATAAGCACCGACACAGACGTGGCCTTGGCATAGTCATACCGCTCGAAGGCATAGCGGAATACCACTTGCATCAGCGATACGGAGGCATTGTTGGGGCCCCCATTGGTCATCACCAGCGGCTCATATAGCACCTGAAAAACGGCGATCACCTGAAGGATAAGCAACGTACGGCCCAGGTTGAAAATTTGAGGAACGGTAATGTTCCAAATGCGCTGGCGCACATTGGCCCCATCGATGATGGCCGCCTCGTATAATTCCGGATTGATGCCCTGAAGGCCCGCCAGGTAGATGAGGGTGGTAGCACCCGCCCCCTTCCAGGTCATGGCTACGACGATCACGGGGATGGCCAGGGTGGCGTTGCTCAACCATTCACCGCCCTGCAGGCCAACGGAATTGAGCAGCATATTCAGCCCGCCGTTGCCGCCGCTTTTGAACAGATACCGCCACAAAAACACTGTCGCCAGACCCGGCACGATGTTGGGCAGGTAAACCGCGATACGGAAGATGCTTTTTCCATACACCATCTCCTGAATGAGAACAGCCATGATGATTGGAACGAGGAAGCCAATGATCAAAGACCAGAAGGTATAGGAAAACGTATTGATCACCGCAGGCCAGAAATCAGGGTGTGCAATGACCGCTGCAAAATTATCCAGACCAACGAAGCGGACAGTACTAAAACCTTTTGTTTCATAAAGACATAACCGCAGGCTTTGCACAAGCGGCATCCAAACAAAGAAGACAAAGAGGGCAAGGCTGGGCAGCATAATACCCCAGGCAATAAGATTTCTGGTGATTTTAGCCCGCCGTTTCTGGATTGGCCGGTACGGAGCTGTTGTGATCATGCACATTGCCTCCTTGATTCAATAAAAGCATGGATTGGGGAAGGGCGCTTGGGAAAAAGCGCAGAGGAACGCTCTTTCCCAAATGTCCCAAACGCAAACCCGGGAGAGCCGGTAAACCGGCCCTCCCGGCGGTGGAGAAGCTTTTGCAAGATTACTTGTTTACGCCGGCATCCAGCAGAGCCTGCAGGTTGGCATCAGCGGTATCCATAAGAGCCTGCACATTGGCGTTCTGGTCGGTGACAACAGCCTGCAGAACCTTGGTCAGCTCGGCATACATGTCCTGCGTCTGAACGGGTTCTTCCGTGCGCACAGCACCGTCGGTGTTAATCAGTTTAAAGTACTGTTCGAACATCCGGGGATCAACATTGGCATACTGCGCATTTGCATCACGCTGCGCGCCATTGTACTCTTCATCCGTCCAGGCGGGAACGGGAACGTCGACAACGGGAACGCCACGGTCTTTACGGCTCTTGGCATCCAGCAGCATGCCGTTCTTCGCACTTTCGGTGAGGACGGGGGCGCGGCCCATGCATTCCAGGTACTTGAGGCCAGCCATGATCTGCTCATGGGTGGAGCCTTTGGCAAACATGTAGGGCGTGCCGCCGGAAAGGGTGAAAGCGCCGCCGGGGCCGGCGGGGATGCCAACCATCATGAGCTTATCCGTGGCCAGGCCGTTTTGTTCGGTGGGCATATTCACAGCGTCGCTGGCGGCGATGTACATGGCGGCAGCGCCAGTGCCCAGCTGGGCAAAACCGGTGCCCCAGTTTTCGGTGGTGGGGTCGCTGGTGAGCAGGTCATACTTCCATTTGAGGTCCTTTACGAAGCTCATGGCGGCCACGGCTTCGGGGCTGTTCAGGTTGGCTTCCCATTTGCCTTCAACATTTTGATTCTCCAGAACAGCGCCAAAGTTCCAGGCGATGTTGGAGAAATGCCAGCCGCCGGCGTTATCGGCCGCCAGGAGGCATAGAGCGGCAGAGCCGGTCTTTTCCTTGATGGTCTTGCCAACTTCGATGAACTCATCCCAGGTCTTGGGGTACTTGGGCAGGCCGTTTTCATCCACAAGGCCGGCATCTTCAAACAATTCCGCGTTAATCATCAGGCCCAGGGCATAGCCGTCACGGGGCATGGCATATACGCGGCCGTCTTTATCAGACAGCAGCTTGCGAACGATGGGGTTCATCTTATCCAGCCAGCCAAGTTCCTGAAGTTCATCGGTGATGTCGGCCACATAGCCGGCGGCGATGAGCTTCTGGGGTTCGGTGTACCAGGATTCAAACAGGGTGGGCACGGTGCCGGCTTCCGCCATGTTGATGAAGGTATCAACAGCGTACCTGTAGTGGGCCTTTACGACTTCCACATCGGGCATAGCGGCCTTGAAGGCGGGCAGGAAGTTTGTTTCATGGGCTTCGATGGCGCCGGTGTCCACATCTTCGGGCCAGATGCCAAGTGTCAAAGTGACTTTGCCGTCAGCCAGAGCGGAAACGGCGCCCAGAGCCAGCAGAAGGCTCAGGAACAGGGCTACAAACTTTTTCATGGGGTTTCCTCCTTTTAAAATAGGTAATGGTATGCAAGGGAAGGACATAGGCCCTTCCGGAGGCCCGGCGAGAAATTGGGAAGCCTATGGATTTTGGTTAGGTTTTACGTTCAACTAACCAAAGTATAGCATTGCATTTCTCCAATGTCAATACCGTTTCACGTAAAACTAACAAAAATCACTAGGTCATATTCAGAGCATATTTCTTGCAAACCAACCATTCTATGTTATAATAGCGATACACAGAACAGGAAGTCCGAAGGGGGGCAGAAAGCTTGGTCACCATCAAGGATGTGGCGCGGGCGGTGGGCGTCAGCACCACCACAGTATCCAACGTGATCCATGGCAACGTGGGCCGCGTATCTCCGGAAATGGTGGCAAGGATCCAGGCCTCCATAGAGCATTTGGGGTATGTACCCAATATGTCTGCCCGGGCGCTGGTGAACAACGCATCCCGGATCATAGGTGTTATCAACCACCTGGTGCCCCTCACAAGCGGAGGATTCTTTCAAGACCCATTCCACGGCGCGCTTCTGGCGGGGATCGAGCAGACGCTTCGGGAACGGGAGTACTATCTGATGGTGCGCACCATCGACAACGTGCCGGAGCTTTTATCGCTTTTAAACAATTGGAATCTGGATGGATTGATACTGACGGGTATTTTCCCTACAGATTTTTATGAAAGCCTGCTGGCGCAAAAAACACCCATTTTGCTGATTGATAGCTATATTCAAAACGAACAGGTGCTGCAGGTTCGTTTGGAAGATACGCAGGGCGGGTATATTGGTACAAAACACCTTCTGGAGTGCGGCCACCGGGACATTCTGTTCTGCGGCCCTCCTATTCTGGAAGAAGGCGTTCTGGCCCGCCGCTTCAAGGGTTATTGCCAAGCACTGTCGGAATATTCCGTGCCGGTCAAAATGGAGAATGTGTACCAGCGGGAAATCGGCATCGAGCAGGGCACGGCGCTGGGCCGGGAACTGGCGCGGCGGCATGACTACACCGCTATTTTTGCAACTGCCGATATCCTGGCCGCCGGGCTTATTTCGGGGCTCCAGGAAGCCGGCAGAAAGGTGCCGGAGGATATCTCCATCGTGGGCTTTGACGATTTAAACATCGCCCGCCTTACCAGCCCGCAGCTTACCACTGTTCACCAGGATGTGGTGGAAAAGGGCGTTATAGCAGCCAGAATGCTCATCGACGCACTGCAGGGCGAAAGCGTCTCTGCGCCCCGCAGCATCGTGCTGCCGGTGCGTCTTGTATCACGCCAGTCGGTGCAGCACCTTAACAATTAATTGATACGGAGGTCCCATGCTGAACAATCTGCTTCACATTATCCTTGAGGCTGGGGAAAAAATGCTGGGCTATGATCAGCCAGAGGTGTATCAAAAGGAAGGCCATGCCAATTTCGTAACCCTTGCGGATATCGAAGTGCAGGCCTTTTTAATGGAGAAACTTACAAAGGCCGCTCCGGAAGCTTTATTTTTTGCGGAAGAAAAAGAAAACGAAACGCTGACGGACGCGCTGACGTTTGTCATCGATCCCATTGACGGCACCACCAACTTCATGCGGGGGCGCAAATGCTCCTCCATATCGGTGGCACTACTAAAAAACCAGGAGCCAGTGCTGGCCGCCATACTGAACCCTTATACCAAGGAGCTTTTCCATGCGGAAAAGGGGAAAGGCGCGTTTTTGAACGGACAGCCGATTCACGTTTCCGGCCAAGAATTTGCAAAAGCGCTGGTAAGCATAGGCACATCGCCCTATGATTCAGTGCTGGCCGGCAAAACCATGAAAGCGGCAGAGAAATTTCTGCTAGCGGCGGGCGACCTCCGGCGTACCGGGTCTGCCGCCATCGATTTATGCGATGTAGCCTGCGGACGCAGCGATATCTATTGGGAACTTATCCTCTCCCCCTGGGATTTTGCCGCCGGCGCGCTGATCGTAAGGGAGGCAGGCGGCCGTATATGCAGCCCTGGCCGGGGAGTACTCCGCTTTGATCAAAGGACGCCGGTGCTGGCGGCCAATCCCTTATGTTTTGATAAGGCGCAAGAATTGCTGCTAACAGCGATCGCATAAAAACAACGCATGGCAGAATCGGTTCCGCCATGCGTTGTTTCTTATATACACTGCTTATTTCTTTAAAAGTTCCAGCGTTCTGTCAAGCAGACGGATATCTCCTGTTTTTCCATGGCCTGGGATAACGATCTTCACATTGGCTTCATTATATTTCGACATTAATCTCTCTATGGAAGCAGGCCACTTACCCAGGTTTGCATCATCCGTATTGCCCAAATTGGCTGCGCTCAATTCCTTGATCATGCAACCGCCGAAGAGAATCTTTTTTTCAGGGTAATAAACGGTGATATTATCTGGAGAGTGTGTTTCTCCTGGATAGTATAGAATAAGGCTTTCCGCACCAAAGGAAAGCATTTTTTCTTCATCCATGGCAAGGTCGATCACTTCCGAGGGCGGAACATAAGCCAGATCTTTATAGGCATCATAATATCTTTTGTTTTGAGGAGTCTGCAAGCTTTGCAAAAACCAATCCCTGGATTTCTCTCCCCTTTCTTTAATCATGTCTATTGTTTTGCTAGTCCCATAGATTGGAATCCCCTGCTCTGCAAGATACTGATTGCCTCCCAGATTATCAAAATGAAATCCGGTATTGATGGCGGCAAAATGCGTTTGGGGCCCGGTAAGCCCCCGAATCCATTCTACCAGTTCCTTTGTTGCTTCGTATGTGTAAGGTGTATCTATCAGAACAACGTCGGAATTTTCCATTTCAATCACAAGTGAGTTTGCGCCCCAGGGGAATGCATGTATGGCTTTCACAACGCCTTCCGCCACTTTTTCCACCGATAGATCCCCGCTGATGGCAAAGGGAGCTTCCAAATCCAGTCTATATTTGTGTTCTGCCTGGCCTCCCCAGGATATGCATGATAGGATCAATAATAAAACTGAAAAAACCTTACCAAATTTCATGTGCTTTTTCTCCTTCGTGCTTCTTGTTATGCTTTTGCGCCATCTCCCATATAACGGATTATTATGCAGAAATTTATCCCCTCGAAGGAAATGTGCTTTCCTTTTCATATTCCTTGGGATAGATCACCTTCACATTGGCCTTTAATAAAACCTCCATCCATTTATCCGAAGGCTTTTCGTTCGTTACAAGGGTGTCGATTTCGTCGATACCGCAAAAATAACGGAAGGATGTGCGGTCAAACTTTGAGCTGTCGCAAAGGAATACCGCCTTGCGCGCGCTTTTTAGCATCTGCTTTTTGATGCATACATCCTCCTCGTTTACGTCGGTGACGCCGCTTTCCATGGATATGGACCTGGCGGAAAAGAACAGTACATCGCATGTGAAATCCGCCACACGCTGGCGCGCCGCCTCGCCCGTAAAGCCACGGGCAAAGTTATTCAGCCAGCCACCGGTGCAGCATATTTGAACGCCGGGAATGTTATCCAAACAATCCAGGGCCAGTTGCGCGCTGTTGGTCAGAATTTTCAGATTGTTCTTCTTGCCTAAAAAGCGCACCATGTGCGCCACTGTGCTGGTGCAGTCCAGGGAAATGTTCATATCATCCCGGACCAGTTTGGCGGCCAGCTTGCCGATAATGTTCTTCTCCGCCTTGTTTTCAAAGGTACGTATGGTATAGGGGATCTCGCTGGTTTGATTCTCGATGAGCATGGCCCCGCCATAAGTACGGCGAAGCAGGCCTTCCTTTTCCAGTTCCGCAAAATCCCGGCGGATGGTGGAGGGGCTGACGCCATATTGCCTGGACAATTGGCTGACCAGCACGGCTTTTTTCAACCGGAGTTCCTTCAATATATCGTCAACCCGCTCGATGTTCAGCATACAATTGATCCCCCCTGCGCTTTTATGCGCGGCAGCAAGCGCTTTACTGCTCGTTTCCGCTCATTTCTATCGTATCACGGGAGACCTTTTCTGTAAACCTTACGGCATGGCTGTATGAAATGGAAAGGCCATTTACCTCTTTTTTATTTTTGTTTTACATATAAATTGGCTTTGCCTGTCTTTACAAAACCCAGGGAATCATACAACGGTATGGCTTCTTCATGATCAATGGACGTGCTGACGAATGCGTATTGCATTCCCATTTCCTTCAGCCTTTTCAGCCCACTTGACAAAAGGCGCCTGGCGATCCCCCTGCGGCGGTATTCCGGCAAGCAGGCTACAGGCTCCAGCAGCGCGGTTTGGCTGCTATCATCCACCCACCATGTGGCAAAGCCGGCAAAGGCGTTTGTCTGCCCGTCACGGACGACATATTCCAGCGCATTGTCATATGCCGGGGAGTCAAGATAGGTGCGGAACATATCCTCAGATACTTCGGAACCTGACGGAATGGCAGCGTGCAATACACGTTCAGGGATATCCGCCCGTGTGAACAGGGCGATATTTTCAGTTCCTCCGGCTGACTCCCGCGGTTCCCAGCTTTGAAGCGATAAAACTGCCTGGTACCGTTCCTCAGCAGCTTTGATAAACCCATGGCGCAAAAGCGCATCACAAAGCGTGCGGTTATTGCTATTGACGATAGTGGTATAGGGTACATCTCCTACAAAGCAGCCGCTGACCAGTTCCAATGCCTCATCAGTATATTCCTCATATTCCTTTTGCAGCCTGAGCACAAATTCCCCTTCCTCCCGATAGGCCAGGAGGTAGCCTGCCGCCGTATCGCCTTTATACAGCAGCTTGCCGTACTCAAACACATCCATGGCGCCCCCGCCGAACAGGTACCGGTCATAGTACAGTCCGCCGGGATGCATCTGCCAGAATTTCTGCGCCCCATTCTTGCAAATTGCGCTTTCGATTTTGCACATGATATCGAAGTCTGCTTCTTTTGTTACATTATGCAATGTCAGCATTTTCATCATCCGTTCTTTTCAAAAATAAGAAGAATACACCGGAAAATTGTACCACAAGGCACATACTTTTCCTATGACAAAATGGTTTATCTGAAGGCCCCTATTTTCTGGCATCGATGATGTGTATCAGTCGGAGTTTGGAATAGGTATAAGTGCTTAGCTGCCTGTAGTCAGAATCCAGCGTATGGGTTGCGATATAGATGTTTTCCGGCGCCGGCGGGTCGCCCGCCTCCACAATGAATAGAGAGTGGGTAAAGCGGTACCCATCGGGACTTAGCTGTACTATATCCGCAATCATGGCCTGATCTATGGACAGGTCCTGCCCATACGGGCCTGCCCCTTTGTTCTTCATGAGAAAGTTGTACAAAAACTGGACCCCCGTCCATGCGGGGGCCCGGTTGTTAAGTGTAATATAGTACCATCCCGTGTTCGGGGTATAGTTCATCACGCCGCACCCGGCGTAAAGGCATTGAGAATTGAAATTGGTGCAGTCGCCGCCGATGTTATGAAAGTCATAAAACCTCGGATTTCGGCGGTAAGCCCACTCATGAGCATAGGCGACGGCCTTTTCCCTGTCATACAGCATGGCATGCCCCCCTAACTGGAGGATTTGCCACAGTCTATGAGAAGCTACTCCAGGATATACAATTCACCCGTTTTATCCACATCCACGGTGAGATTTTGACCCGCGTGCACATCGCCCTGAATGAGCCTTCGGGCCACCAGCGTTTCCACACGGCTTTGCAAAAAGCGCTTCAGCGGCCGTGCGCCGTACACGGGATCAAAGCCCCTATCAATCACCATTTCCTTTGCCGCGTCGGTTAAGGTGATGGTGACTTGCCTGTCCTCCAGCCGCTTTTGCAGGTTATTCAATAGCAGCGTGACAATGCGGCCGATCTCCTCCTTGGTGAGGGGCTTATAGAACACGATCTCATCGATGCGGTTCAAAAATTCCGGACGGAACTGCATCCTTAGCAGCATTTCCACCCGCCGGCGGGCTTCCTCGGAAATCTTTCCATCCGCGCCTATACCCTCCAGGATATCTGAAGAACCCAGGTTGCTTGTCATAATCAGGATGGTATTCTTGAAATCTACCGTCCGGCCCTGGGAATCGGTGATGCGCCCATCGTCCAGCACCTGCAATAGCACGTTGAACACTTCGGGATGGGCTTTTTCCACCTCATCAAAGAGAACTACGGAATAGGGCTTGCGGCGAACTGCTTCGGTAAGCTGTCCGCCCTCGTCGTAACCCACGTAGCCCGGAGGCGCGCCAATCAGGCGGGAAACGGAGAATTTCTCCATGTATTCCGACATATCGATGCGCACCAGGTTTTTTTCCTCGTCAAACAACGCCTGGGCCAGCGCTTTGGCCAGTTCCGTCTTGCCTACGCCCGTGGGTCCCAGGAACAGGAAGGAACCGATAGGCCTGTTGGGGTCGGAAATGCCCGCCCGGCTGCGGAGGATGGCTTCCGAGACCTTCTGCACCGCTTCTTCCTGACCAATCACCCGCTGATGCAGTATATCCGGCAGGTGAAGCAGCTTTTCCCGCTCGCCTTCCACCAGCTTTTGCACAGGGATGCCCGTCCAGCGGGCCACGATGCGGGCGATCTCCTCCTCGGTGACTTTGTCGCGGAGCAGGCTCTGGCCCGCTTTGTTCTTTTCGGCAATGGCTTCCTCAGCCTTGAGTTCCTTTTGCAGCCGGGGCAGCTCTCCATATTTGAGCTCCGCTGCCTTGTTCAGGTCATAATTCCGCTCGGCTTTTTCGATTTCGGCCCCCAGGCGCTCAATGTCTTCCCGAAGCTTCTGCACCCTTGAAATGGCTGCCTTTTCATTGTCCCACTTGGCCTTCAATTGGGCAAACTCCGCCCTAAGGTCGGAAAGCTCCTTCTGCAAATGCAAAAGACGCTCCCTGGCCAGGTTATCCTCGTCCGCCTCCTTTATCAGGGCGGCCTCCTCGATTTCCAGCTGCATGATCTTGCGGGAGATTTCGTCCAGCTCTGCCGGCAGGCTGTCGATTTCCGTGCGGATCATGGCACAGGCTTCGTCGATTAAGTCAATGGCCTTGTCGGGCAGGAAGCGGTCGGTGATATAGCGGTTAGACAGCATGGCTGCGGCAATCAGTGCGCCATCCTGGATTTTCACACCGTGGAACACCTCATAGCGCTCCTCCAGGCCGCGAAGGATGGAAATGGTATCTTCCACCGTAGGCTCGTTCACCATGACAGGCTGGAACCTACGCTCCAGGGCGGCATCCTTTTCAATATATTTGCGGTACTCGTCCAGCGTGGTGGCGCCTATGCAGTGCAGCTCGCCCCTTGCCAGCATGGGCTTTAGCAGGTTGCCGGCGTCCATAGCGCCTTCCGCCTTGCCGGCCCCCACGATGTTATGCAGCTCGTCGATGAAAAGAAGCGTCTTGCCTTCGCTCTTCTTAATTTCCTCCAGCACCGCCTTTAGGCGCTCCTCAAACTCGCCCCGGAATTTGGCGCCGGCGATGAGGCTTCCCATGTCCAGGGAAAAGAGCCTGCGATCCTTGAGGCTTTCAGGCACGTCGCCCCGTACGATGCGGATGGCCAGGCCTTCGGCAATGGCTGTCTTGCCCACGCCGGGCTCGCCAATGAGCACGGGGTTGTTCTTTGTTTTGCGGGATAGGATGCGGATCACGTTCCGGATCTCGCTGTCACGGCCGATCACCGGATCCAGCTTTTGCGCCCGAGCCAGCGCCGTCAGGTCGGCGCCGTATTTAGCCAAAGCGTCATAGGTATTTTCCGGGGTGTCGGTGGTCACACGTGTCGCACCGCGTACGGTGGACAGTGCGTTAAGGAATGCATCCCTTTTCACACGGAAACGGTCAAATATTGGCTTTACCAGCCGGTCGGGCCTTTCCATCAAGCCAAGCCACACGTGCTCCACCGACAGATATTCGTCCTTCATCTGGGCCGCTTGCTGTTCGCCTGCCAGAAGCGCCCTTTCCACATCAGCAGAAACGTAGACCTTGTCAGGCTCCCGGCCCGGTCCGGACACTTTGGGAAGCCGGCTCACCGACTCCTCCATGGTGCCTGCCAGCAGTTTGCCGTCTATGTTCATTTTGTTAAGCAATTGGGGGATCAGCCCTTCCGGCTGGGCCAGGAGGGCATGGCAAAGGTGAACCTGCTCCACCTGTACATTCTGATAGGTAATGGCGGTATGCTGGGCTTCTTTCAGCGCTTCCATGGTTTTTTGCGTAAACTTGTTTGTGTTCATATCGGCACCTCCCTTGCAGGTCTTGTTTGACTTTCTTTGACCTTCTTATTGTAAACGATCCTTTCGCAATGTCAAGACCTTTCCAAATATTTTTTCAGGTGCGAAGCAAAGAAGAACCATTGACGCAAAGGTTTTTCCAGTTGTATGATACAAAGGAAGGGATGGTGCGCTACATGCTGTATGAACAAAAGATTTGGGTGGGGACGGCCGGGGAACCGGTTTTTCTGCTGCCCGAAATGGCTAACCGGCATGGTCTGATTGCCGGGGCAACAGGCACCGGGAAAACCGTTACCTTAAAGGTGCTGGCAGAAGGGTTTTCTCAAATGGGCGTCCCTGTGTTCTTAAGCGATGTGAAGGGCGACCTGGCCGGCCTCACGCGTCCCGGCGAGCATTCTGAGGCTATCTCCCAGCGGCTGATGGAAACAGGCATTTCGAACTTTTCCCACAAAGGTTTCCCCGTGGTGTTCTGGGATGTATATGGTGAGCAGGGCCATCCCTTGCGCGCCACGGTGAGCGAGATGGGGCCGCTGCTTTTATCCAGGATGCTGAACCTAAACGAAACGCAAGCCGGTGTGCTGAACATACTGTTCCGGGTGGCCGATGACCAGGGCTTGCCGCTGCTGGATATTCGCGACCTGAAGGCAATGCTGGCCTATGTGGGAGAGCACGCCGGGGAATATACGCTGGAATACGGCAACGTATCCAAACCAACCATCGGGGCTATCCAGCGGGCCATTGCCATTCTGGAGGATCAAGGCGGGGATGTATTCTTCGGCGAACCCGCCTTCGACATTTCCGACTGGATGCACACAGACGAGGAGGGCCTGGGGAACATCAACATTCTGGCAGCGGACAAGTTATTTTTGAAGCCTGCCATGTATGCCACCTTCCTTTTGTGGATGCTCAGCGAGCTGTATGAAAGCTTGCCCGAGCAGGGTGACAGCGACAAACCAAGGATGGTCTACTTCTTTGATGAGGCGCATCTGCTGTTTGCCGACTGTCCGCGGCTTTTGATGGAGAAGATTGAACTGACGGTGCGCCTTATCAGAAGCAAGGGCGTCGGCGTTTATTTTGTCACCCAGAATCCCGCCGATATACCCATGGCCATTTTAAGCCAGCTTGGCAACAGGGTGCAGCACGCACTAAGAGCCTTTACTCCCCTGGATCAGAAGGCGGTGAAAGCGGCAGCGCAGACCTTCCGGGCCAATCCGGCCTTTGATACGGAGAAGGCCATAACCGAATTGAAAACCGGCGAGGCGCTGGTCTCCTTCCTGGACGGCCAGGGAGCGCCCGGCGTGGTGGCCAGGACCACTATCCTGCCGCCCCAGGCTTCCTTCGGAGCAATTGATTCTTCGCTTCGAAAAACGTTTATTGAAACAAGCCCCTTTTACGGCAAGTATGAGGAGGCCATCGACAGGGAAAGCGCCTATGAAATGCTGGCCCATGTGTTCCTTGGCGGCCGTGGGCAGGTTGCTCCCGTACAGGCGCCCTCGCCGGTTGCCGGCACCATACCGCCCGTGCAGCAATCAGCGGTCCCGCCCTCCCAGGGCTTCATGATCTACGACGCGGCCACAGGCCAGTATGTCCGCAAGCAAATACCCACGCTTTCATCCCAGCCGGAACAGCCGCTTAAAACACCTGTGTCCAACCAGCCCGAAATGATGCCGGTGCTTGTGTACGATAAAGCCAGCGGACAATATGTGCAGCAGATAATGGCCGTTAACAAAGACCCGGGCACCGGAAACTTTATGCCTGCTTCCCCCGCTGCGCCCAATGCTTTGAACAAACAGGAAAAAGAGCAGTTGGCCGCTGAAAAAGAGCAGAGGAAGGCCGATAAGGAACAATTAGCCGAGGAACGCAGGCGGACGTCAGATGCGCTGCGCGATGAGCGGGCGGATCGGGCCCGGAGGAACGATTCCGCCCTGGGCCGGCTGAAGAACAGCGCCTTAAGCGGCATAGGCAGGGAGGTAGGCCGTTCGCTGGTTCGGGGTCTGCTGGGCTCGCTGACAAGGAAGTAGTACCGGGGAGCACCGCCACGAGACCCACCTGGAAGAAAACGGCTTTGGGATGCGAGCAGATGTTGCGCAGGGATGGTGTAGGGGCGGCCGCCTTCGACCGCCCGACTGTTCCATTTTGTCGAAAAGGGCGACCGGGGGCGGTCGCCCCCACACTCCCCCAGGCTCCTTTGATCTGCAGAGCGAAGCGAGACTGAGGATTGAAGGCTGTGCAGCGTTCCTTGAGCCGGATGGTAATGCAAACGGCAGTGAACAATGCGCCGATTGATCTTGCGGACACGGGGCAGAGCCCCAGGGAAAGGATTTATGCAAAAGTATTCGGTTCTCAGCAAGCTGGCACTGTTGACCGCCTCGCTGATCTGGGGCAGTTCTTTTTTTGTTATGAAAAACTCGGTGGATGTTTTCCCAGTATTTGCGCTGCTGGCAATACGCTTCACCATAGGCTGCGTGCTTTTGTGCCTGATCTTTTTCAAGCGTTTGAAAAGCATCCATGTAAAGACACTTGGACGCGGAGCACTGCTTGGTTTTTTGCTGTTTGCCGCCTACACGCTGCAAACGCTGGGGCTTGTGGAGACTACGCCGGGCAAGAACGCCTTTTTGACAGCGATCTATTGCATTGTGGTACCTTTTTTGTTCTGGATGGTCACCAAAAAAAGACCCGACATCTATAACTGCCTGGCTGGGGTGCTGTGCCTTGGAGGGATCGGGCTGGTATCCCTGACGGGCGGTTTTTTCATAGGCATGGGCGATGCGCTGACGATGGCGGGCGGCATCATTTATGCCGTGCATATCGTAGTGGTGGCGCGGGTGAGCCAGGACGAGGATCCGGTGCTTTTGACGCTTTTGCAGTTTGGCGCTGCCGCCGTTTGCTGCTGGGCTGTATCCCTGCCCACCGAAACATTCCCCGGCGATATCCCGTCCGCAAGCTGGTACGGGCTTTTATACCTGGCGGTGTTCGCCACTACTGGCGCATTGCTCATGCAGAACGTAGGGCAGAAGTATACGCACCCGGCGGCGGCCTCCATACTGCTGAGCTTGGAATCGGTGTTCGGGGTAGCCTTCTCCATGATTTTTTATGGGGAAAAGCTGACTTTGCGGCTGACGGCAGGCTTTTTGCTGATCTTCTTCTCGGTAATCGTATCGGAGACAAAGCTGGGGTTTTTCAAAAAGCCTCGCCTAAAGGAAAAAGGCGCAGCCAATATAGTGGAACAAATGGAGTGACAACGAAATGAACGGCTTCCTCATTCGAGGAAGCCGTTCACGGTATTCTATGTTATTTTTCATGTAACATATGATCTCAGTTTTCCAAGGGCGCTACCTGTTCGGATCGGCCAATGCCAATGATCTCCGTCGTGCTGCGGGGCGAGGTTTTTCCGCCCGAGTAGGAACCGATGCGCGTTACCTGCTTGCCCATGAACAGCATCACCGCCGTTTGGCCGCCGTCCAGGTTAAGGGCTGTTTTGCAGCCTCCCGCCAGCATCATATCCATCAATTCGGATACTTTGACGCCAACGCTTTCCTTTTTCAGCCTGGCTTCCACCAACACGGCATAATAATGGCCCGGCTCAATCATGCCGATGGCGCAGCGGGGCTGCGGGGTCTGCCCATAACTGAACTTCAGCACATCCGGATTGGTTTTCCCGTCCCTTACCAGGATGGGCCCGAACGCAAAAACATCCTTTGCGCCCATGTCAAGGTACTCCTGGGCAGTCTTTTCATCGGAGCGGTATACATCCATAGAACCGTCGGGCAAAAGGGCCAGCGTATCGAGTGTGGGAAAACGGAATCTGGGATACACAGAGGTTTTATCACTGATAATTTTCCCATCACGGATAATGATGCCCACCATCAGCGTTTTCGGCTGGGCAGTGCGGAAGGTGTAATAATCGGTATTCATGCCGAACACTACTTTATTTTCAGAAGCGATCCGTTCCGGTTCCACATGCTTTGCCTTGCCCCATTTTTCCTTGTCAAAGGGGACGGCGGCGAACTTTTCGCCTGCATCAACATCGCTCCAGATTTCAGCCTCATACCATACCAGCACTTTATTGGGATCTTTCACCCGTTCAATTTGAACCCTCAGCGTGGGGGAAGCGTACATCCATAGGCCTTCGTCCGTGTTCTCATACACGAATTCACCCTCCTTCAGGAACCCCTTTTCATTGGTGGGGGGAAGGGTGGGGATATTCACAGGCCTTACGGTAGGCTGGGGTGTGGCGGTGGGCTTGGGTGTTTTGGTTGGCTTTGGTGTCTTGGTGGGTTTGGGTGTCTTGACAGGTTTGGGTGTGGCGGCGGCCCTGATCCTGACAGTCGAAGGGGCCGCAGCGCTTGCAAGGGCCGGTACTCCGATGGGCAGCAGTATGAGCAGCGTTATGAGCAGCGCGGGTAGCCATTTTTTGCATTGCATAGGCGAAACGAAACCTCCGTTTTCATGGTATGTTTTCGAAAAAATCATTCTTCTTAATATCCAGCCCTACCAGGGAACGGTACAGCCCGAAACGGCTGCAGGCAAATTCCCCTTCGTCCGTGACCTCAAAATCCTTGCCTATCACCGCGGAACCCGCGTTCTGCTGGGTCACGTGAAGCGCGTAGGCGTCCTTGGCAGCCTGAAGCGGCGAACGGCCTGAAAGGGCAGGATCGGGCGTCCGCCAATCCATGACGATTTCGTTTTCCGGATAGAGGTGCAGGTACAGCTTCGAAACGTCCCAGGAGCCGTACTTAACAAAGGAGGAGGGATCTGCGTTTGGATCGGCACCGTGCTCCACGCTATAGATGGCCGCGTCGGCGCACGCCTGATGAGCGCCATGGCCGTATTCCCCGTTCAAATCGTGGGTCACAATCACATCCGGTTTCAGTTTGCGGATGATGCTTATCACATAGGCCCGCACCTTTTCCTTGCCGCCCCATTTGTCATACCCGTTTTTCACATTACCGCTATAGCGGTCACCGAAAGGGCCGATCAGCGGATATGTGCGCACGCCCATGGACCACAGTCCGTTTAACAGTTCACTGCTCCTGGTGGTATTGGAGGGCGTCATGTAACAGGCAACCACCCTTTTTTTAAGCGATACCGCGTAATGGGGAATCGTACCGCCCATGAACAAAAGCTCATCGTCGGGGTGCGCCACCAGAACCAGCAGATCTGCCTTTTCTTCCGTGGGTTCCCACTTTTGCACAAAGCCTGGCACAACACCTGGACCGAACAGGAATAGCTCATTGAGCAGCAAAGTGGTTTTTTTCTTCTCCGTTACAGCAACGCGCAGCCTTGTTACGGGTTTGGGCAGCTGAATAAAAGAATGCAAAAAGCGCGTATCCCCTTTAACCAGCGTGACCCATTTGTCACCGTCCAGCATTTGAACTTCCCAGGAGGAGGGCATCGATCCAAAGCAAATATACAGGGAAGAACAGGGCTTATCCTCAGGGAGTACCGCCTGCACATAAGGGTTTTTGCATTCAGCCGTTTCCCAAGGCGTAGTGTACTTCCGGTCGGTAATGGACTTCAGGCCATGCTTGGGGGATCGGGGCGAAATTTCAGCCAGTGCGGTGATATCCTCCGCCTCAGCCGCCTCGGCCTGAGTGATGGCCGGCATCAGGCATGTTATTAGGACTGCGCACAGAAATAAACAAACAAGTTTTTTTGTCATCATCCTTAAGGCCTTTCCTTGAAGGACAATACAAATGGAGATTCCAGCGTGCCTTCGCCGGATGCGATTTCCGCCACATCAAGGTTCAAACGGCAAGCTGGCCGCCAGCCCAGGTTTTCCACCACAACGCGGATATAGCCCAGGCCGCCGCTTACCTTTGTGCACCGGGCTCCGGAAATGAGCGTGGTGGACTGGGTACGGGTCCAATACGGGCTGTACTTGGTGGAATATTTGAACAATCCGTTGGCCAGCGCATAGGCTGTACCCTTGCCCATACGGGATTTGTTATTCATAAATCCATAGGCTTTATTGCTCAAGTCTTCACTGGAAGGCAGGAAGACGGTACCCAACTCCTCACTGTTTAAAAGCAGCGCTTGTTCATTTTCCGAAAAGGCTTTGGGCAGAAAGGTTTCATTCAAAAAGTCATACATATCCGTCAGCTTCCACACGCCGCCGAAATCCACATAATCCTCGTATATCGCATGGACGCAATGGTTCCCCAGAATGTATTCGCTGAGCATAAGCGCTTCGTTGTCACCGGCGGACAAAACGCGCCATAGGATGGGCGCGGCTTCCCCGTTTTCTCCCTGGGGCCAATTTCCCAAAGCGATATATTGATGGCCCGCCTTGGCATCAAACCCACGCAGGCTCTGCGCACCTGCCAAACCGGGAAGCAGTATAACCATAAGGCACAGCACAAGCGCCCGGCGTAAAAACGGTCTCACTTTTGATCCCTCCAACTATATCAAGGCTCAAACATATTCCATGATATCCATAAAAGAAAACCCTGTAAAGGGCTTTCAGGTAAATATTACAACTTATATCAGTATACTTTAAGGCACAAGCCCCTTGCGCAGCGCGTTTTCCATAGCTTTGAGAAGCACCTTGCTGCTATAAGTGGCGCCTGAGACCGTATCCACTTGAAGCGAGCCCGACTCAACCACCTTGCTAACAACGGCTTCACCCGCGCTGCCCTGACCGTTTCTGTGCTCCAAAATCCTGACGGACGCGATTGCGTGGCCTTTTACCGTAACCTCTACCTGGGCCGACACCGGGAAAACACTGTACTCGCCCGCATATACGCCGTCTTTCACACGGTCAAGCGGGATATCCTCCATTTTCATGGAAACCAGTGCATTGAGATTCCTCTGTATAGACTGAAATGCGATCAGGCCTGTCAAAACGCATGCCAGCAGCACCAGCACCACGATCAAAAGCACAATCTTCGTTTTCCGCTTCATTGGGCACCTCCACCAAACCCTTTATACAATTTGGGAAAGGGATTGGACCAATTTTTCTATCTGTTCCTCCCGCCGGGAATTGGACCAATTAACGATGCCGGAAGCATACAGGGATGCCCCTTTTTGCTGACAGTCAGCTTTCATCTGCCTAAGAGAACGGTTCCCGCCAAAGATGGGGTGGGGGAAAGATTGGGTGATGAAGCAGGCGGCTTTTTTCCCGGAAAGCTTGGGAAGCCGGTCGAGATAGGCATTCATGACCTTGGACAGGGAAAGGCCCCATACCGGCGCGCCGAGGATCAGCGCATCATAAACCAGAGGATCCGGCGGGCTGATCAATTGAATAGGCTGCATCACCTGTCCTTTGCTGATCACATCTTCATCCCGGGCGCTTATGCGCTCAATACGGCAGGTATGGCCCTTTTCCATAAGCTTTTTTTCAATTCTTTGCGCAACGGAAAGCGTATGACCCGTCATAGAGTGAACGAGGATGCCGATATTCATGGGAAAGCTCCTTCCTTTTCAAATCGGAAAGTATATTGAGTATCAACTAAGGGATATTAAAACTTCATGCCATGCCGTTGCCACAGGTTAGTCATCGCAGCCCACCTAAGCACCAAGCGCTGACCCATCGGGGTGTGCCAGTCCTTTTCAATAGAGCCGTGGCACAATAGACCCTTTCCCCGCCGGTCATGATGGCAGAATCGGCATTCCAGCGGCTGAAAGCCGGTGCCATGCAGCCGGCACAGACCATCTTTCAGAAAACAGCAGCCATTCTTGGCATGTTCCTGCAAAGCGAAGCTTCCCTCGCAGCCGAAAAAGGCGGGGGATAGCACGCCAAAGGAAAAATCCCTTGGCACCTCCAGCATCATGCGCATGGCATACCCGGCATCGATGGCCATGGCGGCTTCTTCCACCGTCCACCAGCCTGGGCGCTTGCAGTATGACTTGCAGACATCGCAGCTGCAGGGCGGGGAAGGCGGAAACGACTGTGATAGGGTTAAGATCTGTTGCGCTTGCTTCATAGCCTGGCCCCTCCGGGAAGCCACGGGCGTGTCGCATTAAATGCTTTCGCTTCTCAGGCTTTTGTTCCGATAAACAAGATCATTTCTTATTGAAAAGCCTTGGGCTTCCCAGAATTCGTTTCCGCTTCTGTTTGCTTTAAACACCACCAGCAGAGCTTTGGTGATTCCCTCCTCTTTTAGCGCATGAAGGACAGCCTGAACCATCTCCCTGCCTATACCCTGCCTGCGGAAATCCGGATGCACCGCCAAATGGTAAATATGCCCCCTGCGCCCGTCGTGGCCGGCCAGTATCGTACCCACCAGCTTTTCCCCCTCCTCCGCCACAAAGCAGGAAGCGGGATTGTGCCTTAAGAACCGGGCGATGCCGGATTTAGTGTCATCTGTATCATTCAACCCTACGCCTGGCATGCTCATCCATAGTTCATACACCCGTTCATAATCTTCTATTGTCATGACGCGTATCTGCATATATTGCCTCCTGAATATAGATAGCAGCTTCGCTCAGCGTATCATAGGCGGGAAAATCACATTGCTCCTTCCAATGCACCAGCAGCGGGGGAATGTTTGCTTGAGATGCCCCTACCCCGTCAGCCACAGGGTTGTCACCGATCATAAAACATATGTCCGGATACCCAGCCCTTTTAAGCACACACTCAAAAATCTCTTTCCTGGGCTTGTCAAAGCCTATTTCCCCAGAGACGATAACATCCGCAAAGAAGAACTTTAAGCCAAGATCGTCAAGCACCTTACACAAATCGGGATGGTTGTTGGAAACGATGTATTGCGAGAATCCCAATTCATCACACCTTTGTAAAACAGGCAGGGTATCATCATATAAAGTGTAATTCTCCGCAAGAAGAAGAATATCCCTGATATCTCTGGCAGCCCGTGCTGCTGTCAAATCATTCGCGCCAAGCGCAATGCATACATTTTCAAAATGGCTGTACATGGTTTCCCACCAGGCTTCCCCCGTCATACGGGAATGATCCTGGCCGGGCGTATGCCATGGAAAGCCACTGCGCAAGTGTGGGCGTACATCTTGAAGCGTACATATACAGCCGGGCCACGCTTCCTTCAAGGCACGAAGCAGCGATGAGCTCCAAAGGTGCGGGCTTTTCACAAGGGTGCCGTCAAAATCCCAAAACAGGGCCTTTTTCATGGCTCTCTCCTATACTATTGTATATGTTATCACTGTCGGATGAAGTTATGCTATGAATAGGCTTATCGTCTGGTAAGTATTAAAACAGATGAGAAATTAAAGCATGGTATATGATAAATATGTGAAATATTTCTTGATTGGAGTGGGAAGGGAGATTGAATAAAAAGCCTCCTTCCCAAAATTACATAATTTATTTTGAGGAAACAACCTTGTACAGAAAGATCACATGATCGCCGGCCGCATACCCGTTCTGCTGGTAAAAGGCCAGCGCCGGCATATGCCGGTTGGTGAGCAGCGTTACGCCTGCCAGGCCGTTTTTTATGCAGTGGTCCTCCGCAGTCTGCAAAAGGCGCTTACCGTAGCCTTTGCCCTGGAAATCGGGATGGACAAAAAGCTCATCCACGTACAGTTCATCCTGCGTCCACCAGGTTTGCCTGTGGCTAAGCAGCACGCCGACCTGCTTTCCTTCTTCCAGGGCAACCCAGCCCACAAAATCCCGGGAAGCTGTAAACTCCGATAGGTACCGGGAACCCGTTTCCTCCGTCCAATGGTTACCCCAGGGCTCGCCGTTATACGCGGCTATCAGCATTTGAACGCAGCCTATGATGTCCTCCTTTTCATAAGACCGGATCATGTGGTTTCCTCCTTGATTTTGGGTTGAAGGGAAGAGGGGTTTCTCGAAGCAGACGCTTTCCGTAAGCCCAACATATGGCCCAAAGTTCTCCCTGCGGCGGTAGCCGATGCCTTCGTATAGCGATATGGCCTCCGGTTGATGGATGCCGGTCTCCAGAACGGCGTGGGTACATCCCTTTTCGGCAGCCCACGTTTCCAGCTCCGACATTACGCGCTTGGAAATGCCCCGGCCACGAAAGGCAGGCTTTATAAACACCCGTTTCATTTCCACGCCGTTTTCCAAAAATGGTTTAAAAGCACCGCAGCCGACAGGCTCGTCGTCCATAAGGGCCAGAACGACAGCCGTGATCTTGCCTAGTGCATTGAAAGGCGCATAGGAGGCGTTGCCGTCCTCGTACCTTAAGGAAAGGTCCCTGTCCAACAAGGATACCAGATCAAGAAAGCGGGGATCATCCCTGTGCGTACGTTCCAAACGTATCATGCGTACACAAACTCCTTTAGGATTTCCCAATTATGAGTCCTTTGGCGTCCAATCCGTCCAGGCCGAGCCCGCCATGTCGCTGGGCATGCGCCAGTCGCCTCTTGGCGAAAGGCTTACGCTGCCCACCTTGGGCCCATCGGGCATGCAGCTGCGCTTGAACTGCTGGGAAAAGAACCTGCGCAAAAATAGTTTCAGCGCTTTTTGAATGGCATCATCCGCATATACCTTATCAAAAGCCTGCCGGGCAAAAGCGTAAAGCCTGTCCGGGGAGCTGCCGGAATCCATCATATGATACAAGAAAAAATCATGCAACGCGTAATCCCCCAGAATATCTTCCGTTCGTTGCTGAAGCTCCCCCTTGTCCACAGGCAAAAGTTCCGGGGAGATGGGTGTGTCGATAATATCCTCGCATACCTTTTGCACTTCGCCGCCGAACACATTCTCACCCAGGTATCTCACCAGGGTGCGCACCAGCGTTTTGGGGATGGAGCAATTAACATTGTACATGCTCATATGGTCGCCGTTATAGGTGGAAAATCCAAGCGCAGACTCGCTTAAATCGCCGGTACCCAAAACCAGCGCGCCGATACGGTTGGCGTAATCCATTAATATCTGGGTGCGCTCTCTGGCCTGGCTGTTTTCATACGCCACATCGTGCACGCTTTCATCCTGCCCGATGTCTAAAAAGTGCTGGCGCACGGCAGGGGTAATATCCACTTCGCGTATGGAGCAGCCCAAGGCTTTCATTAAAAGCATGGCGTTTTTGCGCGTGCGCTGGCCGGTGCCAAAGCCGGGCATGGTGATAGCGTGCAGGTTTTCAGGAGGCAGGCCCATTTCACGAAAGGCCCTGGCGGCCACCAGTAGTGCCAGTGCGCTGTCCAGCCCACCGGAGATGCCCACCACAAGATTGCGCAGGTTGGCCGCATTCAAGCGCGTAAAAAGGGCAATGGTCTGGATAGAGGTGATCTCATCGCACCGCTGAATGCGCCCGTTTTCTTCCGGCACAAAGGGCAAAGGCGGAATGAGCCGCTTAAACGGCAGCGTGAAGGAGCCCGGCTTATCCAGGGCAACGGTGCGCATATCGGCACAGTCGCTGTCAAAAAAGCTGCCGGTGCGCTGGCGCTGGTAACGCAAGCGCTGGATGTCCACATCCGCAATGGCGCAGGAGCCTTCCGGCCTGAAGCGGGATGATTCCCGCAAAGTGCGCCCGTTTTCGTACACGCCGCAGAAACCGGAAAATACAAGATCGGTGGTGGATTCGCCGTAACCGGCCCCCGCGTAGGCATAGCCGCAGAAGCAGCGGCCGCTTTGCTGGCGCAATAACTCCCTGCGGTAATCGTGCTTGGCGGCCAGCTCGTTACTGGCACTGGGGTTGAAAATGATCTCCGCACCGGCTGGGGCATAGGCGCTGGAGGGGGGATTGGGCCCCCACAAATCCTCGCAGATTTCTACAGCGAAGCGGAAATCCTCCGTTTCAAACAGCAGGTTCATGCCAAAAGGGATTATTTCGCCATTTAAAATGATGGTTTCCGGGGCAAACCTTCCGCTTTTAAACCAGCGGGTCTCATAGAACTCTCCGCCGTTGGGCAGGTAACACTTAGCTGCTATGCCCCTGACCTTTCCGTTTTGCAAAACGGCGGCACAGTTATAAAGCCGGCCCTTACTGGAAAGGGGCAGCCCCACGATTACTGCCATGGGCCCCGTTTTTGAGGCCACTTCAAACAGGGCGGCAACTGCTTCCCGCTGCAATATTTCGTTCAGCAGCAAATCGCCGCATGTATAGCCTGTCAAGCATAATTCGGGAAATACAGCCGCCTGAACCTGCTCTTCGTTTAACTTTGGCAGCCAAGCAGTGATTTCCGCGGCATTTTTTTGGCAGTCACCCAAATAAACCTTCGGGGATACGGCGGCAATGCGCGCCATGTACAAGTCTTTCATCGTTTCCACACCTTGCCTTCCAGGGACATGCTACCATAAACAGGGAGCGGATACAAGGGGATGGTTTACGGATAAGGAAACGGGGAAGGACATTTTTGAAAAAATGCCCTTCCCCGCACCCTAGCCCTAAAAACTCTAACTATTTTCCCTTCAGTTCATCAATAATCCGGCGGCGGAACTCCAGGCATTTTTGGATGGCATCCACATCCTCATGGGTGGGATTTCTCCAGCGGAAGCCTATCCCTCCGCCCATGCATACACGCCTTTTGTGGCCCAAAACAAACGTGAAGGCGCCAAGATGGGACGTAGAGCAGCCTGTGCAGCCCCACAAATGGCGCAGGATGTAATTTTGAAATTCCAGGCTTTCACCGGCGAGCCTGTTGTTGATAAGCGCCGGGTCATCCCATGAATAGGTGGCGGTGATGCGTATGACCAAAGCGCCGCGGTCATTTTCCAGACACATCACCTGTGCACCCGCGTACTTGTAATCTACCTTCCAAAAGGTGTTGCAGGCAGGCTTTAATTTATTTTTGCGCGCATAGTCATCGATCTCATCCGCAACCGCACGCCGCACTGATGCGAGGGGATTTACATAGTCCTCGTAGGCGGGTTTGTATTTGGATTTGATATTACGGAATTCAAGGTTTTGAAACGCGAAATAGCCGAATGAATTCATCTTTTCGCTGGAGTTTGCCAATGCGCACATACCCAAAATCATATTGGGATAACGCTCGGAAATAAAGCTTTCTCCTTCCTGAATAAGCCCCACACGGCCAAGGCCTTTCAGCCTTGTTGGAAGATCGATGGGGCTGGATGGGCCGCTTGACCGTTTTTCAATATTTTTCAGCTCATCCTGGGGGATTGTTAGTTTATCACCCTGCATCTGGCCGCTCCGCCCCAATAGGCAAAGCAATACCTGATACCCGTTAACGGCGTTATACGTCTGCGAACGGATTTTTTCGGTCTTGGCCGGCTGCTTACGCTTGACACCATTGAGTTTTCTTCCGTTCAGAAAGTTCTCCAGCATATAAACAGGCAAGCCGTATGCTTCGGGATTCTCATACATGTCCGACAGCATTTCCAGCATAAAGGCATGAAACGCTTCACAGGATTCTTTCAGCTCGCCTTCCTCCATACCGCTTAGCGAGCGGTGAAGGGGTGTTATCTGGCGTGCGGCAGCGTATATGTTCCTATGTACGGCAGAAGGGAATACGTTCAGTTCCAAGCTGAAATCCATTGCCGCGTGCCTCCTTTGTATGCTAAAAATCCCATGCCTTAAAAGAGGCTTCCCTTATGAGTCAAGCTTTTCCCGCCGGGCAGTGGAAGTTTCAAAAAGCCGGATCAATGCATCCTTATCCTCCCGGAGAAGGGCATCTTCAATCAAAGCAAGCTGGGCAGAAAAATCGCCCATGGCCTCCAGCAAAAATTCCTTGTTCGACAAAAACAGCTCGCTCCACAAAGCGCCGTTTATCCTGGCAATGCGGGTCAGGTCCCGGTAGCTGTCGCCAATGAACTGCCCCGTTTCCCGGCCCTCCCGGTCGCTGTTTATGAGCGCCACCGCCATGGCGTGGGGAAGCTGAGAGGTGTGGGCGATGAGCATATCGTGGGTTTCCGGGGAGATGCGTCTGACTCTTTTAAAGCCAAGGGCTATGGCCAGCGTCTCTATCAGGAGCAAACTTTCCTCCCTGTTATGGGGAAGGGGCGTAATCAGATAATTGGCGCCCTTGAACACCGTATCGGAAGCAAAGTCAAAGCCCATCTTCTCCCGGCCGGCCATGGGGTGCCCCGGAACGAAATCGACGCCATCGGGCAGGAGGAACTCCAATTGCTGTACCAGTGCGCTTTTAATGCCTGTGGCATCAGTGATAACAGAGCCTTGCTTGAAATCATTTTTGTGGGCGCTTAAAAAGCCCGGCACACTGTGGGGGTAGATGCAAAGAATGGTCAAATCAGCCTTGTTCAAAAGCGCTGCGCCGTCTAAATCGCCGTCTAGAATATAGCCCTGCTCCCTGGCTTTAGCAAGCGTTTCCTTATTCGTATCGATACCGTATACCGTGTCATAGCCGGCCTTTTTGAGGCTCATGGCGTAGGAGCCGCCGATGACGCCAAGGCCCACGATCACAATGTTCATGCGCGGCGCTCCTTGATTAGGTTCATCAATGCCTCCATGGCCAGCACGTAGCCAAAGGGGCCGAAACCGCAGATCTGCCCCAGGCAGGCAGGGGCAATCACGGATGTATGACGGAACTCCTCCCGGGCGTGGATATTGGAAAGATGTACTTCCACAGCAGGAAGCGCCGCCGCTTTCAGGGCGTCGTGCAGCGCATAACTGTAGTGGGTATAGGCGCCGGCGTTCAGGATGATGCCGTCGTACTTTTTCAAAAACGCCTCATGCACAAAGTCAATAAGCAGCCCCTCATGGTTGCTTTGGCGGATATCCAGATCGATACCCCGCTTTTCCGCCTCCTTTTGAAGC
The DNA here is from genome assembly GCA_023416585.1 of Bacillota bacterium. Classification (GTDB taxonomy): domain Bacteria; phylum Bacillota; class Clostridia; order Christensenellales; family Aristaeellaceae; genus JAEWAH01. The sequence goes on from JAEZHM010000068.1 coordinate 74,216, forward strand.
TGGGCACAGATGGACTCATAGCTTTTCGTACCGTACACGTTTTGCTCCCGAAGCCCGGTAAGGTTCAGGTTAGGACCATTTAGTAACAGTATAAGCATACATTTTCCTCCTTAGCGGGATAGCCTGTCATGCAGCTCCCGGTAAATGGTATCGGTGATCTCCTGAGGTATGCTTTTCCCCCAGAATATCTCCTCCGCCCGTACCGCCTGTGCCACCAGCATGTACAGGCCGTTGCAGCAGGGCTTGTTGAAACGGTTCGCCATGGATAACAGCCGCGTTTCCCACGGGTTGTAAATGGTATCCACTACGGAATCGAACCGGGCGGCGACGCTTTCCTTCACCGGGGACGCATCCGCATGCGGCCACATGCCCACCGGTGTGGCATTTAGCAAAAGCCCGCCGGATATACTTTCAAGATCATCATAGCCAATGAAACATGTATTCGGCAAATGCGACGTTTTCCCTTCCGGGCTTCGGCTGGCCACATACAGCCTGGCTGCTTTAAGTTCATGAAGCGCCTGCAGCGCAGCCTTGGCTGCCCCTCCGCTTCCCAGGACCACCGCCGCCTTTCCGGCCGGGTCAATATGATGGAAGGCAAGCATCTCTTTCAGGCCATACACATCGGTATTGTAACCGGTAAGTTTTCCATTTTCATTTTTGATCGTGTTTACCGCCATAAGCGCGCGGGCGGAAGCGTCAACTTCATCCAGCTGGGGCAGGATCAGTTCTTTGTAGGGAATGGTGACGTTGATCCCCTTAAAGGACAAAAGCCGCAGGGCCTGTCCCACTTCATGAAGGTGGTCCCTGGAAATCTCCATCAGTTTATAGGCAGCAGGAAGGGACAAAAGCTCAAACAACCTGATATGGATTACTTCCGAAAGACTGTGCCCCAGCTTTTCCCCGATAAGGCCGAAGAATTCCAACTTAATCCCTCCAAGAGCATATATAGGAGTAATGCTGCACTGAAAATAGTGCTTGGCTACTGATGCGGTTGCCCTCCTCCAGCCTCCTTCGTCGGCAGCCCCCTCCGAGAGGGAGCCTCTCCCAAAAGCCTCCCTCCTGGAGGGAGGTGCCGCCAGCAGGCGGCTGAAGGAGGTTAAAGAGCAATCATCTTCATCCCTTAGGATGATGCTTGCATGGTGCACTTTTTAGCCTTCCCCTTAAGGAGAAGGTGGCACGCAGCGCCGGATGAGGTGTCGGTTGTAAATATCCGTTCAACCTATACCACCTCATCAGTCGACTTCGTCGACAGCTTCCCCTCAAAGGGGAAGCCTTGATTATACACCACACAGGGCCCATTTTGGGGCAGTATAAACCTGAATTTTAACCCCATGAAGTTTTTCAGGGATGGGTACGGAAAGGGGGATTTTTTTCAGAAAGTTCCCCTTCCCGCAATCATCCTAAAAGCATTCCCCGTCAGAACGCCTTGCCGTAGCGGCCCAGAAGCCGCAGTTCCCCGGAGCAATGGGCTGCCGCTTCCAGAGCCTTGTTCAATTCTTCTTCGTCCATAACCCCTTCAAAGTCAGCAAAAAAGAAATATTCCCAGGGTTTTTCCGGAATGGGTCTGGATTCTATCTTGCTCAGGTTCACTTTATGCATTGCAAAGCAGGTAAGCAATTGAGCCAGGGAACCTATCTGGTTGGATACATGGAAGGTAACGCTGGCTTTGTTGGGGGTGCGCAGGGAGCGTGCATCCCGGCCGATAACCACAAACCTTGTGGTGTTATATGGATCGTCGTGTATGTTCTCCCATAGAATTTGAAGGCCGTAAAGCCTTGCGGCATAGCTGCCGGCGATGGCGGCTTTGTGCGTATCCTTCCACTCCGCTACATTCCTGGCGCTGAGCGCGGTGTTCAGGGAAGGGACCTGCACGATCTTAGGACATTGGGCCAGAAAACCCCGGCACTGGGAGAGCGCCTGGGGATGGGAATGGATCTCGCGGATTTCATCCAGACGGCTGCCCGGCACTGCCAATAAATGATGGGCTACAGGAAGCACCTGCTCCCCCACGATATGCAACCTGGATTTGAGCAGTAAATCATACGTTTCCGCCACCGCGCCGGCGGAGGAATTCTCAATTGGCAGCACAGCATAAGCGGCATCATCCCTCGCCACCGCATCCAGCGTGCTGCCGAAGGTTTCGCAGGCCAGATAGGGATTGTCCTCCCCGAAGAAGGAAACGGCGGCCTGCTGGGAAAAGGAGCCTTCCGTGCCGGGGAATGCGACGATGCGCTTTACAGACGGCATGAATCATGCTCCTTCCACAGTTCGCAAAGCCCGATGGCGGTCATGGCCTCAATGACGGGCAGCGCCCTTGGCACAATGCAGGGATCATGCCTGCCTACAATCTGCAGCATGGTATTTGATTTCTCCTTGAGGGAAACGGTTTCCTGCGCCTGGGCGATGGAGGAGGTAGGCCTTAAGGCGCAGCGGAACAGAAGGGGCATGCCGGTAGTGATGCCGCCAAGGATGCCGCCGCAGTTATTGGATTTGGTGCGGACAATACCGGCCTCGTCATAATAGAAGGGATCGTTGCATGCTGATCCCTGCATATCCGCCATGGAAAAACCCGCGCCGAAGGAAACGCCCTTCACCGCCGGCACCGAGAACATCAAATGGGACAAGACCGATTCCGCTGAATCAAAAAAAGGCGCGCCAAGCCCGGCAGGAAGACCCATAGCCATGCATTCCACAATGCCGCCCACTGAATCCTCCTGCTCTTTGGCAGTTAGAATGGCCTTTGCCATTTCATCCCTCAGGTTTGGGTGCAAAAGCGGCAGCGTCTCCAGGCTTAAGGAGGACAATAAAGATTCTTCTATCTCACCGTCCAGAAAACTGCCGTCATCGATGCCGGCCAGTCTTTGGATATGAGCATAGATGCGGATATTGTTTTCCCTCAGCCATTGCTTGCACACAGCCCCGGCAAATACGATGGGTGCTGTAAGCCGGCCGGAGAAATGACCGCCGCCCCGGTGATCGCCAAAGCCCATATAGCGCACATAGCCCGTATAGTCGGCATGGCCGGGGCGGGGCTTATCCAACTCCTCGCCGTAATCCTGGGAGCGCGTGTCCAGGCTTCTAATCAGCGCGGCCAGAGGTGCCCCGGTGGTCCTGCCGCCATACATGCCGGACAAGATCTCAGGGATGTCGTTTTCCCGGCGCGGTGTGGAAAGATCGCTTCTGCCGGGAGCACGGCGGGCCATTTCACGGCCAATTTCATTCAAATCAAGCTTAAGCCCTGGCGGCAGCCCGTCGATCACGATGCCCAGGCCTACCCCGTGGGATTCCCCGAAGAGGGATAATTTGAGGTATCTTCCGAAGCTGCTGCTCATGAAACAATTCCTCCCAGAGCCTTATAATCGTCCCAATAACTAGGCCATGTTTTATTCACGCAGGATGGGTTTTCCATGCTTACCATCTCCCTGCAATGAAGAGCGGCAATGGAGATCATCATGGCCATGCGGTGGTCGTTGTGGCTGTCCACAAGCACACCGCCCTTAAGCGCCTCCCGCCCATGGATGACCATATTATCCCCTTCCACCCGGATATCGGCGCCAAGTTTCGAAAGCTCCTGTACGGTGGCGGCGAGGCGGTCGCACTCCTTCAGGCGAAGACGACCGGCGTTTTCGATGCGGCTTTCCCCCTTGGCCAGACAGCATACAAGGGCCATCATGGGCAGAATATCCGGGAACTGGCCTCCGTCTATGCGGATGCCATGCAGGCTGTTTGCTTTCATGGCACACGCTTCATCCTCCCGGATAAAATCGGCCCCCATTTGGGAAAGCAATTCGATGACCGCCTTATCCCCCTGATGGGAATCAAAGTTCAGGCCCCGGATTGCAACATTGCTGCCCAGTGCCCCGGCGCAAAGCATCACCGCCGCCTGGGAATAGTCCCCCTCCACCAAATAATTCCGGGACCGATAGCTTTGACTGCCCGGAACCAGAAATCTTTGGGAATCAGGCCGCTGCACCTGTACGCCGAAATCAGCCATCGTATCCATGGTCAATTGAAGGTATGCGTCGGACTCCGGGGGAGTTAAGAGCAGGATTTCCGAATCCCCGCCAAGCAGCGGCAGCGCCAGCAGAAGCCCCGTAATGAACTGGGAGGAAACATCCCCCGGCAGCTCAAAGCGCCCCGGCATAAGCCTGCCCTTCACAAAAAAACCGCCGGCCACCCTTTCAAAAGCGATTCCCCTCCCGGCAAACAACGATTCGTAGGGACCCAGGGGACGCTCCGCAAGGCGTCCGCTGGTCAAGAAATACCCGCCGCCCTTAAGGACAAGAGACAAGGGCATCAAAAAACGGAGGGTGTTCCCTGATTCCATGCATTCAAGCACTGGCACCCCCTCCGGCATATGGCTTTTTCCCAAAATTCGCAAAAGCCTTCCTTCCCTTGTATAATCCGCCCCCAGTGCCGCCATGCATTGAAGCATGGCCTTAATGTCCTGGGAGTCGTCCACCGGGGAAATTTGACTTGCGCCCCCGGACAGGGCGGCGCAGACGATGGCCCGGTGGGCGACGGATTTGGAAGGAGGCACAGCAAGGATACCGCTCAGCCGGCACGGATGCAGCGTCACGACAGCCATTTTTCCACCCCCGAAAAAAAGTCCGGCGTGGTTTTAAACAGCCTTGACTCGCCAATGCGGCTTAAAAGCACCACAAACAGCGTTTTGCCTATATTCTTTTTATCCCGGCCCAATATTTCAAACAACCGGTCCGGATAGTTAAGGTGCACGGAAGACGGCAGATGATGAGCCTGCAAGCATTGAAGTACTGACTCCGCGGTGCCCTTTTCAGTCAATCCCTTATCTTCCGCCAGGCGGCAAATGATCATCATTCCCACCGCCACCGCTTCTCCGTGGCTCAAGCCCGAATAACTCTGCAGCGCTTCAATGGCGTGGCCCAGGGTATGGCCGAAATTGAGCAGCATCCGCTCCCCGGTGTCGTGCTCATCCCTGGCAACGATATCCGCTTTGATGGCAACGCACCTTGCAATGATATCCTCCATATGATTTCTCAGCGCTTCTCTACCGGGATTTGCAACCAGCAGCCGGAACAGTTCCGCATCCCTAATACAGCCGTATTTGACGACTTCTCCCATACCATCATTGAAAACCCTGTCCGGCAGCGTGTGAAGCGTGTCCGGGTCCAATAGCACCAGCCTGGGTTGATAGAAGCTGCCCACCAGGTTTTTTCCCTCCGGAAGGTCTACGGCCACCTTGCCGCCAACGGCGCTGTCCACCTGGGCCAGTAATGAGGTCGGAACCTGCACGTAAGGGATGCCCCTCAAATAGGTGGAAGCAGCAAAGCCTGCAAGGTCGCCGATCACGCCGCCGCCCAGCGCCAGGATGCCGTCACCCCTGCTGATACCCGCCGCGCACAGGGCGTGATACACTTCTTCCAGCACGGAAAGGGACTTGGTGGCTTCCCCAGGCTTTAAAGTGAGGCGGGTGCTACTAAGTCCGGCCTCCCTTATGGACGCTTCCACAGCGTCCCCATACAGCGCATTCACATGTTCATCGGTAACGATCATCCATTTGCAAATGGCCGGCAGGTGCTTTTTCAATTCTGCACCTGCCCTTTTCAGGATACCTCCCTCAAGAAGGATGTCATAACTGTTCTCCGTAAGGTCCACTCTGATTTTCATGGGTGCCTCCGTTCTACTGTCCTACGATTGCGTTGTTATAAAATGCGCCCCACGGCAGCGGCAATGGGTTTCAGTTCCTTCATAATGGTATCAAATCCCTCGGGGGTAATGGACTGCTGCCCATCGGACAGCGCGTGGGCCGGATCGTTGTGTACCTCGATCATCAGCCCGTCGGCGCCGACAGCCACAGCAGCCTTGGCCAGCGGTGATACCATCCACCACTTTCCGGCGGCATGGCTGGGATCTACAATCACGGGCAGATGGCTTAACTTCTTCACCGCCGGGATAGCGCTCAAATCTATGGTGTTGCGGGTGTACGTTTCAAAAGTGCGGATGCCCCGCTCGCACAATATTACCTGCTCATTCCCTCCCGCCAGGATATACTCGGCGGACATGAGCCATTCCTCAATGGTAGAGGACAGGCCCCTCTTCAAAAGGATAGGTTTTCTTGATTTGCCCAGCTGCCTCAAAAGATCAAAGTTCTGCATATTGCGAGCGCCCACCTGGATCACATCCACCATTTCCTCGAACACCTCAATATCCTGGGGCGACATGATTTCCGACACAATGGGCAGGCCCGTCTGTTTCCTTGCCTCAGCCAGCATGTGCAGGCCGTCATACCTAAGCCCCTGGAAGGCATAGGGGGAGGTACGGGGCTTGAACGCGCCGCCGCGCAGGAAATGGGCGCCGGAAGCCTTCACCGATCCCGCAATATGCGTAATCTGCTCTTCAGATTCCACCGAGCAGGGCCCGGCAATGACGGCCAGCTGTTCCCCGCCGATCATATGGCCGCATACGGTGAGCTCCGTATTTTTAGGATGGAACATACGGTTGGCCTTTTTGAAAGGCTCCAATACGCGCATGATTCTGTCCACGTATGGGTTGGCTTCCAGGTGAGATACATCGATCTTGCTTGTGTCGCCCACCAGGCCCAGGATGGTCAAGTCGGTGCCGTACACAGGGCTTACGGAGACGCCCTGTTCCCCGATATCTTTGGAAAGGTTTTGGATCTCCTGCGCAGGGGTACCTTTTTTCAATACGATGATCATGGAGAAACCTCCTTTGCGTTATAGCGGTAAGAGAAAAGATATAAGAAAAGAGAGCCCGAAAAGAGCTCTCTTCACATGCATTGTGCCGCCGTTACCGGCGTGAAAAACTCTTCTCCTTAAGGTTTTTTCTGTTGCTCAAATAGCCGAAGCGGCAGCCGCTCCGGCCCATAAACGAGAACAGACCCTTTGGAGAAGAGTAAATCATCATGAACTGCCTCCAGAATGTTGGGATTTGCGAGCATTATAGCCCAATCATATCTTTCTGTCAAGGAAAAACAAGGAAAAAGCAAAATGGCTTATGGCGCATTTTTGACTTCAACCCGGTTTATCAGTCCGGAATCAAGCTGCACAGACAGTATGATATCTCCCCCGCCGCCGTTAAATTCATAGCGCCTTGAAGCACCCGTTTCGCTGATATTGGTATCTATGCCTGCATAAGCGTTTTGCATTTCTTCTTCTGCCATGCCGGTGGTGACGCCACCGGGAAGCAAGAGGGAAACATCCCCGCGGCCCATATCGCTGACCACGGTAGTAATCAGGCAGCTGCCGGCCAGCGTAGCTTTGTCGGAATCGTTATACACCCAGGTGGTCCATTGTTTGCCGTTACGCAGTAGAGTCAACTGCCCAGAGCCATAGGCTTTGATTGCGTTATCCGCGCCTTCCCCCAATACCCATCCGTTTTTTTCAAACTCCTTTACTGGAGCCGGAAGGGTATAAAGCGCATCGCCATAAGAAATATGAAAAGAAAAGGGGTCATTCCCCAGGCTTGACGGCGTGCGGTAGGAAGACGAACCGGAAGCGGAGCTGCCTGAAAGAACCGTGGGATCAGGCGCGGCAGCCATAATCACATTGCGAAGCGATGCGTTTTTAAGCACGCCGGTGGACGATTCAAATGTAAATACAGCCTCCTGGTCGTAGTCCAATTGGTAGGTGAAGCGGGAAATATCCTCATCCTCATAGGTAGAGGAAGGGGCTCCATAAGCGTCCATTACATCCCTCAAACCTGACATGCCCAGCAGAACACCGCCAGGCAGCACCACTTGCGATGCGGAATCATTAAGCTGCACCGCGGCCAGAACGCATTGATCCACTGGGAGTACATCCCAGGAAGTGTTCACCATTTCGGCGGACAGTAAAACACCGTTTTTCTCCCAGTTGGAAGTAACGGTGCGCTGCTCGGGCTTTAGGAGTTCTTCTTCATTGCCGGTATAGGTCCAACCGGCCTTCATCATTCGATCAAAGGTGCAAGGGAGGGTAATGGATTCCTCGCCGATCAGCACCTGAAAGCTGTATAAATCATCACTGAGGGGGGCGGCTTCACCGGATGCAGGATTCAAGCAAATAAGGGTTAATAGGGGCAGCCAGCAGATTAGCGAACGAATCGCCTTCAACATAACCGGGACATTTCCTTTCTTTCCGAATAGAATCGGAAAACGATAGCTTATTCGACAATGGCAAAAAAACTCCTGCTTCTTTTCTGTTTTATTTTCAGAAATAAAGGAAGCAGGGATTTTTCTGCAATAATGGAAACTCAACTCTTTGGGTTTAAAACATCGGAAGACAGCACCGTACCCACGGTCACTGACTCCCGGCCAAAGCGGCTGCGCACACTGTCGATGGTTGTCTCCAGCTTCATTTGTTTTTCCTGGCGCTTTGCTTCCGATGGAAACAGGCTCACCTGACTTCCGCCTTCCTCTTTCAGGCAAAGGCTTCCGGCCGTTACCGTCAGCGTGCGGATGGGGGAGTTTGCATTCCAGGAGCGGCACAAAAGAGGAAGCGCGGCGTCAAACAATTCCCTCGTGGTCGAAACAGCGCCTGGAAGCTGCGTCTGGCGGGAAATGGTTTTTAGTGCAGGGTCCTTGATGTGCAGGGCGATGGATTTGGCCATCAGCCCATGTCGGCGCAGTCTTACCCCCACACTGTCGCACAGCATCAAAAGACCCGCCTTCATATCCTCCAGCCCATTAAGGTCTCGGCAGAAGGTGATGCCGTTGCCTACGCTTTTTATGGGGTCGCCCTCTCCAGGCCGGAGTACCAGGCTTTCATCCAAGCCGTTGGCCTGCTGCCAGAGGGATTCCCCCCCTACGCCCAGCAGCCTCTTCAAGTGCTCCGCCGGGGTGTTCGCCAATTCTCCAATGGTAGTGATAAAGTTCTTGCGCAGCACCTGTGCCGCTGCTTTGCCCACATACATCATGGATTCCACCGGCAAAGGATATAGGATACGCTTAAAGTTTTCCCTGGTGATGACAGTGGTGGCATTGGGCTTTTTATAATCCGACCCCATTTTAGCAAAAAGCTTGTTGAAGGATACGCCTACGGATATGGTGAGCTTTAACTCTTCCCACACCCTAAGCCTAAGCGTGTCTGCAATCTTTTGCCCCGTGCCGAACAATTGCCGGCTGCCGGTAACATCCAGATAAGATTCATCGATGGAACAGGCCTCCACCTGGTCGGTATACTGGGCGTAGATTTCATTGATTCTTTTGCAGTATTCCTCATACTTGTCCCCATGCGCAGGAACAAGCACCAGTTGGGGACACTTGCGCTTGGCCTGCCATATGGTCTCCGCTGTCGCAACGCCGTATTTTTTCGCCAATTCGTTTTTGGCCAATATAATGCCGTGGCGGCTTTCCGGATCACCGCATACCGCCATGGGCACCTTGCGCAGTTCAGGGTGCTCGATGCATTCCACCGAAGCGAAGTAGCTGTTGCAATCGCAATGCAGGATGACCCTGTCCATCCCCAGCCCTCCATCACAAGAACATTTGTTCCTATTATATCATGATGAAATAAGAATGACAAGAGGGAAAACAACGGTAAAAAGGTACGCCGGCGCATCCCTAAGTAAGCTGCCTCTTTGCAAGGACCGCAAAGATTCCGCCCTTTTCCAGCAACTCCAGATAAGTGCCGCTCTCTACAATTCTCCCCTGATCCATGACCAGAATCTTATTACAGCGGTTGACGGTGCTCAGGCGGTGGGCGATGATGATGCGTGTGGCTTGAAGGCTGTCCAGGCTTGCGCTTACAACACTTTGGGTCCGATTATCCAGGGCGCTGGTGGCCTCGTCAAAGAAAATGACTTTCGGCTTGTTGACAATGGCCCGGGCGATCATCAAGCGTTGTTTCTGGCCTCCGGAAATGGTGCCGGCCCCCTCGCTGATGACGGTGAACATGCCCATGGGCATATCGCGGATATCCTCCTCCAAGCCGGCCATTTTTGCCGCTTCCCAGGCGTCGTCTATGGTCAAACGGGGATTGGCTCCTATAATATTGCTCAATATGTTCCCGGTCATAAGCTGCCCATTTTGCAATACCACCCCCAATTGCCTGCGCACAGATCGTACATCCGCTTTCAAAAGATCCTGCCCGTTGTAGAGCACGTTTCCGATTTCTGGTTTTTCAAAGCCCAGCAGAATTCGAAGCAGCGTGGATTTTCCGCAGCCGGAGGTTCCTACCAGGGCCACATAATCCCCTTCCTCAATCCTGAAGGATACATCATCAAGTACAAGAGGTCCATTTTCCTGATATCGAAAGGAAACATGGCTGACCTCGATCGCCCCCGTCACTTCCTTGGGATCAACCTTTGTATCATCATCCTCGGGCAGGGCTTCCAGAATAGGCCTTGCCTTTTGATACAAGGGAATAACAAGGTTGGCGCCAATCAATGCATCAGCCAGGGAAACCATGGACAGAAGGAAAGTAGTAAAAGCCGAATAAAAGCCGATGAACCGGCCGGCCTGCAGCGGGAAAGCACGGGACATTAAAGCATAAAATAGGACCAGGCTGGACAAGGCAGGAAAAACAGCATTGAATACAGTCAGGCAATTGGCCGTCATATCGCGGAAGAGGGCCATTCTCCGCTGCTTTTGAAATTCCTGCGCCCAGCGCGCAAAGGCCATGTTTTCCGCGCCCGCCACCCTAAACTTGGAGATTCCGCCAATCAACTGCATGATCAGGCCGGAGAGGCGGTTGGAACACTCCAATGTCTTTCGTTCCCAGGCCACCTTACGAAAGCCAAGGTATCCCATGACCAGCACGGCGAACGCCACCATCAGGGCAGCTACCCCAGCCAGCCTGGCATCATAATAGAAGAGCAGCACGAAGGTAAAAACGGAAAAGATACCCGAGAGGATAGTACTGAGCGTGGTTCCTGAAAGAATCTTCCTGATCTGGCTTATGCCCATTGCCCGCATGGCCAGTTCACCTGCTGAAAACTGCTTGAAAAACGGTACAGGCAGGCTGAGCAGTCGGTCCCATACCGCCGCCTGCATTGCGCCGTCCATCTTGCCCTCCATGCGCATGGACGCAAAGGTGCGCGTCAACTGAAAAAGCATGGCGGCCAGGGCCGAAGCCCCAAGGACACATGCTATTTGCAATAGGCCTCCCCTGTCCCCCTCGGGAAGTATGCTGTCAAACAAGACGCCTGTGGCCAGAGGAACGGCTGTGCTCAGCAGCCCCCCCAGCACGCCCATGAAAAGGATGAAAAACAGGTCACGCTTCCAACAGCTTGCAAGGCCGAAGGATAAAAGATCGCGCAGCATAATTTTTTTATGGCCGAAGGATCGGAACAGAACAACGCCCCAGGGCTTTACTTCTTTTGCCGTTTTCCCATCTACCTGTACGACGCGGTTCCTGTTGGGATCATGCATGCGATAAGCGCCGGGCGACGAGGGGAGCAGGGCAACCGGCCTTTCGTCCTCCTTAAGAAAGCCCAATATCGGACCGCTGTCCTGACTATACCACGCGCCTGTCAGGGCCACTTCTCTTGTCCTGATCCGGGAAGCGCGGGCAATAGCATCCAAGGTGGGACCCAGCGTACCGCCATGATCATCCGCAATTGGCGGCAACACGATCTCAATGCCCATGTACCGTCCCACCAGGCGGCAGGCATCCAGCAGCGGGCTGGCGCTTTGATCAAAAAATCCGTCCTGCTTCCCGGCCTGATGCACGGCGGCAAGCTTTAAAACGGCATTGTCAATCATACTCCTGCCGCTATCCCTCTTTTTTTGCAGGCGGATTGCCTCGGCTTCCTTTTGATGGTGATATTGCGCCGCCAGCGAACGAAAAAGCGCGCTGTGGATCGATTCCCGCAGGGGGGCCTCCATAAGATACGCCTCGGGATCTGGCAGGACAGCGGGGGGGAAAGCATCCACGCCATCCGTCCCGTCGTCGGAAAAATGGACAAAGTCCATTGACCGAGCTCGCCCAGCCTTTGCCAAGCGGTTGAGCCATAGGTCCGTCAAGCACACCGCTTCCCCAGCTTGCTCCGATCCCCGTGTCCGGCTAAACCGCTTCACATCCATCCGATATGCAATCGAGCCGGATGTTCCTGCAGCCAGCAAGGCCATTTTGTTTTCACCATCTACGGAGGTCATGCCAAAAAGCAGCTCGCCAGGGTCCGCATCAAACAAAAAGGCCCTGGCGCAGGGCAGGTGCTCCTGATCCAGTAAAGCCAGGAAGATGGCAATTTTCTCCGGCCCGGTCATCCAGACGGCTTCCGGGTCATCCAGCAGCAATGGGCTTTTACCCTCCAGCGCAATGGCCGCGCCCTCTTTGAAAAACAAGTCTTCGATGCGCATGTTCCACCTGCCCCATTTCTTCCGGAAGATACTGTTTTACGGGGAGTCCTCCTCAGGCACCCCGGATGAACCACGCGGGACTCAGCCGGTTTTGATAAGGCCCGCATAAACCCCATCCCGGGCAAACAGCTCCTCATGGGTGCCCCTTTCCACGATTTTTCCCTTTTCCAGCACGATGATCTCATCACAATCCCGGATGGTGCTTAACCGGTGTGCCACTATGACGCAGGTACACCCCCGGCGGCGTATGTTATCATCTACGATTTTTTCCGTAATAGGGTCAAGGGCGCTGGTGGCCTCATCCAAAACCAGGATGGACGGATTCTGCACCAAGGCCCTGGCGATCTCCAACCGCTGCTTTTGCCCGCCGCTGAAGTTCTTGCCGTCCTCTTCCACCATCTGGTCATAACCGCCGCTCCGGGCCGTGATATCCTCATGAACGCAGGCGTCCTTGGCTGCACGGACCAAATCAGGCTCCAGGACCGTTTCATCCCACAAGGTGATATTGTCCCGTATACTTCCCTCAAACAAGTGGATCTCCTGGTCCACCATGGCAAGGGAATTTGTGATCGCCGCTCTTTGCAGCGTTTCCCGGGACTGCCCATCCAGGAGGATCTCACCAGACCACGGACGATATATGCCCGCCAATATTTTTGCAATTGTGGACTTTCCGCTACCGGAACCACCTACCAGCGCTACCCGCGCTCCCGGTCTAAGCTTTAAACAAAAGTGCTCAATCAATGGCGGCTCCAGCAGGCTGTAGCCAAAGGTTACCTCTTTTATCTCCACAAACCCTGCTAGCTTATGCGTTTGGAAACAGCCGTCCTCAACCTCCCCGTCTTCCAGACCGGACTCCAGGGGATACCGCAAGGCATCGTCCAGGCGGTTCATTTCCCCTTCCACCTCCTGAAGCTCCGCCCCAAGGCCCACTATTTCCGTTACAGGCGCCATAAAGCTGGTCATCAGGCTCTGAAAGGCCACCAGCATACCGATTGTCATTTTGCCCTGGAGAATGAAAAAACCGCCCAGTGTCAAGATAGCAGCATGATTGATGCCGGTCAAAAGGGTGGGCAGTGCCCCCAGGTATTGGGATGAAATGGACAAATCCTGCTCAGAATTCAGCGCCTTGGCTTGATACCCCGCCCATTTGGCAAAAAATTCGGATTCGGATCCCGTTGCCTTGAGGGTCTCAATGATCTGCAAGCCGGTCATTCCAATGGTAGATGCCATGCTCCGGTCCTTGAGCAGCCTGTTGTTCTGATCCTTTCGCCTTAGCGCAAAGGTTTTGAGGTACAGGATGTTCACAAGGGCTACGGCCAGGCCGGCCAAAGCCAGGACCGCGTTATAGCGCAGCATCAGTACGAAATAGAAAACAATCATCAAAAGATTGAGGGCGGCAGTGGCCAGCCTGCCCGACATCAGCTTTGCAACCCTGTCGTTGCTTTGCATGCGGAACACTATATCGCCTGCGGACCGCTGGGCGAAAAATCCGGCCGGCAGCCTTAACAGGTGCCACCAGAACCGGCAGGAGGATGTAAGGGCGATCTTTGTTTCCATCTTCATAAGGTAATGCTGTTGAATGAAGGTAAGAACGCCGCGGATAACCGCCGTCAGGCCCAAGCCCAGCAGCAGCGGAACAAGCCATGTATCATTGCCGCCAAGAAGCACATCATCCACAAAGACCCTAGCAAAAACGGGAAGCACAAGTCCCGGAACCACCAGGGCCAGCCCGGCAAGTATAACGTAGGCCAGCGCCGATTCCATGCCCTGTATCCGTTTTTTGATACCGGAAACCAGGCTGGGCCTTGCGCCATCCCTTATAAAACCGGGCGCGGGGCTGAAGGTGAGCACGATCCCCGTAAAGGATTTGTTGAATTCCTCCTCCGTAATGCCTCGCCTGCCGCCGGCAGGGTCGTTTACAATGGCCTTATTCCCGCAGTACCCCTCCAGTACCATGAAGTGGCTGAAGTTCCAGTGGATGATAACCGGCATGGACATCTGCATCAGGCTCTCGGGCTCTTTGCGGAACCCCTTGGCTTCCAGGCCGTATTGCCTTGCAGCTTTCAGTATATTGCTGGCCTTGCTGCCGTCCCGCGATACGCCGCAGGCGACCCTGACCTCTTCCAGCGGCACATGCTTGCCAAAGAAGCCCAGTATCATGGTCAAAGAGGCTGCGCCGCATTCCACGGCTTCCATTTGTAAAACCGTGGGTACCTTTACAGGGACTGGTGATTTTACGCTGCCTTTTGCGACCACCTTACCTCTCCCCGCTTTCCGGCATCTTAAAAAAGGGGATCACCTTGGCGATGGGCCTTTCCCTTTCAACCACCACAGCGCCGTTGGCCAGCGTTCCGCCGGGGATAGCGTAGGGTGCCCCACCGGGGGATGACCATTTGTATCCGCTGATGGTTAGGCCATCGGGGATAATATCCACCACCACTTTGAGGGGGGCCCCCTGTCCCGCCAAAAGGGCGACTAGATTCCCATTGCCCAGCGTTTGCATCATGCTTTGCTCGGTTTCGGGGTACTCTGCAATGGAAATGACCCTGCCAAGCATGAATCCGTATTCTTCCTTGTTCACAATATCGGGTGAAAGTTGAACCTCCATGCCGGTGCGGATCTTGCCCGCAAGTTCGGCGGAAACATACAAGACCGCTTCCATTCTGGAAGCCGCACCATCTATTTCCAGCGTTGCCAGGGTATCGCCCGCCACGGCCATACCGCCTTCCTGCATATTCATGCTGAGAATGCGCCCATTGACCGGGGAAACGATGCGGGAACGGTTATCCAACTCAATCCTCAGACGTTCCACCTGTTCAAAAGCCGTCCGGTACTCGGATGAATCCGTATCCCCGCCCTGTTCAAGCCCGGCAAGCCGGGCCAGCAATCCGTTAATTTCCTCTACCAGCTCCGGCTGCTCTATTCTGGCGATGACATCTCCTTTTTTAACCTTTTCAAAGGAGCCGAAACGAAGATCAATCACCTGTCCGGAAGCAAAATGTGACAGAGAAACGGCCCCTCCGTCGTTTAGCAAGATACCCCGCCCTGTTACCTTTGTGGGAATGCTGCCCAAAAAGCTCCAGGCAATGACCACAGCCAGAATTAGGCACAAGGCCGCCAGTGCCAGCCAAGCCTTGGGAGATGTCACCTTGATCAGCATATCCAATTGCTCCGGTGAGGAGAGGCGCTTAAGCGACACCTCACGGAATAAGTTTTCCTTCATGCCCGCACCTCATTGGATATTTTCATGGTATCCGCCGTTATCCTCGTCAATTTTCCAGGCATATAAGCTCACCGTTTTTTACCTGCTTGAGCACGACTAGATCGCCTAGGTCGTCTCCCGTCGCACCCAGCTCATGTACACCGCACACACCTGTCCACTTTCCCAGGCCACGCAATCCATCGGCTACAGAAGCCCGGCCGGACACACCGTTTTTTTGGATGGCAGCGGCCAGCATATGAACGGCGTCATACCCCATAGCCGCGTCGCAAGTGGGCTGAGCTTTATACTCCTTTTCAAAGGCCTCCACAAAGCTCTTAACCTCCGGCCTGCTGCTTTGCGGGTCAAAAACGGAGCCAACCACCGTGCCTTCCGCGGCTTTTCCGCCAACTGCAGCCAATTCGGGAGCATCCAGCGCATCGCCGGCCGCCATCGGATGCCGGATACCAATTTCCCTGGCGCCTGCAATGAAGCGTGCACCGTCGGCGGCTGAAGAAACCGCGACAAAAACGCCGTCAAAACTAAATGCCTGCCATCTGGATTGCAGGCGCTTGAGGTATTGGATGTCCGAATAGTAGTGAAACCGGTCGACGACGGCAGCTCCAAGCCGCCCGGCTTCCTCTTCAAATGCGTTGGCTAAGCCGGTGCCGTAGGCGTCGTCGGAGTAATAGATGACCAGCCGTTTCAACCCCAATCCGGCCAAGTACGCCGCAACCCTGCGCGCAATTTCGCTGTTGTTGGGAATGCTGCGGAAGATGTTTTTGTATCCTTTTTGCGTAAGCTCAGAAGCTGTGGATGAAGGGGACAGCATGGTAAGGTCCGCCTTCTCATAAATGGAGGATGCGGGAATGGACACGTATGAATTGCGATGCCCGATCACCGCCATGATAGATTCCCGCTGGGCAAAGGCCTGGGCTATGGCAACGCCTTTGACAGCCTGCGAGCCGTCATCCGCTTTAAGCAGCTTCAATGTTTTTCCATTGATCCCTCCGTTGGCATTGATCTGCGCCGCCGCAAGATCAATGCCCTCGTTGAACAAATTATTCTCCGCTGCAAAGGACCACGCCACACCGACAAGGATCTCACTGCTGTCTGCCGATGGCGTGCAGCCGGGCAAAATGCATAGCAGCATCAGGCCAAGCACCGTCATAGCCACAGCCTTCTTCTTTTTCAACAAGGCCCCTCCGCCTTTCCAACCGTGCAATAATGAAACAAAGCTGCCATTGTCTATATGCACATACGCTGACCCAGAATAAGTATTACGTACATGTAATGGATACGGGGGATAAAACGTACTAAACTTAAACGTTTTCCGTAACGCTATGCCGCCATCCCTTGATCCCAGCGGAAGGAAGCAATGCGAGCGGGACAAAGGGGGCGTGCCTTGTGAAGCAGCGATCGGATGCCATTTTGCCATTCCATCTTTTTGAATTGGATAGTAGAAATTATTTGATTCATGTCGAAAACATGGCGGCCTGCGCTGTAGATGACCGGACGGCAGAAAAACTGAAGCGGATCGCCGCAGCGCCGGACACAGCCGTTGCGCCAGAGCTATACGCGAGCCTTAAGGAATTGGGGCTGCTGCGAAAAGACAAGCCAGTGGGGCCTTTGCAGCCTGGCCGGGAGGCTATGCCCGTTGTCAGCCTGGCGCTTTTTGTTACCCAGGCCTGCAACCTCCGTTGCACCTACTGCTACGAAGAGAAGCCGGGCGGCAGCATGGATGAAAAAACCGCCTTTCGCGCCGTGGACTGGTTATTGGAGCAATCGGGAAGCGCGAAAAGAATATATATTACCTTCTTTGGCGGTGAGCCATTCCTGAACTTCCCAATCATCAAAAACGTGGTGCGCTACGCCAATGAAAAAGCCTGCATGCTGGAAAAAACCGTAGGTTTCAGCGTTACCACCAATGCCACGCTGTTAGATGAAGAGATGATTCATTTTTTAAAGGAGCATAGCGTCCATATTCTGGTCAGCATGGACGGCCCCAAGGAAATACAGGATGCGCAGAGGCCCTATCCCGATGGCCGCGGCTCCTTTGATGTAGTTTTGCCGCGGGTCAAAAAACTACTGGAAATCATCCCGGACACGCGTGTCCATGCCGTACTGGTAGACGGCAGTAAAGCGGAACGCATCAAAAGCGCGCTGAAAGAGCTGGGCTTTGCGGAAGTAACGCTTCTGCCAGCATCCGCTTCCCTGTTTGACAAGGATGGGCGCGGCGGGGAAGGCAGGCAAAAAAGAAAGCTGGACAGCCTGATGAAAGAAATGGAACGTGAGACCGGGCTTTGGCGCAGTCACATGAAAAGCAGGGATATTTCCGCAATGATCGAACTGCGCTCGGCGTCACACCTTTCCCAGCCGATACTGTCGCTGCTTCACCACAAAAAAATGTATTACGCCTGCGGTGCTGGCTTAAAGTATGCCGCAGTATCCTGCTCAGGCGATATTTACTTATGCCACCGTTTTGTGGGCCTTGAGGATTACAAGCTGGGCAATGTGTTTGAGGGCGGCTTTGAACGGGGAGCGTATCAGGAGTCGCCTCTGGTCCAGGTACCTGCCTGTGCCGCCTGCTTCGCCCGTTATTATTGCGCCGGGGGATGCAAGCATGACAATGCCGGCGCTTGCGGCTCGGCCTATAGCCCACCGCCAGACATGTGCCTGATGAAAAAGCATGGACTTGAGCTGGCTGCCGCCCTGGTAAGCGAAATGGATGACAGCGATCGGGAATTTCTTGCGGATAATAGGATATTCCCGCCAAAGCCATGCCCGCTGGATATTTAGCAGTCTCTTTTTTTCATACTTGCATTTGACTTCTGCCCGTCGCAGTATCCGCCGATCCTTTACATGCACGGTTGACAAAGCAATGCACAAAAAAGCGCCTTGTCCCACCGGTAACAGCGGGACAAGGCGCTCAAATCACCGAAAAAGCCATCCGATTTTTTCGAAAATCAGCAACATGTGCGGTGAGTGAGGTAAGCGCTGCCGGTGGCAGTAAACAGCAAACCGAACGAATCAACCGAAACAAGCGGCTGTAAGCCGCGCCGATTGAGGTTGCGGAGATTTTCACAGAAATTTCAAAGAAACTCCTACCTTGCCCGAACAAACGGCTGTAACAACCAAAGGTTTTTATAGTGCAGTAAGGAAAAAATGCGACAAAGTGACTTTCACCACTTTGTCGACACACCGAAAGCACGGCTTACCAGACGGAGATATCCCCAATTCCAACAAGGCACGCATGGCCGCAGCCACCAGCTACGTTATCCAGTTCATCATCCGTAAGGCCCTGTTCTTCCTTCAATTTGGCAAACTCCTCAGCAGAAAAATCAAAGCCTGACGCCTTGGCAAATTCCAACCGTGCTTTACCATCTTTCATTTGGCCCAGTTTGGTCTTGAATTCTTCGTCTGTTTTCACCTTTGCCAGAAATGCCTTTGCCGATGTAACGCTCATTTTTTAACCTCCATTTTTTTGTGTGCCCGACATGCACCGGATGATATATTCAATGGTAAATACGACGTTTTCCGCCCGCCATTACAGGGGAAGTACATAGTTATCATAAATTTGCAAAATTGGCGCAGGTCAACGCGTTAATTGCGGCATACGGGGCATCAGCCGCTTTTTTTGTCAAGTATGGCTCCGCAAGAGGGGCAAATATCCTCTTACTGCGCGGCTGCCACATGCATCAGGTCATCCTCCGTCAGTTCCCCCTCTGGCGGCCTCAAGCCTGCAGGATATGCCAAGGGAACCCAGGATGAACTTGCCTTCTCCCACAGACTCCGGCGAAGGCATTCCTGCAGCCTGCCGTCAACGCATGCACTGACAGTGAGCATAGCTTTGGAATGGTGCAAAAGGACGGCAATCTCTTTATCTTCCACAGGCCCGATATCCTTTTCTCCCGCCAGGACCCGGTCCAGGCAGGCAAGATACAGCTTCGCCCGGTCACGGCTTTTCATCAATGCACACCCCCTGGCTTTCCAAGATTTTACGCAGGCGGCGCATAGCCCTGTACAAAATGATTCCGGTATTGCTTTGGCTGATATCCAGTAAACCGGCAATATCCCTGTTGGAGCATCCGCTCCAAAATTTCAAGGCGATGATCTCCCGCTCCCTGTTGGTAAGGGAAGCCAGCGCTTTATGTAGGTGACACGCAATCTCATCCCTGGCGGTGGTCTCCTCCGGACCGGGCATACGGTCTGCCAGTTTTTCCGCCGAATCCAAAGAGGCACAGCGACTGCGCATACGGCAGCGGTAATAATCCGTCAGCGTATTTCTGGCAATGGCGAACACCCATACCGAAAACGGAGCCACCTCCGGTTTGTATTGGTCTCTTTTGTCCAGCAGCTTGATAAAAGTCAGGCTCGTCAAGTCATCAGCATCATGGACGCTGTCTACACGATAGCGGATATAATTGTAAATCTTTGGAAAGTAATCGCTGTATAATTCTGAAAAAATCTGGTTGTGCTCCCCTGTCGGAGATGGCGGCGAACATTCCCTTGATTGCGGCAGCATGGTCATTCTTTGCTCCTCCAAGTCATGGTTCAGCCTGTGGCTATCCAGCCCGCCGCAGGCTTATTTTATGGGTTGCACCCTCCTCAATTGCTATTATTGTATAAAGTGTGCTGCCACCAAAACTGCCACCATATGCCGAAACCTGTCAAATATTGTCCCATACTGCTCTTTTACGGCGGAAAGCGCAGCCTGCAAACATCAGGCAACACAAAAAATCGACGAAGACAAGCGCTTTTCGCCTCCAGACCGATGGTATTGATATCATTCGAAGTTTCGCATATAATTGCTTCAAGAGCAGAATTGCAAACAGTTCCTGTCTTATCATGAAAGTTAGGATGAAGCGCATGGGGTACATAACGCCCAAGGAAGCCGCGGAAAAATGGGGTATTTCCCAGCGAAGGGTACACATGCTTTGCCTAAAGGGCCGAATAGAAGGGGCAGAGCGGCATCATTGGATATGGCTGATTCCGGATGTTTCCCCAAAGCCGTCGGATGCCAGGATCAAATCCGGTAGATACGTAAAACCGGGCGCAAAAGCCCGCCGCCCCTCAGCAGGCAGCACGATCCTTGAGCGTCCCCGCCTTTTGGAAAGGCTATGCCCGCCCGGCAGCAAACTTACGTATATACACGCCGGCGCGGGATATGGGAAAACCACGCTCATGATGCAATATGCCACGAGCCGTGGCGATGCGGTATGGATTTCATTGGACTATAGGGACAATGATATGCTGTATTTCCTACGCCATTTGGAGACATCCATCCGCGGCACGCTGGGCGTTTTTCATTTTGACTCGGCGGATCATATGCCCTTTGCCCATGAAAGGGCGTTTCCCGTAGCGGTCACCTCCGCCCTGATAGCAGCTCTTGGAAAAAACACGCTATCGCTTTTTTTGGATGATGTGCATACGCTTGAAAACGATATAATTATCGCGCTGCTTACTGCCCTGGTATCGGATTGCCCTGACGGTATTTCCATTATCATGGCCAGCCGGCATGAGCCCTGGAACAGCCTGTACCGCCTGAAAATGGATGGTGGGATTGCCGAAATCACCAAATCCGATCTATGCTTTATACGGGAGGAAGCCCAGTCATTATGGGGCTTTTCCAACGAGGCAGCCTACCTGTCCACCGAGGGTTGGGGATTGGCGATACAATCATACCATCTGGCCTCAAAGACCGGAAAGCCGCTTCCCGAAAGGAAGCAGCAGATGAACCGGGACCTGTATGGGTATCTGATGCATGAGATCATGGCACAGCTCCCGGCGCATATGCAAGCCTTCTTGCAAGCAACCTCCCACCTGCCTGAAATGCACAGCAGGCTTTGCGATCTTTGGCTTAACATCGCCAATTCAAGGGCAATACTGGAGACTCTGGTACAAAGGAATATTTTTACGCAACGCGTTTCATCCGGCACATATCGTTACAACTCGCTGTTTCAAGCCTTCCTTAAGCAAAACGACCAAGGGCAGGGCTTAACTACCCTGCGCCTTGCCATGGAGCATTTTTTCAAAAACAGCCATTTTGAAGAAGCGGTTGAATATGCCATTCTCCTCCAGGATGAAAAAGCGGTCCAGGATTGCATCTGCAGCCTTCTAAGCCGGCCTTTTGCCATAGACAGGAACAGGACCCTGAAAAAGTGCCTTGATTTTTTGCAGGCGAAATCCGCAACGGTCACTCCCCAGGTCATGCTTGCCATGGGGATGGTCCTTTCCGACCAGGGGGAGTTTTTCCGGGCGGAAAAATACCTGGGTGCCGCAATCGCCCTATTGAATGCCAGCGACAGGTACCTTTATCTGCAAGCCATGACCCATATGGCAAGGGTTTTACGCAACAGGGTATCCTTTGAGGCGAGCAACCGCTGTATAAACAGTCTGCTCCCGCTGCTTGATGATGTCCCTGGTCAGGTTTTGTACAGCGTTTTGATCGAAAAAATCTACAACCTTGCTTCCACTTCCCACCTTAAGGAATCACTGGCACTGACAACAGCCATGATGGATAGATGCATGTCAGCGGGGGACATAGGCACCAAGGCATGGTTTGAACGTTATCTGACAGTGATCTATTTCTATATGGGGGATTACATAAATTGCCTCCGGTTCTATGAACGATCCTTGTCAATACCCCAAAAAGAACAGGATTGGCTGATACGCCACAGTGTGGGGGCGTATGCGGCCAAAGCTTATCAAATGCTTGGGCAGGAAGACAAGATTGCTCCCATCCTGGAGGCTGAGCTGGCGCTTTTGAAGCATATGGAGCTTTATGAAGAATTCAGCATGCACTATCTGCTTCACGCTGAAATCCTTCATTCAGCCGAGCATCTGAAACGGCATCTGGGCATGTCCTTTGATTTCACAGCCGCAGACCGATATATGGACCTGGCATCTGAATATGCCGTATTGAACCGCAGCACCCAGGACAACGATTTACTTGTAAGGATGTGGCACCTGTCGGCCCGCCTGCTGGATCATCCTGAAAAAGCGGAGTTTTCCATCTCGGAAGCGATGACCCTGCTGAAAAATGCCTCGCCGTTTACACAGTCCATATCCTATGGACGCATGGCAAACGCTATGGATATGCTGGAACTGGATGCAAAGCAATGCAAAGCTTTTTTTCGGCGCTGCATCCGCATCGGGGAAAAATTTGGATGTTATGCCTATACGGTAAACGCATACGGAAGGCTGGCAGCCATATACCTGCGGGAGGGGGATGTGGAAGCGGCCAAAAAGTATACCCGATCTTTCCTCAAGCTTAGCCAGCTATACGGCCATTATTATTACATGCGCTTCCGGCAGCTTTATGCGCCGGTGCTCCAGTTAGCTGTGGAGTCGGACATCCTTCCGGATTTTGCACAGGAGATGCTGACCTTCGGTGGGTATGTGACCGAACGGGTCTACATCCATACCCTGGGAACCTTCTATATCTGCGCAGCCGAAAACCGGGAGATACCCATCAAAATACGCACGAAAAAAGCCCGCGAGCTTCTTGCCTATCTGCTGGAGCATCCCAAGGGGGTCACCAGGGAACAGATACATGCCGATTTATGGGGAGACAGTGAGGCGGATGTAAACAGCCTGTTCCATACCCGCAGGGGAGAAATCCGCCAGGCATTTGAACGCTTGGGTGCAAAGAATCCCATATTGCTTGAGAACAGCCTTTATTCTTTGAACCGGGCTGAGATCGTATGCGACCATGATTTGTATATGCAGGCGGTAACGGAATTCCGCAGGACAAAAACCCAGCAAAGTGCCCAGCAAGTAGCGCAGAGGTATACGGGCCGGTATCTGAACGACCTTGAAGCGCTATGGGCAGAAAGCTCCCGGATGAGATATGAGGAATCCTTCTGGGAAGCCGCCGAGACTCTGTGGGTCAGTTGCAGGGCAGCAGGCCGAAAAGTTCAAGCCATGGAACTGCTCGAGCGATTCGGGGGCCAATGATCACTTCCTGCACCAAGAAGTTTTTACTGAAAAAAGTGCTTGACATTAACGTTACGTAAAGGTTTATCATGGATTTGCCGGGAGGAATGCAAGATGGAATACTCCGTTTTGAAGCTGGGGAAATTGGCCGGGATCAGCACCCGTACGCTTAGGTACTACGACGAGATCGGGCTGCTTTCGCCCATGAAAGTCACCGCGTCGGGCTACCGGGTATACGGCGAAAAAGAAGTGGACGCACTTCAGCAGATCCTGTATTACCGTGAGTTGGATTTAAGCCTCACGGATATCAAGGCCATTGTCTCCACGCCGTCCTTTGACCGGTTGGCGGCACTTTCTAGCCATCTTTCGGAACTCAACAAAAGGCGGGACCGGTTAAGCCGCCTGATTCAAAGTGTGGAGCAGACAATCCTCCACGAGAAAGGAAAAATCGAAATGAGCGACAAAGAAAAATTTGAAGCCTTCAAAAAAGACTTGATCCGGGAGAACGAAGAGAAATACGGTGCAGAGGTAAGAGAAAAGTACGGCAACAAGCAGGTGGACGAAAGCAACGCCAAAATGATGAACCTGACGAAGGAACAATACGACAGCATGCAGAAGATGGCGGCGGAGATCGTATCCAAACTGGAGCAGGCGGTTTTGCAAAAGGCCGACCCAACAGGAGAAGCTGGCATGCGCCTGGCGCAAATGCATAAAGAATGGCTCTCCTACACCTGGAAGGAGTATTCCAAGGAAGCGCACCTTGGCCTTACGCAGATGTATGTGGACGACGAGCGCTTTACCGCCTATTACGACAGCCGGGTGAAAGGCTGCGCGGTCTTTTTGAGGGATGCGGTGGCAGCCTTTATGAAGGAATAGAACACAAAATCGCCTGGCGGCTTTAACCGTCAGGCGATCCTTTGATGATGAGTATCGTTTTTCTCTTTGTAATTTGTGGTAGAATGATTCAGTAGAGTTAAGCATCATCTTGTTGAAAGCGCTTTGAGGAGGGAAGCATCATGTCCCAAATGGCCAACCCGGAACGCATTGCCAAAATGTACGTAAAGAATGATACGCTTTCCACAAGGATAGGATTACATGACAAATACAGTGTAAACAAGTATGGCTGGGGCAATTGGGTGTTTGACCAATATACGTTTCAAGATAACATGAACATTCTGGAGCTGGGATGCGGGTCAGCGGGTATTTGGCTTAACAGGGATTGCCGTTTGCCCAAACATTCAAAAATCGTTCTTTCAGATTATTCTGCGCTGATGGTTGAGAAGGCAAAAAGCCTGCTCCATGATAGCCCATCCTTTACATTCGAACAAATGGATATACAGAATATCCCCTATGACAGTAATTCTTTTGATATCGTCATTGCAAACCACATGCTGTATCATGTACCCGATCAGGAAAAAGCCTTGGCGCAAGTTTATAGGGTACTCAAGGCAGGCGCCCATTTCTATGCAACTACACTTGGCAAAAACTCACTGAAGGAATTGCAGACTATCTACCACAAGCTTGAAGATAAGGCCTCCTTTTCATACTCGGAAAATGTTTCATTTACCCTTGAAAATGGATCTGCATTATTGGGCAGATATTTTTCCGATATCGAGCAGAGGCAATATGTAGATGCTTTGCAGGTTACGAATATAGACGACCTGATCGCTTATATCAACTCCTACAATGAGGTACCTGATTCCGTACAGGACGAATTATATGCTCTTGTTCAAAATAGTTTTTCAAAAGACGGAGTGTTTTCTATCAGTAAAGAGCAGGGGATGTTTATTTGCAAAAAATAAGCTGTTTATCCTTAAACATTAGCGGGCAGCTTAAGCTCCTGGCATAGCCAATGCATGTCGAACCTATCTGTCTCCCCGACGGTTTTGAACCCGGCTCGGCTGTACATGGCGACTGCCGGCGGATTTTGGGGGCTGACCATCAGGCGGATGCCGTCAAAGTTCAACTTTCGTGCAGTATTGATGGCATGGTTCAAGACAAGGGTGCCAATACCCTTGCCGCCATGATGGGGCAGAACGCCGATGCGGGCCAGTTCGCAAGGTCTTAAGATGTCTTCGCTCCACGGCATGCCAATGCTTTGAAGCTCTTGAAAGTCGCCCAGGGAAACGACGGCGATGATCTTGCCGCCATCCTTCAAACAGTACAGCCAGCCGCTTTTAAGGTCGGTATCAAACTCTTCCCGTGTTGGATATTCCTCGGACCAGGTGCAGCCGGGAAGTTTGGAACAGGCAGTGTACAAAGCCACCACCGCTTCGCGGTCAGCGTCCTCCGCCAAAGAAAAAGTGTATATATCCTTCATGCAGTCTCCTCCTGATGGATTTTACAATACCGGTTCAAAAGATATGTATAATAGTCCTCTTTTATAAACAGCCGCCTGCTGGTTTCATTACCGCAGGCTTTCACCATATCGCGAATCGGTACGGTTTCCGCAATGTGCTGGGCGGCGGAAGCTTTATTGCAGTAATGTTCAAGGATCGCATAGCATCCGTCAGCTTTTATATTGCCAAGTCGCCAATGCGGGGCAGGGGCGGTAATGTTTGGATATACATTGTAATCCTTGTCCACAAAAAAAACCGGCGTATCGGTTATGAGATTCCTTGTGGAGTCATCCGAAATGAGTTCGCGATACAGCTCTTCTTCCTTATGTCCGAACACATCAAACAAATCTTGTTTTTGAAAATGCTTCAGGGTGGACCGGGCAAAGGAATCCGGTATCCGAAATACCTCATCCGGCGTTACCCGGATATCATACAGCTTTTCGTTTTCCCCATCGCAGGATCCCTGGTGCATGAAGACAACAAATTCCCTGCCCATATCTTCCGAACGCCCGGCAAAGCCTTTTTGATCGAACAATTCCGTCAGGAGCGCCATCTCATCGGCATTCTTTTGATGAATAAAGAGTTGAAACCTTGGGGCAATGCCGTTTAAAAGCAAAAGGTCCGCCGTTCTCATAATCTCAGAAAACGCGCCTTTCCGGCCATAATGAAAATCAGTCGTTTGCTCTGTGCCAAAGAGCGTCAGCTGACAGGCAGCCACGTTCAGGGAACGCAGCCATGGCACATACTGCGGGTCACGGACGGCACGCCAAAAGCTCATCAGTTCAAAATGAGGTGCATGCGCAGTGGAGAGGCGGCATTCTGCTTCGTACAGTTCCCGGTAATTATCCAAATAATCCGGTTCCCGGTACCAACTGAATACTTCCAATGCATGAGTATAAGGCATAAAAGAATTCGCCACAAATTCCAGATCATGAAGATGCAGCCTTCCGTTTTGCGTAACACCCAGCCAACAATGCCTGCACCTGTTGGGACAGCCCGCCATGTCCAGGCAGACTGTAATTTTCTTAAATTCCAATGTTCGCTCCTTCCCGGCTATGCGCTTATAACCTCCGAAACGGCCTTAGCCTCCACAGCACCTGTGATTTCAAAGGTAAACCGCCTGGCCCAGGGCTCACGGGTGCAAAGGGAAATGCCGTTCACAAGGCTGATGCTTTCGCCGCCGCACCGGCCGCACCCAATGCAGCCAAACTGCTCCATGTTTTTCCGGATGGAGGGTACAAGCTGTTCCTTATTAAGAGCCAGTGCGGAAAGCTGATCCAAGGGCGCCCCCATTTCAAAGAAAAGTACGTCCGTATGGATAGTGAAGATGCAAAACGTTTTCCCCTTGCGCATCAAATGAATGATCCAATGGGGTGTGCAATAGGACCAGAATTTGCAGCTTGCCTTCATCCCCTGTCCTGCTATGAAATTGGAAACAAACCCCTTCCACAATCCGGCCCGTGGTCCCAATGAGCGTAAAATATCCGGCCGCAAAGGATTAATATCCTCTTTTCTCTTCCCCCCGCCAAGCAGTGCTGTTTCAAAATCCGCCCTCATGATTAGGTCGGTCTGCATGGCATAATCCTTTTTGCTGTCCATAACAGGGATGCGGCATACAAAATACTTTAGTGCCTGGAAAAAGGAAGGGCAGCTTTCATTATATAGGTGTACCGCATCGCAGGATTGGTATGATTCTGCGGAGCGGCCATTTTTCTCATACTCAAAATAGAAGCCATAATTTTGCAGCGCTTCCAGGTGAAAAGCCGCCGGTTTTTTGAAATGCTTTCGGATAAGTGTCTTATCCAAACGAAGGGATGATACCTCACCTTCCCGCATGAGTTCCCCATAACCGCCTGCCACATACAAAAACAAAACGGTCTGGGTCAACCGGTGATAGCTTTCAAGGTCATCCTCCACGCGGTAGGTGGCGGTATCCGCATATATATCCAGCAAAAGCTGCCGCATATACCTTAGTCCCTCCAGAATATCCTCCCTATCGGAGCTCTCAATTCTATCCTCTGTCAATTCGGCCGGGAAATCGCAAACGTTTCGGCGTAAAAACTCGGCCCGCGTTTCAAAGGGCGATGACTGAAAAAGCATAATGTTCCTCCTCTATGCCCTAGCCGTTTTTTTGATTATACCAAATTATGGTCGGGAGGTATAGACAAAGCGGACCGCATCAAAAAATGCACACCTGAGCAGGAAAAGAAAGCAGGGGCGGCCTATAGCCGTCCCTGCACAATACACTTTGAAAAGCATTGCCCAGGAGATGAAAATGATGGCCCTTTTACCTCCTTCCGCCGACTGCGGTCGGCACCTCCCTCCATGAGGGAGGCTTTCTAAGAGGCTCCCTCTTGGAGGGTTAGGGTGTTACCGACGAAGGAGGCTGGGGGAGGACTTAAGTATCATCTGCAAATACTACTTTTGTGCAGCCAGCGAGGATACTCATGATCATCCTTGCCGGCCACAAATCAAATGTTGCCGGGCTATCTCCCGCAGAACTGAAGGCAGATATCAGTAAGTTCCTCCACCGAATAAACTTGTTTGTCCGCCTCCCGCCATTCCACGAAAGATCCGAAGCCATAGGCGGCTGCCACGGTGTACAGGCCGTTTTCCTTGCCAGCCAGAATATCCGAAAGCCTGTCCCCCACCATGACGGCGCGTAAGGGGTGGTATTCCCTCAGAAGTTCCCCTACCAGCTGGCCTTTCGTGCGGGTAACATCCCCGCCCTTTGCCTTTATGATATATTTCTCGATTCCCCAGTTTGAAAGCGACCTGTCCACATATTCCTGTCTGCCGTTGCTGGCGATGCACAGATTGGCACAAGCACTCAAAACATCCAGCATTTTAGGGACTCCGGGATAGATTTTTTGGCAGGAATCCAACAGCGCCATCTGGTATTCGCCACGTATTCGTAAATGTTCCGCCTGAAGTTCCCGGGGAACCTTCAGCAGCTCAGCCGCTTCCTCATGGGAGGGACCGTTGCATTTTTCAAGTTCCGCTTGAGAGGGAACGGGGAGGTTCATGGCGAGAAAGGTTTCCTTAAGCTCCATCACACACAAATGCATGCTGTCAACCAGCGTGCCATCAAAATCAAATATGATCATGGGCAGCCCGCACGGGACAGAAAAACCGGGGGCTGCCATGAAAAAGGGGGTACATCCTTGCACTGTAATGCTCCTATCTTTTGCAGATCCTGTTTGTACCCATATAGGGAATCAACACCTCGGGAATGGTCACCGTCCCATCCTCATTTTGGAAGTTTTCCAGAATGGCGGCCACGGTACGGCCCACGGCCACGCCGCTGCCATTTAAGGTATGGGTAAACTGCGGCTTATCCTTTACCGATTCCTTATAACGGATGCCTGCCCGGCGCGCCTGGAAATCCTCACAGTTGGAGCAGCTGGAAATCTCCACATACCGGTTGTAGCTGGGCATCCACACCTCGATGTCATACGTTTTTGCGGCGGAAAAACCCATGTCCCCGGTGCTTAGGCAAACCACCCGATAAGGCAGGCCCAAAAGCTTTAACACCTTTTCCGCCTCATCCGTCATGCTCTCCAGTTCCTCATAGCTTTGTTCCGGCTTTGTGACCTTTATAAGTTCCACCTTGTTGAACTGGTGCTGTCGGATAAGGCCCCTGGTATCCCGCCCAGCGCTGCCGGCTTCAGCCCTGAAACATGTGGAATAGGCGCAATGGCGTATGGGCAATTGAGCCCCGTCCAGGATCATATCACGGTACATGTTGGTGACAGGCACCTCAGCAGTGGGGATCATAAACGTATCCTGGTCCACCTTATAGGCGTCCTCTTCAAACTTGGGCAATTGCCCCGTGCCCGTCATGCTGGCGCGGCTGACCATATAGGGCGGATACACCTCGTCATACCCCGCCTCCACATGGGTGTTCAGGAAAAAGTTGATGATTGCCCGCTCCAGCCGTGCGCCAAGGCCGCGGTAGAAGGTGAACCTGGCGCCGGATACCTTGGCGGCGGTATCAAAATCCAGGATGCCAAGATCTGTGCCGATGTCCCAATGAGGCTTGGGCTCCCATGGGAAAACACGGGGTGTTCCCCAGCGGCGCTGCTCTACGTTTTCCTTTTCGTCGCGTCCCACCGGCACGCTTTCGTGGGGGATGTTGGGCACGGTGAGCATAAACTGCTCCATTTCCTCATCCAGCGCCTTTACCTTATCATCCAGCGCTGCGATTTCATCGCCCACACGCTTCATTTCTTCCATGATGGGCTGGGCGTCGCCCCCTGCGCGCTTGATGGCGGCAATCTCCTTGCTGGCTTCATTGCGGCGGTTTTTCAGGTTTTCAGACTGAGCCATCAACGCCCGGCGCTTTTCATCCGCCTGCAAAAAGCTGTCCAGGGGAATGTTCTTGCCCCGTTTTGTAAGGGCGTCGGTCAAAATTTCCGGGTTTTGCCTGATTTTTCGTAGGTCCAGCATGATACTTACCTCCCTGCGGCCTGGCCGCGTCGTTTATGCCGGATGTACGGGGATATTCCGGCCGAATAAAAAAAGCCGTCCCTTTTCAGTGTTGCCACCGAAAGGGACGGACGAATCCGCGTTGCCACCCCGATTGGATGCAGATTTTGCATCCCACTCGCCGCGCTGTATGGGGCGCACCCCGCGGCCGTTCGCCGCCGGCTCCCGGATGGATAGTCTGCTTTCGTACCGCCTCGCACCGGCCGGCGGCTCTCTTACATCAAAAAGCAGGCATGGTCCGTTCATGGCCGTTTTGGATTGGCCCTATTATAGGCAATCGGCATTCATTTTGCAAGGGTTTTTTATTCTTTGCCCTTATCCTTCCACTTGTTCAGAAAAAAGTCATCCAAAAGCGATCCGTCCAGAAAAGGTAAAAGCGGCAGAATCTTGGAAAAGCCATATTTCTCAACACACTGGGCTGCCGTCTCCGTCAGCTTTTCCTTGCCCAGGAAGGGAGCCAGAGGAACCAAATCCATAACGCCGCCTTCCATCAATACGCGATCCGCCAGGCTTTCGATGCTTTCCTGGCTTAAAAAAGGCGCTGCCATAATGACCTTCTTGATATCCAACCCATCCCCAAGCACCTGCTGCACGCATTCGTCCACTGCGGCCTGGCTTAAAAACGGCAGCAGCCCCATAAGGGATTCAAAAGACCTGTCCCGCCTGACCGCGTCCAGGGCAAGGGAGTCCAGCGCACTTTCGCTCAAAAACGGCGCGGCCCTCACAAGGTCTTTCAAATTAATATCTGCATGAACGCTTTCCCATAACTTTTCTGCCTGCTTAGGCTTCACCATTGGGGCCATCTCCAGAAATTCTTCCGCTGTCAATTCTTCTTCAATGGGCTCTTCCCTGATGATCTTTTTCACCACCTGGGCGCCTTTTTTACTGCCCAGCAATTCGTCGATTGTCACGCCGAATATGTCCGCCAGTTCGTTAAGCTTCGAAATATCGGGCATGGTCTGCCCACGCTCCCAATTGCTTACAGCCTGAAAGCTGATATTCAATTTATCTGCCAGTTCCATTTGGGTCATGTTCTTTTCTTTGCGCAAATTGGATATGGTTTTGCCTACCTTCATCATGTCAAACATAAAGACACTCCCATTTTATCTGATTCCGTTGCTTTTAAACCAATGATCCAGCATTAATTGATCATTCAGCACCTTCCAGCCGTATATCTCCTTCCGCTGAATAGGCACCAGATACTTTTCTTTTTTTGGCCGCGGTTTTTTGAATTTTTTCCTGAACCTTAACATGCATTTAAGCCAGCCCATGCTTTCTCCCCCCCTCATGGCAGGGGAAAAGGCCACTCTTCCCCCCGACACACAGCATAGGGAAAACGCGAATCAAAAGCCAGCAAGCATCAGTTGAGTTTGAAATTCAAGCAGTGGTTGAGTTTGCTATTTTCTTTTATCCATTAGTCTTCGAAGGGAGAAGATCAAAAGGCTGATACCATAAAAGGCCGCGGCGCACAGCACGATAGCCGCCCCGGCGGAAGTATTCCAATAAAACGCCAGCACAAGCCCTAAAACACCGCTCATCATGGCGATCAGCACGCTCAAAAGCGCATGGCTCCTGGCGCTGCGTGCAAGATTCCGCCCGGCGGCAGCTGGGAGGATCAACAGCGCGTTGATCAACAGAACCCCCACCCAGCGGATGGAAAGCATCACGGCTACAGCCACCAATATCACAAAGCCATATTCTGTAAGGCGGGTGCGCATGCCCCGGCTCTTTGCCAGGGAAGTGCTTATGCTGGCCAGCAGTAGTTGGTTGTATATGAAGATCCACGCACCAACGCCAATTATAAGCGCAAGTAAAAGCCACAAAAGATCCTGTGGAGCAACAGCCAGCACATCGCCGATCAGCAATGAGGAGTACTTGGCAAACCCGCCGCCCCGGGAAAGGATCACAAGCCCCAGCGCAATGCTGGTGCTGGAAAACACGCTGATGATGGTATCCACGGAGGTCGTTCCCGTTTGCTTGATGCGGCTGATGAGCAAGGCCCAGATGACGCCGAACACCAGCATGGCAACTAGATCGTTGTGAAGGCCCAGCACGATGCCAAGACCGATGCCGGTAAGAGCGCTGTGGCCCAGCGCATCGGAAAAAAAGGCCATTCGCTGGTTAACCGCCATGGTGCCCATCAAGCCCAAAAGGGGTGTCAGAAGCAAAATGGCAAGCAGCGCGTTTTTCATGAACTGAAAAGAAAGGAAGTCAAAAGGGAGCAATGTATCCATTACATGATATACGGTATTCATGATTTCACCTCCGCGTCCAGCTGCGCTTTGGTGCGTGGGGTTTGAAAAACTTTTTCAAACTCCGGTGAGGAGAATACCTCCTGCGGGCTGCCCGAGCAAAGCACCTGCCGGTCCAGGAGCACCACGTAATCCGCGTACTTTTCCACCAATGACAGATCATGGCTCACCAGCAGAATGGCCATATGGTGCTGGGCCCTAAGCTCCAATACTGTATTCAAAAAAAGCGCAAGCCCGTTTTGGTCCACGCCTGACACGGGCTCATCCAGAACGAGAAGGTCTGGGGCGGGCGTCAGCGCCAGCGCCAGCAGCACCCTTTGCAGTTCGCCGCCAGACAGCTTTCCAAGCTGCGACATAATAAGATCCTCCGCCTTGACCGCCTCCAGGGACTTTTTTACAACTTCCCTTATTTTTCCGGAGACGCCCAGCCATACCGGGCGGCGCGTAAGTGCGCAAGCCAGAAAATCCTGCACGGTTAAAGGCATCTCCTTGTCAAAGTCCAGATGCTGAGGGACATAGCCCGTGCGCAGATGGGGAATGTCACGGCCCTGGTGGTCCTCATGGCGGATTCGGCCCGTAAAAGGAATCTCACGCATCAGCGCCTTT
This sequence comes from Bacillota bacterium, assembly GCA_023416585.1. Taxonomy (GTDB): domain Bacteria; phylum Bacillota; class Clostridia; order Christensenellales; family Aristaeellaceae; genus JAEWAH01. The sequence goes on from JAEZHM010000068.1 coordinate 107,315, forward strand.
AAAAGCGTCGTCTTTCCAGCCCCATTCTGGCCGATGAGCGCCGTCAATTGCCCGCAATGGATATGCATTGTCACCTGGGATAAAATCGCCTGCCTGTCCCTGACGACGCCCACGTTTTCCAGCGCAATATGGCACAGGCCGCAGCTTTGTTCATGCCGTTCCATGGTTCCTCCTCATTACCGGGAATAGACACCGGTGCGGATCTCGTTGATGTACGACTCACGATAGGGCAGGTTCGGATCATTCTCCGCATCCCGAATAGCAGCCTCCAGGTCGTAAGGTACGGAAACGAGACTTATATCAAGTGGAGCAGGCGTTTTGCCGGGCTTCCCCTGCAAAATGGCATAGCAGGCCCGGTTGACGCCAAGGTTATTGCCCACGCTGCCGGTATTGAACAAGAAGCCTTTGCTCAGCGTGCGGTGAAACGCCCGGTGGCAGTCGGAATAGCCTACCGCCTGGAATGTATCTCCATCCTTTTCAAACAGCGTTTCCAGGTTGTCCCGCTCCGCCTGCACAAACAGCAGTTCATCCATCACGGGCCGGCCGTGAATCAGGCGAATATGAAGCCCGCTCATATAAAAGTGATGTTCCAGCGGCAGGCTTTTCAGCTTTTCCATCCGATCCTGGCCAAGCATGTTCCAATAATATCCGTCAGCAGGATAATGCTTGTGAGATATGCCTATGTCCCAATTCCCCGCCAAAATAAGCTGGCACCTCATAAATGCCCAGTCCATGGTGGCAGCGGAGGATGGCCCCTTGCCAACTATATCACCCAGGCAATAAACTGTTTGAATTTTTCTTGATCTCAAATCCCTTTCCACTGCCATGGTGGCGGGAAGATTGCCGTGCAGGTCGGCCACAAGGGCAATACGCATGGGTCCCTCCTGATACTCTTTCAAAACAGTATACCATGTTTTTAGCCGGGCGCATACGCTAAGGAGGAAGGTTGTGGATTTTTCCGGCACATGGTATACTTTTTAAGAAATTTCCACATTTCCGAGGGGGCATACCATGATCCGCCAGGGATTTGCACTTTTTGATCTGGATGGCACCGTCTCAAGCGGTGATTCCATCATGCCCATGATTAGGTACGCCATCAAAACACGGTTTGCAAGGATGACGCAGTTGCCTCGTGTCTTGCTGGCATTTTTAGGCTATGCGCTGCATTTGTTGAACGATACAAGAGCCAAGGAAATGTCAATTGCTTTCCTCAAGGGGAAAACCAAGGCACAGGTTCAGGCTTTTGCCGAAGACTTCTGCCGTGATGTGCTTTTAAAACATGTCTATAAAGGTGCCAGGGAAGAGATCAAAGCCCGTCGGGAAGAGGGGTTGCGCGTTTTGCTAGTAACGGCTTCCCCAGACTTTTATTTGCAGCCCCTTATAAGGGAACTCCAATTAGATGGCATTATAGGCACCCGAGCCGACATCACACCGGAAGGAATCTACACGGGCCGCATTGCCGGGCTCAATTGCCGGAACCTGGAAAAGCCCCTGCGCATTGCCGAATACCTGGCCGCAAGAGGGTATGAGCTGGATACGGAAAGTTCCTATGCCTATGGCGATTCCGGCCACGACTGGCCAATGATGTCCCTTACAAAGAATCCGGTTGCTGTCAATGCAAAAAAAAAGCTACTCCTGCGCTGCGGGGACTGCTGCCGCGTCACGTGGAAATAGCGTTGCCGTTTTGTGAAATGATTAACTTATCGAATTATACGGAAATCATTGACAATCGTGTGATGAAACCGATATACTGGTCATAGAAAAACAGGAAATGAATAGTTCTTATATAGCGGCGAATTTGGGTTCCGCTATTTTTGTATTACCCAATTACCAAGAACAAGGAAAGGAAGGGTACACATGGAAAGTAATCATTCCCGTCCGCTTTTGCTCCTGGACAATTCCAGTATGACCAATGTGCTGGGAGAGGGCGAATTTTCCTGCCGCAACATGACGTTTGACGAGACCAGGGCCATATTGGAGATGTTTGAGGAAAATGAGGTACGAAAAGGCTTCATCAATACCCACATAGAGCATATCATCTTTGGATATCTGGGCATTGCGCAGCGGAATTATAAGTTCGAAGAAGTACACCACATGGCCATTGGGCAGGAAGCGTTGGTATTCAAGCTGTACGTAACCCCTTCTGAAACGCAGCCAATCATTCAATCAGAGGATGGCGTGGAAGCCAAGAAGATTCAAAACGTATACGTCTACTGCCAATATGTAACCCGGGTGAAATAAATCCATTTAAAAAAATCCAGCATACGGCTGGATTTTTAAGTTTGCTCTTTTTTTATAGCGCCTGCATTACTCCAGAGGCCAGTTTTCATCAAGAAAGGCCATTCGCCCACTTAAAAAGTATTTTAAATAAGCAATATTTTCAGGGTAGTTCTTGCCCGTTTTCACAAGTCTCTGGGTGGTGTTAAACAGCTGCCAGCGGGTAAAGTTCATGGCAGCGGACGCTTCCATTACCTCTGCATACTCGTCCAGGGAAAGCACCATGCCCGTAGGATCCTTTTCCATTCCCAGCAGCACACGGATGGCCGGGACAAAGCACTCGTGATAGATTTGAACGACCCTCTGATAAAAGTCATCCTGTGCGTAAAGTGCGGGAAACCAGTAAAAGCCCATGCCTCGATCCTTGTTGGCAGAGAAGCCTGTAGGGATTTTTATCGATTTCGACCGCTCACTTTCGAAGTTTCCAAAGGCGATATCATAGTCCCATACAGGCCCGGCAAAAAAACGTGTGCTCTCATCATCCACAGGTTTATATAGAAAGAAGCTGGTACGGTTGGCATCGAAATTCTTGGATATTTCTTCGAGAATATATTTTTTCACCAGGGAATCCAAATCCGCAAGTTCCGTATAGTGCTTACCGCTTTTAGGATCAATGCCGTCCTTGGAAAAAATAGCATTTTCAAAGGACTGAATGATGGCGCTGATATAATCCGCCTGGGCCTTGGACACATGCTCAGGCTCCTTGATAACGACGGGGAGGGCTTTTTTCGTTATGAACCCGCTCACTTCAGGCGTGTAGCGGTGGGGCTTCTCCAGTTCCAGCAAATAGCCCCCGGTGATGTCCTCTGGATTATTGGGAATTTGAAAACCCTTACTCCTGCCGGTAAGCTGCATGTCCGTGCCGTAGGACCGGTACTTGTCCAAAGGCTTTTCATTAACCGCCTCGGTGGCCTTTTCAAGATCGGTGATATCGACGCGGGTGTCCCTTATCTCCACCTTCTCGCATAAAAGATAGGAACCCCGGTAATTGTTGTTGATGTACAGGTCAACGGCCTGTGATTTTGACGTATAGGGGAGCCCGGCGGCCTGGGCCATGGCGAAGGCGATCTTGTTGCGTAATAGGGAGTTATCCTCATAGTTAGCCAGCAGGATCCAGGTCTTTGCCTTTCCCATACCATACAGGTCGAAAGAATTATTCAGTTTGATCTGGTAAGGCTTTTTCGGGTAGGCGAATGTGGAATTACCGCGGCACTTTATTTGATCCAGAGATCCCTTCAATGAAATGGTGCCGTCGGGATCGAGGAGGACCATATTTCCCGTTTCCTCATAATCCTTGCTGGAATGTATTTTTCGAAAATTTCCGGATTCTGTGGAAATAAACATGGCCGGCACCTTTTCAGACTGCATGACCACCATGGTATAGCGGCTTCCCGCGTCGAGGATGATTTCCGTACCCGGCTTTAAAAAATCTGCTTTATCGCCGCTTGCAATGGTTTTTCCGCCCGCGTCAATGCTTTTGGCAGCCGATTTGAACCATATCCTCATCTTGGACAAATCCGCTCCGGCAGGCAGAAACAAATAAGATTTCCGCGTTAATGTGCTGTACCACCAATGGATGGAATCGTCCGGCACATTTTCCACATTCCCGGATGACTGTTCATTTTCATAAACCGCCCCGGTCACCCACAGATCGGTGATTTTCGCGGCTTGCGCAGCCAAAGGAAACATAAGCAGCAGCGGCAAAATAATGAGCATTTTTCGAAGCATAAAAATATGTGGCACCCCCATCATAACAACTTTCCAGCCGGCGAAAGGAATGCCACCTATCCCCTGCCCTGTTGGAATATTATACCATCACCAGCTGCTCCCCTCAAGCCAAATGCGCGAAGTTTTACAATTGCAAATTTCCATATCAAGCATGACTGCTTTACCCCTTTACAAAACAAGAGGTTGTGATATACTGGAAGCAAGTTTTGGCAATGAAGGAGAATGCTTTCCCGGCGCTTAAGAGAGCCGCCCGGCAGGTGAAAGGGCGGAAGCAGAAGGGAAGGCCCCTCGCTCTGGAGCCACCATACGGCGGGAAGCGCCCGATACAGCGCATCAAGTGGCCGGATAGCAAGTTCGGCAAGCAAAGTGGTACCGCGGAACAATGCGTTTCGTCTTTGTAAAAAGGCGAAGCGCTTTTTTAGCGGAAGAAGGAGGAGCACTCATGTTTAAAGCGCCCTATGATCCCACCCGCATCGAAAGAAAGTGGCAGGCAAAGTGGGAGGAGCAGAAGGCTTTTTGTGCGGAAACCGATCACAAAAAACCAAAGTATTATTGCCTTATCGAATTTCCATATCCTTCGGGCGCCGGGCTGCATGTAGGCCATCCCCGCTCCAATACGGCATTGGACATCATCGCCCGTAAACGGCGCATGGAAGGGTACAACGTATTGTATCCCATCGGCTGGGATGCCTTTGGCCTGCCCACCGAAAACTACGCCATCAAAAACAAGGTGCACCCCAGGGCGGTCACCAATGAAAATATCGACCGCTTCCGGGCACAGCTCAAACGTCTGGGCTTCTCCTTTGATTACAGCCGGGAAGTGAACACCACCGATCCCAATTACTACAAATGGACGCAGTGGATCTTTCTGCAGCTGTACAAGCATGGCCTGGCTTACAAAGCGGAAATGCCCATCAATTGGTGTGTAAGCTGCAAGTGCGGTCTGGCCAATGAGGAAGTTGTGGACGGCGTCTGTGAGCGCTGCGGCAGCGAAGTCGTGCGCCGGGTAAAAAAGCAGTGGATGCTGGCCATTACCAAGTACGCGCAAAAGCTGCTGGACGGCCTGGACAACGTGGACTTTATTGAAAAGGTAAAGCTCCAGCAGCGGAATTGGATAGGCCGCTCAGAAGGTGCGGAGATCGACTTTCAAGTCACCGGGCGGAGCGAAAAAATAAAGGTCTATACCACGCGTCCGGATACCATCTTCGGGGCCACCTATATGGTTTTATCACCGGAACATCCCCTGCTGGAAACCTGGAAGGAAAGCATAACAAATTACAGTGAGCTGATAGACTACAAGGCCCAGGCGGCCAAGAAATCCGACTTTGAGCGCACAGAGGTCATCAAGGAAAAAACGGGTGTTGAGATAAAAGGCATCCGGGCATTGAACCCTGCGACCCAAACGGAAATTCCCATATGGGTCGCCGATTATGTGCTCATCACCTACGGCACAGGCGCCATCATGGCCGTGCCAGCTCATGACACACGAGACTGGGATTTTGCCAAAAAGTTTGGCCTGCCCATCATTGAAGTTGTTTCCGGCGGCAACGTGCAGGAGGCGGCTTTTGACGACATTCAGGACGGGGTAATGGTTAACAGCGGCATCCTGAACGGCCTGAAGGTTGCGGATGCCAAGAAGGCGATTACCGACTATATTGAAAAACAGGGCCTGGGCCAGCGCAAGGTTAATTTCAAACTGCGCGACTGGGTGTTCAGCCGCCAGCGGTACTGGGGCGAGCCCATCCCCATTGTTCACTGTGCTAAGTGCGGCATGGTTCCCGTTAAGGAAGCTGACCTGCCGGTGCTGCTGCCCGACGTTAAGAATTACGAGCCCACCGATAGCGGCGAAAGCCCCTTGGCAGCCATGACGGATTGGGTGAACACCGTTTGCCCCCACTGTGGCGGCCCCGCCCAGCGGGAGACGGACACCATGCCTCAGTGGGCTGGTTCCAGCTGGTATTTCCTGCGCTATACCGATCCGCATAGCGGCAAGGAAATGGCAAGCCTTGATGAAATGAAATACTGGCTGCCCATCGACTGGTACAACGGCGGCATGGAGCATACAACGCTGCATTTGCTCTACAGCAGGTTCTGGCACCTGTTCCTGCATGATATCGGCGTTGTACCGTCTCCAGAACCCTATCAAAAGCGCACCAGCCACGGTATGATTCTGGGATCCAACGGCGAAAAGATGTCCAAATCCCGCGGCAACGTCATCAACCCCGACGAAATCGTGGATGAACTGGGAGCCGACTCCTTCCGCATGTACGAAATGTTCATGGGCGCCTTTGACCAGGCGATCCCATGGTCCACCAATGGCGCCAGGGGCTGCCGCAGATTCCTGGACAGGGTATGGCGTCTGCAGGAGATGCTGACGGATGGGGAAGGCTATTCCTCCGATCTGAAGGCATCCTTTCACGCCACGGTGAAAAAGGTGAGCGAAGACTATGAAAAGATGAAGTACAACACCGCCATCGCCGCCATGATGAGCCTGGTAAACGACATCTACCTGAAGAACCAGGTTACAAGAGGCGAGCTGAAAACGCTGCTGTTGCTTTTGAGCCCTGTAGCCCCCCATATCTGCGAGGAAATGTGGGAAGCGCAAAGCTTCGGCGCACCAATCCACCATCAGCCCTGGCCCAGCTATGATGAAAAGGAAATGGCATTAAGCGAGGTGGAGATCGCCATACAGATCAATGGCAAGGTACGCGGCCGCATCATGATCCCTGCAGACTTAACACGTGAGCAGGCGGAAGAAACGCTGCCGATGAATCCCGATGTAAAAGCCTTGGTAGGGGATAAAACCATTCGCAAGATCATATTCGTGCCAGGAAGGCTACTCAATATCGTCGCCAACTAATTTTTTCCAAAGGTTTTCCAATAAGCGCCTCCTTTTCAGGGCATACTGCCTTGGAAGGAGGCGTTGTTGTCATGGAAAAAAAGTTGAAGAACCGCAAGAAGCTGAAAAAGGAAGATTTGGTGGGCCGCATGATGCGTGATCCCGATACCACCGACGTATTGGGCAGCTATACCGGAACGCCAAGAGACGGCGGCGAGCCCGACCAGGATGCGGATGATTTGTAGATATTTGCAGGAATAGCTTTCCGTGCAGCAGCTTTTCAAAGCTTACTATGGCAATAGCATAAAACACGGTGGAGCGATCGCTCCACCGTGTTTTTATGAGGCAATACTTTTTACGGCAGAAGACTCTTCCTCCCCCCGATTGACCTGCCATACCTTCAGGGAAAGGAACAGTGCCAGCACGCACAATACCAGCGTCAGAACAAAGGGCAGGGAACGGTCAATTTCGGCCAGCGCCCCAGCCAATGCGCCCGCAGGGGATGTAATCAATAGGCACATGGCCAGAAACAAGCCATTCATCCGCGCCCGCGCTTCCCTATCCATGCTCAACATTTGCAGCGATGATGTAAGCGGGCTAAGTACCGACAGGGACAGTGCTTCCACCAAAACACCCAGGCCAAGCAGCATATAGGATCCGGTGTTCAAGAAGATCAGCATGCATTGTACTGTGCCAAAGCAGGAAAAAGCGATCAACAAAGGCTTTTTGAATCTGCGTACATCCAATTTCCCTGTGAACAGGAAATACCCGAACACAAAGACCAGGGAGCGCAGCATAAAAAACATGGAAAGGTATTTTTGCTCAATGCCCAGCTTTTCCGTAATCAAAAGCGGCCAGAAGTTGTCAACAACGCTCCTGATGGCACCATAGCAGGCCAGCAGCGCTACAGTATACATTATCTTGCGGGTTTTGATCATTTTTACAAGCACGTGGCGGCTGTCCAGCAGGTGATGAAACATGCTCCGATGATGAAACTCTTCCTGCCGCCTTTTCCCGATTTCCGTCTCATGGGTCATGAAGTACAAAATTACAAACTTGAAGGTCATCAGCACGAATGCAATTCCGTACAATACACGCATGGTAGGAACGACGGAATATTTATCCACAAAGAAGTAGGAAACGGGAGCAACGAATCCGGCGATCAGCCCTGCGATATTTGCCAGGGAATACAGGTGCACCAGCTTGCTTTCCGGCGCCTCCTCCACGAACAAAAGCGTCCAGGAGTTTTCTGTTATGCGATACATACCGTTGAACAGCGCCGCTGCCAGGAACCAATATTCATTCTTGGCAAGCATCCATAAAAACGCCGGCACGCTCCAGCACAGAAGGTCAAACACAAGGCTGCACAGCCTGCGCCCCATTTTATCAGTAAGAATGCCGCCCAGCAGCGACCATACCATCTGGGAGGCGAAAAATACGGTGGCCGTCAAGCCGATCATCAGCGGCGTCATGCCAAGGGCCGCCATATAGACGGATACAAAGGGAACAAACAGATTATAGGGGATACCCCATAAAGGCTCGGTGATTAAACATGCCCGCTCGTTGCCTTTGGCGTGTATTAGCGTATCGATCAGAGGATGGGAAGTAATTTTCTTCATCAACTTTGCCATATATACCTCTTGAGCGCGTGCACCGCACCGTGAAGATGATAGCATTTGCACAAAATCGTGTCAAGGCAAGCAATGGCAGCCACCTTGACAGGAAAATTATCACATGATAACATATTTATTAATCGTTTATCTTGGAAAGAGGAATCATAACCATGGCCAACATGAAACAAATCGCACGCCTGGCGAATGTTTCCACCGCAACAGTATCCCACGTGCTCAGTGGGAAAAAGCCCGTGAAGGAAGAAACGCGGCGCCGGGTGGAAGAAGCCATCCGCCAGACGGATTATACGCTAAACACGATCGCCAAAAGCCTGCGAATGAACAAAACGCAGACCATAGGCGTATTAGCGGAGGATATACGCGGCCTTCCGGTGCCAGAAATCGTGACGGGCATCAGCGAATACCTGGAAATGCGGGGGTATCAGCTGCTTCTCAATAACCTGCGCTTGCTGGAAAAGCTGTACAACCAGTATGACCATATTACCATGTGCCAGGATGAGGTCAACCAGGGTATGAAGGTTCTGTTGGACGCCCATGTGGATGGCATCATTTATGTGGCCATGCACGACAGGTCGTTGAACGGCGTGCTGATGCCAGTGGACAAGCCTCTTGTTTACGCCTACGCAAGGGCCGGGGAGAAGAGCGGCTTTTATGTGACCTATGACAACAAGCTAAGCGCCGCAGCCATCACCCGCAGCTTGATCCAAAAAGGCCACAAGCGCATTGCCGTCATCGCAGGACACCGGGATTCTGACCCCAGCCGTCAACGTTTGGAAGGTTTCTTGGAAACAATGGAAGAGGCCGGCTTTCCTGTACCGCCGGAATACATCCGCTGGGGCGACTGGGAAAGCCCAACCGCCGCCAAGCAAACGGAAGCTTTGCTGTCCCTAAGATATAAACCCACCGCCATCTTTGCTATGAACGATCTCATGGCTGCCGGCTGTTACCAAGCCATTCGGCGACGCGGGCTGGACATTCCGCAGGATGTATCCGTAGCCGGATTTGACAACCGGGAAATCTCCGCCCACCTTTATCCGCCTCTCACCACGGTATCCTTGCCCACCCGCGAAATAGGGTACGAAAGCGCCAAGATGCTGCTGAATTTGATGGAAACGCCGAAAACCGGCCATGAAAGCCTGATTCTTCCATGCTCTTTGTGCATGCGTGATTCTGTGGGTTCTCCTTGAGCGAATCTATTAAATCCTGTTTCAAGGCTTAGGCTTTCGGGTATCCTTTATTCAGAAACAAAAATACCACCCTAAGGGAAACCAAGGGGAAACGAGGCCAAAGGCAGGTTGACGTTCATGGAAAAGACATTTTGGAAGGCTTTAGAAAGCCGCCGCAGCGTATATGGCTTTGACAAGGAAAAGCCCGTCGCACAAGAAAAGATCGTTGAGATTGTGGAGAATACGCTGACGCTTGTTCCCTCCTCCTTTAATTGCCAAAGCACCCGCATGGTGGTGCTATTCGGCGAGCACCATAAAAAGCTGTGGGATATCGTCATGGATGCGCTGCGCAAAGTGACGGATGACAAACAGTTTGAAAAATCACAGGCAAAGGTAAAGAATGATTTCCAGTCCGGCTATGGCACGGTGCTGTTCTTTGAAGACCAGGCGGTCATCAAGGGGCTGCAGGAACAGTTCGCCTTTTATGCCGAAAAATTCCCCATATGGTCGGAGCATACCGCCGGCATGCACCAGCTCACCGTATGGGCGGGCTTGGCCCAGGAGGGGCTTGGCGCATCGCTGCAGCATTACCATCCGCTAATCGACGATGCGGTACGCAAGGAATGGAATATACCGGAGTCCTGGAAGCTGACAGCGCAGATGCCCTTTGGCAAGCCCCTTTCAGCTCCTGAAGAGAAGGATCATATGGCGATTTCTGATAGGCTCAAGGTCTTTTCATAAAAAACCTGCAGTCTATCCCGATTGAAAGGAGGCATCTATATGTTGAAACCGGATGTCAAAAAACTTCTGAATGAACAAATCAACAAAGAATTTTACTCCGCCTACCTGTACCTTAATATCGCCGATTACTATGCCGCAAAGAACCTGAACGGCTTTGAAAACTGGTTTCTGGTGCAGGCCAAGGAAGAGCAGGATCACGCCATGCTTATGCGCCAGTATCTGATCAACGAGGGTGAGGAGGTTGCGCTAACGGCCATTGATGCGCCCCGTGAACCGTTTGATTCCTTCCGGGCGCCTCTTACAGTTGCTCTCAAGCATGAGCAGTTTGTGACCGAGAGCATCTATGCAATTTACGCACAGGCGCAAAAAGCAGGCGACTATCGCACCGTGAATTTCCTTAACTGGTTCGTAACCGAGCAGGGCGAGGAAGAGAAAAACGCAGATGAACTGATCAAGCGCTATGACTTGTTCGGCGTAGATGCAAAGGGGCTGTACATGCTCAACGCGGATTTAGCAGCCCGCGTATACGCGCCGCCCTCCCTGGTTCTTTCATAAAAGACTGCAAAACGCCCTGCGGATATTTACCGCTGGGCGTTTTTTTGCAAATAAGCCTATTCACTCTTCGGCAGACCATGTGGATAGTGCTTCTTCCACGGTCCGCAATATTTCTTGCAATGCAGTCTGCTTTTTACCTGGAAGCTGATCTGCATGAATGCGGGATCTGTGTGTAAGGCTGCCTGTAAGCAGCGCATCCACACTTGCGTCCAGCACATTCGCCAATGCAACCAGTGTCTCCAAACTGGCTTTCCGGGTTCCCCGTTCAATATGGCCCAGAAAAGATAATGAGATATTTGATTTTTCCGCCAGTTGCTCCTGTGTCCAGCCGCGCAGGATGCGCTCCCTCCGGATGCGTGCCCCAAGCGAGGAATAATCCATTAATAAATGACCTCCCAAATTGCAGAATTTTTTGAATATGTCGGATTATGTTTCAGCCAAACATAAGGTATGATTAAGATTCTACACCATAAGAAGCAGAATGTCCATGAAAATTCCAAAATGGTTTTTTAGCTCTCCCGGCGGCAGAAAGACTGCGGAAAGATGTCGGGCAAAAAATGTTTGCCGGGGGTGTACAAAGTGCTTATCGCGTGATATAATATTTTATGTTAACCCAGCCAGGTATGCATCCAGGTCATTCCTCCTCGTTCAACGCCCAAAACCGAATGCTTGGGATCCACGGGAGCGACGGCAAGGCACATAGGTTTGGGTAAATAAAGAACTTTGGAGGGAACCCATCATGTATCAGGACAAGACCTTGACCTGCCGCGACTGCGGCGCCGAATTCGTATTCTCTGGTTCCGAACAGGCTTTCTTTGCCGAGAAGGGCTTTCAAAATGAGCCCAGCCGGTGCCATGCCTGCCGCGCCAACAGGCGCAATACCCAGGGTGGCGGAGCCCGTGGCGGCGAGCGCCAGATGTACGAAGTGATCTGCGATGGCTGCGGCCGCACCACCCAGGTGCCGTTCCAGCCCCGTGGAGACCGGCCCGTCTACTGCCGTGAGTGCTTCGACGCCCAGCGTCAGAGCCGCTACTAAGAGGATTTTAAAAGCGCCATCGATTCATTCGATGGCGCCCTTTTTATTTGTATTGGAGTTCACTTCACGAACTGATCTTGCCCAAATCAATTTTCTCCATGGCCTTAAGTAATGGCAGACCAAGGATGTACACTGCGCCCGCCTGGCCCAAAGCAACGTAGCCCATGGTGGTGAAAAGTTCAAAGCCGGCGACAACGTTAAGCATAATGCCAATAACCACCGCGTTCACGATCACAGGAGGAAGTGCGGCCATATAGCGGTTTTTTCTCAGCCGATAGGTCAGGATGGCGGCGGCAAGCGTAGCCAAGCTTCCGAAAATGATATCTGCCGCGCCGTAGCCGCCCAGCAGATTCGCCAGCAGGCAGCCAACGAACAGGCCGGGAATGGCCTGGGGCATCAATATGGGAAGCAGTGTCAACGCCTCGGCCACCCGGAACTGCACAGGGCCATAGCTGATGGGTGCCAAAACATAAGTGAGTACGGCATATACCGCCGCAATAGCGGCGCTGAGTGCCATACCCTTGGGAGAGAAAAGGCTTTTACGCAAACTTAAGCACCCACTTTCATTTTGAATGCTTTGAAGAATATACCACACTTGCCTCGGCATAGCAACAGAAAAGCATGCGCAAAATACATCTGCCGATAGACCCTATTCGGCAGGCAAATCCTGAACAATGCGGGGGAGGTATGCGGATTGGCTCATCAACACAACCGTAGTCAGTGCATTCATTGTAATGTGGAAAGCTGCGAGTACAACGACAAGCAAAATCTTTGCGATCTGGAATCCATCCAGGTCTCACCCAAGCCCGGATGCGGCTCGGGCAAGACGGATGAAAGCTTGTGCTCCAGTTACAGAAGCCGCGGTAAGTAAGGAAGCCTATGTGCAAAGTCTATCAAAAGCATAGCTTTTGATAGACTTTGCATCTTATTCACGATTTCCTTGTATGCCCTACGCGGAAGCCTGCGCTTCGCTTGGTATACAGCCAGGAAATTGCTTCCGCAAGAGACCCGCCCGGCTGGCAAAGCCAGCTGAGACGAATTAAAACGAGGGGGACGCGGCCCCCTCGTTGCTCCCCTTGAGTATTACCGGGTTGCACCAAATTTTTTGTAATGCTAACTATGCATTTCCATTAAAGGGGGACCTCAAAGGGATGTAATTCCGCAAGCTCAATCGTCGCACTGCTCACTGCCGTTCGCATTGCTCGTTTCGCAAGCCTCGTCCGCCTTCGCTTCATCCGTCACCGGTGGCGCTCTGCTCACTCACCTTTGGCGTATTCCCAGGGGTCGAACCCCTGAATCAAGAACTCTTGGTAAGCAGGTTTTCCAGGTTGGAGATTTTGATGGCCAGCAGCCCGGAGAAATCGTCCAATCCTTCCTGGCGGCGGTCCATGGTCAGGCCCAGGAACTCCCGGCATACATTGAGCATGTCATTGACGGCTTCATGGAGGCGATTCTGTTCATCCTCCCAACGCATGCGGGCCAGGTCATAGGTAATTTGAAGCCGGTCCAGTTCCACGGTTTTGTCCCTGCCACGGAATGCCAGTGCGCGCTGAAGCAGCGTGTTGAGACCCTCAAGCATCTGCTGCACGGCTGGATCGCCCAAAGCCTGGGCCAGCTGCTGGGCACGGTTAAGCTGGGAAGCGGTTCGCAAGGGCACATCCTGCTGCCGGGAGAAATCAGGATTTTCCGGAACGGCAACCCCTTCCCGACGCAATTCTTCCGCCACCTCGGAAAGAAGGTGGGGACGGTTTTTTAGAATGGACCGATACTTGTTCTGGTAACGCAGCATAATGCCTCTGTCGCCGCCAGCCATGCGCATGACGCAAGCCCGGACAGAAATACCTTGGCCGCGGGCCATGAGCACCGTACGCAAAAGCTCCCGCACTTCCTCCTCGGTGAAGGTCTGAAAGGGTGCAGCTCTGTTTAGGCCGGTCTCCGGCCGCTGGCGCAGCTGCGCGTAGTAGTAATTGCGGATGCTGTTGGGTTTACGGCCCAGGGAGGATGCCACTTGTTCAAACACGCTGCGCAAGGGCGTCCCTTGGCGGGACGCTTCCCTGACGGCGCTGAACAAGGTATCAGATTCCTCATCGCGCCAGCCGGTGCGGGAGCTCCTATGTAAAGCCTGTTCCATTCTCTCATCCCTCCATAACGGGTTAGTCAGTACATAGTATGCACACGCTACGGCAGCGATATACGAAAAAGAGTCATCGAATAGATTCAAATATATCTAAAATCGCGCCGCCATTTGTAAACACACTCAAGGAGACGTTTTTCAGGCCTTGCTCGTCATATGCGAAGGCATTGGGGAGAATCAAATCACCTTTGAAGCTTCCTTCCACCTGGCTAAGCACCGGATCGGCTCCATAAAGTGAAACAGATTGAGAAACGGCCATCAGTCCATTTGGGTATAGATCCTGCTGCCCCTCGGGGGATAAGAGCATCATGAGGTATTTTAGCGCCAGATCCCTGCCTTCTCCTTGTACGACTCCGGCCGCTAGATACATATCCGTGGCTTTAAGCGGCATCATCATGAGTGCAAAAGGTTTGTTGTTGCTGGCAAGGCTGCGCAAATATCTGGAAGGGAGCATGGCAGCCCTGCAGCGAGAGGATAGAAAATCACCAAGCGCCGTATCCTGAGAGGCAGTACCGAAGCCTAAGGGCAGTGATCCCGCGGGGAAATTTCTCTTGCCGCCGCACAGCGAGGAGAAAAGCATTAAAGGCATTCCTTGAGCACACTGGAAATCATAGGCCGTATTCTTGCCCCTGGGGGTCTGCGATAGGGAAGCAAACAAATTATCAAACGTGTTTGCCTTTTCTGGTTCAGGGGTAGCTGAAGGCGCGCCGCCTATTCCCAGCAGCGGCGTTGGCGCCGGTGTCGATGCTGCGGCGCCAGTGAGGGCCGGGTCGAAAGCCAGCACATAGCCGTCCATGCATATTGGCATGGCATATTGCATCGTCTTAAATCTGCCGGCCCTCTGCGTACCGTCTGCAAGGGGGAATTCCCCCACCAGGGGTAGAAACAGGCTTTCCGGATTTTTTACGGCCCCGGGTCCAAAGACTATCAGATCCGGCAGCACGCTTTCCGGCTGTGAAAGCTCCTGGGCCCGCGCCGTGCGCAGATAGACGGAAACGCCGCCTTGCTCATTCTCAAACCTTGCGGCCTGCCGTTTAAGCCAAGAGGACGCCGAAAGATTTTCCGCTATGAGCCACACGCGCAAAAGCTGCGTTTCAGGTGCGGAAATGCCAGGCGGCAGCGTATCCTCCCGGTTTACGGCTCTCTCCCATACCTCGGGAAATATGAGGCCCATTACAAGCGTCAGGCACAAAAACACAAGGATGGCAAGCCGCCGTCCCACTTAAGTCCCTCCCCGTGCCGGTAATCCTGACAATAGCCTATGCAGGAGTAGTGAAAAAAAGATTCTGTTTGCCAAATCCGTGGGAATTTCCTATAATAAAAAGACAGTAAGCACTTAAGATTGGAGGCTTGCGAAGATGGACTACCGCGAATCCTACGCAACATGGCGCAGGGATTTTGCTAAAGATACTCAGTTGATGGCGGAGCTTGACAGGATAGCAGGGGATGAAAAGGAAATAGAAGACCGCTTTTACAAGGAGCTTTCCTTCGGCACTGCCGGCATGCGTGGTGTTTTGGGTGCGGGCCTGAACCGGATGAACGTGTATAACGTGCGCCGTGCTACCCGGGGCTTGGCCAAATATCTTTGGAAGGATCCCAAAAATGCTGTCCACGGTGTGGCTATAGCTTATGACAGCCGGCGCATGAGCCCAGAGTTTGCCAGGGAAACGGCGCTGGTATTGTGTAATAGCGGCATACCGGCCTATCTGTTTGACGCACTCAGGCCGGTGCCCATCCTATCCTTTGCGGTGCGGCACCTTCACTGCGTTGCCGGGGTGGCCATCACGGCCAGCCATAACCCGCCCCAGTACAACGGCTACAAGGTCTATGGGGAGGATGGGGCGCAGTTAGGTCCCGAGGCCGCCCAAGGCGTCACGGATTGCATTCGCGAAACGGCCTACTCTGACGCGATAGCGATGGATGAAGGCGAAGCGCTGAAAAAAGGCCTTTTGCATATCATTGGCGACCGTGAGGTGGATGATGAGTACATAAGCCGTGTGCGTACCCTTTGCGTGCAGCCGGAGCTGATGAAAGAGGAAGGCGGAAAGCTTTCCATTGTATATACGCCGCTGCACGGTTCGGGCAACGTGCCGGTGCGCCGTATATTAAAGGAAGTGGGCATCACCAATGTGGCAGTAGTGAAGGAGCAGGAGCAGCCTGATCCTAATTTCTCCACCATTTCAGTGCCAAACCCGGAAGACCCCGCCGCCTTCAGGCTGGCCATGGATCTGGCCAACAGGGTGGGAGCCGATGTGATTTTTGGCACTGATCCTGACTGCGACCGGCTGGGTGTTGCGGTGCGGGATAAAAAAGGGCAGTTCCAGCTTCTGACGGGAAATCAAATAGGCTGCGTTCTGCTACACTATATTCTCTCCACCCGAAAAAAGCTGGGCACGCTGCCAAAAAACGGAGCCACGGTAAAATCCATTGTTACCACGGAACTGGCCAGGGCCATCAGCCAGGATTTTGGCGTTGCTATGTTTGACACGCTGACGGGCTTCAAGTTCATCGGCGAACTTATCCAGCAGTTTGAGGATACGGGGAGCCATACCTTCCTGTTCGGCTTTGAGGAAAGCTACGGGTACCTGTCCAGTACCTTCGTGCGGGATAAGGACGGTGTGAACGCTTCGCTCCTGCTCTCTGAAGTCGCCGCCGCATGCAAGGCGGAAGGGATCACGCTGTACGACAGAGTGCAGGATATATTCAAACACTACGGATACTATGTGGAAAAAGTGATATCCAAGACGCTGCCCGGCAAGGATGGCCTGGAGAAGATGCAAAAAATTATGACCGGGCTTAGGGCCAATCCCCCCAAAGAGCTTGCCGGCATCTCCATTCTAAATCAGCGGGACTATTTATCAGGCTTAAGGACAGATGCCAAGGGAAACAAAACGCATATGGGTTTGCCAGAATCTGATGTGCTGTATTATGAGCTTTCGGGCGGCCATTGGGTATGCATCCGCCCCAGCGGCACGGAACCCAAAATCAAGCTGTATGTGAACACCTGCGCCAGGGAAGAAAACGAAGCCCAGGCGTTGAATGATTCGCTCATCCACTCCTCAGAGGCGCTGCTTTCCTGATGCGGTGGCACAAAAGAAGCCTCCCTGTCTTTATAAAAGGCGGGGAGGTTAATTTTTTATCAGTTCGAAGGATATGCACACCCCCCTCTCTTGTTCCACTTGGAAGACCCTGGTACAATATAAAAGGGAGGGATGAAAATGAAAAAGGCGCTGGCACTGATGCTGGTGCTCCTTATCGGCGGTGTTGCCTTCATGGCCGGCTGCCTATGGTATAGGTCAGACAAGCTGAATTACCGTATGGATATCATCAAATATGCCGGAGAAGCGCAAAACGGCGGGGGAATCCTGGCCACCTGCGGGGAACAGACGACGCGTATCCTGAACAGCAATGTAGATAGGCTAATCTGGGCGCTATCCATAGGAGAAGGCAAAAGACAACTGCAATTGACCGATCGTGAAAGCCCTAAGGAGAATATAACGATCCGATTTGGGGAAAAGCTTACCATTACCGTATGGCCTCTTTCAGATCAATCGGACAAAGTATTCATAAAGTTTCGAGGACCGGGCAAATCGCGCCAGTATACCTTGGAGGGGTATAAAACCATGGAGTGGCTGCAAAAGATTATATCCCCAGAGGGCTATTGGGAACCCAATGAAGTAGTGGAAACGAAACTGTAAGCTAAAGCCCCGCCTTTTTCGGCGGGGCTTTGCATAACGTATATATTGGTTTACAGCAGCGCTTCAATCCGCTCCGCCAAATCCTCCGGCCTTGTCTTGGGGGAAAAGCGGCGCACCAAATGGCCTTCGCGGTCTATCAGGAATTTGGTGAAATTCCAAGGGATGATCTTGCGGCCGGAATTCCGTTTCAAAAAGCCAAACAGCGGATGGGTTTTGCGGCCGTTCACCAGCACCTTTGAGAAGGTTTTGAATGTCACCCCATAATTTAGCTGACAGAAAGATAATATCTCCGCATCCGTACCCGGCGCCTGGTTCATGAATTGATTGCAGGGAAAGTCCAGAATTTCCAATCCCCGGCTCTGATACGTTTCATGCAGGTCCTGCAGCCCTTTGTACTGGGGTGTGAAACCACAGCCCGTGGCGGTATTTACCACCAGCAGTACCTTGCCTTTGTAATTGGACAGGGGCACGTCCTGCCCCTTCGCATCTTTTACTACGAAATCATACACCGTCATAAGCGGACACCTCCTGTATCTTACAATTCAATTGTACACAATTTATACCGGCATGAAACGTCACTGAGTATGCATATCGCGCCAGCGGTTCAGCTGCTCCAAAGTAATGCCGTACTCGCCAAGGAAAAATGCCTCATAGGAAGGGTATTTGAGCCGGATGGCGTTCAAGGTGGAGAATATTAATTCTTCGCTTACGGTTATCATCCGGCGGACCATCTCTATCACTCCCGGGGGGATGCCCTCCGCACTAAGCTTTTGTAAACGGCGGTTGCCGGCTTCCTCCCGGAAGACACGGGATAGCAAGTAGTCCTCTACAACGGCTTTCTCCTCCACTCCCAATGCCAGCAAAAGCAACGCGCTTCCCACACCGGTGCGGTCCTTTCCTGCAGAGCAGTGCTGCATAAAAGGAACACCTTGTTCCCCGTCAAGATTATGAAGCATCCGGTGGAAGGCGTCGCTGCCAAAGGGCATAGCGGCATACAGTTCAATAAAAAGCTGGTAAGCATCCTGGGCTTGGGCAGCAGTGCGGATGCTCCTCAGGTGAGCTATCACATCCCTGTCTGCAAACTTCATAAACCGCTCCTCCCTTGGCATAGCAGGGACCCACTCGCATTCCGCACCCGGAGGACACATATCAGGAAAACGTTCCGCCTCCAGGCGGGTACGGTAGTCGAATACTTTTTTGAGCTTGAGTCCTGCCAGGGCATCCTGCTCCTTTTCTCCAAGGCCGTTAAGCGGACCACCCCTGAAAAACCTGCCCCACTTCACAGTTTTTCCATTGGCGGTCGGATACCCGCCCAGATCTCTGAAATTATCCACCCCGGGAATCTCCACGCCCCGGGACGCGGCTGTTCTTATGGAACCGTCCTCCAGCTCGAGAAAAAAGTACAGCCTTTCTCCCGGCAGGGGAGAGGGCAGCGTAAGCACAGCATCCTCCATAGCGCATAGGTATTCGCGCTCCAATCCCTCCGGGTCCCGGCTATAATACAGCCTGGGGGAATGGATATGCGCACCCCGGATGAACTCATAGTCGCCATGCGCATAACGGACAACAAAACCGAAGATTTTCATTTCTTCCATCTTTTTTCTCCTTTGCATTTCTATCCTCAGGGGTGCGCCGCTGGCGTGTTTCCCGGTTGACCTACGGTACGCACATACTGTTTGGGTGTCATACCGTAGCATTTTTGGAAGGCCCGGTAAAAAGTACGGATGCACTCAAACCCCGTCATAAACGATATTTCCAATTGCGTCAGATCGCTTTGCATAAGCAGCATGGCCGCCCTGCGGCAGCGGAGGCTATTTACATAATCGGAAAAGGAGCAACCGAAATTGTCACGAAACAGGTGGGACAGGCGGCTGCGGCTGTAGCCCAGATGCCGGGCCAGCTTTTCCATACTCATGGAGGAAGCGCTGTTTTCCTGCAGGTAAGCAAGCATGTTGCGCATGAGTCCCGCCGGAGCCTTGATGGGCATGTCGGCAAGGCCTACCCGGTCCATCAAAATCCCTAATAGAAGCTGACTGAAGCCTCGCCTGGCTTCCACGCCCATTTCGTTCCACCTTTCATACATCAGCGGAATCAGGGCGGATATTTCACCCCCGACATCTGCATACACGGCTTTTGCAAACCGTTTGTTGGCAAGCGGCTTTTCCAGAACCGGCACAAAGGATATGGGGATGATCCATACGATGACGTCTGATGCTGTATCCGTATAATACCGATGCACCGTATAGCCGGAAGCAATAAGAAGGCTGCCACGGGGTACGTCATAATGCTGGCCGTCCAGTATGGCGCTCAGCATGCCGCCCACCACATAGACAATCTCGGTGCTGGAATGAAAATGGGGCAAGCAGCTATTGTTTCTGGAACGGAAGCATATTGCCTGCTCCATATCGTCCCGGGATTGCTCATATAACTCGGGCATATCGACGCCTCCTTGGACAGCACAATTTGTCATGAATTCAATGACTCTTGTCATGACAATTATAGCGTATCTGCGTTACAATGAATATAGTAAAATTGCCTATTATGGCGTTTCATGAAAGGACACATACAATGGAAAAAGTACGTATCGGCATCATCGGCTGCGGCGGCATCGCCAATGGCAAACATATGCCAAGCCTGAAAAAGCTCCCCCAGGTAGAAATGGCTGCATTCTGCGATCTTATTCCGGAGCGGGCGAAGGAAGCGGCTGAAAAGTATGGTGTGCCCGGCGCAAAGGTATTCACTGATTACAAAGAACTTTTGAAGCTGGATCTGGATGTGGTGCATGTGTTGACCCCCAACTCCAGCCATGCCCCCATCACAGTGGATGCCTTGGAATCAGGCAAGCATGTCATGTGTGAAAAGCCCATGGCAAAAGACACCGCCGAAGCCAAACAAATGCTGGAGGCCGCAAAGCGCACCGGAAAAAAACTTACCATCGGCTATCAGAACCGCTTTCGTCCCGACAGCCTATATTTGAAGCAGTGCTGTGAAAACGGCGATCTGGGCAGCATCTACTATGCTCGTGCCCTGGCCATCCGCCGCCGGGCCGTGCCCACCTGGGGCGTGTTTCTGGATGAGGAAAAGCAGGGCGGCGGTCCCCTCATCGATATCGGCACCCATGCTTTGGATCTGACGCTCTGGTGCATGGATAACTATGAGCCGGCCATGGTTGTAGGCACCAAGTATCGCGAACTGGCGCCCAAGGCCAACTCCGCCAACGCCTGGGGCCCCTGGGATCCGGAGAAGTTCACTGTGGAAGATGCAGCCTTCGGCTTTGTACGCATGAAGAACGGTGCCACTATTAACCTGGAAGCTTCCTGGGCGCTGAACACGCTTTTCGTTCATGAAGCCAAGACCATGCTCTGCGGCACCGAGGGCGGCGCGGACATGCTGGGAGACAATGGTGCATTGCGCTTGAACGGCGAAAAGTTCTCCAAGACTTTCGTCACCACACCAGATTTAGGCTCCGGCGGCGTTGCCTTCTATGACGGCGCAAGCATGTCTCCCGCCGACCTGGAAGCAAAGATGTGGATCGAGCATGTGCTGGACGATACCAAACCTTTGCTCACCAAGCCCGAGCAGGCGTTGGTGGTAACCCAGATTCTGGATGCCATCTATGAGTCCGCCAATACAGGCAAACCTGTGTACTTTGACTGACACAAGGAGGAGCGTATGAAGCTGCCCATCGCATATCAGATTTATTCCGCCAGGGATGAGGCGCAGGCTGACTTGAACGGAGTTCTTGCCCAGATAAAAATTTTGGGATATGACGGCGTAGAATTCGCCGGTTTTTACGGGCACACGGCGGATGAGGTGAAAGCCATGCTGACAAAGCACGGCTTGACAGCTATCTCCAGCCATGTGCCAATTCAAAAAATCATGGAAGACATGTTCGGCGTCATTTCCTACCACAAGACCATCGGCTGCGCCTATATCGCCGTTCCCTTCCTGGATGAAAGCAGCCGGCCCGGCGCGATAGGGTTTGCCGGAATGCTCAAAGTCATCTATCAGTTTGGAAGGCTGTGCCGCGATGCCGGCATCCAGCTTCTGTATCACAACCATGACTTTGAGTTTGTGACCCTGTCAGGTCAGTACGGGCTGGACTTCCTCTATGAAGCCGTTCCCGCCGATATCCTGCAAACAGAAATTGATACCTGCTGGGTGAAGTATGCAGGCCTTGACCCAGCGGAATACGTGCGTAAGTATGCGGGTCGCTGCCCGGTGGTTCACCTGAAGGATTATGTGGGCCGCAAGGATGGAAAAACACCTTATGGCCTGATCGGCACCGACAAGGCCGCCGATAAGGACGTGGCCTTCTCCTTCAAGCCCCTGGGCCTTGGCTGCCAGGATATTCCCTCCATCGTGGCCGCCGCCGTGGAAAGCGGCGCCAAATGGCTTGTGGTGGAGCAGGACCTGTCCACGGAGCGCCCGCCCCTGGCAGCTGCTAAACTCAGCCGCGATTATTTGAAAACCACCGGCCAGTAGGGGACTCTGTCCCCTACACCCCTGTCAAAGGTTCCGCAGCCCCGCCCCCGCCAGTGGCGGAAATGGGCGGGGTGGAGGAAGCTGGCGAAACGAGCAATGCGAGCGGCAGCGAAGCAGTGCGACGATTGAGCCAGCCGGAATACAACCCCTTAAGAATCCCCATTTTCTATTGACAGAAAGAGGCAGGCATATTGCCTGCCTCTTTTTTGGGGAAAAGAAAATCCCCAGCTATGCCGGGGGAGAGAAAAGCTTAAGCAATGGGAAGACGCCTTCTATTGATAAGACGAAGTGGGTTTGCCGGCCACGACAAAACAAAAGAAGGCATCCAATTGGACTACAATAGTTTCGCAAGTAAGAACACTGAAAGTGAATCCAATTCCGCACGCTGTCATCCTGAACGTAGTGAAGGATCTTGGACTATCGTGCTACTTAATGATCCTTCGCCAAAAATTCCTCAGGATGACGGCGGGCAAAATTTGCTTGTATTCTGTGCGCCGATGATCCTACAAATGGTAGTCCCCTGCCGCTTCAGGCTGATAAATGATCTTCTTGACATGAATCTCAGCAACGCCTGAGGGTATCTTCCACTGAATGAAGTCGCCTTCTTTATACCCTAGGATAGCCGTACCAATGGGCGACAAGACCGACAGCTTATTGCTTATAAGGTCGGCTTCAGAGGGGTAAACCAGCGATACCTCAAGCTCTTCTTCCCCAAGATCCAGCAAAACCTTGGAATTCATGGTGATGACTTCCCGCGGGACCTTATGGCTGTCTACCACTTGAGCGCGGCCAATCTCTTGTTCAAGATCCAGAACTGTTTGATCCGTACCCGTTCCTTGTTGTGCTTCATCATAGATCAGTTTCTTTAGCCTTGTTTGATCCACTTCCGTTATGATCACTTG
Organism: Bacillota bacterium; assembly: GCA_023416585.1. Classification (GTDB taxonomy): domain Bacteria; phylum Bacillota; class Clostridia; order Christensenellales; family Aristaeellaceae; genus JAEWAH01. The sequence continues at coordinate 130,507 of JAEZHM010000068.1, forward strand.
TGCTGGCATGGCATTTCCCCCCTGTCGAATAAAAATCAAATATTCCTCCATGGTGATTTCCAATCTTTTCAGCGCCGCCGTTTCGTGCTTTACCTGAAAACCTGACCGGAGAAATGCCCGGAGGGACCGCTTGTTTTCATGATGGATCCTGGCAGTCATTTTACTAGACCTCAGCTCAAAGAAAGCAATCTTCATGCTTTCACGGATTGCGCTGGTGCCTATCCGTTTCCCCCAATTGTCCCGGTCACCGATGACGATCACCATTTCCGTATCGCCGGCTTGCACTTTAAGCCGCACAAAGCCTACCGGAGCGCCTTTTTTATCCTGAATGATGTAAAACCTTCCATCGCGGCTGAACAGGTGTGTCAAGACAGGCAGATTGACCCTATCCACCACCTGCTTTATTTGGACAGACACATCCTGCGTATCGCTCAAATATTTGATAACTTCCTCGTCTTGAAGCCACCGTATGATCTGAAACGCATTCTCCCTTGTTACCTCGGGATATAAATAAATAAAAGGCTCTTTCATTTTTTACTACATCCTGTCGTAAGAAATAAAAGCCTTTCATAGGACACCTATGACGGTTCTTTTCATCTACTATAACAAATAAACGCTTGGCCGTCAAGACGCTGGCATTGTTGATCGTGTGTTTAAAATTTTCGTCCCTTTCGGGTCATTGTCTGATTTACGCATCCTGATAATCTGCGATGAGGTAAGCCGGCTGTTTCTGAAGCCGCTCGCAGAAGGCATCATATGCCTCCGACCAGGTTTTCTCAGTATATGGGCGGATATGATCCCCCGTTTCATTCGCGTATGCTTTCACAAAGCGCAAAAAGAACTCCACATGCTCAAAAGCAGTCATCCTTTCACGGGCCACCAGGTCACACCATACTGCTGCTTCGCCATACAAGGATGAGTTTGTTATATCGCCTCCAAATGCCTCCACATCGTATGGAATACGGCGCTCCAGCACACATCCGTTTCCCGCCTCATCCAGTATGGTATATGCCGCCGCAGTATCGCCGTCCAGAGGCAGACCGCAGGAGCCAGGATTGATGAACAGCTTGCCTGAAAATTTGGCGTGCCACTGCACATGCGTATGGCCGAAAGCATATATCCCGTCAGGCAATGTATTCAGCGTCTTATTAAGTTCCGAATCCTTTTCAAGATACGCTCTAATATCAAAAAGCAGCGTCTGCCGGGGGACCGGCTTGTTTTCGTACTTTTCAGAAATTTTGCTGCTGGAAATTTCCCTGAATTCCACATCACCCAAAAAAGCACCGGACGAATGCGCTGCAAAGATGTTAGCCTTTTCGCCGGATATGCACATCATACCGGGCAGCGCAGCCAGATACTCATGGTTTTCCCGGGAAATGGTTTGATAGCACCAATACAGCCCCCTAAACTGGCCATCCGTCCATGTTTGCTGATCCTGCCCGTCAAGCCTTAACAGGTAATCCTCTTCATTGCCCTTGATCACATGTGCGTTTGGGAGACTCTTTATGGTTTCGATAATTTCATTGGGGTAGGGGGAACACATATAGTAGTCTCCCAGGAACAAATATCCGTCAACGCCCGCTTCTTTGGCGTCCTCCAGTACGGCTGATAAAGCGGGTAAATTGCCATGAATGTCAGAAATAATGGCGTATTTCAAGATCTACCTCTTTTGAGCGATAATTTCTTTTCCCAGTATATCACAGGGCAAAATGAAAAACCATGCCTGAGCATGGTTTCCATTTTACTGCGAACCCCCGGCATAGCCAGGCTATAAAAATATGATATGGGGATTCCAAAGGGGTTATACTCCGGCTGGCTCAATCGGCGCGCTGCTGCGCTGCCGCTTGCAGCGCCTGTTTCGCCAGCATCCTACACCCCACCCCTTTCCGTCACTGACGGGGGTGGGATTTCGGAACCTTTGGCGGGGTCCAGGGGCAGAGTCCCTGGTTTCCGGACCATGCAGTACTGCAAAAGGTCAAACGGCGTTTCCAGGGTGGCATGCAGTTCAAAACCGTAATGCTGATACATGGGCAAGTTCTTTTCGTTGTGGGTTTCCAGCGAGACAAGCAGCCCCTTCTGATCGGCATACCGAAGCACGGGCCCGATCACCTTATGGGCCATGCCTGTACCGCGGGCCCCGGGGCGAACGGCAAAATAGATGATGTGTATATATTGCTTAGCCGGAAGTTCCTCTGTCCAATCGGCATTCAAAAATTGCCTGGCTCGAAGAAAGTGCCACAGCGTTTTCAGGGAGATATCATCCTTGATCAAAGATACATTGGTTTTCCAGGCATAAAATGTTTCCACAGAAAAGAACTTCAAATGGTTATACGGCTCAGAATCGTCATCCACAATGATCAACCCGTTTACATCAGGGCCGTCGGCAAAGGCATCATCATTTTCCAAAAGCTCGCCGGCGTCACAGGCAAAAACCTCGGGCAAGGTCTTATCCCTTAAGTCTTCCTCCGGAATGAGTTTTCTATAGAGCGGATCATCCCTAAAGCTTTCCAGCAATATGCGGACCACCTTAGGGGCGTCCGCCCTAGATAAGTGATACAGCGTATCGATTTGCATCATCGCATCACCTGATTAATCCTCCTGGGGGGTCGCAAGAGGTCGCAGCCTTCGGAGCGCTTTTTTGATAAGCGGCTCCAACTCTTCCAGCGCGGCCGTCTCTTCCCGCACCGTTTTGTCCAGCCGGGACAGCGCTTCCTGTTCCAGCCGCGTAAGTTCCCGTATCTCCAAAGTGAGATCCGGCTTTTTTGTTTTACTTTTTTCCCTTAGGTTATGGATCATGTCATACAAATCAAGATGCCCCTGAACCCGCCCGGCCCCCCACAGCAGCCGCTCCTTGGGCTGATCCAGCACATAGCCGGTGAAGTAATCGTACACATCCCTATCAAAATCGGCGGCATAGCAGTTATTATCGATCCGGCCAAGGCTCACCGCAGCACCCTTCACGTCCCCGGCATGAAGCTGCCAGACAGCCTTATGCAGCATTTCAGCGCTGTGCTGGTCATGCTCATGGGGCAGGATGGATACATCATGCCAGGTAAGGCGTACAAAATGATCCTCCATATAGCGGAAAATGGAAAGAAGCGCAAGCCGGGCCTCCCTGCAGGCCATATACAGCTCCTTGGCCTCCAGGCTCCCTTCTGCCTGCTTTAGGGCATACTGGCGGTTGATTTCCTCCGTCAGTTTATACAGTTCTTCCGCCTTTTCCGTAACCTTCATGAGCGCGCCGCGGAAGGCGCCCTCCATTCTGGGATGCATTCGCTGGCAGGTGAGCGTTTCCGCTATGGCAAAAAGGCGCACGGTGTAATTTAGGGGCGGCAGGCATAATTGGTCAAAGGCCAGCATCAGCCTCCCATAGAGAACATGGTGGTAATGATATACCGTTTCATCATAGGCGTCATCGTTATCAAACTGGGAATGATACCTGGTCTCCATAAAGGTACCGCCGCCGAACTCGTTTACAAGGGCGGGGATGCCCGCAATGGCCATGGAAAAGTCATCCGACCAGGTTTGGGTGGGGCAAACCACGCCGGAACCTTTGGGATAGACGGCACGGACCTTTTGAGGCAGCGCTTTCATCTGCCGCTTTAAAAAACCTTTCATCTCGTAGGCGCTGCGGATGAAATGCTTGGTTCCATGGGCGTGGGCGGGAAGCTCCAGGTTGATGTTCACAAAAGCCTTGCCCGCCCATTCCGGATGAAGGCTGAACACCTGGTTATACGCCCCCACGGACCAGTCATACCTGGTATTCACTTTTCCCCATTCCTCGGCAGCCATGGCACAGAACACCAGCGTCTTGCGCGGCTTGTACCCGCTGGTGATGATCGTGCGGGCCAGACCAAGCATCAGCGAAACGGCAGTATTGTCATCCTGAAAGCCGGAAAAATAGGAGTCATAATGAGCGGAAAGGATGACCAGCGAATTTTCTTCCTCACCTGCGATCTGCCCCACAATGTTGTGGGAAAATGTGTCTTCCATCACCGTGGATTCCGCGTCAAGTTCCACCTGAGCGCTTTCCCCAAAGGACAGGTCAAGCGCGGCCGTGAGATTTTTCGCATCCCTTTGGGATATGGACAGCGCGGGGGCATCCTTGGGCCCGCAGATATCCTGTGCGTTGAGCGTTTTTAAGTTTTCCTCGCCATAACCGCTACGCTGCACCGCCAGCACAGCCACCGCCCCATGAAGGTGGGCCTGATAGGCAGGATAGTTGATCCACCACTCATCCCGCTGGTTGATGGTGATCAATACCAGCTTGCCGCGTACATCCAGCTTCTCCAGTTCCCGGGCCGTGCCCTGTCCGGCATTTACCAGGGTAAACCGCTTTCTGCCGCCTGTATGAAGTTCGGTCTGATAACCGCCCAGCTCGCAGGCCTGCTCCTGGTTCAGCTTGTCCCGGTAGAAGAGACGGGCACGTGAAAACTCCCAGCCGTCCACAGGGAACCTTTCCTTCTTTGGGTGAAGGCCAATATGGACCATTTCCTCAAAGAGCATATCCCCCGTTTGCGCTTCGGCTTTTGAGCCGGCAGTACGGTAGCCCAGTACGGGATTGGTGCGGAACTCCTCCATCTGCCTGGCCAGCCGGTAAGCATAGCCTACGTCCAGGCACCTTGAAAAATGCTGCCATTGCGCTTCCAGGGGCAGTAAGGCACGGCGCTTTTTATCCATGAGGGAGGACCTCCTTTCCCGGGGGAATCGGTCAGGAGCCGGAGTTGCCTTCGATGTCAGACTATGGTAGCACAACAAAAACAAGCCGTCAACGGGGGATAAAACGTAACTTTTAAAACCTGTCTTCAAAGGGAAAAAGATGGCCTAACATGAAGTTTTCAAGGTATTGCAAATATGGTACAATAAGCGTAGGCTGGGCGCAAAGCGGGCAGCCGGATACGGAGGATCACGTATGTCATTGAAGAAAAGAAAGACGAAGATTGTATGCACCCTGGGACCGGCCACGGTAGAGGGAGATACCCTTCGCAACATCATACTGGCGGGCTTGGATGTAGCCCGTTTCAACTTTTCCCACGATACCCACGAGAATCATTTGAAGCGCTTTGAGCAGCTGAAAGCGCTTAGGGAAGAGCTGAACCTGCCCATCGCCACCATGCTGGATACAAAGGGACCGGAGATCCGGCTGGGCGATTTTTCCCAAGGAAAAGTAACGCTCAAAACCGGCCAGGAATTCATTCTGACCATTCGGGACGAGCCGGGGGATGAACAGCATGTGTCCATCACCTACAAGGAGCTGCCCGAAGATATTTCTGTCGGTACCACCATACTCATTGACGATGGGCTGGTGGAGCTGACGGTGCTTGGCATATCCAAAGGAGACATACGCTGCCGCGTAATAAACGGAGGCGTCATCTCCAACAAAAAGGGTGTGAACGTGCCTAATGTTTCCCTTTCGATGCCCTTTCTAAGCCAGAAGGACAGAGAAGATATCCTATTTGGCATAGAGCACGGCTTCGATTTTGTAGCGGCCTCCTTTACCCGCTGCGCGCAGGATATACTGTCGATCCGGGAGATCTTCAGCCGTGAAGGCTGCTCCACCATGAACATCATCGCCAAGATTGAAAACATGCAGGGCGTGCAGAATATAGACGAGATTATAGCCGTATCAGACGGCATCATGGTGGCAAGGGGCGATATGGGGGTGGAGATCCCCCTGGAGGATGTGCCCGTACTGCAAAAGATGATCATCCGCAAGGTATATTCCGCCGGTAAGCAGGTGATCACCGCCACGCAGATGCTTGAATCCATGATCAAGAACCCGCGCCCCACCCGGGCAGAGGCTACCGACGTGGCAAACGCCATCTATGACGGCACAAGTGCCATCATGCTTTCGGGGGAAACTGCCGCGGGCCTTTATCCTGTGGAAGCGGTAAAGACCATGGCACGCATCGCCATTCGCGCGGAAGAGGATATCAACTATATCAAGCGGCTCAAGGAACGGCCGGTGAACGAAAACCCGGACATAACCAATGCCATCTCCCACGCCACCTGCACCTCCGCCCACGATTTAGGTGCTTCCGCCATCATCACCGTCACTAAATCCGGCCGCACGGCACGAATGATTTCCAAATACCGGCCCAACTGCCCCATCCTGGGCTGCACCACATCGCCATCCGTGTTCAGACAGCTGAACCTCTCCTGGGGTGTGACGCCGCTTTTGATCGGGGAGGAAAGCAATACGGATGAACTTATTGGGCATGCTGTGGAAGCGGGGGAAAAAGCGGGTCTTTTGCATGCCGGGGAACTGGTTGTAATCACAGCCGGGGTTCCGCTGGGGATCTCCGGAACCACCAACCTGATGAAAGTGCAGGTGGTAGGCCATATCCTGGTCACGGGCCATGGCGCCACCAGCCGGGCCGCCTGCGGAAAGCTGTGCGTATGCCATAGCGAAAAGGAAGCGTTCGAAACCTTCCAGGACGGGGACATCCTCGTCATCTCTCAGACAAGCAACGCACTTTTGCCCCTGGTGCGAAAAGCATCCGGCCTCGTGCTGGAGGAGGAAAATCCCAATGGCCACGGCGCGGTAGCCGGTATGAGCCTGGACATCCCGGTGATCATTGGGGCAAAGGATGCCACTTGGATTTTAAGAAGCGGCTCCGTCGTCACGCTGGACGCCATCCGAGGCGTGGTAAGCTGCGATCCGGAGAAGAAGAAATAGCCGAACGAAAGGCAGGGGGTTTTAAAGCGTCTACCTCCTGCCAGATTCATTTAGGTTTCATACCTCGGAACTGATTCCGGGCATAGCCGCGCCTGTATGCATCACAATCCAGTGGGATTACTTCACTGCTGCACATCAAACGCGGTTGTTAAGGTATGCTAATGTTCAAATTCCCCGGCTGATGTCAAGCAATTGCTTCTCATGAACATTTCCGCCAAGGCAGCCAACATGAGTCACGCACATGCCGCCGGTAATATTTCCAAATTGGACAGAATGCTTGCAACTATGACCATGATACAGGCCATAAGCAAAACCCGCCAGAAACGCATCTCCCGCTCCTGTTGAGTCAATGCAGCGAATGCCCTTAAGGGGCGGGACATAAGTGAAGTCTCCATTCTCATACAACAAGCAGCCATCTTTATCCAATTTAATGATAACATGGTCAAACCAGCGCGAAAGCACTTGCGCAGCTTCTGTCAGGGTATTCTTTCCCGTTATTTTCATAGCCTCTTTTCGATTGGGAAGATAGTAATCTGCCAGTTCCAATATTTCTTTCATACGATCAAGGCTCATATTGTCATGCCATCCTGTATCGTATACAAGAATTGCTCCGTCCCGTTTCAGCCTGGAGTAAATGGGAAGAAACTCCTCCTGCATTAAAACAATCTTGGCCCCGCGGGAACAAGCGTATACCTGCTCCATCGTCTCCTCTGTAATCTTCGGCGCATCAGTATAGGAGGCAAAGGTTCGATCATTCGGCGTGATCATCACGGATGTGACATTCAGCGGAATACTGTCGCCATGATATAAATTTGTGGGCAATATGCCATTATCCTTAAATTGTCCCTGCGCAAACTGGGAAAACAGATCATTTCCCAAAAACGTTTGGATGCGGCATGGAATTCCCAGCCTGGCAAGATTGATCAGGATGGCGGGCGTGCCGCCGCCTAATTGAATGGAGAATCCTGAAGAAAACACTTCTTCTCCTTCGCCGGGGACACGCGGCATGCCGCTGTACAGTAAATCAACATTGGTGAAGCCAACCCCCGATATAAACGTCATACCTTATCCTTCCATTCTCCGGTGAAATCGCGATTCAATAGGATATACTGATCCGCCAATGTGCTGGCAAGCTTCCAGGAATTGACCAGCGGATGCAGCATCAGGCATTCCACGGCGGCCAAACGGTCGCGTTGAATAATCGCCTGAGCGCCTACGCGTTCATAATATTTCACCCTGCGTATCAGCTCCTGCTGGGCAGCAGGAATGGCATTGAACTGATGCGGTATGTGGCCTTGGAGGGTTATGTCGCAGGTCAGCTCTACCGTATCAGGTTCAGGCAGGAAATCCACTGCACCCTGGTTAGGTACGCAAAGAATCATGCTTCCGGTTTTGCCGGACTGCATAATCTCCATAAATTTCAAAGCAACGCCGGCATATCCGCCGGAATCCTTGGCATACATGTCAAAATCCCATAATGTATCACGTTTGACGCCAGTTTCGTTGGCCATATAGTTGTTTTCACGCATGCCGTACCACTTCTTAAAAATCTGCAGGCAGGCTTGAAAATTATTTTCAATGTCCATACCTGCCAGATCCTTTTGCATGGCCCGATTGATTTCATGGATGATATCTCCTCGCGTTTTCCCGGTCTTTAGAATATTCTCAATGGCTTGGGTACGATAATAGAAATAATACAAATATTCATTGGGCACACAGCCAATGGATTTGACCAACTCCTTTTCAAAAAACCGAAGATCGGTTCTTAGGTAAGCATCATCCCGGCTGATCAAATCAGGCATGATCTCGAGCCCGTTTATTTTGATGCTTTGGAACCAAGACAGATGATTGAGCCCGAATAACTCTCCATGGATACTATCCTTCTCCACGCCATAAAGCTCGGCAAACTGATGCAGCATGCCGCTGGGCGCATCACATATGCCGTAGGTGAAATCATAGCCCATGTCCCTGAGCGCCTGGGAGACGATACCCACAGGGTTGGTGAAGTTGAAAACCTTGACATCAGGTTTTGCATGCCTTCGAATTAGTTCACAGTAATCTACAAGGACCGGGATGGAGCGCATGGCAAAAGAAAACCCCGCAGCGCCGGTGGTTTCCTGGCCCAGCAATCCATGTTTCAGCGCTATGTGCTCGTCGCGGGTCCTCATTTCATCTCCGCCCACCCGTATGGTGGTGATGATATAACTTGCGCCGGACACCGCCTCAATGGCATCGCAGGTCAGCTTAAAGTCAAGGGCCGGGCATATCAGTTTTGCCACATGCCTGGCCATGCCGCCAAATATGCGAAGCTTTTCAGAATCAATGTCCATGAAAGCAAGCTCCGTAATGTGAAGCTCCTCCGCTCGCTGGGCAATGCTCCTAGCCAAAAAAATGGAACGGACTCCGCCGCCGCCGATGACCGAAAGTTTCATCATGCCCTCCTGCCGCAATTGTTCTACATCAATACAGGTCAACCGTTACATCATTTGACAAGAAACTGTATCGGAAGCGGACAACCGTATTATCTTTCAGGGTCGTAAAATATGCTTTATTGGATGAACCGCTGCGCGGATAATGATCGATGCTGTAGGTGGCGGACAATGTGCCATAGGTGGATATGGCAAAGTCATAGGTGCCTGCAAACGGAATGACAACAGACAGTGCATAGGTATTGTCACCAAGGTAATACATTCTGGTTTCCGTGCTGCTGGAATCGTTGGCAATGGCGCCGGTCTGGGGCTGAAAGCTGCCATAGACGGAAACATATTCCGGCAGCTTGACTCCGGTTTCCGAATCAAAAACATTGTGTGCGCCGTAATCCATCAAATGAACGGGGTTCCCAGCTTCCCGACGCAGATGTTCGAATTCCGTGCTGTCCCAAAGGGCCTTAACCGTATCCTCCTGCGAAAATCCCATAGGGCAGGAGGCACTTTTTCGATTGATCTGATAGTAGTCCTGCTTTTCGATCTTCCCATTGTCTGCACGCTCCATGAAAACAGCGGCACTGCCGAGTGTACGGCGGAACGGGATGGCGAAATATGCGTTGACATTGTTGATGGCAGTCCACTTATAGGTATACTCCAAAAACTTCCGCTGCCCCTCCTCATCCTGGTTGGCGAACCAGCCGATCTGATCGTAACCCCACCAATCCTTCGCCGCACGCTCAGAGTCGGACAATTTTTGGAAGTCTTCCACCACCTTGCCGCCCCAATTGTCATACTCCATCAGATAGGGCATAACATCCGCTTCCCATCCGCTTGGACTTTTGCCGCCTTCGCTGAAACCTTCCCGCTTAAGAACCAGCCGGTCTCCTGGGCGGTCCATCAGCGCAACGCGGGTAAAGGGCATGGCATGATAATCCAACAGGAGCCTGCCGTGGATATTGATCCCATGGGAATGGGCATCCATCAAAACAAGATGGCGGCGAGCGTGATGGCGGGCAAATGCACGTATCTTTTCCATAAGCCGGCTCATTACCCGGTAGCCTTTGTCTAAAGCGCAATACAAGTGTATCTGGCCCATGTGAAACGCTTCGTAGCCGCAGAGGATGTAGCGGGTAGCACGGTAATAAAACCATAGCTGTGTTTCCATTTGTGTGATGTCGGGCAGCGCACCGTCATTTCCCCAGTAAAGGCCTTTAGCCGGCTGCTTAAAACGCATGGCTTCGAAACGGAAGCATCTTTCTTCCACCGGCAGATCAAAGGCTTGAAACACATAGGCGGGTATAGAAAAATGCTCGACCGGGCGGTATACCGCCTCGAAAATGCATGCCTGAAGGATAACATCGGGGTCCATCTCATGAACCTGCTTAGCCAAAGAGCGGCTTTTTTCGAAATGCAGTTCATCATCCGCCTCAGGTTCCCAGATTCCGGAGGCACGTCCTAAAAACTTGACTCCAAGCCGTTTCAGGGCACGCAGATCATCCTCAAGTGTAAGGGAATCTATGAGCCACGCAGCGGAAACAGCGCGGGAAAGATAGTTTTCCAGAACTTCTTTGGATATGACCGTGTCAAAAGCATAATTTTTCATGCGGCACTCCCTTTAAAAAAGCCGCCTTTCATGGCGGCTGATGATTTATTTTGAAATCCTACCCCTTGATGGCGCCAATCATGACGCCTTTGGCGAAATACTTTTGAATAAAGGGGTAGACGCAAAGAATAGGTGTCATAGTAACCACTACAGCCGCCATCTTCAAGGAATCGGAGGTAACCGTATTGGCATTGGCCGCAATCAGCTGGCCGACACTGGTGGCCTCCTCCGTGCTGGCCATGGCCTTGTTCAACATTTGCTGAAGAACAGTCTGCACAGGCCACATTTTGTTGCTGCGCTGGTAGAAAGCCCCCGCAAACCAGTCGTTCCAATGGTTCACCGCGCAGTACAGGCCAATGACGGCGATGATGGGCTTGCTCAGCGGCAGAATGATATTCGTATAAATACGGAAATACCCGCATCCATCCAGTTTTGCAGACTCCTCCAGGCTGTCCGGTATGGTATCATAAAAGGTACGGATCATGATCAGGTAATAGGCGCCAATACTGCCGGGTATGATATATACCCAGAACGTGTTGACCAAATTCAGCTTGTTGTATTGAATATAGGTGGGAATCAGACCGCCGCCAAAGAGCATGGTCACAGCAATGGCTATGGTAAAAAATCCGCGGCCTGGAAGCGTTTTAACCTTCAGCACAAAGGCGGACATGGTCATCAGCACAAGGCTGAGCAGCGTTCCCAGGACCGTGCGGGCGATGGTGATTTTGTAAGCGTTGATGATTTGGCTATCCTTAAAAACCTCAATAAAGTTATGAAGTGTCAGTGAACGAGGCCAAAAGTAGATGCCGCCCCGGGCTGCGTCCTTCCCATCGTTAAAAGCCAGTGAAAAGATGTTTATGAAAGGCAAGATGATCGTCAGGCAAAACAGGATAATGACAATACTGATTACCAGCTGCAACATATTGTCACCAAAGCTCTGCATGACCCTGTTTGATTTTCCAACCTGCTTTACCTTGCTTTTCATGATGTATGACACCTTTCACAGACTGCTTAAGCCCCTCATGGCGGGGTCACCCCCGCCATGAGGACTCGAGCATCACCTTTTCATATTGCCCGTTAATAGAACTTGATGGTGGCGGGATTTTCTTTGTACTTTTCTTCCACCAGAGCTTCGAATTTCTCAATGCCGGCCGCCTTCAATTGAGCGCGGAAGCCTTCCACAATGGACTCAACCTTTGCCCAGTCGGTGGCGAACACAGCCTGCACAAACATCTCGTTGTAGTCCAGCAAGCTCATGGCGGTATTGACATCCTCCAACTCGGTCAAATACGCACTGGCATCCAAGCCGGTGACCCGCCGGTACTCACGAGGATATTTGGTGGCCAACTCCACGGCACGGGTGAACATGGAACCCGAATTGGCTCCGGGGCGGACTTCGCCGAAATATTCCTTGTTCTGAAGATCTGTCAGCAGATAGGCCATGCCGTAATGGGCGCTGTTGTCAAACGCTGCGCCATACTTGTTCAACAGGGTTTTCTGGTCGCCATTGCGCATGGCGGTCAAGACTTCTTCCTTCAAAACGGGTTTGCCGTCCACCATATCGTAGGACACACCTTCCACACCGTACAGGCAAAGCAGCTGCCCCTCGTAAGTAGAAAGGTAGTCCATCAGCTTAACAATTTCCTCGGGATTCTTGGTGGTAGCGGGGATAGACCACTGGCCGCTGCCGGTTTTACCGGTGGTAACCCTTTTGATGTTTCCGGTATAGTCGACGATGGGGCCAAGGGGCAGCCAGTCATCAGACCCGTAAATCAGGTCAACGTAGCTGTGAATGTCGGCGATGATGGCAACACTCTTGTTTTCACAAAGCTCTTTGGCACGGGTGGAGTCCATGGTGAAGAATTCCTTGTGCATCAAGCCTTCATTCAGCAGCTTGCGGATGTACTCAATCTTTTTGTATACATAATCGGTTTCGGCCTCATGCAGTACCTTGCCTTCCGGGGTGATGTTGTATTTGCCTGAAACACCCCAGGTCAGGTCATTGATGATGTATTGCAGCGCATCGGCGGAGCCGCCCCAGTACTTGGGTCCCAAGGGGGTGACAGTATTGCCGTTCACGTCCTTGTAGCCTTTTTCAGCGATTTTCACCATCAGCTCATACAGCGCTTGGGAGGTATTGACTTTGGTCACGTCAATTCCCAAGTCTTCCGCGATAGAGCGCTGAATGTACAGGCCACCCACGAATTCACGTTGGGGATCCCATTGGGTAGATGTATCCACAGCATCAACGGACAGGTGCATAAAATAGGCAGCACCATTGAAATCGCTGCGCCATGTGATGTTGGAGTAGGAGTCGGCAGGCAGGTAGTCCTTATCCAGATACTTGCTGTACACTTTCGTGCCGGCAAGATAAGGCGCCAGGTTCGTAAACATGCCTTCGGTGGCGGCCTTATACAGGATGGGGAACTCGGGGCGTGTGGAGTTGTTCAGATAGCTGACGATCATGTCGGGCAAGTTGCCGGTGCTCAGCTGCGCCGCCAAGACATAACGGTCCTTTTCGCCCGGGGTGTACAAAAACTCGATTTTCATGCCGGTTCTGCGGGCCAGTTCCTGCATGACGGGGGTGTTCAGCTGGTCGTCGGGCAGAGAATAGCCAATGTCATCAACGTAGGCCTGAATTTGGATCACGCGGTCTGCAATCCAGGTGTCCGGCTTTTCACTGGCCTGTGCTGAGACAATCAAGCCCAATAGCATGACCACCGCAAGCAAAAGAGACAGGGACTTTTTCATTGAGAACTTCCTCCTTTTGATTTATCATAACCCCATCCAAAGCACTGTGAATGGAGATATGGCCGCATTACCAAATGCCGATTTCTGTAACCTTTTTGGATAGCTTGTTGAAGGTAAGCACCAGTATCAGCCCCACAACGCCTTGTATAAGCCCAATAGCCGTGGCATAGCCATACTGACCGTTGGCCATGCCCACCCGCACCACATAGGTATCCAGGGTATCCGCCAGCTCCATATTTCCAGGAGTGCGCAAAAGATAAATCTGGTCAAACCCGGAAGACAGCAGGCCGCCTATGCCAAGGATGAACAAAACGCCTATGGTGCCACGGATGCAGGGCAGGGTGATATGCCACATGCGCTTTAACTTGCTGCAACCGTCAATGGATGATGCCTCATACAATGCGGGGTCCACACCGCTGATGGCAGCCAAATAGATAATGGAATCCCAGCCAAGGTTCTTCCACAAATCCAACAGGAAGAGTATAGGCAGGAAGCTGTTGGCATCCATCAAATAAAACTTGCCGCTGTCACCGCCCAGCAGACCTTTGATCTGGTTCAGCACGCCTGTGTTGGGCGCCAGTATGCGCTGAAGCATGGTAATGATAATCACTGAGGACATAAAGTGCGGAAGATACGTAATGGTCTGGGTGACTCTCTTGAATTTGGGGTTGCGCAGCTCATTGAGCAGCAATGCCAAAATAATGGCAAAGGGAAATTCCAATATGCATTTGATTACGCCAACGACCAGCGTGTTTCCGATAAGGCGTGGCGCGTCATAGCTGGTAAAAAAGGTTTCGAAGTAGGTGAATCCCGCCCAGGGGCTCCCCCATATCCCCTTGTTGAAGGAGAACTTTTTAAACGCGAGGGTGATTCCGGCCATAGGCACATAGGAAAACAAGATGAAATACACAACGCACGGGACAAACATCAGGTAAAGAACGCGGTGCTGCCAAATACGCTTTCCCAGCCGGATCACCGGTTTGTGTTTCTTGCTGGGAATCATCGCTTTTCTGTCATAAGATGCAATGTTCAACTGTATCACCCTCCGTAAAAACGGTATATACAAAACGATCATGTGGTTTTATTATATGATTCCTCCCAGATTATACAATGGACATTTCTACAAAATGCAATGAAAATTTCTGCTATTTTTTGTATTCCCGTTGACAAAGCGAAGTGCACGCATCATATTTAGTATAGGTAAAGCAGTGAAAGGAAGATGCTTGTGATCAGGCTGCGCGCAAGTGAAAAGGACAAAAGGAATATGCGCAGGCCTGCCATGCGCATATTTCACAAGCTGATGATCATGAGTATCATCATCGGCATCATTCCTACCTTTTTGCTCAGCAGCTTTCTGGTGATCGAAAACAACCGGAATTACGACAAGGAACTGTACGCGTCCTACTGGCTGAATCTTAAGCGCTATGCCACCAACGTGGAATACTGGATCAAGCATGACTATATGGGCATCGTCCAGCAGCTGGCACTGAACAGCACGGTACAGGCAGGCTTAACCCAGGCATTCTCAGAAGGAGACCCATATAAAAACGCGCAGGCCGTAAGCAAGGAAATCAATAAATACCTAATGCTTGAAATTAGCAAGGGTATGGACAAATGCATGATCTATTCCAGCATGAACGATCTGCCTCTATATGGCTATAACGTGACCATGCTGGATTCGGCGAAAAATGAAAACTGGTACCAGCAATACATGGCGCAGCAGAAGGACTATGTATATTACTATAAGCGGGATATGCCCTTTCCTATTCTGGCGTTGATTAAGCCTATCATCTCCACCGATTTTTACAGCGGCTTCTATAGCCAGAACCTGGGCATCGTCAAGCTGGACATTCAGTTGAACAGCCTGCTGGCACGCCTTTTGACAAGCGCTGAAAAGACGGAAAACATATATTCCATAGCGGCGTACAACCAGCAGAATCAGCTTCTGTACACCTCCAGTACGGAGTGGAGCGATCAAATTACCAAGCAGGTTCAGCAGGAGATTCTGCAGGCCGGACAGCAGGGATTGTATATCAAAGCCCAGGCCGGAACGGCTTATGTAGCCTCCAGCGAACTTTCTGTTCTCGGCATCCGAATTTTTATGATCTTTCCGCAGGATTCCGTTCGGTCCAAGGTTTTCTCCATTATCAAGAGCACGCTGCTTTTGATGTCACTTTCCCTTCTTCTGGTTTTCTTATTCTCCAGGCTTTCCTTTGGCCGCTTTGCCAAACGGATACAAAACCTTCTGAGCAAAATGGAAAAGGTGAAGGCCGGAGACTTCTCTGTATCCGGCGAATCGCAGCGGGGGGCCGACGAACTGACGGTGATTGACAGCAACTTCAATGAAATGGTCATTCGCCTGAGGGAGACAATACATACCAATTACACCGCAGAGCTTCAGAAGCTGGACGCGGAGCTGCGGGCGCTTCAATTACAGATCAATCCGCATTTTTTATACAATACACTGGAAACCGTCAGCGCCATCGCAGTCACCCATCAATTGTTTATCGTCGGCGATATTTTGGAAAAGCTGGGCGAAATGTTCCGGTACGCTGTGAACAAAAACAGCCGTGACCTGGTACCGCTGCGGGAGGAAATCCACCATGCGGAGAATTATGTTTTTATTCAAAAGGTGCGCTTTCCGGACAAGTTTGATGTTTTTTACCATGTGCCGCAGGAACTGGAAGATTGCATGGTACCCTTCTTCATTCTTCAGCCAGTAGTGGAAAACGCCATATTGCATGGCATGAAGGGCGGGACTTTCCGGGGCAGCATAGAAATTTCCGCCTGTCAAAAAGATGGTATGCTCATTTTCAGTGTGGAGGATGACGGCATCGGCATGGATGCCGGTCAGCTAAAAAATCTGATGCTTTCTATCCGTGACCAGAAAAACAACCCACAGCAAAGCATTGGACTCCGGAATGTTCAAATGCGCCTGCAATTGGCTTACGGGCCGCCATATGGCTTGACGATCGATAGCGCTCCGGGCAAGGGAACAAGGGTGCAGATCCATGTTCCCTTACCGGAAATAGCGGAGGGGAGGCCATGAACGCATGTACCGGCTGCTGATTGTCGATGATGAAGCAATCGTCCGCCAGGGAATCATTGCCCGGCTGACGCACCTATGGAAAAAACCCATGCAAAGCCGTGAGGCTCAGGATGGGCAGCAGGCGCTGGAAATCATTAAAACCTGGCAGCCTCAGATCATCATCACGGATATCCGAATGCCCAATATGGATGGGCTTGCCTTCATCCGGGCGGCAAGAGAATCATCCCCCGGCGCCCAGTTCATCATACTCAGCGGCTATGCGGAGTTTACCTATGCCAAGGAGGCATTGTCCTTGGGAGTGATAGGCTATCTGCTCAAGCCAATATCGAGCGAAGCCCTCCTGGATATTTTGAGCCATGCTGTAAAACAACTGGAAAACCAGCTTCAAATGGACAATGTGAAACAGGAGAATGAATTGATGCGGGCCGACCTGGTCGCCATAGATGGGCAGCAGAAGCTTTTGCGCCTTCTTTCCCTGGCGGAAGAAAGCCAGCCTGACCAGGTGGTGTCGCTGAATAAGCAGTTGTTTCAAGACAATTCCCGCCGTCACATTCTGGCGATGATAGGCATAAGCAGCCCAGCAAATCCAGAGCGATGGGATGACGCTGTAGACCGCTTCCGGAAGCTTTTTCAACAGAATGCCATTCCGGCGCCGGCCTATATTTTCCCTGTCCTGGCAAGCAGCAGCCGTTTCTATATCGTCTTTGGATGCGGAGACGGAGACGGTCATGCCGGGCTTTTACAAAACGGTTTGGAACGGCTGCTTGGCACCGGGCTTAAAAGCAATGAGGAAACCTGGACCGTTGGGCTTAGCGAACCCTGCCGGCTGATTGACAAAAAGGCCCACTCCCAGGCAACTCAGGCGTTTTGCCAGCGATTGACCCAGGGCAACGGTCACTGTTATCTCTTCCACCCCATTCGCTTGACAGAGTTTTCTCAAGCATTTGAAAGCGATTTAAGCCAGTTGCGCAGCACCATTGACAGGATGGATACACGGGTGATTGAGAGCAGGCTTCGGCAAATGTTTTCCAGGCAGCATCCGGCTGCAGCCAGCCCGGAATATGTGTGGGCTGCCTGGTTCCGCATCATCAATATGCTGATGCAGCTTTCCGCACAGCCAAACGCGACACCCTATGTTCCAAAGGAGAACTTTGTCATGGATTCTTTGGACAGGTTCAGAGACAAGGAGGAATTCATCACCTATCTATGCCAGCTGATATCCGCCTCCATTCACCCTGGAAATGTAGAGGCAATGAAGGTCGACATGCGGATCAGCCTGGTTATTGAATACGTGCGCACCCATTTTCATGAGGATCTCTCCATCAACGATCTGAGCTATCAATATGCGCTGAGTCCCAATTATTTTTCATCCACCTTCAAAAAAGCAACCGGCATAGGCTTTGTCAACTATATTGCCAAGCTGCGTATGGACAAAGCCTGCAGCCTTTTGCGCAATATGGACTGGAGTGTGGCCGAAATTGCGCGCAGCGTGGGGTATAACGACAGCCAGTATTTCTTCCGCATTTTCAAGAAATATACCGACATGACCCCATTGCAGTACAAAAGGGAACTTGGAGAAAATAGGCCTTCAAATGAAAGGAGCCAAGATTGATATGCACTGTCCCAACCTTGCATTTTCCAAAAACCGGGAGCTGAAAATCCTTCAGATGACAGACATTCATTATGACAACGGCTGCCCCGCAGACAAAAAGACCACCCGGTTAATGCAGCAGCTGATTGCCTGGGAAAAGCCGGATTTAATCATGGTGACAGGCGATATCACAACCGGCATAGAAAACGTCAGAATGGTGAGCACTGCACTTAAGCCAGTGTTTGAATCCAATGTGCCCTGGGCGTTTGTTTTTGGCAATCATGACGCGGAATACGGCCAGGATCACGATGCTTTGCTCAAGGAGCTGCTGATGCTGCCAGGATGTATGAACGAGCCGCCTGTGGAAGGTGTTTTTGGAAAGAGCAATTACGCTATTCCATTGGTGAATGGGGATGGGAAAACCGAGTGGCTGCTTATTGGCATCGATTCCAATATGTACAATAAAAATCCAGGCATGGATGGATATGACTATATCCGCTTAAGCCAGGTGGCATGGTATGAGCATACGCTGCGGTCCGCGGAAAACACCGTGCCCGGTTTTGGCTCTTTGGCATTTTTCCATATTGCCCTGCCTGAATACAATGAGGTGTGGGAAACCCAAGTATGCTATGGCGAGAAAAACGAGGATGTCTGCTGCTCAAAGCAAAACTCCGGCCTGTTCTCCGTAATGTTGGAGGGAGGGCATACCAGGGGCACCTTTGCAGGCCACGATCATGTGAACGATTATTGGGGCGAGCTGCATGGAATCAAACTGTGCTTTGGCCGCGCCACCGGCTACAATACGTATGGAAAGCGTGGGTTTCTTCGCGGCGGCCGCGTGATCGTACTTAAGGAAGAGAACACAAATGATTTTGCCACCTGGCTGCGGCTGTCGGATGGAACCGTTGTCACGGAACAAAAACCGCACCAGCCGCAAAGGACAAAGCAAAAATGAAAGGTAACGCTATGAAAACCGTTTATTCCGTGTCCGGTTTGCTCCCTATGGATTTTGTAGGGCAGATTGCTTACACCGTGTGCCTTGACAAGCCATACAAAGCCTTGGACGTTCAAATGACCTTTGACAAGCAGCTGGTCACCGAAGTAACGCCCGCGCTTAAAAACCGGCTTTTTTCCCTTTGCGCCGATAAGTATGGCAAGCTTTCCTTCTCCCCGGAGGAAGAGGCGGAAGCCTACCGGAATATGAAAACAGAGATCCAGCTGCTGGTAATGATGAATGACCAGTTTGTGGGTGGTATCCATAGGCAGATGACGGACCGGCACCTGTATATTTCCGCCGAACAAGCTACTGAGGGAGGCATTTCTCAGCTTTCCATCGAAGGCGTCCTAAAAGTTATCATTCTGGTTTTCAACGTCCTGTATGACGATACGAAGTATACTGTTACGCTGCGTACGGAGGAGGAATAAGATGTTCAAGCGTCTGGAACTGCATAACCATACAACTGAATCGGACGCCTCCCTGACCGTGCGGGATCTGATCGACCTTATGCTGAAGGACAGGGTAGATGCGTTTGCCCTCACGGATCACAACACCATCTCGGGTCATAGAAAAGTCCAATCCATTCTTAAGAAGGAAAAGCTGCCCATCGAATGCATCTATGGCATGGAGTATACAACTTACTATGGCCACATCCTTTGCCTGAACATGGATCAGTATGTCCCCTGGGAGAATATTGACCTTAACAAACCGGAAAAGCTGTTCGACGCCATTCACGAAACCGGTGCCCTGTGCGGTATTGCCCATCCATATTCCTATGGCGCCCCCTTCGCACGAGGCTGCGGATGGGATATGGCGATTCATGATTATGACCGCTTCGATTTCATTGAAATCTTCAACAATCCAGAACCGCTGCATGAAGTCAACGAAAAGGGCGTGCAGTGGTGGGAAAAGCTTGTGCTTAGAGGGCACCGACTAGCCATGACGGCCGGAATGGATCTGCACGGCCGGTGCGACATGTCAGGGCACTATGCCACCTATGTGGATTGCGGGGCGGAAGAGCCCATCGCCGTTGCGCTTAATCGGGCTATCCGTACACAGAAAACCTATGTAAGCAGAGGCCCTGTATTCGACGTCCGGAATAACGGCCAATACTTGATGCCATTCCTTTATGATCAAGTCAAACCTGGCTTTGTACATGATGAATCCAAGGAATATCTGGTACGCTATCATACTGCAGGCGGGGAAACGGTCAGGCCCATAGCGGAACAAGGTGGCAGCATAGCCCTTTGCGAAATGAAAGATCCCGCCATTGTTATTGCCTCTCTTTACGAGGGTGATACGGAAATAGAAAATCTTACCGCCATCGCACCCGTAATATACAATCACTGAGTACAGTATAACAATCAGAAAAAAGTCGCAAAATAAAAACAAAAATCGGAGCAAGGACTATTGACATGGCGAGTTAGCGGTAGTAAACTAATGATGCGGTTAAAAGTTAGTTGTGCCTAACGTTTATTCCGCCCTTCCGCTATAGAAGGTTTCCGTTGTTGGGCCCGGCCAGGGCATGTAATCCAGGAAAATAGCGCAAGGTTATTCGTTCATGTCCGTTTCCATGGCTTTATGCCGGCAAAGTATAGCTGGCCCCAAAATCAAGGTGGATTCAAAAAGCCATGGCAGGCAAATTTAAATGGCGCAAGGAGGATTTCGTATGGAGGCGAAACCCCGTACCCTAAAGGATGCACGGATTGGCGAAACTGTCACCGTTTTGAAGTTCACAGGCGAAGGAACGGTCAAGCGCCGCATGATGGATATGGGCATCACCAAGGGAACCACCATTTTGGTCCGCAAGGTTGCGCCTTTGGGCGATCCCATGGAGATCAATCTTCGGGGGTATGAACTTTCCATACGCAAATCCGAAGCGGAAAAAATACTGTTGGCATAAGCAGCCGGCTGTTTTTTTCAAACCATGCGTTAGCATATGCTAACTACAGGAGAGGATGTGTTTCCCTTGGCCGAAATAAAAATCGCCCTGGCCGGAAACCCCAACAGCGGAAAAACGACCATGTTCAACGACCTGACAGGTTCCAGCCAGTATGT
>JAEZHM010000079.1 GCA_023416585.1 Bacillota bacterium
ACCGTATCCATGACAGTATTACCAACCTGTCCATATATGGAAGCGATATTAATAATTCGGCCATATTTGTTTTCGACCATATTTTTTGAGAATGATCTTGTTACTTTGAATACACTGGATAAATCTGCATCGATGGTGAAGTTCCAGTCAGCATCAGTCATATCCAGTATGCCCGCGTTTTTTGCGGCTCCTGCGTTATTGACCAGAATATCTATTTTTCCATACTCTTTAATTGCAGCTTCAGCTGCTTTGTTTATATCTTCCGTTTTGGTAACATCACATTGTATGGGGAGGCACCTGACTCCTTTAGACCTGAAATCAGCAGCTATTGCTTCCAGCCTTTCAATTCTTCTGGCCATGAGAACCAAATCGGCACCCTGCCCTGCAAAACCATGTGCCATCTGTAGACCTAAACCTGAAGAAGCCCCTGTCACTACAACTACGCGATTTTTTAGCGAAAACATAGTATCCCTCCTAAAAACACAAACGATTATTATTAATTTATTAAACAAATAATAGGAAAGCCTTAAGTATTACTATTCGTTCAATGAATACGAATTATTAATACCCATTTAGTTAGGATTTAAATCATGGAATTCTATGTGATTTGTGTGGAAAATGATACAGATAATCCGAAAATCAATTTTATAGGGCAGGCTACCAAATTGGATTTTCAATGGGGAATTAATTAAATAATTATTTTGGAGGCAAATAACTATGTTAAAACAATCATTCCGCAGGATTTTACCACTGATTTTTCCCTCTTCGGGTGAAACGAATGAGGAAAATTAAAAAAATATTGACAAGAAAATACAAATGGTAATATAATGATATTAACAAAATGATAATATCAAGCAGTAAATAACAAAATGAGGGTGATGTAATGCAGGATAATATATTAAAAAATAAATTGGGGCTTACCGAAGAGCAGTTTCTGGCAACATATGATGCAAGCAAATTTGAGAGGCCCTCGGTGACTGTAGATATGCTGATTTTTACAGTAACTGATGAAGAAAAGAAAAATTACAGGAAGCTTCCTGAAAAAGTTTTAAGAATCCTAATGATAAAAAGAGGCGACCACCCCTATATAGGACAATGGTCTCTCCCCGGCGGATTTGTACAAATGGATGAAAACTTGGATGAAGCAGCTTTAAGAGAATTAAAAGAGGAAACAAACATTGATAACTTATATATGGAGCAGCTTTATACATGGGGAGATGTGGGTAGAGATCCACGTACAAGAGTAATAAGCACCTCATACATGTCTTTGGTTGAAAGTTCAACACTTGATATCAAGGCGAGTGATGATGCGGATGATGCAAAATGGTTTACGGTTTCCTGTAGGTTATATCAAGAACAAAAGACAATAACTGAAAAAGGATATGTTCTGCAAAGATTGTTCAAACTGAGTTTATCTAACGATGAAAATAACCTTTCGGCAATAGTTAAAATTACGAAGACTGTCGAGGGTAAGGTGACTAAAGTAGAAAGAGAAGTAGTTGAATCAAATGGAATAGCTTTTGACCATGCAAAAGTTATCGAATACGCCATTGAAAGATTACGCACTAAAATTGAGTACACGGATATAGCATTTAATCTTATGCCGGAGTTATTTACTCTTACAGAGCTTCAGCAGGTGTATGAAGTTATTCTTGATATCGAGCTGTTAAAAGCAAATTTCAGAAGGAAGACAGCTGATATGGTTATTGAAACAAATCAGTTTACCAAGGATGCAGGTCATAGGCCATCAAAATTATTCAAGTTTAACCCGAACTGGAGTAATGCAGCAGAGTGAGAGGAGAAATTGAAATGAAAATGATAAATAAAAATGAGTTTATAGAAAATAGTGTTAAAACTCTTGGGGAGATATTTGATGTACTGGCAAAGCTCCCGGCTATTCAAATGAAAGACTTGCAGGGGAAGCAAACGGCCCTTGTAATAGTTGATATGATAAATGGTTTTGCCAGGGAAGGGGCATTGAAAAGCCCTAGAGTGGAAGCCTTGATTCCCAATATAGCAGAATTGTTAAAGACTTGCCATGAATTAAACATTAAAAAGCTTGCATTTGCAGATTGCCACACAAAAGCATCACCGGAATTTGATGCTTATCCAGCACATTGTATGATTGGTACCAGCGAAGCGGAAATGGTTGATGAGCTTAGGAAACTCGGAGGTTATACTCTTATTCCTAAAAACTCTACCAATGGTTTTCAAGAAGAAGCATTTCAGCAATGGCTTGAGGAAAACAAACAAATAAATAGCTTTGTAATTACCGGTGATTGTACCGATATCTGTGTACAGCAATTTGCAATAACACTAAAGACTTGGTTTAATATGCAGAATAAAAAAGTAAGGATTATTGTACCCGTAAATACGGTTGATACTTACGATTTGGGCCTGCACAACGGAGATCTTATGAATGTAATGGCACTATACAACATGATGATTAATGGAATTGAAGTAGTTCGGGAGGCGAAATAAATGGATAATATGAATTTAACCCTGCTGACAGATTTTTATGAATTAACCATGGCAAATGGGTATTTTCAGAATGGGTTACAAGATAAACAGGCATATTTTGATATGTTTTTCAGAAAGGTTCCTGATAATGGTGGCTTTGCAATAATGGCTGGAGTTGAGCAGCTTATAGATTATCTGAAAAACCTTAAGTTTGATGATAAAGATATTGAGTATCTGCGGAGTAAGAACCTATTTAGTGAAGAATTTCTGCAATATCTTAAGAATTTTAAATTTAGCTGTGATGTTTGGGCTATACCGGAAGGAACTCCAATATTCCCTAATGAACCTGTAGTAATGGTTAGAGGGCCTGTTATTGAAGCGCAATTTGTTGAAACGATGATATTATTGACAATAAATCACCAAAGCCTGATAGCAACAAAGGCAAACCGAATTGTCAGAGCTGCTCAGGGAAGAGATGTTATGGAGTTCGGTTCAAGAAGGGCGCAAGGCTATGATGGAGCAATTTTCGGTGCAAGGGCTGCATACATAGGTGGCTGTGTTGGAACTGCGTGTACAATAGCAGAGAAGGAGTTTGACATTCCGGTTATCGGTACAATGGCCCACAGCTGGATTCAGATGTTTCCAACTGAATTAGAGGCTTTCCGTGCTTATGCTATGACCTATCCCGACAATTGTACATTTCTTGTAGATACCTACAATGTGTTAAAATCCGGTGTACCCAATGCAATAAAAGTGTTTAACGAAGAAATAGTTCCGAGGGGGTTCAGGCCAAAGGGAGTAAGGATTGACAGTGGTGATATTACGTATCTTTCTAAGGAAACCAGAAAAATGTTGGATGACGCAGGGTTCCATGACTGCAAGATAGTCGCATCAAATTCATTGGATGAATTCATTATCAGGGATATACTTATTCAAGGTGCACAGGTAGACTTGTTCGGTGTGGGGGAACGTCTAATTACTTCTAAGTCAGAGCCTGTGTTTGGAGGGGTTTATAAGCTGGTAGCAGTTGAAGAAAACGGGCAAATGATTCCTAAAATAAAGCTTAGTGAAAATGTAGGGAAAATAACCAATCCTGGATTCAAACAGGCTTGGAGACTTTTTGATAAGGAAAGCGGAAAAGCAATTGCAGATGTCCTTACAACTAATGATGAGGAAATAGATGAAAGCAAGCCTTATGAATTATTTGATCCTGAATATACCTGGAAAAGGAAGGTTGTAACCAATTTTGTTGCAAAAAGACTTTTAATTAAGATTTTTGATAAGGGAACCAGTGTATATGAAAGTCCAAAGTTAAGCGAAATTAAAAGCTACTGCAAAGAGCAAACCGATACATTATGGGATGAGATAAAAAGGTTCGAAAACCCACATAAATATTACGTCGATTTGTCAAGGCCACTGTGGGAGATGAAGGAAAGCTTGCTACAGGAGTATTCAGTGAAATAGAACGTGGAATAATCTGACGATTAAAAGACAATTATGAGGATTGCATGAAAAATTAAGGGAAGTTTGATTGGAGTGATCAAATAATGTGTAATTCTAAAAGAGTAATCGTATGGAGAATAACTCAGGATTGTAATATGAACTGTCTGTTTTGTTCATATAGTAATGAGATTATAAGGAAGAGAGATGTCGCTGATTATGCAGATATCTTAAGGTTTTTGAAGATTCTAGGCATGTATAGGGATGTAAGTAAGCAAGAAACCTTAATAAGCTGGATTGGTGGGGAGCCATTTCTGTGGGAGCATATAATCCCATTGTCAAAGGAGATTAATGAGAATTATGGTATTAATATAAGTACTACAACAAATGGATTATTACTTTCTTCAAAAGAAACAAGGGAGGGGATAGTAAAGTATTTTTCAGAAATAGTATTCAGCGTGGATGGCTTCAGACAATGCAATGACAGGATTCGCAAGTTAAATGGACATTATGAAAAAGTTACAAAAAATATCCTTGAGTTAAGTAAAGAAAAGAAGGAAACAGGAAGCAATCTTATTATTAAAGTAAATACAATTTTGATGAGAGAAAACATAGAAAGCTTCGAGGAATTTTGCAATGAACTCGTTGCTTTGGGCGTAAATGAAATTACATTTAACCAGCTTGGCGGGTTTGACAGACCGGAATTTTATCAAGATAACAGGTTGCTCTATAATCAGGTAAAACAGTTTTCATCAGATTTACCGAGGTTGAAAGAAAAATTTTATAAAATGGGATTGCTGATTCATGGCAATGATGATTATTTGAGGAGAATTATGTCCTCAACTAAAAATAAAAGAATTGAAATAGATGAATGTAATCCTGGGAGATGGTTTTGGTTTATAAATGAAAACGGCTTTATAAGTCCTTGTAGTTATACTTCATATGAGTATATGTTACATATTAATTCAATTAAAGAAATTGAGGATATAGATAAAGTAGAAGAGTATTTTAAAGATTTGAGAAAATCAAAACGTTCACATTGGTGCGATGATTGCCATTGTACTCAATTGTATAAAAAGTTTGAATGATGTATTTGGAATTTGTGATTAAAAACTAATATAATGAAAGTAGGTTCCAAAATGATAAAAGCGTTATCAGTTATTGAAAAGCTGAAATCAGGAAACATGCAGGCACTGAAAAGCGAAAAATGGCTCAGGTATCTGGCACTGACATCAGAGTACAATGTTAATCTTGAACGTCTAACCTCCCTTGAGGAAATGAAGAATAATTACGTACTGAATTATGTAGAAAAGACACTTAAGGCTCTTTCAAGCCTGAAGCTAAGTGAGCGCCAAGCCTACATAATCGAAGAGACGCTAAAGTGGTCTGAGGTTGCAAAGTCGGGACTAATACATCAAAGAAACCAATGGATAAAAAAGGGCTACAACCTTTTTGTACATAATATTGGTTCAGCAGAAATCTATCTGGAGGAGTGCTCGGAATCAAATCCGGAAATAAAGAAAATAGTACACAGTCTTATACAGACTCACGGTTTGATAGGACAATACATAAGGGGAGAGGTGCCACTCTACGATAATAAACCGCTATATCAGCTTGTTGAAGAAGGTAACATATCAGCTACTGAACTAAAGGAAATACTAAATGGGCTTAACTACTGTATTGTGACAGCAGTAGATGAAAACATTTGGAGGGATATAAGCCAACAGGCTGAAGAAATAATAGAGATTGTTGCTAACGGGCAATTTGATAAGCAGTACGGGTTCAAGGACAGAATAAGGCGTTTAAGGACTGTTTCTATTGGAAACGGTGAGAATTTAGATGCAGAGTACGAAAAAATCCTTTCTGATTCAAGCATAATCGGTAAACTATCGGGACTTCTTGATGCAGCAGATTTATGGTATGTGGAAGCGGCCTTATATGATTTTTCATTTGAAGAATTTGTAAAGATATTTTTACTCATTTCACAGGAAGTAAATTTATGCAAAGTTAAACATATCAGTTTTGAATGGTTGATGAAGGCTATTTACTATCAGCATGATGGAAAGAAACGAGTAAACATTTATAAAAAACGGATCATTGAAAAGTATCTGGCGGCTATGACGATACAGGATATATTGGAAGGTAACTCTAAAGAAAACCTGCACGTTGCTCACACGGTGAGCTCCCATGAAAGCTTGGACGATACGGTGTTTTTTACCTTCCGGTTTTCAGCAGCCGGCAGTAAACTTATCGAATTTTGTATAGAAGCTGAGAAATCCGACGTACTCTATGAAAGCGCTATCATCCTATTGTTTGACCTGTTCGGCCTAAGAAAGGATAAATATGACCGCTTTTATGAAGAAGAGAAATATCTTGCAACTATGAATCAGACTATAGACTACAAGAAAGTCATACTTGATTACATTAGTGGTACCAGTATTATAGATATTGGTCCGGGGGGCGGAGCCTTGATGGATCTTATAGAGGAAAGGTACCCTTCGGTTCAGGTTTTAGGAGTTGATATATCCCAAAACGTACTGGATAGCTTAAAAAAGAAGAAGCAGTTGGAAAACAGGAAATGGGATGTGTTATATGGAGATGCCCTAAACCTGGGCCAGTATATTGAAAGAGGGAGTGTCGATACGGCAATATTCTGTTCTATTCTGCATGAACTCTTCTCCTATATTGAATACAAAGGAAGAAAGTTTAATCATGAAACATTGGCAGCTGCATTCAAAAGTGTATTTGAGATTCTGCCGTCCGGCGGTA
Source organism: Bacillota bacterium (assembly GCA_023416585.1). GTDB lineage: Bacteria > Bacillota > Clostridia > Christensenellales > Aristaeellaceae > JAEWAH01. Next base: position 6,670 of record JAEZHM010000079.1, read on the forward strand.
GGATTATTATACGTGATGGTATTATGACAGAGCCGGAAGGTGAAAAAAGAATCATAAAGTTTCTATCCGAAGAGGGAATGCAATTCCTGGAGAGGTATGCAAAGGACTTCAAGGGTAGGGAGATTGAGTACGCTGTTGTTGGACAGAATGAAGTACTTATGCCCGTAAATGATGCTATGGAATTTCTTTATACTTATACTTGGGGAGAAAAGTCGTATGTTCATGAAGTAAACGAGCAATTCGGATATTTTACTCCAAGTGGCTTTAAAGAGTTTATCGCTTCGACTTTAGGTAAAGATGCCAAAATAATTGAGTTTAAGCATTTCTTACAGGAAGGCTATACAATAGCGTTGTCTCAAAAAGTAGAGTTTTTTGATGAGAACAGAAAACTGGTAAGGTTGCCTGACAGTACTTGTATTGTAGTGATTGAGAAAATTAACTGAGTTGTTAGTCAATAAAAAGCCCCATTTACAGGTTTTGCTGTGAATGAGGCTTTTGTATTTATATATGTTTTGAAAGAGGTATACAGATTTTTTTGCCTAATTATTGACATTTATAACGGAAGCCGATATAATAGTAACAGATATAACGGAAGCCGATATAACGGTGGCCGTTAGTAGTCTCGGAAGCAAGGAGTGATTTAAATGCCTGAAAGCCAAGAGCGGGGTGCATTAACAGAAGCAGTTTATTATATTCTACTCTCATTATATAAACCGCTGCATGGATATGGGATTATGCAAAATGTAAAAGAATTAAGCAGGGAAAGAGTTAACCTTGGGGCAGGAACTTTATATGGAGCATTAAATACATTGTTGGATAAAAAATGGATTAAATCCATTGATGTAGAAAAAGACTCAAGAAAAAAAGAATACGAAATAACTGTTTTGGGTCAGGAGGTTGTCAGTGGAGAGATAGCCAGGTTAGAGGAGTTAATTGAAAACGGAAAGATGATTACCGGGGGTGAATTTTAATGAAACATGTCGTTTGGAAAGCATATTGGGATTTTGAAAAAGAAGAGAAATGGCTCAATGAAATGTCAGCAAAGGGAATGGCACTAACGGATTATTCATGGTGCAGGTACGTTTTTACTGAAGCACCAAACAATGATTATATTTACAGGCTCGAACTTTTGGAACACGTTCCCTCCCATGCTGAAAGTGTGGCATATATCAGGTTTTTGGAGGAAAGTGGTATTGAATGTGTTGCTACGTACTGGCGCTGGATTTTTCTTCGAAAGAAAGCGTCGGAAGGGCCCTTTAACATATACTCCGACATAGAATCAAAGATTAATCATTATAGGAGAGTAAGTACCTTTTTTGGTACTATAGGCATAATTAACTTATTAGCGTTTTTAATCAATACTGTAAACGGAATAATCTCAAGTTTGAAACTTCACAGCAGTTTCCTTTCTAGTATTATGCCTTTAATTTTCCTGAACGGATTGTTTGGTATCTGTCTTACTTGGTTAACAATAGGCTATTTAAGGAAGATTAGCAAATTAAAAAAGGAAAAACAACTTCATGAGTAATAGAAGATCAATACTTGTGGGGTGACGCCCTTAAAACCTACAGAACCCATTTTGTAGGTTTTTTTGCGGTTCTACGAGTGTATAGTATGTTTCAGAGCAATTACATGGGGGTATATAAGAAATATAAAATTGCAGGAGGACGACAAATGCTATATTTAGAAACCTTAAAAAGACAGCATGATGAGATTGCTGAAATTGTATCAGATATTAAATCCTATATAAACCATAAGGATATTGCAAAAGAGGCTCTTGAGATTTCGTCAAAAATAAGTAACCTTGCCGGTAAACTCAAAGTTCACCTTAATACAGAAGACCAGTATATGTATCCTCAGCTCCTTAAAAGCAGTAATTCTGAAGTTAGGACAACAGCACAAGCTTACATAGATGAAATGGGAACGATAAGTACCCAATTCATGGCATATAAAGACCGTTTTAATACAAGGACTAAAATAACTAAAGACATAGATACGTTCGTAAGTGAATCACATAGAATTTTCGACCTTCTTGAGCAAAGAATTGCAAAAGAAGATGCCAATCTATATACATATCAAGAGATATAACATGTTTTTTTCATTTCAAAAATAGAGAGAATACCCACATTCTCTGACCTGGCAAATAATTTATGTAACCTAAACAACTAAGTAAACATAAGATGTAGTAGCTGATTATTGGTGGTAGGTTTACGGAAGTGACGTTGATGAACTATAAACAAATTGAAAATCTAAAGTTTGCACTCTTGAATCTTGCCAGGCAAGGGTGCAGGCTGAATATACCTTCACATGGTATTAACGGAAGAATTATAGGAGTTGGTTTTAAGCCATATTGGACCAGTCCTCTGGATTCCAAGATCGAAAAACTGGAAATCAACTATGTGGATGATTCCGGCAACATAATACCATTTAATTTCCACAATATAACAAAATATGATGTGATATCAAATGATGGTACCGGGTATGAAAACATGCAGAACGCATGTATGGATATTCACGTTTTTTCACAATCAAAAGTCAGGGACGAAGAACCTTATGAAAAAATCAGGGTAGAAATATCCAAGGATACATAAGATTAAAAGTTATCTCAAAAGTAACATAGACTGTTTAGTAGACATAAAGTATAGTATGAAATAAATGAAAGGAGATAGCGTACTATGTCAGATGGTTGTGGATGTGGCGGAGGTATATCCCCTGTAGCAAATTGGGGTGCCTTGCTTGCAAACTATGTAGGAGAGACAGTGACGATTTTTACAAGTAGCGGTGGTCAGTCAGGCTCAGGGTTTACAGGAGTAATTCTAACAGTAAATTCTGTTTTTGTAAGATTAATATCCAGAATTGGACCACCTCCCGGATGTTCTCTGGGTAATGCATGTACCGGATTTACACAGGGTGGTTATGGTGGAGGCTATGGTTCTGGTTGTGGATCAGGTTGGGGCGGTTCAGGAGGCTATGGGCCGGCTGGTTTAGCAAACCAGGTTGGAGCTGTTAATGCAGGAGGTTGGAGCAATTTACCTGTTTATACGGTTGGCTCTGTAGTAGATATACCTATTGCAGCAATTGTTTCTTTTGTACACAATGCAGTATAACTATAAGTAATTTTAGCCTAGGAGGTGAGTGCTACGGATACAAGATATTTACCTTTTTACGGAGGACTCTATGGAGGGTCCATGCAGCCTTATCTTTATTCACTTTACAGCGGTTATAATTACGGATCTCCGTTCGGACTTTACGGAGACATGAGTTACAGTGGGTACGGTAACTACGGGTCATATGGTAGGTATGGAAATCAGTGCTATGAGTATAACTATGGTTCCCCTTTTGAATATTACGGGGATTCCGACTACGACAGCGGGTACGGTTTTAGCTATGGTAACAATTACGGAGGATATAATGGCTATGGTTACAATAACTGCGGTTATTGAACCTGATATAGTTAAAAATGACAACCTGATGGGACACCTTCAGGTTGTTGTTTTTATGACAATTAGTCACATATGTTCTTGAGTTCACATAAGATGAATTAGATTTAGTATTTAAGGAGGAAGTGGAATGTCAGAAGAATTTGAATTTGAACGTGGAGTAACAAAGGCGGCAGCATGTTCACCCGTTGTGAACTGGGAAGCTTTGCTTGCAAAATATATAGGTCAGACCGTAACTATTTTTACAAGCAGTGGTGGCGAATCAGGATCAGGCTTCACAGGTGTGCTAATGACTGTTAATTCTGTATTTGTAAGGCTTCTTACCAGGATAGGTCCTCCCCCGGGATGCTCTCTTGGGAATTCCTGTACGAACTTTCAAGTAGGTGAAGGTTACGGAGGAAACTATGGAGGAGGTTACGGCGGAGGTTATGGTTCAGGAAATTGTGGCGGTTCCGGGTACGGTGGATTTGGTGCCGGAATGTCAGGGGCCGGCCCAATAGTTCCTGCTAGTGTAAACGGCGCAGTAACTGCCGGAGGCTGGGATTCAATTCCGGTATATACTGTAGGTTCAGTAACGGATATACCAATTCCGTCTATAGTTTCATTTGTCCATAATGCAGTTTAAAAGTCAGCATTTGGATTAATAACTGCAATACTTTAGAGACTGGTTTTTTACCAGTCTCTATATTTTAGGGGCTATTTAAAGGATTAAATTATATAAAAGTAACATTATGTATAGTGTCAACATAATATGAACTAGAGTGGTTACTCGATAAATGTAATTTTTGAAAGGAGTTATTCAAATGGGAGAAGGATGTGGATTTGCTGGAGCATCACCAGTAGGTAATTGGGACGCACTGCTTGCAAGTTATATAGGCCAGACCGTAACTATTTTTACAAGCAGCGGTGGTCAATC
>JAEZHM010000124.1 GCA_023416585.1 Bacillota bacterium
GACTTTTCAATTTAGCGTAAGCGGAGGGACACAAGATGATCTTGGAAGCATTGCTTGCCGATTTGCCCTACTTGCTGGATACCCGGGGCGACATGTCGGTGGATATCGCCCGGATCACCGCCAACAGTCGGGAGAAGGTGGGAAAAGGGCTGTTCTTCTGCATTGCCGGTGCACACTTTGATGCCCATCAGTTTGCGCCGCAGGCCATATCCAACGGCTGTGCGGCGCTGGTGGTGGAAAGGTTTCTGCCCGATGTTTCCGTGCCGCAGGTTCTGGTGTCCAATGGCCGGGCGGCCATGGCCCGTATGGCGGCTGCTTTTTACGGCCATCCTGCCAGGCAGATGAAATTGGTGGGTGTTACGGGCACCAAGGGAAAGACAACCACCAGCTATCTTTTGAAATCCATCATGGAACAGGCGGGTTACAGCTGCGGCTTGATCGGCACCACGGGCAACATGATCGGAAGTCAGAAATTGAAAAGTGATCTGACCACCCCCGATCCCATCGACCTGCAATCAACGCTTCGGCAGATGGCGGATGCGGGGGTACAAGTTGTGAGTATGGAAGTTTCTGCCAATGCCATGGACATGCATAGGCTGGATGGGCTGATGTTTGAGGCGGCGTGCTACACAAATCTTTCGCAGGATCATCTGGACTATTTCCATACCATGGAACGTTATTTTGAAGCCAAGAAGCAGCTTTTTACTTCCGGCATGGTGCACAATGCTTCCTTCAACGCGGACGAGGATACCACCCCCGGCATTCTCAAGGACCTTAAAATCCCTTATATCACCTACGGCATCTGCGCCAGCGCGGACCTGTATGCCAGGGATATTGAGATCAGCGAGGAAGGCGTTCGTTTTGACCTGAAGCTTCGGGATATGCACAACATCACCATCAACCTGAAAATGACGGGGATGTTCAATGTTTACAACGCCATCGCCGCGGCCTCCCTGGCAATGATCCTGGGGGTGACCGGAGAGGATATCAAGCTGGGTCTGGAAAGCGTGAAGGCAGTACCAGGCCGGATTGAAATGCTGCCCACCAACACGCCCTACAAGGTGATTCTGGATTATTCCCATTCACCGGACGCATTGGAAAATATACTGAGCACAGTCCGGGAATTTGCCAGAAAGCGTGTAATCGTGGTATTCGGCTGCGGCGGCGACCGGGATCACGGAAAGCGGCCCATCATGGGCGAAATCGGCGGGCGGCTGGCGGACTACTCCATTCTCACCAGCGATAATCCCAGGACCGAGGACCCCTACGCCATCCTTAACTCTGTGGAGGAAGGAATCAAACGCACAAAAGGTAAGTATACAGTGATTGAAAACCGTCGTGACGCCATACGGCATGCCCTCACGATCGGTCGGGAAGGCGATATTATCATCCTGGCCGGGAAGGGTCATGAAACTTATCAGGAGATCATGGGGGTCAAGCGGCCCTTTGATGAAAAAGTAGTGGTGGCGGAGTTGTTGGAGGAAATGCAGAATTAACCGCCGCTTTATGCGAGAACACAAGGAGGAATTGCATGCAAAGGATGATCCTGGCGCTTTTGGCCGCCTTTGCGCTACTGCTGGTATTGGTACCCAGAGTACTGCCGCTTTTACGCAAGCTGAATTTCGGGCAGACGATTTATGAACTGGGGCCGCAGTCCCACAAAACAAAACAGGGAACGCCGATTATGGGCGGGCTCGTGATTGCGTTTGCCACCGTTGCTTCTGCGCTCGCACTGCATCAGGGGCAATGGTATGGTATCTGGGATTTTACCTTGGCATCCTGCGTCCTGGCCATAGGCAGTATGCTCATTGGCTTTGCGGACGACTACGTCAAGGTGGTCAAAAAGCGCAGCCTGGGTTTGACAGGTTGGCAGAAGATTGCTGGACAGGTGATATTGGCAGCAGGTTTTTCGGTGTATTGCTATTTCCATCCGCAGGTGGGAAGTAAAATATGGGTTCCCTTTTTTAACGTGGAATGGAATTTGGGGATATACTATATTCCCTTGATGACGCTGGTCGTAATATTCATGGTCAACAGCGCTAATTTGCAGGATGGCATGGATGGTCTGTTGTCTACAGTGACAGTGATTGGCAGCGCGGCATGGGGCTTGATTGCTATTTTTCTCTTGCCTGCGGCAGTTTTAATTGGCAGCTCTTCATATGGCGACAGCCTTTATAACATCGGCATTTTCGCATTGGCACTTACAGGTTCCTGTATGGGCTTTTTACGTTTCAACCGCTATCCTGCCATGGTTTTTATGGGCGATACGGGGTCAATGTTCATTGGCGGAGCAACAGTGGCCATGGCGATGCTTATGCGTCAACCATTGATGCTGCTTTTGGTCGCATTTACGATGGTCATGTCCTCCGTGTCGGTGATTATGCAACGTATTTATTTCAAACTCACGCATGGGAAACGCATTTTCAAAATGTCGCCCATCCATCATCACTTTGAGCTGAGCGGCTATTCGGAAACGCAGGTGGTGGCGTTGTACGCCATTGTAACCGGTATTTTGTCCCTGGTGGCACTCCTATCCATGGATATATCCGGCATATAATTATTTCAAAAAAGCGCCTATCCGGCTTTAAGGGGGTATTTGCTTGAACTGGGAGCACAAAAATGTAATGGTGGTAGGCATGGCCCGCAGCGGTGTTGCTGCTGCGCAATTATTGGTAAAACATGGTGCCACTCCCTTTTTGGTGGATCAAAAGAAACGGGAAGAACTGCGCATCTCTCTGGACGAGCTGGATACGCTCCCGGTGAAATGGCATCTGGGGGAAGAACCCGAAACTCTGTTTAGCCAAGTGGATGCCATTGTGATAAGCCCCGGCGTGCCCATCCAAACACCCTTCGTTGTCAAGGCCCGGGAAAAGGGCTTGCCTGTGATAGCGGAACTGGAACTGGGCTATCAGCTGGCCGAAGGCACGGTGGTCGCTGTCTCCGGCACCAACGGCAAAACCACCACGGTTTCATTGTTGGGAGAAATTTTCAAAAACGCAGGAAAGCTTACGTTTGTGGCAGGCAATATCGGTTACCCTATGTGTCTTGCAGCCATGGAAAGCCGCCGGGAAGACGTGATCGTGGCTGAAGTTTCCAGCTTTCAGCTGGAGAGCATCGATACCTTCCATCCCAAGGTCGGTGCACTGCTTAACATCACAGAGGACCATCTGAACCGTCACGGCTCCATGCAGGAATACATACGCATGAAAGCCCGTCTGTTTGAAAATCAAAACAGCCAGGATGTGGCTGTGCTGAATTTTGACGATCCCATATTGCAGGAGATGGCGGGACAGCTCACGAGCCGGGTGGCCTGGTTCTCCAGGACGCAGGCTGTGCCGCTGGGCGCCTTTGTGGAAAACGGAAAAATCGTTTGCGCCTGGGGCGGGGAGACAAGATCCGTTTGTGACGTGGATGCCGTATATATCCCTGGCCCCCATAACCTGGAAAACGCGCTGGCTGCCACTGCTGTGGCTGTGGCCATGGGCGTGCCGGCGCCTGTGATACGCCATTCTCTTAGAACGTTTCAAGGCGTGGAGCACCGCATAGAGCGTACCAGGGAACTTCATGGCGTGGTTTATTATAACGACAGCAAGGGCACCAATGTGGATTCCACCATCAAGGCTGTACAGACCATGAAGGCGCCTACCGTCATCATGCTGGGCGGGTATGACAAGCATACTGATTTTTCACCCCTGGCAAAGGAAATAGTGGCTTCACCTTATATGACCCATGCGGTTTTACTGGGCCAGACGGCGGGGCAGATCGAAAAGACACTGCTTGACGCGGGCTTTGACCGCATCACCCATGCAACTACCCTCAAGGATGCCATTGACAAAGCACGTGCCCATGCCGTTTCTGGAGGCAATGTGCTCTTTTCCCCGGCCTGCGCCAGCTTTGACATGTTCACGGATTATGAGCAGCGGGGCCGCATCTTCAAGGAAATAGTGAACGCACTGGTGTAAGGTGTAAAGGAAATTCGCGTCTTCGGACACAAAGGGCGTTCCTAACGCCCTGGACCTTCGGAATATATGCTCCCTCCCTCCCCCGAGGGACCTTGCGGGCGGAATAAAACCGCTGGAAAGGTAAGGAAGCATGACCGACTTAAGAGCCACAATGAAGGCGGATAAAAAAACGCCGCTTATTCAAAGGCAGCGCGGCGTAGACGGCGCCATGGTGGTGACGCTGATGCTTTTGCTGATGGCGGGGCTACTTACATTGTTCAGCGCCACCTATTATATTGCCCAGGACAGAGGCGATGCGTTGGGAGAGGTCAAGCAGCAGCTCATTGGTATCGGGGTGGGGCTTGTGGCCTTGATCGTAACTTCCCGGGTGCCTTATACATTTTGGAAAAAGCCCTGGGTGATACTGACAGGGCTAGGTGCAAGCGCAGTGCTGCTGGTATTTGTGCTGATCCCCGGCATAGGCGTATACCTGAACGGGTCAAGGCGGTGGCTGAACATTGCGGGAATGAGCCTTCAGCCATCGGAGCTGTGCAAGTTCGCGGTTGTTGCCTTTCTGGCCACCGCGCTTTCCAACAGCGGAGACAGCGTGCGTTTCCTGTTCAAAGGCATTGTGCCGCTGATGGTGATCCCCGCTTTCTTTTTCCTGCTGATTCTGGAGCAGCCCAACCTCTCCACGGCCATGTCCATCCTTATGGTCAGCGGCGTGATGATATTGATGGCAGGCGCCAAATGGAAACACCTGAGCCTGATGGGGATACTGGGCGTGGCCGCAGGCTTGTTCTATGCATGGAGCGAGCCTTACCGAAGGGAGAGGCTTTTGTCCTTCCGCGATCCCTTTGCCAAAATGAGCGACGAAGGCTATCAATTGGCGCAGTCGTTGATTGCCTTTGGTTCCGGTGGTCTGTTCGGCATGGGGCTTGGCAGGGGCAGGCAAAAGTACGCCTACCTGCCTTACCCGGAAAGCGATTTTATCTTCGCTATAGTGGGGGAGGACTTCGGGCTGTTTGGATGCCTAGTGGTCATCACGCTATTTGTGGTCTTCATGTTTGTAGGCATGCGCATTGCCGTAACATGCAAAGATAAGTTCGGGTGCCTTCTTGCGGCAGGAATTACTTCCATGATTGCCATCCAGGCGTTTTTGAACATGGGGGTGGTTGTGGGGCTGCTGCCTACCACCGGACTGCCGCTGCCATTCTTCAGTAAGGGGGGTACATCCATCTCCATCATGATGGCGGCTGTGGGCATTGTACTGAATATCAGCCGAAGCGGCGAACGCAACCTCCGGTAATCCTACATCCCCAATTTTCAGCTGCCTCACCAAATTTTCCCGCATGCATAGAATGAAGCACGGGAAATAACGGTGGAGGTGAAACACATGGGATTTTTCCGTGTGGAGGGTGGAACGCCCTTGGCCGGTTCCATTCGCGTGAACAGTGCCAAGAACGCCGTGCTGCCCATTTTGGCTGC